>NZ_AJXW01000066.1 GCF_000264375.1 Rhodanobacter thiooxydans LCS2
CATCGCCCGCTAGCGGGCTCCTACAACCACTCATGGGTTCCGATGACCACCGAATTCCGCCCGCCCAATCTGGCATTGAGCACGATCGGCCTGTCGCTGGCCACGTTCATGCAGGTGCTGGACACCACCATCGCGAACGTGTCGCTGCCGACCATCGCCGGCAACCTCGGCGTCAGCAACAACCAGAGCACCTGGGTAATCACCTCGTTCGCGGTGAGCATGGCCATCGCGCTGCCGCTGACCGGCTTCCTCAGCCGCCGCTTCGGCGAGGTGCGGCTGTTCACCGCCTGCACGCTGCTGTTCGCGCTGACCTCGTTCCTGTGCGGTGTGTCGCAGAGCATGGGCATGCTGATCCTGTTCCGCGCGCTGCAGGGCGCGGTGGCCGGGCCGATGTACCCGATCACGCAAAGCCTGTTGATCGGCATCTATCCGCCGGCCAAGCGCGGCATGGCGCTGGCGCTGCTGGCGATGGTGACGGTGGTGGCGCCGATCGCCGGGCCGATCCTGGGCGGCTGGATCACCGACAACTACTCGTGGCCGTGGATCTTCTTCATCAACGTGCCGATCGGCATCTTCGCCAGCATGGTGGTGGCCAACCAGCTGCGCGCGAAAGTGGAGAAGACCGAGCGGCCGAAGGTCGACTACGTCGGCCTGGTCAGCCTGATCATCGGCGTGGGCGCGCTGCAGATCGTGCTGGACAAGGGCAACGACGAGGACTGGTTCAACTCCACCTTCATCATCGTCACCAGCGTCGTCTCGACCATCGGCATCGCGGTGTTCCTGATCTGGGAGCTGACCGACAAGGACCCGATCGTCGACCTGCGCCTGTTCCGCCACCGCAATTTCACCGCCGGCACCATCGCACTGACCCTGGCCTACGCCGCGTTCTTCGCGATCGGCCTGCTGGTGCCGCTGTGGCTGCAGCGCAACCTCGGCTACACCTCCACCTGGGCCGGCTTCGCCACCGCGCCGATCGGCGTGCTGCCGGTGCTGCTGACCTTCTTCGTGGGCAAGTACGCCACCCGCTTCGACCTGCGCACGCTGGCCTCGATCGCGTTCGTGGTGATGGCCGGCACCTGCTTCATGCGCTCGGACTTCTTCATCGGCATCGACTTCTACCACGTGGCGATGGTGCAGCTGTGGCAGGGCCTGGGCGTGGCGTTGTTCTTCATGCCGGTGCTGACCATCCTGCTGTCGGACCTGCAGCAGAACGAGATCGCGTCGGGCTCCGGCCTGGCCACCTTCCTGCGCACGCTGGGCGGCAGCTTCTCCGCCTCGCTCACCACCTTGCTGTGGGAGCGCCGCGCGGTGACCCACCACGAGCAGCTGACCGAGCACATCACCGCCTACAGCCCGACCGCGCAGGCCGCGCTGCACCAGATCGGCCAGGGCGACCAGCAGGCCGCCGCCGGCATGCTCAACGACATCATCACCCAGCAGGCCTACCAGATCTCGTTCAACGAAGTGTTCCACGCGCTGGGCTGGATCTTCCTGGCGCTGGTGCTGGTGATATGGCTGGCCAGGCCGCCGTTCACGCCGAAGGCCAGACCGGTCGCCGGCGGCCACTGAAACCGGCGGCAATCACCGAAACGAGCACGGCCCCGAACGGGGCCGTGCTCGTTTTCACGGATCGGCATGCGCCAGTCAGATGTCGAAGGCAACGCCGACCAGTGCCATCGTCTCGCCGGTGTTCGGGCGATGCAGGCCGCCGTTGGAGATGTGCCGGAGCGCCACGCTGAAATGCTTCGCCTGCCAGCCCAGTGTGCTGACGAACTGGTAGTGGCTGGAGAGCGCGTGGGTGGTGCGGTTGGTGGCGGCCAGTTGTTCGCTGAAGAACAGCGGCTGGTACCAGTCGCCGGCGTCGCCGAAGTGGAAGCGTGCACCGGCGGCCAGCAGCGCTACCGAGTCGCGCATGGTGTAGCGGCCGTTGTCGTTCGCCAGATGGCGACCATCGATCCAGCCGAGCGAGACATCCGGCGACCAGCTGAAGCGGGTCGTGCCGATGCGATGCTCGTCGAACACCGCCTCGACGAAGGCGGTGTTCGTACCGTGACCGTTCGAGTTGCTGCGGCCGGCCTGCACTTCGAACCGGGTGGCGGTCGCCGGCAGCGCGGCGGTGACCAGGGCCAGCACAAATGCGCTGCGGATGAGGGGATGAAGAGACATGGGGAGGCGACCTCGCGGTAGTGATTCTTTTTGTGTACCGCATAGTTTACTAAGCAGTCCGTGCCGAGCGAAGCCCCGACCTGGGTCGATTTCGGCAACAGATTGTTGCGCCCACGATGTCAAAACCCCGGCACGATGGCCGGGGTTCGGTGATGGCACGGTCAGGACGGTTATTTTCTGCTGCCCGCCAGCTGCAGGGTCGGGCTGTCCAGATCCAGCGCGGTCGACTGCAGCAGCGCGGCCTGCGGATGCGCCTTGCGGATGTCAGCGGCGAACTGCGCGGCATCGCCGACCACCACCACCGTGGCGGCGCCGGCAGCCAGGTGCTGCTTCGCGTACTTCTCGATCTGCTTCGGCGTCACCGCCTGCACCTTGGCGATGTACTTGCCGATCTCGTCCAGCGGCACGCCGTACACCGCCAGCTCGCCGACTCGTTCGGCCAGGCCTGCGGTGGTCTCCAGGCTGCGCCCGTAGCCGCCGATCAGGGTAGCCTTGCGTGCGGCCAGCTCGTCGGCGCCGACGCGGCTGTCGCCCAGGCGCTTGAACTCGCCCAGCACCAGCTCGACCACCGGCGCCGCAGATGGGTTCTTGGTCTGCGCAGAGGCCAGCCACAGGCCAGCATCGCGCAGCGGCTGGAACCGGCTGCCGGCGCCATAGGACAGGCCGCGCTTGATGCGGATCTCCTCGTTCAGCCGCGCCGAGTACGACCCGCCGAGCACCGCGTTGGCGAGCGTGCCCACGTAGTAGCCGTCATCACTGCGCGACGGCGCGGCGTGCGCCGCGACCACGCCGGCCTGGCCAGCGCCGCGCTGGTCGATCAGCAGCACCGCCGGCAACCGGCTGACGGCCTTGCCCGCCGGCCGCGCGGGCAGCGGCGTGGCCGGCTTGCGCCAGTCGCCGAAGCTGGCCTCCGCCAGTTGTTGCGCCTGCGCCGGGGTGATGTCGCCGGCCAGCACCAGGATCGCGTTGTCCGGCCGGTACAGCGTCGCGTGCAGCCGCTGCACGTCGGCGCGACCGATCCGTGCAATCGAAGCCGGCGTGCCGCCGCGCGAATGGCCGTACGCGCCGTCGCCGAACACGCCACGGCTGGCGGCGAGCGAAGCAAGCGCGGTGGGCCGGCTCAACGTCAGGCGCAGATCGTCGAGCGACTGCGTCTGCGCCCGCTTCAACTCCTCCGCACTGAAATCGGGTTGCCTGACCACCTTGGCCAGCAGGCCCAGCGCCTGCGCCAGTTTTGGCGTGGTCACGGTAATGCCGACCGCGCTTTCGTCCCAGCCCGCGGCGGCATCCAGCGAGCCGCCCAGCGCTTCGGCGGCTGCGGCGATCTGCGGCGCGCTCCTGCCGGCGGCACCCTTGCTCAGCAGGTTCGCGGTGAGGTCGGCCAGGCCGGCCAGCGACGGCGGGTCCATCTCACCACCGCTGCGCACGATCAGCTGCGCAGTGACCAGCGGCAGGCCGGCGCGGCGCACGCTGACCACCTGCAGGCCGTTCGCCAGGGTTTGCGCCGTCGGCGTCGGCACGCTCAGTTGCGGCGCCGGGCCGGGCGCGGGCGGCGTGGCGGGGAACTCGGCGGCCGCGACGTTGCCGGCGGTAGCCATGATGGCCGTAAAGACGGCCAGACGGCAGGCGTTCTTGCGGCGGCTCATTTCGCTTCTCCCGATGCCTTCGCTGCGCCGGCGGGTTGCGGCAGGTAGTCGATGGTGACGCTGTGCGCGCCGGTGACGTACTTCTGCAACACGCGGTGCACGTCCTGCTCGGTGACTTTCTGCAAGGCGGCGAGGTCGGTGTTGGCGCGTTCCGCGCCGCCGTCGATCAGCGCCGCCTGGCCCAGCGCGAAGGCCAGGCCCTGCGCGGTTTGCCGTTGCTTCAGCTCGCTGGTCAGCAGCTGCGTTTTCACCTTGTCCAGCTCGGCGGCGGGGATCGGCTGGGTGGCCAGCCAGATGACCTCCTCGTGCAGCAGCTTCTCCGCCTGGGCCGGCTGGTGGCCGCTGGCAAGGATCGCGTAGGCGGTGAACAGGCCCGAGCCGACCCGGCCGTCGGCGTCGGCGCCGGCCTGCTGGGCCACCTGGTGACGGTACACCAGCGACTGGTACAGTCGCGAGGAATCACCTTGCGCCAGCAGTGCAGCGGCGACCTTGAGCGGGATGCTGTCGGTCGTGTCAGAAGCCGGCGGCAGCAACCAAGTGATTGCCACCGCGGGCAGCGGCGCGGTCTCGCTGGTGACGGTGTAGCGCAGGTTCTTTCTGCGCTGCGGCTCCTGCACGGTGACCTGCGGGATCGGCGTGGCTGGCTTGGGAATCCAGCCGAAGTACTGGTCGACCCAGGCGTCGAGCTGCTTCGGGTCGAAATCGCCGGCCACGATCAGGGTGGCGTTGTCCGGTCGGTAGAAGGTTTTATGGAACGCGATCACGTCCGGCAGCGTCGCCGCGTCCAGGTCCTCGATGCTGCCGATGGTCGGGCGCTGGTACGGATGCACCGTGTACGAGTGCGGGTCGATCGCGTTGAACAGCTTGCCGTATGGGTTGGCCAGCACGCTCTGGCGGTATTCCTCCTGCACCACCGCGCGCTCGGACTTGAAGTTGGCCTCGTCCACGTTGAGGTTGGACAGCCGCTCCGCCTCGGCCCACAGCAGCGTCTGCAGGTGGTTGCTGGGCACCACCTCGAAGTAGTTGGTGACGTCGTCGCCGGTGGAGGCATTGTTGGCGCCGCCCACGTCCTCGGTCAGCCGGTCGAACTGCTCGGCGTGCATGTGCTTGGTGCTCTTGAACATCAGGTGCTCGAACAGATGCGCGAAACCCGAGCGCCCCTGCGGGTCGTCCTTCGAACCGACGTGGTACCACACCTGCACCGCCACGTTCGGGCTGGCGTGATCCTGCACGCTCAACACCTGCAGGCCGTTCGGCAAGGTGCGCTGGTGGTATGCGATCGGAGGAATGGCCAGCTCGGCCGCGGCCACGGCCACGGGCGGCGCGGCCAACGCGGTCAACAGGACGAGCGGAGCAAGCAAGGCAGCCGGACGCAGACGCATGGGCGATCCCTTCGGTGGAAAGGGGTCAACCTTAGCAAGTCCGGCGCAGGCGTACAGCCGGGCGGCTACTGCCGGCAGCGGGATTCTTCGGCGCCGTCCGGTGGCTGTGTGTGATGTGGCAAAACAAGACCTGAGGTTATTTGATTGAACACGGCATAAATTTCAACGACCCTATCTTCTTGTATCTTATTTTCTCAAGATCAATTGAATCACTCCAAAACCAATTTTCTTTTACGCCCAATTTAGCCAGTGGGTCATAATAGAGTTCGGTCACTCCACTGCTCGCCTCGTAACTAAATGAAATCCAGCCACCATAGGTAGTACTCAGAAGAACGTCATTCGAGTCATGTGGTGTAAGCGCCATAAGAAACGAATCAACGCCATTCCCGCTCCATCTATAATCACCTATATCATGGCAAAGAAAAGGAACCATGATTGCGAACAGAGATCCATATTTCTCACATCTGATATGTTCGGTAGAGCAGCTTTCTGCCAAATAGTACTTCCCCGCAACAAATGTACAGGAATCCGTCAGGGAAATGCTATCTCCATAGCCATTCACAAAAACATGTTTCTCCAAAGATCTCAGCGACTTGGCCGCACACCCGCAACAACATGCGGACACCACGAGCACAGACCATCCTACGATTGCATTTAGAAGCCTCAATTTACCGACATCCATACTTGGATACCTTGCGAAAAAAACGAAATCTCGGGCGAGAACAAAGGGGACGAACAAAGGGGACGGAGGTAATTAAAAGGCGCTTGCCTACTCGTAGCCGGCGCCATCGCTGGTAGACCGGCTTAGCCTACAACCACATGCCGGCGACTGCTTCGTTCCTTGAGGGTTCGAGCATGCCCCGTTTACCACGACTTG
>NZ_AJXW01000067.1 GCF_000264375.1 Rhodanobacter thiooxydans LCS2
CTTCGGAGTTGAATCCGCCTGCTTCGGCTGAAGCACGCAGTGGATCTGACTGACCGGGAGATTCGCCTGATGAAGTTCACCAGTTCCCTGCGCTTCGACGGTAACGATGTGCAACTGGCTGCAAGTCGCAGCCTGGCGCTTTTCGGGCGTGTTGTCATAGTCTTTCTGGGCCTGCAGTTGGCGTATGCATGGGATCTCGCCAGGCATTCACCAATACCCGCACCGATGCTGGCGTTGAAGCTCTTCGGCGTGGTGGGGATGCTGCTGGTTATGGGCTGGTGCGCTCATCAGGTCTACATTCGCCCATGGGTTATCCAGCAGCGCACGCAGCTATCTCGTGCAGCCAAGTGACCACGGCCAAGGTTCAGCGCAAGAGCGTTACCGCAAAGCTTATGGGTTGACAATGAAATCGTCTCGCCGCATATGAGCTTTCGCCGATGAACGCGCTCGTTGTGATAGGTGCATATCCCGGCCTTGTCCGATCCGTAGCGGGTCGCTAGGAGCCGGCTCGACGCTCATGCCTACTATGTGCCACAAGTCGCAAATGCATACCGACCTACTTGACAACGCCGCCTGATGGCGGCTAGGTTCGATTTAGCCACATGCGGAAACGTTGCTTGTGCCGGGGAAGTAGGGACAGACTTGGGGAAGGTCATGGATGCTCGCAGGGTGACGTCGGCATTGATTGCTGTCGCGATGGCTGTAACGCTAGTAACGGCCTGCTCGCACAAGGCGCCTAGTAAATACGACGTGGAGGGGCAGTACGAACTTTTCAACAATGTTCGTGCCCACTCGCTGGATACCGTCCGCCTTGATGTTTACGAGGACTTTACCTGTCCCGCCTGTCAACAGTTCGCAAATGACTTCATGCCGTCGCTGCAGTCCGCGTACGGTGAGCGCGTGACTCTTCACATGCACTACCTCGTTGGCAGCAAGTCGCCCGTGTCCGCCCAAGTACTTTATCAAGTGGCCGAACGCCATGGGCTGGGCGACGTCGCCGCGCAGCATCTGTTTGCAGCACGACTCGATCATCACAGTGAAGATAAAAACGCACCGGTCGTTGCAAAAATTGCGTCGGATCTAAATTTGTCGTCTGAGTACGATGCGGCACTGCGTGATCCCTTAACTACACGAATGATACGCGCCGCATGGAACGAAGAAGGGGCGAAAATTACCTTCTTTCCGAGCATCGTTGTTGAACGTGTCTTATTGACGAACTCCAACCCTGAGAACCTCAATACCATCATCAACAGTCTGTTGAAGAAACCGATGGTGCAGGTATCAACCAAGGCACTTCCGGATGGGAAAGTGCGCGTCAGTACCGACCAAGCCGCTGATTAGGACCTGTAGCCGTCAGTCATTTCTCTGGCGCTGCGCTGACGCGCACGGGACATCGTTGAAGAATTCGACGCAATGGTGCGTCGAGTGGCAAGGAGAGCAACATGAAGACGAAAGCGATGAAGATCATCTTCGGCCTCGCCCTGACCATGGCCGCGGGTTCGGCGCTCGCGTACAAAGTGGTTTGTACCGGTTGCGTGCCGGATGGCAATGGCGGTCACACCTGCGCCGAGTGCCACGTAGAGTAACAGCTCCTATGGACCCTTTCTTGTGCACGAGGAAGGGTTCCTTTGTAGCTGGATTCCAAAAAACGAGGCCGATGCAAGAGGGCATGTGAACTACTACTTGAAACTTGCAATCAATGGGTTCAGGCGGCAGTGGACGTTTTCGGTTGTGATCGTTGTCATCATCTCGATTGGCATTGCGGCGAGCACATCAATGATGATGGTTCTCCACACGCTGAATGCTGATCCTCTTCCAAGCGCCAGCGACCGAGTGTTTCATCCGCAGTTGGAGCCGAGTGTCGCAGGCAGATCAGCATCCGGGGATGAACTCCCCGATGCCTTGATGTGGGATGACGCGATGAATCTCCTGCGTGCACAGGCAGGTAAGCGCAAGGCCACCCTCCTTGAAGGGCAAGTCACAGTGGTGCCGCGGGCGGGAGCTTCTTATTCGTATTTCGCCAAGGCCCTGTTCACTCAGGCGGCGTTTTTCCAAATGTTTCGTGTTCCATTTGCGTCCGGTGGAAGCTGGACGAGGAGTGATGATACCGACGGAGCCCACGTTGTCGTGGTTTCAAATGATCTTGCGCAGCGTACTTTCGGATCCGTCGATGCCGTAGGGCATACCCTGCGCCTAGGCGATGTGGATTTTCGGATTGTTGGTGTTATTGGCAATTGGAACCCCCGTCCGCGTTTTTACGATCTTGCGAACGGCCCCTTCGCACCGGGAGAGCAAATTTTCATGCCGCTGAATACATCGCGAGCGCTTTCCATCGCGCCGAGATCTTCACCCGCCTGTTGGGGCGATGGAATGCCAGACATGGCCCACCTCGACCGCGCGCCCTGTACATGGGTGGCTTTCTGGGTGGAGCTGGAGACAGCAAAGGATCGCGATAGTTACCTAAAATTTCTTGCAAATTACTCGAATCAACAGAAAGCTGCCGGCCGCTTCTATGGCGCACCCAACGTGCGGCTTTCCAATGTCTCCGAATGGCTCACCGCCAACCGGGTCGTACCTAGCGCGGCACGTCTTCAATCGTTCATCGCCTACAGTTTCCTTCTCATCTGCATTTTCAACGCAGCGGGCCTGCTGATGGTCATGTTCTTGAGGCGGCGACGCGAGCTTGGTTTGCGCCGGGCGCTCGGCGCGACCAAGCGGCAAGTGTTTTTGCATCTGCTTGCGGAGACTTCCGGTCTAGCGCTGGCGTCTGCTGTCGGCGGAAGCTTGTTGACTTGGGCAGCACTTGCAATTCTCCGGACCCGGCCGGAAGCGTACTACGCCGATATTCAAGTAAATGCATGGATGATCTTAATGGGTCTTCTCATGGCCATCATTGCCACATTGGCTGCGACGTTTTTGCCCGCTTGGCAGGTCATACGTGGCAATCCCTATCTCATGCTCAAGTCTTAGGAGCACGCAGTGCATCCCCTGATTCGAGCCTTGGTCAAGCATAGACTTCCGGTGTTCCTAATCATTATGGAAGTCGCTTTGGCCAGTAGCGTCGTCATTAATACGTTGCACCTACTTAGCGAGTATATTGACCACGTCAGTATCCAGACGGGGATTGAGACGAATGAAGTAGCGTGGTTGCAAAGCAGTGGTATAGCTTCTGGCACAACACCCGCCGCCGCCGCCGATGCTGACCTAGCTGCTTTGCGGAGGGCTCCAAGTGTAATTCACGCGGCTATGGTCAGCGCACTGCCGCTGACGAACACTTCTGCCTACAGCTTCAAGGTGGCGCCGGCAGGACAAGATCTCGCGTCGGGGGCCACGTCTTCAGGCATGTATTTTTGGGGGCGAGGTGCCATGTCGGCGCTAGGCGTCCGACTGGTATCCGGGCGGGACTTTGTCGATCAAGAGTACGTCGAGTACTCCTTCTTCGGGACAACGCCCCCACCAGCGTCGGTGCTGATTACCAGAGCCCTGGCCACCAGGCTCTTTGGGGCAGACAACGCCGTCGGAAAACGCATCCGCTTGCAACTAAATGGTGATCCGACAGCGATCGTCGTGGGAGTGATTGATCGGCTCGTGTCCCCCTCTTTGCACTATCAAGCTAAAGATGGATTCAACGTCGTCTTTCCGGTGCAGCATGTGCCCGGCGGAATATTTATCGTTCGAGCGAGAGTCGATCAAGGAGATGCAGCCTTGTCTTCTGCTAAGGCTGCGCTTTACGCGATTAACCCGTCTCGCATCCTGACCCATGCAGAACAGTTTAAGGTAACCGAGAGCGACTATTTCCGGGGCGACCGCAGCATGGTTTGGACCTTGTCGCTCCTTACCGGATGTCTGGCACTTCTAACGGCAGTGGGCATCGTTTCGATCTCCAACTACTGGGTGGTCCAGCGACGTAGATCCATCGGCATACGGCGGGCACTCGGCGCACGACGGAGTGAAATCGTTCAATATTTCCTGGTCGAAAATCTGGTCATCGTTCTTGCAGGCACGCTACTCGGTCTCATGGGTGCAGCCGGCCTCAATGTTGCGATGATGCATTGGTTCGAAGTGAGCCGGCTTCCGGTTTCGTGGCTTCCGATAGGGCTGATCCTGCTTCTAGCCATCGGTCAGATCGCCGTACTCATGCCCGCACTGCAGGCGAGCAAGATCTGTCCGTCGGTGATATCTGGCGGCGAGTAACCTTACATTAGCCAAGTCCATCCGCATCATGGTTGGGTGACTGCTCGGCGTGCATTGCACCGCCATCACAATGGGCATTTTGCTCAGAATTCCGCGAACCGAGGATGTCGCGGAGAGCTAAGCCCTGTAATAGAATCCACGGAGCAAATGGTTCCACGGCAACTAGTTGACCACAGCCGGCACTGGACTGCTCGCTGGTCAGATAGCTGGCGATGCAGGTCAATTCATCTGCCGAAACTGGTCAGCGATGATGGCAATGGATGGTCAGCTCGATGGCAATACGCGCATGCATCGCAAACAGTCGCTCAGGCCGAAGCCCTGATCACCGCCCAAATGTCGCGTCTGAAAATGGGCAACAAGAAAGTGGCCGGTTTCGAAACCCGTAAAGGTCGTCACCTCGCCATCCAACGGGATGTCCAAGGCATCAATGTCTGGACGGAAGATTTGGAGCCACCGCGCAGCATTGCACCGTTCGAGCGCTACCCGGTGAATCGACGACGCCACTCCAATCTGGACGCGCAAGCACCGCGCGTGGGTAATGAACGCGATGCTCGCTTGTGGAGGATTGCCAGCACTGAAGACTTGGTAGCCTTGCTCTACTGGTATAACCAAGCTTGAGGACGCCAAGCTGTTGCCCCAGACCGTTCGGTCCGGGTGCGACCTCTCGGGCCAAAACTTTCCGGCCGACTGAAGCCCGATTTGCACCAAGACGAGACATTGCCCATGATGGTGCAATGAACGATCTAGCGTGGCGAACGTGGGCGGAGCAGACGGCGACCGGGCTGGCCCTGGTCGACGCGAACCTGCGCCTGCGCTGGCTCAACCCCGCGTTGGTCGAAGGCCTGGGACTGGGTTTCCGCCATGCGCCGGGGCAGCCGCTCGGCTTGCTGCTGGACGATGCCGACGAGGGCATGGCGCGGGCGGCGAAGGTGCTGGCGCAGCAGCGGCCGGTGCAGTGGCGCAGCGTAGCGCTGGCCGGTGCCGACGACCGCGAGCTCAGCGCGGACATCGCGCTGCAGCCGTTCGGCGACGGCCTGCTGCTGGAAGTGCACGTGCTGGCCGAACCCTCGCCGGCAACCTCGCCGCTGTCGGCCACCCTGCGCGGCTTCGCGCACGAGGTGAAGAATCCGCTGGCCGGCCTGCGCGGCGCGGCGCAGCTGCTGCAGCGGCGGGTTGAGGGCGAGGACCTGCAGGCGCTGGCCGGCATGATCATCGGCGAGGCCGACCGCCTCGGCGCGCTGGCCAACCGCCTGCTGCATCACGACGGCGCGGCGCAGCTCGGCCCGGTCAACATCCATCGCCTGCTGGAACGGCTCGCCGACCTGCTGCTGGCCGAACCCGTGCCGCCGCAACTGCGCCACGACTACGACCCCAGCGTGCCCGACCTGCACGGCGACGCCGACCGCCTGCAGCAGATCCTGCTCAACCTTGCGCGCAACGCGCTGGAAGCCGGCGCACGCACGCTCACCCTGCGCACGCGGATCGAGCACGGCGTGCGCGTGGGCGAGCGGATGCTGCGCATGGCGCTGCGGGTGGACGTGATCGACGACGGCCCCGGCGTGCCCGTCGCGTTGCGCGACACCTTGTTCCAGCCGCTGGTCTCCGGCCGCGCCGACGGCACCGGCCTGGGCCTCGCGTTGTCGCGCGAGATCGCCCACGAACACGACGGCGAACTGCGCTACGCCAGCCGCCCCGGCCACACGGTGTTCTCTTTGTACCTGCCCATGGAGCGCCCGCATGACTGACACTCGCCCGCACGCCGTACTCCCTCCCCGGAAGTCCCTTTGGGACGTAGCAGGGGAGGGCTGGGGTGGGGTGCGCTCTTGATCTTCCCCGCCATCCAGCGCTACCCCCTCACCTGAAGGACTCCCTACGGTCGCCAACCTTCTGCAGGCAGGGGGAGAAGCGAAGCGAGGCAAGCGATGACTGACGAAATCTGGATACTCGACGACGACCGCGGCGTGCGCTTCGTGCTGGCCGAGGCGCTGCGCGACGCCGGGCTCGCGGTGCGCGAGTTCGACGCGGTGGGCGCCGTGCGCGCGGCGCTGCGCGAGGCGCGCCCCGCGCTGCTGCTCACCGACGTGCGCATGCCGGGCGAGGACGGCCTGGGCCTGCTCGGCGAACTGCAGGCGCAGGGCATCGGCCCGGTGATCGTGATGAGCGCGTACACCGACGTGGCCACCACGGCGGCGGCGTATCGTGCCGGCGCGGTGGATTACCTGGCCAAGCCGTTCGACCTCGACCAGGCGGTGGCGGCGGTGCAGCGCGCACTGGCCAGCGTGGCCACGCCGACAGTGCCCGCCGGCCCGGCGCTCGCACCGAACCATGCGCTGCTCGGCGAAAGTGCGCCAATGCGCGAGGTGTTCCGCCTGATCGGCCGCGTCGCCGCCAGTGACCTCAACGTGCTGGTCACCGGTGAGACCGGCACCGGCAAGGAACTGGTGGCGCGCGCGCTGCACGAGGAAAGCGCGCGCCGCGACAAGCCTTTCGTGGCGCTGAACACCGCGGCGATTCCCAGCGAGCTGCTGGAGAGCGAACTGTTCGGCCACGAGGCTGGCGCATTCACCGGCGCCACCCGCCGCGTGGCCGGGCGCTTCGAGCAGGCCGAGGGCGGCACGCTGTTCCTCGACGAGATCGGCGACATGCCGCTGATCCTGCAGACGCGGCTGCTGCGCGTGCTGGCCGGCGGCGAGTTCTATCGCGTGGGCGGGCGTGAGCTGATCCGCTGCAACGTGCGCATCGTCGCCGCCACCCACCAGGACCTCGCCGCGCGCGTCGTCGCCGGAGCGTTCCGCGCCGACCTGATGCATCGCCTCGATGTGGTGCGCATCCATCTCCCCGCGCTGCGCGAGCGCCGCAGCGACATCCCGCTGCTGGCCCGCCACTTCCTCGCCGCCACCGCGCAGGAGCTGAAGCTGCCGCCGAAGCGCTACTCGAAGGCCGCGCTGAAACTGGTCGCCCAGCGCGACTACCCCGGCAACGTGCGTGAACTGGAAAACCTGTGCCGGCGGCTGGCGGTGATCGCGCCGGGTAGCGAGATCCTGCCGGCCGACCTCGGCAGCAACACCGACGCGGCGCGCGGCGGCGAGTGGACCGACGCACTGCGCGAATGGGCCGCGCAGGCGCTGGCCGACGGCGAGGCGGACATCCATGCGCGCGCCCGCGCGGCGCTCGACCAGACCTTGCTGCAGGCCGCGCTGCAGGTGCACCAGGGACACCGACAGAATGCGGCGCTGGCGCTGGGCGTGGGCCGCAATACGCTGACCCGCAAGCTCGGCGCCTCGCGCACCCGGCGCGGGTGACGCTCGCGACGCCTTCTCCTTGTGTCGTCCTCCCGCGTAGGGCGAGCACTGCCCGCCGCTTCCGCGCGGGGGTTGCATGGCGAATGGCGGGCGGTGCCCGTCCTACGGTCCAAGGGTGATGTGCAGGCGGTGTGTGCCGCCGTCATCGGCCAGCGGCACCTCCGCGCTGGCAACTAGCGTTTGGCCGTCCAGTTCAATCTGCGCCACACCACGGCAAACCCGCTGCGGGTTCTCCACCTCGATCTCGTAGCAGGTGACATGCCGTTCGCCGTGGCGGCGGTAGCTGAGCCGGAAGCCTGGCCAGTCCTTCGGCATGCACGGCTCGATGCGCAGCCGGTTGCCATGCAAATGGAAGCCGAGCAACGCCTCCAGCCCGGCGCGGTACAGCCAGCCGGCGGAGCCGGTGTACCAGGTCCAGCCGCCGCGGCCGACGTGCGGCGCCACCGAATAGACATCCGCGCAGGCGACATACGGTTCCACCTTGTAGCGCTCGATCGCGGCCGGACTGTCGCCGTGGCGGATCGGGTTGAGCAGGTCGAACAGGGCGCCGGCGCGATCGCCGTCGCCGAGGCCGGCCCAGGCAAAGATCGACCAGATCGCGCCGTGCGTGTACTGGCCACCGTTCTCGCGCACGCCGGGCGGGTAGCCCTTGATATAGCCGGGGTTCTCGCGGCTGTGGTCGAACGGCGGGGTGAACAGGCGATGGAGCCGGTCCGGATGATCGACCAGCAGGCGATCGACTGAGTCCATCGCCTGCATCGCATGCGCGCGATCGCTGATGCCGGCCAGCACGCTCCACGATTGCGCGATGGTGTCGATGCGGCACTCGTCGCTTTCGTGCGAGCCCAGCGGTGCGCCGTCGTCGTAGTAGCCGCGGCGGTACCACGCGCCGTCCCACGCCCGCTCCAGTGCGACACGCAACTCGTCGGCATGGCCGCGCCAGCGCTGCGCACGCTCCTTCTCGCCGCGTCGTTCGGCATGCGGCGCCAGCGCGGCGATCGTGGCGAGCAGGAACCAGCCGAGCCAGCTGCTCTCGCCGCGCCCCTCGGCGCCGACCGCGTTCATGCCGTCGTTCCAGTCGCCGGTGCCGATCAGCGGCAGTCCGTGCGCGCCGCGGCTGAGGCTGCTGTCGATCGCGAGCGCGCAGTGCTCGTACACGCTGGCTTGCCGGTCGGAGCGCCCGGGCTGGAAGAACGCGTCGGTGGCGCCGTCGGGTATCGGCGGCCCGGCGAGGAATGGCAGCGCTTCGTCCAGCACGGCCGCGTCGCCGCTCACCTCGACGTAATGCATGGCCACGTACGCCAGCCACAGACGATCATCGCTGACTTTCGTGCGGATGCCCTGGCCGCGCGGCGGCAGCCACCAGTGCTGCACGTCGCCTTCGGCGAACTCGCGGCCGGCGGCGCGCAGCAGGTGCTCGCGGGCGAGATCGGGGCGGCTCACGCACAGCGCCATCACGTCCTGCAGCTGGTCGCGGAAACCGTAGGCGCCGCTGGCCTGGTAGTAGGCGGTACGCGCCCACAGCCGGCAACCGGCGACCTGATACGGCAGCCAGTCGTTGAGCAGGATGTCCAGCGCACGATCGGGCGTGCGCACCTGCACGGTATCGAGCAGGCGATTCCACTGCGCGGCGATATCGGCGAGCACGTCGTCGACGTCGATCGCGCGATATTTCTCGACCAGCGCCTGCGCGGCGGCCTCGTCGTCGGCCTCGCCGAGCAGAAGCCGCAGGTCGAGCTGCGTGCCCGGCGGCAGTTCGATGCGCACCTGCAGTGCGCCGCAGGGCTCCAGTCCGGCACCGAGGCGGCCGGACAGCGGCGCGCCGTCGCGCAGCGCGAGCGGCAGCGCGGCCGTGCCGAGTGGCCCCAGGAATTCATGGCGGTCACCGCTCATCGAATGCGCGGGCCCGGCCAGGTCGATGAACGCCACGCGGTCGCCGAAGTCGGGCCGCCAGCGGTTGCGCGCGAACAAGGCGCCAGTTTTTTCGTCACGCGACGTGACCACGAACGGTGCCGGCGTGCTGCCGTTCGCGCCAAGCGCCCATGCGACGTAGCCAGTCACCGACAGCCGCCGCACGCGCGGCGAGCGATTGCACAGGCGCAAGCGCGACAGCCTGAGCGGCTCGTCCGTCGGCACGCACGCCAGCAACTCCAGCTCGATGCCGTGCGCGTCGTTCTCGAAGCGCGTCCAGCCCTTGCCGTGGGTGGCCGCGTAGCGCGCGCTGGTCACGCGGATCGGCAGCGCGGTGGCGCTCCACAGCACGCCGGTGTCTTCGTCGCGCAGGTACAGCACGTCGTGCGGGCTGTCGCTGACCGGGTCGTTCGGCCACGGCGTCAGCGGATTCTGCTGGCTGTTGAGCGACCACGCATAACCGCCGCCTTCGGCCGACAGCATGCAGCCGAACACGGGATTGGCGATCACGTTCACCCACGGCGCGGGCGTCGGGTGCTGCTCGTCGAGTTCGATCCGGTAGGCGCGGCCGCCATCGACGAAGCCGCCGTGGCCGTTGGCGAATTCCGGCGCATCGGAGCGGGCGGTGACGACGGCCGCGGTGGCGGTCGCGCGGATCGCCGCTGGCGCGGCGGGCGCGGGCGTCGACCCGGGCGCGGCCGGCGCGGGTTGCGCGCCATCCAGCACCACGCGCGCCACCGTCAACAGGCCGTTGCGCAGGTCCTCGCCGATCGCGTCGTTGCGCAACGCGAACAGTTCGGCCTTGGGCAACCGGTCACCGGTTTTCAGGCGCGCCTGCTGCGCACTCACCAGCGGATCGAGCGCGGCTTGCCACGCGTCGCCGGCGCCGTGCAGCAACACCACGTCGACGGCGAGTTGCTGGCTGCGCCAATACTGCTGTGCCTGCAGCACCTCGTTCACGCGCGCCAGCTCGTCGGCTTCGCCGAGGCGCAACAGGATGATCGGCCGGTCGCCGGAGATGCCGGCGGACCACAGCACCGGCGCCCCGCCGCGGCCGCGCGCCAGCGCGTCGGATGCCGCGCGCTGGTGCGGATCGTTGTACAGCAGCGCGCTCATCCAGTGGGCGAACTGCGCCGCCTGCGCGGCGCCGATGCCGAGCAGCGCACACTCGGCTTCGGCATGTTGCGCCGCGCCGTCGAACAGCCTCGCGGCGGCGGCCGGATCGCCGAGTGGCGTGGCCAGCGCCATGGCGCCGTCGCGCGAATCGGCCAGTTGCGTCCACAGCAGCAGGGTCACGCTGCTGTCCGGCGCCAGCGTGAAGTGCCGGCGCAGACTGAATACCGGATCGAGCACGCAGCCGACCGTGTTCGACAACGCGGCGCCCGGCTGCATCGCCTGTGCATCACGCAGCGTGCGCAGGCGGCCGAGGAAGCGCGCGCGGTCGGTTTCGCATTCGCCGGCATCGTTGCCATCCTCATCGGCGATCCGCAGTGCCTGTGCGGCCCACACCTCGGCCTCGCTGCTGTCGCGCCGCCGTCGCGTGGCCAGCAGCATGCCGTGCGCGGCGTCCCATGCGGTCTGCACGAACATCTTGGAGAACGCCGGGTGCGCGTCGTCGGCACCGACCGGGCCGAGCACCAGCTCTGCGTACGAAGTCAGCGACAGCTTGCGCCTGCGATCACCATGGTTGCTCAAGGTGAGCCGGCGCAGCTCGATGTCGGCGTCGGCGGCCACTGCTACCTCCAGCACGCTATGCACGCTGTGGTGGCGCCGGCTGAAACGGGCGCACCCGGCGTCGAACGCGACCGCGTCGTCCGGCGTGCGATTGCCGTACGGCTGCTGGCTGGCCGACCACGTTTCGCCGCCGTCCTCGTCGCGCAGCAACAGGTAGCTGCCCCAGCCGTCACCGACCGGATCCTCGCGCCAGCGCGTCACCGCCAGGCCGCGCCAGCGGCTGAAGCCGGCGCCGTTCGCGCCCAGCATCACGCTGTAGCGGCCGTTGGACAGCAGGCAGCGCTGCTCCGCATCGATGCTGCGCGAGGAAGGCGATGGCATGGCGACTCCGTCGATGGCGACGAAAGTTCCAGCGTGCGCCGCGCGAAGCATAGGCGGCGTCAATCCGCACTTCACCCTGCCGCGGAGTAGGATGCATGCAGCATCCATCGAGCATGCGGGTCCGGCGCCGACGGCGCGGCGTCTAGCGCGCCCGGATGCCCTCACTGCGACAGGTCACGACGAGATCCATGCGTTCCCACCCGCCCAGCCATCCGCTCGGATCCGATACGCGGCTGCAGCACCTGCAGAACAAGGCGTTCGCGTACTTCCAGTACGAGACGAACCTGCAGAACGGCCTGGTCTCCGACAAGACCGCGCCGGACTGGCCGGCCAGCATCGCCGCGACCGGGCTGGCGCTGAGCTGTTACCCGGTGGCAGTCGAACGCGGGCTGATGAGCCGGCACGAAGCGATCAAGCGCACGCTCGCCGCGCTGCGCTTCTTCCGCGACAGCCCGCAGGGCAGCGAGCCCGACGCCAGCGGCTACCGCGGCTTCTATTACCACTTCCTCGACATGCAGACCGGCCGGCGCGTGTGGCAGTGCGAACTGTCCACCGTGGACAGCGCCTTCCTGTTCGCCGGCATGCTGACCGCCGCCGCGTACTTCGACGACGACAGCGCCGAGCAGAAGGAGATCCGCGACACGGCGAACTTCCTCTATCAGCGCGCCGACTGGCCGTGGGCGCAGGCCGCGGACGGCACCATCGGCCACGGCTGGCACCCGGAAAGCGGCTTCATCCCGCATCGCTGGCAGGGCTACGACGAGGGCCTGCTGCTGTACGTGCTGGCGCTCGGCTCGCCGACACATCCGCTGCCGCCCGCAGCCTATGCGGCCTGGTCGTCCACCTACGAGTGGAAGCGCTGCTACGACATCGACTACCTGTACTGCGGCCCACTGTTCACCCACCAGCTGTCGCAGGTGTGGATCGACTTTCGCGGCATCCGCGACGCGTTCATGCGCGGCAAGGGCATCGACTATTTCGAGAACAGCCGCCGCGCCACCCTGGTCCAGCAGCGCTATGCGAGCGACAACCCGCTGGGCTTCAAGGGCTACGGCGAGCACTGCTGGGGCATCACCGCCAGCGACGGGCCCGGCCCGGCGACACTGAAGATCGACGGCATCGAGCGCCAGTTCTACGACTACGTCGGCCGCGGCGCGCCGTACGGCATCGACGATGGCACGCTGGCGCCGTGGGCGGTAGTGGCGTCGCTGCCGTTCGCGCCGGAGATCGTGCTGCCGACGGTGCACTACTTCATCCACACGCTGCAGCTGCACGACGCGCATCCCTACGGCTTCAAGGCCAGCTTCAACCAGACCTGGGTCGACAAGCCCGGCCAGCCGCTGGACGGCTGGGTATCGCCATACTGTTTCGGTGTCAACCTCGGCCCGATCATGCTGATGGTGGAGAACCATCGCAGCGGCATGCCGTGGCAGCTGATGCGCGGCTGCCGCTGGATCGTCGACGGGCTGCGCCGCGCCGGCTTCGACGGCGGCTGGCTGGATGCCGGCAAACGGCACGCATGAACACGACAACCTTTCCCGTTACGGAGTGAGCACGATGGAACTTGGCATGGTGGGTCTCGGGCGCATGGGCGCGAACATGGCAGAACGCCTGGTGAAGGGCGGCCACAAGGTCACCGGTTTCGACCCCAGCGCCGACGCGCGCCAGGCCGCGGCGGCGAATGGCATCGCGCCGGTCGCCTCGCTGGCCGCGCTGGTCGCCGCGTTGCCCGCGCCGCGCGTGATCTGGCTGATGGTGCCCGCCGGCAAGGTCACCGACGACACCGTCAGCGCGCTGCTGCCGCTGCTGGCCAAGGGCGACACGCTGATCGACGGCGGCAATTCCAACTACAAGGACACCCTGCGCCGAGCGCAGCGCTACGCCGAGCGCGAGCTGGGCTACGTCGACTGCGGCACCAGCGGCGGCGTGTGGGGGTTGAAGGAGGGCTACAGCATGATGATCGGCGGCGACAAGACCACCGTCGAATCGCTGCGGCCGATCTTCGAGACGCTGGCGCCGGCGAAGGACCAGGGCTGGGGTCACGTCGGTCCGGTCGGCTCGGGCCACTTCACCAAGATGGTCCACAACGGCATCGAGTACGGCATGATGCAGGCCTACGCCGAAGGCTTCGCGATCCTCAAGCACAAGCAGGAGTTCGCCCTGGACCTGCACCAGGTCGGCGAGATCTGGCGCACCGGCAGCGTGGTGCGCTCGTGGCTGCTCGACCTGGCCACCGACGCGCTCGGCAAGAACCCGAACATGGACGGCATCGCACCCTACGTGGTCGACTCGGGCGAGGGCCGCTGGACCGTGGATGCGGCGATGGAACTGAGCGTGTCGGCCCCGGTAATCACCCTGTCGCTGATGGAACGCTACCGCTCGCGCGACAGCGATTCGTTCGCCGACAAGCTGCTGGCGTCGTTGCGCAACGAGTTCGGCGGGCATGCGATCAAGAAGGAGTAGGTGTCGGCACGCCGCGCAGGCGCTGAGCGCTCTTGGCCGGCGATGCGGGCGCCCCGCGCCCCGTGGTGTTTCGCACGATGCCGGGACAGACCATGCGGACCTTCGTCCGTCATCGTTGACGCCATGCCATGCCAACCAGGCCGGTCCGGACGATGTGTGACGCATGCCGGCAAGGCGTCCGGAAGCTCCCTGCTAGACTCGCCCGGCCGATCCGCGGCGCGTCGCCGCGAAGCTGGATCACCCGGGGTTTTCGACGGTCTTGCAGGAGGTGGACACGATGGCCGTGCCATTGTCATGGAAGGTGGGAGGCGTCGTGGCCGGTCTGGTCGCCGTGGTGCTTGCCGGGCATGGACTCTCCCTGTACCTGGCCGCGCGTCATGCTGACGAGCTCACGCGCGAGGTCGCGCAGCATGCCGAGTTGCAGGCGCAACAGGCCAGGGCCCAGGCCGAGCTGCGCAGCGCCCGCCTGACGGCGACGCTCGAACGCCGGCGCGAGGAGCTGGCCACGACCTATCGGCAGGTCGGTGAGGAAGCCGCGCAGTATCAGGCAGCGCAGGCCAGGCGCGCGGAACGGCAGCGGCAGGAAGCGCTGCGGGTGCAGGCCAGCTACCGCTTGGGCCCCGATCAGCAGTGCGCCGGTGGCCTGGTCATCGACCGCAGCGGTTCGAGTTTCAGCCAGGCGCTCGGCAAGAGCGGCCAGCCCATCCATTGCAGCGGCGACATCGCGACCGAGCCGCTGCGCTGATCCGCCTGCCTACAGCAGTGCGTCCTGTGCCGGTGCATAACTCAGGCGCCCATCCACGACGCGCGCCGCGGACGTGTACGGATGCACGGTCGTGTGCGCGGCGTCGATGATGTGGACCACCTCGATCCCGCGCAGCTTCAGCACGTCGGCGATGATCGAGCGGTGGCAACGCCACCACACCGCCTCGGCGCACATCATCGAGGTGCGCTTGCCGGCGGCCAGCGTCAGCAGTTCGGCCAGGCCCGCGGCGAACTCCGCGGTGGCGGTGTAGTCGGCGTAGCCCTGGAACGAGGCGTTGCGCCACGCCGTGTTCGGCGAACCCGGCAGCACCTTGCGGCGACCGCCGAGCCGGGGCATCCACTGGTAGGCAATGCCGTGAGCGGGCAGCGTGGCGGCCAGCGCGTCGCTGGCGAAGTACGGGTAGCGGCGCGAACCGGGAAAACGGCGCACGTCGGCGATCGCCTCGATGCGGTATTCGCCCAGCAACCCAAGGAACTCCTGCAGCGTGCGGGTGGAGTGGCCGATCGTCCAGATCGTGGCGGGGTCGTCGGGCATCTCAGTCGATCTTGTGCAGCGCCGCGCCCTTGTGCATGGCGACGTGGTCGGTCTTGTCGCTCTGGATCTCGTACTGCGGATCGGCCTCGCTGCAGTGGCGCAGGTGGCCCTTGTACTCGGTGTCGCGCGTATGCACCGAGATGATCCGGCCGCTCACGTAGCCCGCTTCCGAATTCCAGCGCACGTGATCGCCGATTTTGAAGGGGTGGTTCATGGTGGCTCCTCGTTCGCTTCTGTCGGCCATTGAGCCATATGTAGCGTCCACGGCGAGTGGAGGGGGCGGCGTGGCTGCGGAACATCCACGCTCGGCTAGCCCGTGCCGACGTCCCTGCCGAAGATGCCGTGGTAAGTGAACCTGACCTCGATCTTGACCCCGATCTTGTGTCCACGCCGGGTAGAGAAGAGGCGGCGCGGCAACGGAACATCTACGTTCCATTAATGATGCTCGACGGCAAAGGGGACGGAGGCAATTATCTTCGGAGCCAAAGGGAGTTAATTGCCTCCGTCCCCTTTGATCATTGCCGGTGGGCGGCTGGGTTAGGGTGCCCGTGATCCTGGCTTAAGTAGAGTGTTTCCCCCCGCTCTTACAACCGGCCTAGACCCAAAGGGAACGGAGGCAATTATCTTGGTTTAATTACCTCCGTCCCCTTTGGTCGACCGAATTGTTGAGCGGCACTATGGATCGCTGCAGATGCCGTCAAAGACAGCGTTTTCCTCTCCAACAGTACAAATCGCAAGCACCTGGCTTTGCTTTTTCCACAGGAACTTACAATTTGCGAGGCCAGTGCCCGCGCATGACTCCATCTCCGGCCTTCCCTCGCACCGAGGGTCACCGCTTTCGCAAGTATCGGCGTCGTTTGCGTGGAACGGTTGCCACCCTGCAGCTAACAATTTGGTGCGAACGTCGCCGTAGGGTTCATCCTTTTGAAACTGTGGTACGCCCGATGCTGCCGAGTCGCCGGATGCGCCATATGCCCCGGTGGGGTTAGCTGAGCCCGCAGTATCTGGTACGTCCGATGTTACGAATGCAATTTTGGCATTTTCGTCGGCATCAACCAAAATCTTCCACGAAGTGGGATTGAACTGCTCCTGACTTACCTCGAAAACATCCGCATCGGTTACCTGTATCCCGGGGTTTAGATCGCTCAATACTTTCGTGTTGGTGTTCAACTCGGTGGCGTACGACCCCGATGCCCCCAGATCAGGATCGTACTTGGTGCCGTCTGGTGCTATGAGGTGCAGGGTTGGCAGGTCAAAAGAGCCTACCGGCTTTTTTGAGATGTTTTTGTAGCGCCATTGGATAGCTACATAGACACCGCCCTGGCTCGCTTTCGATCCGAACATCGAATCGCCGACGGATTGCCTAAGCTGCGCCGAGGCGATTTGCATTTGAAATGTTGGTGTTTCAAAGGTGTCGCCCACTTTCAAAGCTGGTGGTGCCGGCGTTGATGCGGGGGCGGCGGATGTGGTCTCCAACTTATTTGAAGTGCTTGATGTTACTTGCGCGAAACTTGGGCTTTTGGTGTCATTGGAACCGAAGATTGCCACAATAACTATGAGAACGACCAAAGCTCCAACAACCCACAACACCGCCTTCAGTGCCCCATGCATCTTTCGCCTTGGAGCGGGTGCTGCTTGATCGGAGCCGACTTGCGTGGCTGGCAATGGCGGCGGCGCTCCAGTACCGCCACTGGGGAATAGTCCGGCTACTGACGAAGCCGGCACCCAATTGGCCAACCCTTCCTTCCACACCATGTCGGTTGCCGCGATTTGTCCGCTAGCAACAAGCGCCTTTAACTCAGCTGCTGTGTATGGGCCTTGGCGTTGGTCGCCTTTGGCGTACCACCAAATTTTGTCGGATGACATAGAACGCTCCCCGTATGCTCAGTCAATTGAAATGGTGGCCGGTGGAGGCGCAGGCGGCAGAACTTTCTTTGCGCCAACGACCGCCAAAATTCCGCCCACCAAAGACAAGACCATAAACACAGCTACCAATGTGCCACCGAGGATCGCTCCAGCGATGGAGCTGATGATGAGAAGGACGCCTGGCACCTTGCTTTTTGAGGCGATCGCGACAGCCCCAAGGACGATCACGATGAAGGAAAACCCGACACCGCCCCAGCCAAGGCCAACCACCGTACTTGCCCCGTCGGCTTGGAAAGCGCCGCCGATTCCACCAATGAATAACGTTGCTCCGGCCGCGAATATTCCGAAGATGCCCGCGATAAGCGCGATGATTCCGCCTGCCTTTTTCATACGTTCCCCCCTTGTCGAAAGTTACGGTGCGTCTCTGGACGCGTCAGCCCAATCACACCGACGCACGAATTGTGCCGCCCAATGATTAGCAGACCCCAAATCGATGTATATGCACCGGATGTTCAGCTTTCGGCTGACTTTGGTCAAGCAAGCAAACTCAATGTCCAAACAAGGGGTTGCCAGATTGCGACTCCCGTCGTGTGTGCTCGACACCATCGCTGCATATCTCGCGAACCGTGGCGCTATATCTTATTCCCCGCGATACGCGGCGATGAAAATCGTTGTTCCGGCTTGCTTGCAGGATTTGGCAGCGGCAGGCGTTCATCCAAGCCGCAACAACCTCCGTACCGCCGGCAAATTGCGCCGGCTGATCTCGGGGTTGAGCTCGCTGCCGTCGAGGCGGGCCAGCACGCGGCCGTCGGCGAGGGTCTTGAGGCCGAGCAGGCGCGGTGGGGGGACGAGGCAGTTGCGGTGCAGGCGGATCAACTGGTCGGGGTAGGTTTCTTCCAGCTGGCGCAGCGATTCCTCGATCAGCAGTTCGCCGCGGCGGTGTTGCACCACTACATATTTCTCGTCGGCGAGCAGGCAGATCACTTCGTCCAGCGCGATGCGCACCTGTTCGCCACGCAGCCGGCCGCTCAGGTACGCGGCCGGTTCGCGCGGCGTGTCGGCGAGGCGGCGTTGCGCGCGCTGCAGCGCGTCGCGCAGGCGGTCGAGCCGCACCGGCTTGAGCAGGTAGTCGACTGCGCCCAGTTCGAACGCCTTCAGCGCGTGCGTCTCGTAGGCAGTGCAGAAGATCACCTGCGGCCGCGCGCGGCTGGCCAGGCGCTGGGCCAGCGCCACGCCGTCGGTACCGGGCATGTTGATGTCCAGCAGCAGCGCGTCCGGCTGCAGTTCGTCCAGCGCGGCCAGCGCGGCCTCGCCGTCGCTGACGCTGCCGACCACCTCCGCCTCCACACATTCGGCCAGCAGGGCGGCCAGGCGCGCGCGCGCCAGCGGTTCGTCGTCGACCACCAGTACACGCATCAGCCTTTTCCTCCCGGCAGCTGCAGCCGCACCACGAAGCGCTCGCCCTCCGCGCCGGCCTGCACGCTCGCCTGCGGGCCGTAGCGGTAGGCCACGCGCTGGCGCACGCTGTCCAGGCCATGGCCGTTGCCGGCGGCGGGTGGAGTGGCCGGCAGCGGGTTGCCGATCTCGATGCGCACGTCACGGCCATCGCGCCAGCCACGCAAGGTCACCTCGCCGCCCTCGCGCAGCGGCTGGATGCCGTGGCGCACCGCATTCTCCACCAGCGGCTGCAGCAGCAGGCGCGGCAGCGGGAAATCGCGCGGCAGTTCGTCCAGTTCGCGCCGCACGCGCAGGCGCTCGCCCAGGCGCAGCTGCTCGATTGCCAGATAGCGTTCGACCAGCGCCAGCTCCTCGCCCAGCGTGCCGTCGGCGCTGTCGTGCTGGCCCAGCGCGGCGCGGAACAGTTCGGAGAGATCCTCCACCGTGCGCTCGGCGGCGGCGGGATCGACCCGGATCAGCGCCGCCACCGTATTCATGCTGTTGAACAGGAAATGCGGACGGATGCGCGCCTGCAGTGCCTCGACCTGCGCTCGGGTGACCGCCGCCAGCCGTGCCTGCCACTGCGCCAGCACATAGAAATAGCGCAGCATCGCGCCGCCAAGCAGGGCGGCGATCAGCAGGTTGTCGCGCACGAACACGGGCAGGCTGCCGCGCACCAGGTGCATCTGCAGCGCGCCGTCGAACCAGTGCGCCGCGAGGCTGCCGAGCAGCACGATCAGCAGCAGCAGCAGCCACACGCCCGCATACGGCAGGTGCCCGGGCAGGCGCTGCAGCCATGGCCGCAGCGCGCACAGCACTACCGCCGCCACCATGCCCAGCAGGGTTGCGAACAGCATGCCGACGCTGTAGGCCGACCAGTCGCGCGGGTCGTCGCGAGCCAGCCACATCACGGTGACCGTGAGCGCACCGACCACCAGCAGCGCGAACAGCGCCGGCAGCTGACAGAAGTCCGGCAGCGGACTTTGTTCGGTGCGGCCGCGTGCGGCGCGGCGGGAGGTGGGTTCGCGCATGCGGGCAAGTATGCCGCAGCGCGGTCGCGCTTACGCCAGCCGCTGGCCCAGCCAGTGACGCAGGTTGTCGATCTCCTCGGCGCAGACCGCGTGGGCCATCGGGTAGGTGTGCCAGTCCACCGCGTAACCCAGCGCCCGCAGCGCATCGCGCGAAGCGCTGCCGCGCGGTAGCGCCACCACAGGGTCGGCGGTGCCGTGGCCCCAGAAGATAGGCGTGGCCAGGTTCGCTGCGCTGCGCTCGGCGGCGAGCGTGCTGGCGATCGGCAGGTAGGTGGACAGCGCGACGATGCCGGCCAGCTTTTCCGTATGGCGCAGCCCCGCGGCCAGCGCGATCGCACCGCCCTGCGAGAAGCCGGCAAGGAAGATCCGCCTACTCGGCACGCCACACTCGTGCTCACGTTCGATCAGGGCCTCGATCGCGGCGATCGAGGCCCGGATGCCGGCTTCGTCCTGCTGCGCATGCGCGTCGAAGCCGATGATGTCGTACCACGCGCGCATCGACATGCCGTTGTTGATCGTCACCGGCCGCACCGGCGCATGCGGAAACACGAAGCGCAGCGCCGGCCACGCCGGATCGACCAACTCCGGCACGATCGGCGCGAAGTCGTTGCCGTCCGCGCCGAGGCCGTGTAGCCAGAGAATGCTGTAGCGTGGGCTGGCGCCGGTTTCGTGTTCGACGGTGGGGAGTGGCATGGCATGAGTCGACAGCGGAGACGGGGTGCCATCGTAGCAGTCTCAGTCCCCCGCCTCGACGCGTAGGAGCCCGCTGGCGGGCGATGCTCTTGTTTCATCAACGCAGCAAGAGCATCGCCCGCCAGCGGGCTCCTACAAGGGGCGGTGGATCAGACGGACAGGGGTTGATGCTGACGCTTGATGTGTTTTGCCGATGTCCGCGGCAGTCTGCACGCATGCCTGCTTTCCCGCCTGTTGGCCGTCGCGCCTTGCGTCAGGGCCGCGTGTCCATTCCGGGCCAGATGTATTTGCTGACCACGGTGACACGCCATCGTGAGCCGATCTTTGCGGATACGGACCGCGCACGTGTAACCAGTCAGGTCATCCACGCGGCATCGACCTGGGCGGATTCCCGTCTGCTCGCATGGGTGCTGATGCCCGACCACTGGCATGGCCCGTTGCAACTCGGCGACGAGTCGCTGGGCCGGGTCATGAATCGGTTCAAGGCATGCGCATCGCGTGCGCTGCACGAATCGGGCGGGCCGGATGGGTCGCCGTGGGAGCGCAGTTTTCATGACCATGCGTTGCGAGTCGAGGAAGACATCAGGACGGTGGCGCGATACATCATCGCCAATCCGGTGCGCGCCGGCCTGGTCGACAGCGTCTTTGTCTACCCTTACTGGGACGCCGTCTGGCTAGACCGCGACGCATCGCTGACCTTGTAGGAGCCCGCTGGCGGGCGATGCTTCTTCTTCGGACATCCAGAACAAGAGCATCGCCCGCCAGCGGGCTCCTACAGCGGGGAGGTGATTTATTTTTCGACGCCCAGCCCCAGCTCGTGCGCGAAGAAGGTCAGGCCGATCGCGGTATCACCGACGCGCTGGCTGAACGGGGCGCCGACGCCGTGGCCAGCGTTCATGCGGGTCAGCAGCAGGATCGGCCGCGGCGATGCGGTGGCATTCTGCAGCGCGGCGGCGAACTTGCGCGATTGCCACGGCGCCACGCGCGGGTCGTTCTCGCCGGTGGTGAGCAGCACCGCCGGGTAGGCGGTGTTCGCCTGCACGTGCTGCAGCGGCGAGTAGGCCAGGGTGGCCTTGAACTGGGCCGGGTCCGCGATGCTGCCGTACTCGGGGATGTTGTACGGACCGTTGGCGAAGTCGGTCTCGTGGCGCAGCATGTCGTAGATGCCCACGCGCGCCACCACGGCGCGGTAGTCGCCGGGGTGCTGCACGATCTGCGTGCCCATCAGCAGGCCGCCGTTGCTGCCGCCGAGGATGCCGAGGTGGGCGCGGTTGGTCCAGCGCGCGTCGATCAGCGCCAGCGCGGCGGCGTGGAAGTCGTCGAACACGTTCTGCTTGTGCAGTTGTTGGCCCTGCGCGTGCCAGAGCTGGCCGTTCTCGTTGCCGCCGCGGATGTTGGCGTAGGCGAGCACGCCGCCGTGCTCCAGCCAGGCCAGGTTCGGGCCGATGAAGCCGGGCTTCACCGGCAGGTCGAAGCCGCCGTAGCTGTACAGGATGGCGGGCCGCTTGCCGTTCGCCGTGGTGCCGGGCAGCGACAGCACGGTCACCGGGATTTTCGTACCGTCCTTCGAGGTGCCATCGATGCGGCGCGCGACCACCTTCGAATAGTCGGCGGCAGGCTTGACCTCGAATACGGTTTTCAGCGTGCCGGTGTTGCCGTCGTACTCGGCCCAGCGCGCGGGCGTGGTCCAGCCGCTGTAGCTGATCAGCGCCTTCGGCTGGCCGGATTCGGAGGCGATCTCGCCAATGCCGATGCCGTGTTCCGGCAGCGGCAGCCGACGCACGAACTTGGCGCCGGCGCCGTACTGCTCGACCCACCAGTCCGGCCCCCAGCTGCGCACCACCAGGAAACCGTCGCCGAGCGGGGCGATCTGCTGGATCGCACCTTCGCGTTCGGCCAGCACCGGCACGGCCTTGCCGTCGTCGCCGATGGCCACGATCCGGCCGCGCGGCGCATCGCGGAACGCGGCGGCGTATAGACGTCCATTCGCCCAGGCGGCGGTGCGCACGTTGGCGCCGCGGTCGAGCACGCGAGTGAAGCGGTCGCCGTGCTGCAGGAACACCTCGGCCGGGCCGCCGTCGCCGTCGTAAGCGAGCACCGCGGCCTGCGCGCTGGCCGGCGCGTTCACCAGCACGTACTCGGCGGTTTTCGAATAGCCCTGGCCGAACACCACGCGGTCCGCCGCGGCGGCCTGGCCCAGCGCGTGGTGCACCAGCGTGGCGTGGAACTGTTCCACTTCCTGGCCCGGCGCTGGTGGCGCGAAGCGCACGTAGCTGAAGCCGCGCTCGTCGGCGTCCCAGGCCAGCCCCTGCGGGGTGGTGCCGCCGCCGGCCCAGGGCAGGGTGTCGGGCAAGGTCTTGCCGCTGACCACGTCGAGCACGCGGATGGTGGTCAGTTCGCTACCGCCCTCGGCGGTGCCGTAGGCGAGGTAGCGCCCGCGGGGCGACGGCCAGTAGGCGGTGATCGCAGTGCCACCGTGATCGGTGTTCGGATCCACCAGCACCTTCGCCGCGCCGTCCGGCCAGGCCTTCGCCATCAGTACTGGCTGCGGTTGCGGCGGGGTCTGCTGCAGGTAGAACAGGGTGCCGCCGGCCAGCATCGGGCCGGTGCGCGCGGTCGAGGTGATCGCCAGCTGCCGCACCCGTGCGGTGAGCGCCTTGCCCTGCGGCATCGCGGCCAGGGCCGCCTCGGTATACGCATTCTGTGCAGCGATCCATTGCCGCACCGCCGGGTCGTCCGGGTTTTCCAGCCAGCGGTACGGATCGGCCACGCTGACGCCGTGGAGCTCGCTGGACGCGGCCTGCTGCGGCGTGGGCGGCGGCAGCGGTTGCGATTCGCCGATCAGCGCGACCTCGCGCGGCGGCTTCGCCGACGGACTCACAGGCGGCAGCTGGGCCGCGGCGGCGGCGCCGGCGAACAGCAGGGTGGCGGCGAGGGGCGCGAGACGCATGGCGAGGGTTCCATGGAAAGACGTGAAGGCGAGCAGAGTAGCAACGCGCCGCCGCCGCTGCAGCCAGCGGCCACTGACTTTCGGCAGGGGCGGCCGCAGAACGCCTGGGTGCTCGGTTATGCTGGCCTCTTTGCCCCTGGGAAAATCCATGCGTCGATTGCTGCTGGCTGCCCTTGTCGCCTTCACCACCGCGCCGCTGGCAGCACTCGCCGCGCCGGCATCGACGCCGCTCGACCTGGAAACGGTGATGGCCAATCCGGACTGGATCGGCCAGGCGGTGGAGTCGCCGTACTGGAGCGTGGACGGGCGCAGCCTGTACTACTCGCTGAAGCGCGACGGGAGTCCGCTGCGCGACCTGTACCGGGTCGACCCGGTCACCCGACAGGGCACGAAGCTCGACCCGGCCGCGCTGGCGCAGGCCGACGGCCCGGCGGTCCTCGACCGCGCGCACCGGCATGCCGCCTTCATCCTGCACGGCGACGTATTCGTGGTGGATCTGCAAAGCGGCCGGCGCAGCCAGCTCACCCGCACGCCGCAGGACGAATCCGCGCCGCGCTTTTCCGCCGACGGCCGCGCGCTGCAGTTCCGCGACGGCAACGACTGGTACAGCCACGACCTGGCCAGCGGCGTAACCGCGCCCGCGGCGGTGCTGAAGTTCGCCGACGACCCGCAGGCGAAGCAGCCCGACGCGCTGGGCGAGCGGCAGCTGGAATTGTTCAAGACGCTGCGCCGGATCAAGGCCGACAAGCAGGCGAAGCGCGACGAGGACCAGGCGCTGGCCGCTGCCGACCCGGGCCGTGCGCCGCTGCCGTTCTTCCTCGGCGACAAGATCACGCCGATCGACAGCGAGCTGTCGCCGGACGGCCGCTGGCTGTTGCTGGTCACCGCACCGAAAGGCTACGAGGCCGGCAAGGCGCCGGAAGTCACCCACTACGTCACCGACTCCGGCTACGCCGAGCAGAAGGAGACCCGCGTGTACGTGGGCCGCAAGGACCCGGCGCCGCAGTCGTTGCTGCTGCTCGACCTGGTCAACCACCAGACGCACCCGCTGGCCACCGACACCCTGCCCGGCATCAAGGACGATCCGCTGAAAGACTTGCGTGCGCGTGCTGTCGCCGCGCTGCAGAAGGCCGGCAAGGCCGAGCAGGCCAAGGCGCTGAAGGCGCCCGAACAGCGTGCCGTGCGCATCGTCGGCAGCGCCGACGACGGCGGTGGCGGCGGCATCGCGTGGAGCGACGACGGCCGCAACCTCGCCATCCAGCTGCGCGCGATCGACAACAAGGACCGCTGGATCGCCAGCGTGGATTTCAGCAAGCACGTGTTGGTGCCGCAGCAGCGGCTCACCGACAAAGCCTGGATCAACTGGAACTTCAACGATTTCGGCTGGCTGAAGGACGGCCGCACGCTGTGGTACCTGTCCGAGGGAACCGGTTGGTCGCAGCTCTACACCAAGCCGCTGGACGGCAAGGCGATGGCGCTGACCACCGGCCGGTTCGAGGTGAGCCACCCGCAGCTCAGCGACGACGGCCAGTGGTTCTACCTGCGCACCAACAAGGTCGCGCCGTACAGTTACGACGTCTACCGCGTGCCCAGCGCCGGCGGCGAGCTGGCGCGCGTGACGAACTACCAGGGCATGGACGACTTCGCGCTGTCGCCCGACGGCACGCAACTCGCCGTGCTGCATTCCTCGCCGTACGTGCTGCCGCAACTGGCCGTCCAGCCGTCCGCCGGCGGCACGCCGCGCGAGCTGACCAACACGATGAAGGCGGCATTCAGCGCGCACGACTGGATCGCGCCGAAGATCGTCGAGGTGAAGTCCAGCCACGGCGCCGGCACCATCTACGCGAAGTACTACGGCCCGGCGAGCGAGGATGCGTCGCCGAAGCCCGCGGTGATCTTCGTGCACGGCGCGGGCTACCTGCAGAACGTCACGCTGTCGTGGTCGCACTACTTCCGCGAGCAGCTGTTCCACAACCTGCTGGTGCAGCAGGGTTACGTGGTGCTGGACATGGACTACCGCGCCTCGGAAGGCTACGGCCGCGCCTGGCGCACCGCGATCTACCGCCAGATGGGTCACCCGGAACTGGAGGACCTGCTCGACGGCAAGGCCTGGCTGGTGCAGAACCATCACGTCGACCCGCGGCGCGTGGGCATCTACGGCGGCAGCTACGGCGGCTTCATGACCGAGATGGCGCTGCTGCGCGCGCCCGGCGAATTCGCCGCAGGCGCCGCGCTGCGCCCGGTCAGCGACTGGACGCTGTACAACCACGAATACACCTCGGACATCCTCAACGATCCGCAGCTCGATCCGGAAGCGTTCAAGGCCAGCTCGCCGATCGAGTACGCCGACGCCCTGCGCGATCCGCTGCTGATCCAGCACGGCCTGATCGACGACAACGTGCTGGCCGAGGATTCGATCCGCCTGTACCAGCGCTTCATCGAACTGCACAAGAAGAACTTCTGGATGTCGCTGTACCCGCTGGAACGCCACGGCTTCGTGCACGCCGACTCGTGGTACGACGAATACCGGCGTATCGATGAGTTGTTCGAGACGTATGTGAAGCCGGTGAGGGACACTCCCGCCGCGCACTGATCGGCGTGATGCGGCAGGCCGTCGACATTCCCGTGTCAACGGCCTTGCGGCATGATGGCGAAGGAGCGGGCCACAATGGGACGGGGGAAGACATGAAGAAGTCGGGTTTCGCCGCGATGGCGGCGTCGTTGCTGCTGGCGTGCACAGGCTGCACCGTGGTGTCGCCGGATGCCGGCCAGCAGGCCGTGCTGATCGACAAGCCGATCCTGTTCGGGCACGGCGGCGTGCGCGACCAGCCGGTGACCACCGGACTGAGCTATGCGTGGTTTTCCACGCGACGGATCTACGTCAACATGTTTCCGCAGCAGTACGACGGCAACTTCACCGACCTGATGTCGAGCGACGGCGTGCCGCTGGATTTCCACGCGATCATCCGCCTGCAGGTGGTCGATCCGGTGGCGCTGGTGAAGAACTTCGGCCAGGACTGGTACAAGAACAACGTGGAGCAGGAGTTCTTCAACCGGGTGCGTTCGGCGGTCAAGAAGCACGGCATGAACGAGACCGCGATCCAGACTACCGCCATCGACGAGATCGACAGCGAAGTCAGTCGCGAGATGACCGCCTACCTCAACGACAACAAGCTGCCGATCCGCCTGATCAAGATCACCGTGGGCAAGGCCAATCCGCCGGACGCGGTGCGCAACCAGCGCGTGGAAACCGCGCAACAGGAGCAGCGCGTGCTGACCGAGCAGAAGCGCAACCTGGCCGAACAATCGCGCAAGGCGGCGGAACAGAGCCGCGCCGAGGCGGACAACGCCTATCGCCTGGCGATGAATCTCAGCCCGGCCCAGTTCGTCGAGATGGAACGCATCAAGATGCAGACCGAGGTGTGCGCGGTGAAGGATGCGAAGTGCACCTTCATCATCGGCAGCGCAGTCGATCCGGTGGTGAGCGTGAAATAGCCGATTCCCGCGCGTCGTCAGTGAAGGCGACGCCGCCGTGGACTTGACCGCCAAACAACGATGAGCACACCGCGCCGGATGCGCGCGGTGTGCTCATTGTCAGGCTACGGGACTGCTTAGTGCAGCGCGGCCAGCCTTACGTCCTTCACCTTCAGCGCCTGCGCCACGTCATACATCGCCTGGTTGAGGAGCTTGTGGGTGTTTTCGTCGGCGCCGTGGCCGAATTTCGCGTCGACGTCCTGCATCACCTGCACGTGGATGTCGTGCGACAGGGCCTTGTCGAACAGATAGCCCGACCACCAGGTACCGTCAGGCGTGGTGCCTGCCGTCACCAGCGTGCTGGCCAGCTTGGTGCCCTTCAGGTCCGCCGGCGCGGCTGGCAGCTTCACGCCCGCTTCGGTGGCGCGCTTCAGGCCGTCGTTGACGGCGAAGGTCATGCCTGCGATGAAGTTGTCGGTGGCGGTCTTGCCGTACTGCTTGGTGAGCTTGGCCACTTCGGCGTTGACGGTGTCCTGGCCCAGCATCGAAACCAGCGCCGTGGCGAAGTCGAAGTGGCTGGCGCCACCACCGGCTTCGACCAGGGCAGCGGTGACGTCCAGCGCCGGCGCGCCGCTGTAGGTGACGCCGCCGAACCAGTTCATCTGCGAGGCGTACATGCTGTGCGCGGGTGTGGCCGGGGCTTGCTGCGCCTGCACGGCGGTGATGCCGCCAAAGGCGAGCGCGAGGGCGAGGGCGAAGACGGTCTTGTTCATGGTGATCACTCCTTCAGATGGGTAGCGCCAGCGAGCGAATGCACGCTGTAAACGTACCAGTGCACATGGGATGCGATCAGCCCGCGAGAGGTTCCGGTGAACCGTCGACAAGTGCGGGAACCTCCTGCGCAGCTGGCTCATCCGATGGTTGAATCCGCCAGAGAACACCTTCCATGCTCGATTTCGCCCCGGCTGCCACCCAACCCGCCGTGCTGCCTGAAGCAGTCACCACCCCGCATCCGACCCGCGCCGAGGCGGAAGCCGCGGTGCGCACGCTGATCCGCTGGGCCGGCGACGACCCCGCGCGCGAAGGCCTGCTGGCCACCCCGGCGCGGGTGGTGCGTGCGTACGAGGAATGGTTTGCCGGCTACCGGCAGGATCCGGCCAGCCTGCTCAGCCGCACCTTCGGCGAAGTCGGTGGCTACGACGAGCTGGTCGTGCTGCGCGACATTCCGCTGCAGTCGACCTGCGAGCACCACCTGGCGGCGATCCGCGGTGTGGTGCACATCGCCTACCTGCCGAACCAGCGCGTCGTGGGCATCTCCAAGCTGGCGCGGCTGGTCGAGGCGTTCGGCCGGCGCCTGCAGATCCAGGAGCGACTCACCGCGGAGATCGCCGACACGCTGGCCAAGGTGCTGCAGCCGTGCGGCGTGGCGGTGATCGTCGAGGCCAGCCACGAATGCCTGTCCTCGCGCGGGGTGCGCCTGCACGGGATATCGATGCAGACCCGACGTCTGCTCGGCGAATTCGCGCATGAACCGCGGCGTGGCGAGATCCTGGCCATGCTGGCCGGCTGAGAGGTTGTGGCTATTCAACCTCTCAGGCCGGCCAGGGGTGGCCGGTCGCGGATCGGGCACGCAAGTGCCTGATTCGCGCGAGCGAGTCCGGGCGTGTACCGGACTCGCGATAGAAGAAAACCACAGGACGTGGTTTTCTTCACAGGCTCTGACCCGGGAACCTCAAGTCGCCCGAATGCATCGGATCAGGTGTAAAAGGAGAAAGCCATGTCAGCCCATGCCCATGCTGTACCCGTCGACTACGCCGCGCTGGACGACCACGCGCTGGTGACGCTGGTCCGCGCCGGCCATCGCGAGGCATTCCGCCACATCATGCAGCGCTGCAACCAGCGGCTGTACCGCGTGGCGCGTGCGGTGATCGGCGAGGACTCGGAAGCAGAAGACGTGCTGCAGGAATCGTATATGCGTGCCTATGACAAGCTGGATTCATTCCGTGGCGATTCGACCCTGTTGACCTGGCTGACCAGCATCGTGCTGAACGAGGCGCGCGGCCGGTTGCGCAAGCGCCACACCATGGTCGGGCTGGAGCAGGTCGACGCCGCGCCGGACGACACCCACCAGATCGTGCAGTTTCCCTCGAAGTTCGGCAGCGAGGATCCGGCGGCCGCGGCCGCGCGCATGCAGATTCGCCACCTGCTGGAAGATGCGATCGACGAACTGCCGCGGGCGTTCCGCACCGTCTACATGATGCGCGAGGTGGAGGAATGCTCGGTGGAGGAAACCGCCAGCCTGCTGACGATCAAGCCGGAGACGGTGAAGACCCGCCTGCATCGCGCGCGCCGGCTGCTGCGCACGTCGCTGCAGGGCAGCCTGGCCGGAACCATGGGCGAGGTGTTCCCGTTCATGGGCCAGCGCTGCGCGCGCGTCGCCGACGCGGTGATGGCGCGACTGGAGGCCGAACAATCGACCTGACTCGTGCGGTTGGGCAGGGCGGGCACCGCCCGCCGGCGTTTTGCTGCCGGGACGCGAGACCCAGAGCGGCGGGCAGTGCCCGCCCTACGCTGCTGCCCGTGGCGATGTGATCAGCGCGGCGTCGGCGTGGCCGGCGGGGCGATCCGCTGCAGCCGCTCGGCCAGTGTGGCGCGCGACAGTTCACCCATGTGCATGTCGCGCAGGCGGCCGTCGGCATCGAGGAACAAGGTGGTCGGGTAGCCGCGGGCGTTGTAGTGGTTCGACAACTGCAGGTTGCCGTCGATCAGCACGTTCTCCAGTGCCAGCCGCTGCACCTGCATGAAGTGCTGCACCGCCGCCGCCGATTCGCCCTGGTCGGCGAATACGAAACGGATTCGCGGCATCGCCCGCTGCGCCTCGGCCAGCACCGGCATCTCGCGCCGACACGGGCCGCACCAGGTGGCCCACAGGTTGATCACGGTGGGTTGGCCGCGCAGCGTTTCCAGCGGCACCTCGTGACCGTCCAGGTCGCTCACCACGAGGGCCGGCAAGCCGGGATGGGTGGTCGCGGCCAGCTTGTACGCGACCAGTCCGGCGAAGGCCCATGCCGCGATGCCGACGGTCACGCCGGCGGCCAGCGGTCGGCGCAGCGGCGGCCGACGCCAGCCGATCAGCAGTGCCGCGACCACCAGGCCGAGCGCTCCGGCGATCGGATCGAAGCCGCTGTCGCGGATGTTCAGCACGCTGGCCGGTTGCTGCACGTACTGCGGCCACCAGCTGGCCACGTAGGCGACGCGTGCGCTGAGCAGGCCGATGCCGAGCGCCAGGTACAACGCATTGCCAGCGTCGCCGTAGCCACGCTTGGCCAGGAAGCCGGCGACGGCGAGCGCGGCGATGACGCCGAACAGCAGCGCCAGCAGGGCTGACGAGAGGGCCAGTGGTCCGATGTTCAAGTGCTTCCATCCTTGCCGGTGAAGGCTCGCGCCGATGGCGGCGAGCAGGAGCAAGGGGGAACCTTACCCGGTATCGCGCGGCCGGGCATCGCGGGCAGTCGTCAGTCCCCCCGGCGCAGGCCGGCCGCCTCGCGCGCCAGCAATTCGATGCCGGCCCAGTCGCCGCTGGCGAGTTTGTCGGCGGGAGTGAGCCAGGAGCCACCCACGCAGAGCACGTTCGGCAGGGCGAGGAAGTCGGGCGCAATGCTCAGGCTGATGCCGCCGGTGGGACAGAAGCGGATCTGCGGCAGCGGGCTGGCCCAGGCGCCGAGCAGCTTGTGGCCGCCGGCCGGCACCGCCGGAAAGAACTTCAGATGCCGGTAGCCGCGTTCGAGCAGGGCCATCGCCTCGCTGGCGGTGGCCACGCCGGGCAGCAGCGGCAGTGCGCTGTCGTCGGCGGCGTCGAGCAGGCGCGGCGAGGTGCCGGGCGACACGGCGAAGCGTGCGCCGGCCTGCTGCGCGGCTGCCAGGTCGCGCGCGGTCAGCGCGGTGCCGCAGCCGACCATCGCGCCTTCCACCTCGGCGGCGATCGCGCGGATCGCGTCCAGCGCCGCGTGCGTGCGCAGGGTGACCTCGATCGTCGGGATGCCGCCGGCGACCAGCGCGCGCGCCATCGGCACCGCGGCCTTCGCGTCGTCGATGATCACCACTGGAATCACCGGCGCCAGCCGCATCAGGGCCTCGACTTGCTGCTGCTTTGCTTCGATGGCGTTGGTCACGTAAGGCTCCGTCTTCTTGGCTCCTCCCCCTGCAAGGCAGGGGGAGGTTGGGAGGGGGTTGCTCAGGGTTGCGAGGAAGGTCAAGAGCGACCCCACCCCAGTTGTGTAGGGCGGGCAGTGGCCGCCCTACGGGTGTTTCACAGCACGCCGGCGCCGAGGTCGGCGTTGGCGGCGGCCTGGCGGAACAGGCCGAACAGTTCGCGGCCCATACCGCTGTGCTCGCCGGAAAGGTCGGCGACGTGCGGCAGGCGCGCGTCCAGTTCGTGCGCTTCCATCAGGACGTCCAGACGTCCGTTCGCCGCGTCCAGCCGGATGATGTCGCCGTCGCGGATCTTGGCGATGTTGCCGCCGGCCACTGCCTCGGGGGTCACGTGGATCGCCGCCGGCACGCGGCCGGAGGCGCCGGACATGCGCCCGTCGGTGAGCAGGGCGATGCGGTGGCCGCGGTCCTGCAGCAGCGCCAGCGTGGGGGTGAGCTTGTGCAGCTCGGGCATGCCGTTCGCGCGCGGCCCCTGGAAGCGCACCACCGCCACGAAGTCGCGGTTGAGTTCGCCGCGCTTGAACGCGCCGGCCACCTCGTCCTGGTCGTTGAACACGATCGCCGGCGCCTCGATCAGCAGGCGGTCGTCCGGCACCGAGGAGACCTTGATCACCGCACGGCCGAGGTTGCCGTCGAGCATGCGCAGGCCGCCGTCGGCGCGGAACGGTTCGTCCATGCCGCGCAGCACGCCGCGGTTGCCGCTCTGCTTCGCCACCGTCACCCAGGCGATGTCGCCGGCCTCGTCCAGCTGCGGCACGCGCGTGTAGCCTTCCAGGCCGGTGCCGAAGATGGTCTGCACGTCGCCATGCAGCAGGCCGGCGCCGAGCAGCTGGTCGATCAGGAACGCCATGCCGCCGGCGTCGTGGAACTGGTTCACGTCGGCGTAGCCATTCGGGTACACGCGCGCCAGCAGCGGGATCACACCGGACAGCGCGTCGAAATCGTCCCAGCGCAGCTGGATGCCGGCGGCGTGCGCGATCGCCACCAGGTGCAGCAGGTGGTTGGTGGAACCGCCGGTGGCGTGCAGGCCGATCACGCCGTTGATGATCGCGCGCTCGTCGATGATGTGGCCCAGCGGCAGGTAATGGCCGCCCAACGCGGTGAGGCCGGCGACGCGGCGCACCACCTCGGCGGTGAGCGCGTCGCGCAGCGGCGTGTCCGGCGCGGTGAAGCTGGCGCCGGGCAGGTGCAGGCCCATGATCTCCATCAGCATCTGGTTGGAGTTCGCGGTGCCGTAGAAGGTGCAGGTGCCAGGCGCGTGGTACGAAGCGGCTTCGGCTTCCAGCAGTTCGGCCTTGCTCGCCTTGCCATCGGCGAAGGCCTGGCGCACCTTCGATTTCTGTTCGTTCGGGATGCCACTGGGCATCGGCCCCGAGGGCACGAACGCGCCGGCCAGGTGGCCGAAGCTCAGCGCGGCGATCAGCAGGCCCGGCACGATCTTGTCGCAGATGCCGAGGTACAGCGCGCCGTCGAACATGTCGTGCGACAGCGCCACCGCGGTGGCCAGCGCGATCACGTCGCGCGAGAACAGCGACAGCTGCATGCCGGCGCGGCCCTGGGTGATGCCGTCGCACATTGCCGGCACACCGCCGGCGACCTGCGCGGTAACGCCGGCGTCGCGGGCGATCTGGCGGATCAGCGCGGGGTAGCGCTCGTACGGCTGGTGCGCCGAGAGCATGTCGTTGTAGGCGGTGACGATGGCGAGGTTGGAGCGCTCGCCGTTGCGCAGCGCCGCCTTGTCCTCCGTGCCGCAGGCGGCGAAGCCATGCGCGAGGTTGCCGCAGGACAGGTGCCCGCGCCGCGGTCCGCTGCGGTCCACCGCGTCGATCCGCCTGAGGTAGGCCGCGCGCGTCTCGCGGCTGCGCTCGCGCAGGCGTTCGGTGACTTCGGCGACGACGGGGTGCAGCGTGGTCATGACAGGCTCCGGCAGCGACTCATTTTTTTCGTTCCTCGACGATGCATTTCGGTCTCAGGTGCATACAGCGTTCACTCAAGCGCGGACTTCACTTTTTGTCATTCCCGCGAAAGCGGGAATCCAGTGACTTCAGCGGTTCCCAGGTCGTGCAAGGCGCTGGATCCCCGCTTTCGCGGGGATGACGGCGCTGAAGCAAGTACGATTCGTCTCAGGGGCACCAGTACACCGCCACCGGCACGCGCTGCTGGGCCAGCACCGCACGCACCGGGTAATGCTGCGCGGCGCCGAGACCGAGCCGCGCGTCGGCCAGCAGGTCGCGCTTTTTCTCGCCGGCGACCAGCAGGTACAGCGCGCGCGTTTCCAGCAGTGTCGGCAGGGTCAGCGTGATCCGCGGTTCGCCGGCGCCGGGCGCGCGCATCGGCAGCACGCGGGCATGGCCGTCCGGGTCCAGCGCCTCGGCCAGGTGGTCGCCGCCGGGGAAGAACGAGGCGGCATGGCCGTCGTCGCCCATGCCCAGCACCACCGCGTCGAACGGCAGCGGCAGCGCCTCGATGCGCGCCGTGGCGGCGGCCAGCCCGGCTTCGGGAGTGGCATCGCCGGTATACAGCGGCACGAACGGGGCGGCCGCGGCAGCGTGCTGCAGCAGGCGCGCCTTCACCAGCCGCGCATTCGAGCGCTCGTCGGTATCAGGCACCCAGCGCTCGTCGACCAGGGTCACCTGCACCCGGGCCCAGTCGAGCTGCTCGCGTGAGAGGCGGTCGAAGAAATCCTTCGGCGTGCTGCCGCCGGAAACTGCCAGCACGGCGTGGCCGCGTTCGACCAGGCCGTGGCGCAAGCGCTCGGCGACGCGTTCGGCCAGCGCCGTGGCCTGCGCCTTGCAGTCGGTGAAGCTGTGTGTGGTGACGTTCAAGTGGGTAGTCATGGCAGGTGTCGCGACGGACGCTCAGGCGTGGCCGCGCACATCGTGGGGAGGGGATGAGCAGTCTGCCGCACGCATTGGGGTTGTCGGATGAAGCGCCGGTAAACGCGGCCTACTCACTGTCTTCGTTCCAGGTGCGGCCGTCGCGCTCGATCAGCGCCACCGCGGCGCTCGGCCCCCAGCTGCCCGCGGTATACGGTCGCGGCGCCTCGCCGCTGTCGGCCCAGGCGGCGAGGATCGGACCGGCCCAGCGCCACGCCGCTTCCACTTCGTCGCGGCGCATGAACAGGGTGGGGTTGCCGCGCACCACGTCGAGCAGCAGGCGTTCGTACGCATCGGGCTGCTGCACGCCGAACGCCTCGGCGAAGCTCATGTCCAGCGGCACGTGGCGCAGGCGCAGGCCGCCGGGACCCGGATGCTTGATGGTCAGCCACAGCTTGACGCCCTCGTCCGGCTGCAGTCGCAGCACCAGCCGGTTCTGCGACAGCGTGCCGGAGTCGGGACTGAAGATCGAATGCGGCACCGGCTTGAAGGTCACGACGATTTCCGACACCCGGCTCGGCAGCCGCTTGCCGGTCCGCAGGTAGAACGGCACGCCGGCCCAGCGCCAGTTGGCGATCTCCGCCTTCAGCGCGACGAAGGTTTCGGTGTTCGACTTGCTGTTGCCCAGCTCCTCCGGGTAACCCGGCACGCTGGCGCCTTCGGCCACGCCAGCGCGGTACTGGCCACGCACGGTGAGCTGGGCGGCGTTGCTGTCGTCGATGGGCTTGAGCGAATGCAGCACCTTCAGCTTCTCGTCGCGCACCGCATCGGGCGCCAGCGAGGACGGTGGCTCCATCGCCACCATGCACAGCAGCTGCAGCATGTGGTTCTGCACCATGTCGCGCAGCGCGCCGGCGCGGTCGTAGTAGGCGCCGCGGTGGCCCACGCCGAGGGTTTCGGCCACCGTGATCTGCACATGGTCGATGTGCCCGGCGTTCCACAGCGGCTCGAACAGCGCGTTGCCGAAGCGCAGCACCAGCAGGTTCTGCACCGTCTCCTTGCCGAGGTAGTGGTCGATGCGGAAGGTCTGCGATTCGCTGAACACCTTGCCGACCGCGTCGTTGATCTGGTTCGCGCTGGCCAGGTCGCGGCCGATCGGTTTCTCCAGCACCACGCGCGAAGCGCCCTGGTTGAGCTGGTAGTGGCCCAGCCGGGTGCAGATGTCGACAAAAAGTTCGGGCGAGGTGGACAGGTAGAACACGCGCACGTGCCCGGGCTGTTTGCCCATGAACGCGGCGAAGTCGTCCCAGCCCTCGTCCTTGCGCGCATCCAGCGGGCGGTAGAACACCTGCTGCAGGAACACGTCGAGCTGAGCCGCCGCGCACACCCCGATCATCGCCTCGCGCAGGTGCGCACGGTAGCCGGCGTCGTCCAGCGCCTCGCGGGCGACGCCGACGATGCGGCTGCTGCCGGGGATCTGGCCGTCGAGGAAGCGGTGGAACAGCGCGGGCAGCAGCTTGCGCACGGCGAGGTCGCCGGTGCCGCCGAAGATCACCAGGTCGAACGGTTCGACCGTTTGGGAGGAAGCAGTCACGCGATTACCTCGACTCGATGCCGGATGGTGGGCAGGGCGGCCGGTGGCGCGCTTGCCCGGGTTGGCTTTGATCGTACCAGTGAAATACCAGATCGACTACCGCATTGCATACGAATTCATGCAGAGGCTCGATCGGGCACCCGCGGGCGCGCTTGCCATCCCGTTCGTCCCGAGTGCAGGCTACGGGCCGCAGTCGCTGGGATTGGCCAGGTCCGCGGGGTACTCCGGGTTCGCTCGCCGACGCGAGCCAGGCTCATGCGAACGGATTCGGGCCGCCGGGCACTCCAGGGTCGAGAGACGCGCCGGACAGCTTGCGGCCAGTGGTTCGCTATTGGTATCGTTCGCGCATGGAAGCCGCCCTCGCCCACGAATACCGCCGGATCTGCCACGACCCGGCCACGCACCAGCCGCTGGCCTACCTGCGGCTGCGCCAGGCGATCCGCAACATCATCGGGCACCGCGACATCGAGCCGGGCCAGGCGCTGCCCAGCGAGCGCGACCTGTCGCAGACACTGAAGCTGTCGCGGGTGACCGTGCGCAAGGCGATCGCCGGCCTGGTCGAGGAGGGTCTGCTGACCCAGCGCCACGGCGCCGGCACCTTCATCGCCGAGCGCATCGTCAAGCCGATGTCGCGGCTGACCAGCTTCACCGAGGACCTGCGCGAGCGCGGCCTGTCGCCGCGTTCGGAATTCTTCGAGCGCGGCATCGGCGAGGTGACGCCGGAGGAGTCGATGGCGTTGAACCTGTCGCCCGGCTCGCTGGTGGTGCGCCTGCACCGCTTGCGCTACGGCCAGGACGAGCCGCTGGCGATCGAGCGCAGCGTGGTGCCGGCCAGCGTGCTGCCCGACCCGCTGCTGGTGCACGACTCGCTGTACGAGGCGCTGGAAAAACTCAACGCGCGCCCGCGCCGCGCGCTGCAGCGGCTGCGCGCGGTGTCGCTGAACGCGCAGCAGGCGCGGCTGCTGCACGTCGGCGTGGGCAGTGCCGGGCTGAACATCGAGCGGCGCAGCTTCCTCGACGACGGCCGCGTGGTCGAGTTCACCTGCTCCTGGTACCGCGGCGACATCTACGATTTTGTCGCCGAACTGCAGACCGACTGAAGGAACGCCATGGACGCCCACAACACCCTGATGTTCCAGGAGGCGCACGAGTCGGCCGCGGTGCTGGCGCGCCAGTTTGCCGCGAACGAGGCGGTGGTGGCGGCGCTGGCGCGCGAGCTGCGCGAGCAGCCGCCGCGCTTCATCGTCACCTGCGCGCGCGGCAGCTCCGACCATGCAGCGGCCTACGCCAAGTACGTGTTCGAGACCCAGCTGGGCATCGTCACCGCGTCGGCCTCGCCGTCGGTCACTTCGGTGTACGCGGCCGAGCAGCGCTGGCAGGGCGCGCTGTTCATCGCGATCTCGCAGTCGGGCAAGAGCCCCGACCTATTGCGCAATGCGCAGGCCGCGAAGGTCGCCGGCGCGCGCGTGGTGGCGCTGGTGAACGTGGCCGATTCGCCGCTGGCGGCACTGGCTGACACAGTGATCCCGCTGCACGCCGGCCCCGAGCGCAGCGTGGCGGCCACCAAGAGTTATATCGCCGCCCTGGCCGCGGTGCTGCATCTGTGCGCGCGCTGGCGCGGCGACGCCGAACTCGGCACCGCCCTGCAGGCGCTGCCGGATGCGTTGCGCGCCGGCTGGGACGCGGACTGGTCGGCACTGGTCGATGGCCTGGTCGGGGCGCATAACCTGTTCGTGGTCGGTCGCGGCTACGGCCTCGGCATCGCGCTGGAGGCGGCGCTGAAGTTCAAGGAAACCTGCGGCCTGCACGCCGAGGCGTTCAGCGCCGCCGAGGTAAAGCATGGCCCGATGGCGCTGGTCGGCCCGGATTTTCCGGTGCTGTGCTTCGCCCAGGACGACGACACGCTGGACAGCACGCTGGCGGTGGCGCGCGAATTCCGCAGCCGCGGTGCGCAGGTGTTCGTGGCCGCGCCCGGGCTGCACGGCGCTGGCAGTTTGCCGGTGGCCGGCGGCCTGCCGGCGCTGTGCACGCCGCTGCTGACCATCCAGAGCTTCTACCGCGCCGCCAGCACCCTGGCGCTGCGCCGCGGCTTCAACCCCGACGTGCCGCCGCATCTCAACAAGGTGACGGAGACGGTTTGACCCATGGCAGGGGTAGGAGCCCGCTCGCGGGCGATGCTCTTGCGTTGTTCTCCCGTTCCACTCCCGTCGAGAAGCATCGCCCGCGAGCGGGCTCCTACGCGAGGTTTCGCATCCATGGTCGATTACGCATGAAGTCGCTCACCCGCGCCCGCGTCCTCACCGCCCACGGCTGGCGCGACGATCTCGCCGTGCTCATCGAGGGCGAACGCATCGCCGCGCTGCTGCCGCACGACCACGAGGCCGTGCGTGCCGCGCGGGCCGAGGACCTGGCCGGCGCGTACCTCGTACCCGGCTTCATCGACGTGCAGGTGAACGGCGGCGGCGGCGCGCTGTTCAACGCCGCGCCCACGGTGGAGACGATCCGCACCATCGGCGGCGCGCATCGCCGCTTCGGCACCACCGGCTTCCTGCCCACGCTGATCAGCGACAGTGTCGATACCATGCGCGCCGCGCTGGCCGCGGTGGAGCAGGCGTTCGACGAAGGCGTGCCGGGCCTGCTCGGCATCCATCTGGAAGGCCCGTACCTCGCCCCCGGGCGCAAGGGCGTGCACGACCCGAAGTGGTTCCACGTGCCCGGCGAGGAAGAACTCGCCCTGCTCTGTGCGCCGCACCGCGGCGTGCGGCTGCTGACGCTGGCACCCGAGCGCGTGCCGCACGAATTCATTGCGCGGCTCGCTGCTGCCGGTGTGCTGGTCAACGCCGGCCACACCGCCGCCGACCACGCCACCATCCGTGCCGCGCTCGCCGCGGGTGTGCGCGGCTTCACCCACCTGTTCAACGCGATGACTCCGCTGGGCAGCCGCGAACCCGGCGTGGTGGGCGCGGCGCTGGACGACCCCGGCAGCTGGTGCGGCCTCATCGTCGATGGCCACCACGTGCATCCGGCCAGCCTGCGCGTGGCGATCGCCGCCAAGCCGCGCGGCAAGATGCTGCTGGTCACCGACGCGATGCCGCCGGTCGGCGCGGACCGCCCCGACTATGTGTTGAACGGCGAAACCATCATCGTGAAGGACGGTATCTGCCAGACCGCCGGCGGCGTGCTCGCCGGTTCCGCGCTCGACATGGCCAGCGCCGTGCGCAACACCGTGCAGATGCTCGGCCTGCCGCTGGACGAGGCGGTGCGCATGGCCAGCACCTGGCCGGCCGAGTTCCTCGGCTTGGGCGACAGCCACGGCCGCATCGCCCCCGGCTGTCGCGCCGACCTGGTGGCGCTGGGCGACGAATACCGCGTGGAGCGGAGCTGGATTGGCGGTGTGGCCGCGTAGAAGCCCGTTCGTGGGCGATGCTTCTGCGCAACATGACGAACATCGCTCGCCGGCGAGTTCCTGCACCTGCATTGCCGAAATAGCTGTCCGAGACTAAAGTGGCGCAGTTCAGGTGTCCCGACGGTGCATTGCCGGAGGGATGAAACGGGAAGCCGGTGCGTGGCGTGCGAACACGCTGCAAGGCCGGCGCTGCCCCCGCAACGGTAAGCGAGATCGCGAACGGCAAAAGCCACTGTGCGCGGCACGGGAAGGCGTCGTTCGAGGCAGGCGGGTCACCGCGTGCCACTCGCCAGCCCGGAGACCGGCCCGAACGATTCCTGGTGGCTCGCGGTGGGCGAGGCCGAACCACGTGTCGGTCGTTGCTGCCTGCCCGTCGTTCCGTCTTCCTTCCCCGTGTGCCGTCAGCTCATTGAACACGTGAGCCGTGCGCGGGTGCGCGGCGTAGAGGAACGAACATGATGAAGAAGTCCCTGCTGGCAGCGACGCTGCTCGGCTGCACGATGGCGGCACAGGCTGCCGACCAGAACGACGCCTCGTCGCTGAGCCCGGTGATCGTTACCGCCACGCGCACCGCGATCACCGCCGACGAGGCGCTGTCGTCGGTGACGGTGATCACCCGCGCCGACATCGAGCGGCTGCAGCCGCTGTCGGTGCCGGACCTGCTGGCCGGTCTGCCCGGCCTGAGCTTCGCCAACACGGGCGGTTACGGCGAACAGACTTCGCTGTTCATGCGCGGCACCAACTCCACCCATACCCTGCTGCTGGTCGACGGTGTGCGGGTGGCCTCGGTCAGCGCCGGGCTGGCGGCGTTCGAGCAGATCCCGGTGGAGCAGATCGAGCGCATCGAGGTGGTGCGCGGCCCGCGTTCGAGCCTGTACGGCGCCGACGCGATCGGTGGCGTGATCCAGATCTTCACCCGCCGGGGTAGCCGCGACGGTGGCCTGCTGCCCACGTTCAGCGTGACCACCGGCAGCAACAACCTGCTGCGCGGCCAGGCCGGCCTGTCCGGCGGCAGCGAGCATGCCTGGTACAACCTCGGCGTCGGCGCCCAATACACCCGCGGCATCAACGCCTGCCGCGTTGGCGCGGCCGAGGCGTTCGCCGGCTGCTTCACCGACGAGCCGGACCGCGACGCCTTCCGCAACAAGAACCTCAGCGCCAGCGGCGGCTATCGCTGGGACAACGGTGCCGAACTCACCGGCGCCTGGCTGCGCAGCCTCGGCGAGATCCATTTCGACGGCAGCTACCAGAACCGCAGCCGCACCCTGCAGCAGGTTGCCGGCAGCAGCTTCAGCTTCAATCCGCTGGAGGCGTGGAAGACCACGTTGAGCGTCGGCCAGAACCTGGACCGCTACGACAACTACGAGAACGAGAACTTCGTCGGCTACATCTATTCGCGGCGCAACCAGGCGTCGTGGCAGAACGACCTCAGCGTGGCCAGCAACCAGTTGCTGACCCTGGGCGTCGACTGGCAGGGCGAGCACATCGACAGCGACACCGGCTTCCTCGCCAGCCGCCGCAACAATACCGGCGGTTACGTGCAGTATCAGGGCACGTTCGGCCGCAACGAAGTGCAGCTGTCGGCGCGGCGCGACCACAACGGCCAGTTCGGCAACCACAACACCGGCGCCGCGGCGTGGGGCTACCGTTTCGACGACGGCTTGAAGCTCTCCGCCAGCTACGGCAGCGCGTTCCATGCGCCGACCTTCAATGACCTGTACTACCCCTACGGCAGCGGCAACCCCAACCTGAAGCCGGAAAAATCGCGCAGCGCCGAGCTGGGCCTGAGCCGGCAGCAGGGCGCGTGGAACTGGGCGCTGAACGCCTACCAGACCCGCATCGACCAGCTGATCGCGCTGGACAGCAACTGGGTGCCGCAGAACGTGAGCAAGGCACGCATCCGCGGCGTGGAAGGCCAGCTCGGCGTGAACCTCGCCGGCTGGCAGCTGCAGGGCTACCTGGGCTGGCTGCAGCCGCGCAACGAGGACGGCGGCGCCAACGACGGCAAGCTGCTGCCGCGCCGACGCGAGCGCACCGCGCGGGTGGACCTGGACCGGCGCTTCGGTGCCTTCGGCCTCGGCGCCACCGTCTTCGCCGCCGGGCGCGGTTTCGACGATGCGGCCAACCGGCACCGGCTCGGTGGCTACGCCACCACCGACTTGCGCGCCAGCTGGCACTTTGCGCCGGAATGGCAGCTCGAGGCGCGGCTGGCCAACGTGTTCGACCACCGCTACGAGACCGTGTGGTACTTCAACCAGCCCGGTCGCGGCGCGTTCCTGACCCTGCGCTACAGCCCCGCGGCACGCTGAGCCGTGCCGTGCATGCAGGAAGCCCGGCCGCGGGTTTCCTGCAGGCGGGTGGACTTCAGGCACATACACAAGGGAGGCGGCAGCTGGCATAAAGCCGACATGAAGGGAACTCTCGCCAAGCCTCGGGCCGTGCTCACGGCCCATTCGCCACGCCCATGGACCGGGGTGGCTGCATGAACGTCTTCGCACCGCTGGTGCGCCGCCCGGTGGGTACTTCGCTGCTTGCCATCGGCCTGCTGCTGGGCGGCCTGTGGGCCTACCTGCTGCTCGGCGTGGCGGCGTTCCCGTCGATCGAATTCCCCGGCGTGGCGGTGTTCGCGCAGATGCCCGGCGCCAGCGCGCAGACCATGGTCACCACCGTGGTCGCACCGCTGGAGCGGCATCTGGGGCGCATTCCCGGGGTGCGCATGATGGCCTCCAGCGCCAGTGAAGGCGCCGCGCAGATCCAGGTCATCTTCAACATGGACCGCGGCGCCGACAAGGCCGCGCGCGACGTGCAGGCGGCAATCAACGCGGCGGCGGCGGACCTGCCGGCCGGCATGCCCAGCCCGCCCGGCTACTTCAAGTTCGACACCTCGCAGATTCCGGTGCTGCTGGTCTCGCTGACCTCCACCAGCCTGCCGCCGGACCAGCTGTTCGACCTCACCGATACCCTGCTGAAGCCGGCGGTGGCGCAGATTCCCGGAGTGGCCCAGGTGCAGGTGAGCGGCAGCACGCCGCACGCGGTGCGCATCGTGCTGGACACCCGCGCGCTGGTGGGCATGGGCGTCACCGCCAACGACGTGGCCAATGCGCTGCGCGCCGCCAACGTCACTTCGCCGCAGGGCACGCTCAGCAACGGCGCCACGCGCATGACGGTGAGCGCCAACGACGCGCTGCACACGGCGCGGGATTTCGCCGCGCTGGTGGTCGCCAGCCACAACGGCGTGCCGGTGCGGCTGGCCGACGTGGCGACGATCAGCGGCGGCCAGGAAGACAAGTACGCCGCGGCGTGGTTCAACGGTCAGCGCGCGGTGGTGATGCAGATCAACAAGCGGCCGGAGGCGAACGCGGTGGCCACCGTGCAGGCGATCCGCGCGCGCCTGCCCGAGCTGCGCGGGGTGTTGCCGGCCGACGCCACCATCACCCCGATCTTCGACTTCACGCCGACCACGGTGTCGGCGCTGCACGAGGTGGAGGTGGCGCTGCTGATGGGCGTCGTGATGGTGGCGCTGGTGATGCTGGTGTTCCTGCGCCGGCTGCGGCCTACCGTGATCGCGATGTTCAGCGTGCCGCTGTCGCTGGCCGGTGCGTTCGTGGCGATGTGGATGCTCGGCTTCACCCTGAACATCTTCTCGCTGATCGCGCTCGTGCTGTGCGTGGGCTTCGTGGTGGACGACGCGATCGTGGTGATCGAGAACATCGTGCGCCACATGGAACGCGGCGAGCCGCCGCTGCAGGCCGCGCTGGCCGGCGTGCGCGAGATCGGCTTCACCGTGCTCTCGATCACCCTGTCGCTGATCGCCGTGTTCGGTCCGATGGTGTTCGGCAACAACATGTTCACCATGCTGATACGCGAGTTCTCGGTGACCCTGATCGCCACCATCGTGATCTCCGCGCTGGTCTCGCTCACGCTGACCCCGGCGCTGTGCGGCGCCTGGCTGGTGCACGAGCCGGCGGGCGCACGCGTGCCGGGGCGGCTGGAGCGCCTGGCCGAACGCTTCGACAGCGGCATGCTGCGCGGCTACGAGCGCGCGCTGGACTGGGCGATGCGCCATCGCCGGATCATGCGCTGGCAGCCGCTGATCCTGCTGGCGCTCACCATCGGCCTGGCGGTGGCGGTGGCGATGACCGCCGGCGGCGGCCTGATGCCGAAGGAGGACACCGGTCTGATGCAGGCCAGCATCACCGCCGACGCCAACGTCTCGCCGCTGCTGCTGGCGCGGCGCACGCAGGAGGTGGCGGCAAAGGTCAAGGCCGACCCGGCGGTGCGCGACGTCTCCGCCTTCCTGGGCAGCAACAACGGCGGTGGCGCGGTCGGCAACCAGGCCAGCCTGTTCGTCGACCTGAAGCCGCCAGGCGACCGGCCGGGCGACCGCCAGGTCAGCTCGCAGGCGGTGGTCGACCGGCTGGACAAATACTTCAAGAACGTGCCGGACCTGGACGTGTCGCTCTCGGTCAACCAATTCATCGGCGGCGGTGGTGGCGGTGGTGGCGGCCGCGGGCAGTACGCGTTCCAGCTCGACAGCGTGGACGGCGTGCCGCTGCAGCAGCCCACCCTGAAGCTGGCGCAGGTGATGCGCGGGATGAAGCAGTTCCGCAACGTCAGCACCAGCTTCGACAGCATCGGCAAGCAGCAGATGCTGCAGGTGGACCGCAATGCCGCGGCGCGATTGCACGTGAGCGTGGCACAGGTGGACACCGCGCTGGCCAACGCGTTCGGGCAGACCCCGGTCTCCACCATCTACTCGGACATCAACCAGTACCGGGTGGTGATTACCGCCGAGAGCGCCGAGTCGCTGAGCCCGGCCGCCCTGCTCAATACCTATGTGCGCAACACGCAGGGGCGGATGATTCCGCTATCCGCGCTGGCGCAGATCCGGCCGCACATCGCGCCGGTCACCATCAGCCATTTCGACCAGCTCGAATCGGCCGCGATCAACTACAACCTGGCCAAGGGCGTCACCCAGGCCGATGGCCTGAAGCTGGTCGAGCAGGCGATGTTCGCCGCGCAGCTGCCGCCGGGCGTGCACAACAAGTACAGCGGCGACAACAAGAACCTGGTCGACGCGATGAACAATGCGCTGATCATGCTGCTGGCGGTGATCCTGGTGATGTACGTGGTGCTGGGCATCCTGTATGAAAGCCTGATCCACCCGTTGACCATCCTCTCCACCTTGCCCGCGGCCGGCATGGGCGCGTTCCTGGCGATGCTGGTCACGCATACCCAGCTGACCCTGATGTCGGTGATCGCGATCCTGATGCTGATCGGCATCGTCAAGAAGAACGCGATCCTGATGGTCGACTTCGCCCTGGTCGCCGAGCGCGACCACGGCATGTCGCCGCCGGCGGCGATCCGCGAGGCGGCGCTGGTGCGCTTTCGCCCGATCACCATGACCACCCTGGTGGCGATGGGCGCGGCGCTGCCGCTGGCGATCGGCTTTGGCTACGGCTCGGAAATGCGCCAGCCGCTGGGCATCGCCATCCTCGGCGGCCTGTTGGTGTCGCAGCTGCTGACCCTGCTGAGCACCCCGGCGATCTACCTGTGGCAGCACGACCACCGCGAACGCAAGGCGGCGCGGCGGCGGCTGCGCGCCGAGATCAAGCGCCAGCGCTTGGTGCAGCAGCAGATGCCAGCGCTGCCGAGGTAGGAGCCCGCTGGCGGGCGATGCTTTTGGAGCCGGGATTCGGGATTCGGGATTCGGGATTCGCAAAAGCTAGAGCATCGCCCGCCAGCGGGCTCCTACCCTTCCCCAAGAGGCTACCCCTGCCTTCCGGCACGGTGTGGACTTCAGGCACATACACCGGAACGTGCCAAAGGGCATAAAGTGGGCATGCACGGACTGCCCGCCACTTCCCCGACCTCCCCACGCCCGCCGCGCGCGCGGGCGGAAGCGCCATGAACATCTTCGCTCCGTTGATCCGCCGCCCGGTCGGCACCTCGCTGCTCGCGCTCGGCCTGATGCTGGCCGGCTTGTGGGCCTACCTGCTGCTCGGCGTGGCCGCGCTGCCGTCGCTGGATTTCCCCGGCGTGTACGTGGTGGCCAGCCAGCCCGGCGCCAGCGCGCAGACCATGGCGAACACCGTGCTGGCGCCGCTGGAGCGGCACCTGGGGCGCATTCCCGGCGTCGACGAGATGTACGGCAACGCCAGCGAGGGCCAGGCCTCGGTGATGGTGCGCTTTACCTTCGACCGCACCGCCGACAGCGCCGCGCGCGACGTGCAGGCGGCGATCAATGCGGCCGCGGTCGACCTGCCGACCGGCATGCCGTCGCTGCCGCAGTACTTCAAGTTCGACACCTCGCAGATCCCGATCCTGTTCCTCACCCTCACCTCGACCGGCGTGCCGCAGGACCAGCTGTTCGATCTGGCCGACACCATGCTGAAGCCGGCGGTGGCGCAGATCGACGGCGTGGCGCAGGTGCAGGTGTTCGGCGGTACCCCGCATGCGGTGCGGATCGAGCTGGACAACGGCGCGCTGGCGGCCAAGGGCCTCACCACCAACGACGTGGCCAACGCGCTGCGCGCGGCCAACGTCACCTCGCCGCAGGGCACGCTGAGCGACGGCCACACGCAGATGACGGTGAGCGCCAGCGACAGCCTGCAGACGCCGGCGGAGTTCGCCCGCCTGCTGATCTCGGTGAAGAATGGCACGCCGGTGCGGCTGTCCGACGTGGCGCGGGTCTACAGCGGCCAGCAGGACGAATACCAGGCGGCGTGGTTCAACGACGCGCGCGCGGTCGGCCTGCAGATCAGCAAGCGGCCGGAGGCGAACGCGGTGGCCACGGTGGAGGCGATCCGCGCGCGCCTGCCGCAGCTGCGCGCCTCGCTGCCGTCCAGCGTGACGATGACGCCGGTGTTCGACCTCACCCAGACCACCAAGTCGGCGCTGCACGAGGTGCAGGTGGCGCTGCTGATCTCGATCGCGATGGTGGTGCTGGTGATGCTGGTGTTCTTGCGCCGGCTGCGGCCCACGCTGATCGCCACGCTCAGCGTGCCGCTGTCGCTCGCCGGCGCGTTCGTGGTGATGTGGACGCTCGGCTACACGCTCAACACCTTGTCGCTGGTGGCGCTGGTGCTGTGCATCGGCTTCGTGGTGGACGACGCCATCGTGGTGATCGAGAACATCGTGCGCCACATGGAGCGCGGCGAGCCACCGATGGAGGCAGCGCTGGCCGGCGTGCGCGAGATCGGCTTCACGGTGGTCTCGATCACCCTGTCGCTGGTGGCGGTGTTCGCGCCGCTGTTGTTCGGCAACAACATGCTGATCATGCTGCTGCGCGAGTTCTCGGTGACGCTGACCGCGGCGGTGGTGATCTCGGCGCTGGTCTCGCTCACGCTCACCCCGGCGTTGTGCGCGTGGATGCTCACCCATGAGCCGGAGCACGCCAGGTCGCCCGGGCGGATCGAACGGGCGGTAGAGAACTTCGACCGCAAGCTGCTGCACGTCTACGAGCGTGCGCTGGACTGGGCCATGCATCATCGCCGGATCATGCGCTGGCAGCCGCTGACCCTGCTGATCCTGACCTTCGTGCTCGGCTTCGCGGTGGCCAAGACCGCCGGCGGCACTTTCATGCCCGATGAGGACACCGGCCAGCTGCAGGTGGACATCAGCGCCGACGCCAACATCTCGCCGGCCGAGCTGACCGCGCGCGCCCTGGCGGTGGCGAAGATCATGCAGGCCGACCCGGCCGTGCTCGACCAGCTCACCATGCTCGGCCGCAACGGCGGCGACGGCGGCGCGGTGGGCAACAACGCGCAGATGTTCGTCGACCTGAAGCCGCGCGGCAGCGCTCCAGGCGAGCGTCGCGAGGGCATCAAGCAGGTGGTCGAGCGATTGTCGAAGCAGTACGACAAGCTGGCCAACGTAAAGGTCTCGGTCAGCGCCGCGCAGTTCCTCAGCGGCGGCGGCAGCGGCGACAAGGGCGGCCAGTACGAATTCCAGCTGGTCAGCAGCAATGGTGGCGACCTGCAGCCGTGGGTGCTGAAGATGGTGCGCCAGCTGCGCACCATGAAGGAGTTCCGCGACGTCAGCAGCAACTTCGACCAGGTCGGCAAGCAGCAGCTGCTGAAGATCGACCGCGAGGCGGCCGCGCGCCTGCACGTGGGCGTCGGCACCATCGACTCGGCGCTGTACAACGCGTTCGGCCAGCGCCAGGTGTCGCAGATCTACTCCGACATCAACCAGTACGCGGTGGTGCTCAGCACCGGCGCGTCCGAGCGCGTGAGCCCCGAATCGCTGCTGAACGTGCGCGTGCGCAACGAGCAGGGACGGATGATCCCGCTGTCCGCGCTGGCGACCATCAAGCCGAACATGAGTCCGCTGCGCATACGCCACCACAACCAGCTGGAAGCAGCCACGATCGGCTACAACCTGGCCAAGGACGTCACCCAGGACGTGGGCGTGAAGCTGGTCGAGCAGGCCGCCTACGCCGCGCGCCTGCCGGCCGGCATGCGGGTGGATTTCACCGGTGCCAACCAGCGTCTGAAGCAGGCCCAGTCCAACGGCATGGTGCTGCTGCTCGGCTCGATCCTGGCGATGTACATCGTGCTGGGTATTCTCTACGAAAGCCTCGGCCACCCGCTGACCATCCTGTCCACCCTGCCGGCCGCCGGCGCCGGCGCGTTCCTGGCGATGCTGGTGACCCAGACGCAGATCTCGCTGATGGCGATCATCGCGGTGCTGATGCTGATCGGCATCGTGAAGAAGAACGCGATCCTGATGGTGGACTTTGCCTTGGTCGCCGAACGCGAGCGAGGGCTGCCCGCGCCGGAGGCGATCCGCGAGGCGGCGCTGGTGCGCTTCCGCCCGATCACCATGACCACCCTGGTGGCGATGGGCGCGGCGCTGCCGCTGGCGATCGGCTTCGGCATCGGCTCGGAAATGCGCCAGCCGCTGGGCATCGCCATCGTCGGCGGCCTGCTGGTGTCGCAGCTGCTGACCCTGCTCAGCACGCCGGCGATCTACCTGTGGAATTACGACCGCAAGATCCGCAAGGCGGCGCGCAAGGAGCGCAAGGCGCAAAAGAAGCGGTTCAAGGCGCTCGGGGTGCAGGCGGCGAGTTGAACGGAGCGTGCAGGGATGACGGGCATTGATGTCCGTGCGCTTCAACCATCCGCTCACCAGCTGACAGACCGGTAAGTGGAGAAGAAAAACGTGACGTTCATCACGTTGTGTGCGGATATCTACGGTTGACACCGTAATTACTTGCGGATCAACCTTGGCCCCGCTGCCCGCGCGCAATGCCGGGTACCAAGGGGAAAACATGCGCGTTCGTTGGCAAGGGATCTGCCTGTGGGCAGTGGCAATGGCGTTGTTGGCTTCGCTGGGCCACGCGCAATCGGTGGTCAAGCCCGAAGACGAATACAAGAAGCTGATCCGCGTCAGCGAGGATATCCAGCCACTGGGCGAGAACCCGTTCGGCGAGCAGATCAGCGTGTACAACGGCAGCCTGTCGTTCGAGCAAACCGACGTCAGCCTGGTGGGCAACGGTCCCTTGCTGCAGCTTTCGCGTTCTTACCATCTGAGGGAAGCGAAGGAGTCCGAGTCGATCGATGGCGCCTTCTCCGACTGGGACATCGAGATTCCCCGCATCACCACGATGACGGCCAACCAGGCCAACGTCACCGGATGGCAAATCAACCAGTCCAACAGCAACGCCCGTTGCACACTGTTCGGGCCACCTCCCACGGTCGCCGCGCAGCAGGGTGGTGCCGATTGGGAGCCGATGACTTGGTGGACCGGTTACCAACTTGTCATACCCGGCAGCGGCAGCCAAGACCTGCTCAAGCGGACGGGCGAAAACACCCTTTCGCCGAATATGGGCGGGGTGGCGTTTCCCATCGTTACCCGGCAGAACTGGATGATCAGTTGTGGCGTGCAGACGGACGATGGCGTCAGTGGCGAAGGGTTTGTTGCCGTCGCCCCGGACGGCACTAAATACACATTCAACCATCTCGTTTACCGCTGGGCTCCCAACATGAACCGGCCCATTGGTTCTGGGCCGATGACCTTGCAATCGTTCAGCGTGCAGCCGATGGCGGCCATTGACGATTTCCTGCGCCGCCGACAGGCGTCGATGCTGGTAACCCGAGTCGAGGATCGGTTTGGCAACTTCCTGACCTACAGCTATGACGGCGCGAACCTTATCGCTATTACCGCCAGCGATGGTCGTGCGCTGAATCTCGCCTACGTGCCGGGCACGTCGCGTATCAGTACGGCTACCCTGCAATCCTCAAGCGGCGCTCGAACCTGGTCCTACCAGTACGGTACGGACATTTATCACGTACTGAACAGAGTCACGCTTCCTGACAACACATCGTGGTCCTTCGCCATGGCCGATTTCCTCGCCTCGGATATGGACCCTGCAGGCGGTACCTGTTCCACGGCAGCGCTGTTGTCCACGAATACCTGGACCGGCAGCATCACGCACCCTTCAGGGCTGGTGGGCAGTTTCCAAGTCAAGGGCATGATTCATGGGCGGTCGTATGTACCTCGCTCATGCATGGGCACCGGCAACGACACTCCTGACAGTACGGCACTGATTCCCCGTGTGTACTATCAGTTGACACTGATGCAGAAGACCTTCAGCGGCGCCGGTGTTCCCGCCGAAACGTGGAGCTACAGTTATTCGCCAGCCAACGAAAGCTGGTTGCAGGACTGTGCCGGCGGCTGCGTGGCCACTGTCTGGACGGATGTCGTGAACCCGATAGGGCAGGCGACCCGCTACACCTTCAGCAATCGCTTCGACGCCACGGAAGGGCAGCTGGTTTCCACGGATTTCTACAGCGGTGCCGTAGGTACGGCGCTGCTTCGGTCGGAAGACAGCAACTACGCGGGGATTCCACCGGCGACCGAAGCGTGGCCGTGGCCATGGCCCAAGCGCTATGGCAACGTCCTCCAATCCCGCATGAACCAGGCACAGGTCGAGCTGTATGCACCGCAGACCTTGCGCACGATCACCCAGGATGGCGATAGCTACACCTGGCAGGCGGAGTCGTTCAACGAGTTTGCGCAAGTGACGCAAACCAAGCGCTTTAGCAGCATCACCGGGCAGGGAGCGGTGCAGGAGCAGACCAGCTACCTCAATGACCTGCCGCACTGGGCACTGGGGCTGCCGCTGCAGACGGACAACCTCACCACTGGCGAGACGGTGAGCCAGAACGTCTACGACCTGACCAACGTGACCCTGGCCGAGCGTTGGCGCTTCGGTCAGAAGCTGACGAGCTACACGTTCAACGGCGCCGGGCAGCTGGCCAGCTTCACCGACGGCAACGCCAAGACGACCAGCCTGGGCAACTACAAGCGTGGCATCCCGCAGACAATCGGCTACCCGGACGGCACCAGCCAGAGCCTGGTGGTGGACGACTTCGGCCAGATCGCCTCGATCACTGACCAGGCCGGCCATACCACCAGCTACGGCTACGACGCGGTCGGCCGGCTCACCGGCATCACCTACCCAGCCGGCGACGAGGTGACCTGGCTGGCGAAGACCTTCGCCTACGACTTTGTCACCGCCTCAGAACGCGGCCTGTCCGCCAACCACTGGCGACGCACCACGACCACCGGCAGCGCGAAAGCGGTGACGTACTTCGATGCGCTGCTGCGCCCCGTGCTGGGCGACAGCGCCATCGGCGGCGCGGTGCAGGCGAGTACGCTGACCACCTACGACCCGAAGGGCCAGAAGACCTTCGTCTCGTACCCCAGCGCCACCGCGCTGAGCTTCACCATGACCCCGGGCACGGCCGGCATCACGGGCAGCGCCAGCAGCTATGACGCGCTGGGCCGGCTGACCCAGACCCGGCAGGACAGCGAGCTGGGCGTATTGACCACAGGCACCGCGTACCTGTCCGGGGCCAGGCAGCAGGTCACCGATTCCAAGGGCAACGTCACCACCAGCAGCTACCAGGTGTTCGATCAGCCCTCATACGAGGCGGTGATCAAAGTGCAGGCGCCGGCGGGCATTACCCAGTCCATCGCCCGCGACCTCTACGGCAATCCATTGTCGATCACGCAATCGGGCCTCTACGGCACCGAGAGCAACAGCGTCACCAAGACGCTGACCTACGACAGCTATCACCGCCTGTGCCGCACCACCGAGCCGGAGAGCGGCAGCGAGGTCATGGGCTATGACAGCGCGAACAATCTGGCGTGGAGCGTCTCCGGGGCGACGCTGAGCAATGATGGCAGCTGCCATCCGGAACTTGCCCAGTCGGCAGGCGTGATTAAGCGTACGTACGACGCGATGAACCGGTTGACGGCGATCCTGCCGCCATCTGGCACGCAGAGCACCAGCTACGGCTACGACGCCGTGGGCCGGATGACCTCGGCCAGCTCCGGTATCAGCGCCTGGAGCGCTACCTACAACTTCCGCGGCCTGCTCACCGGCGAGAGCCTGCAGCTGACCGGCCAGAATGCCTGGGGCATCGGCTACGCTCACGATGCCTACGGCAGCGTGAGCCTGATCCACTATCCCGACGGCGAGAACGTCAGCTATGCCCCCGATGCGCTGGGGCGGGCCACCCAGGTGGGCAGTTACGCCAGCGGCCTGACCTACTTTTCCGACGGCGAGGTGAAGGACTTCGTCTACGGCAATGGCGCGGTGTACGCGGCCGAGAAGAACACCCGCCAACTGGTGAGCAACTTCAGCTACGGCCAGGGCGCCACGCCGCTGATCAGCGAGGACTACGCCTACGACGCCAACGGCAACATCACCACGGTGGCCGACCTGGCCAACGGCCCGCGCAACAAATCGTTCGGCTATGACGCGCTGAACCGGTTGACCAGCGCCACGGCAGCCGGCCTGTGGGGCACCCAGAGCTACACCTACGACGCGCTCAACAACCTGCGCACGCTGCAGACCGGCAGCCAGGTTTCCACCTACCACTACGACACCACCAACAAGCTCACCAGCATCAGCAACGGCGCCACCACGCTGACCAGCTATCTCTACGACAACCGCGGCAACGTCACCGGCAAGAACGCGACCGCCCTGGTGTTCGACCAGAAGAACCAGCTGACCCGGGTCATGGGCATCGGCGACTACGCCTACGACGCGGCCGGGCGGCGGGTGATGAAGACGCCGGCCGGTGGCGGTGCTCCGGTTTACTACTTCTACAACCAGGCCGGGCAGCTGCTGTACCAGGCGAATCCCGGAACGGGCAAGGCCACCAACCTCGTCTACCTGGGCCGCAAGCTGATGGCTCGCAACGAGAGCCTGCATCTGGTTGCGCCGGGCGCAGTGAGCTTCGACGCCAACCCGAACAACGGCAGCTACACGGTGAGCTGGGGTGCGGTGCCGGGGGCGACCAGCTACCTGTTGCAGGAGAGCGCCAACGGCGGCGGCTGGACCACGGTATATAGCGGCACGGCCTCCAGCGTGGCGCTGAGCGGCCGCGCCGGCGGCAGCTACGTCTATCAGGTCGAGGGGTGCGTCGGCGCTACCTGCGGCGGCTGGACCAGCTCGGCCACGCTGGGTGTGCGTCCGGCCCTGCCGGCGGTCACCGTGCCCACGGGCACCATCAACGGCAGCTACACGGTGAGCTGGACGGCACCGGCCAGCGCCACCGGTTATGACGTGCAAGAGCAGGTCAACGGAGGTGGCTGGACCACGATCGCCAGCAGCACGGCGGCGACCGCGATCAGCCGCCCCGGCACCAGCAGCGGCAGCTACACCTACCAGGTCTCGGCAAAGAACGCCTATGGCAGCCGCGGCTGGGCGGCGTCCGGCGCGGTGACCGTGGACACGACCTATGGGGTAGTCCCGACGGCGCCGGCCAGTCTGACGGTCCCGGCCAGCAGCAGCACCGGCGGCGCCACGCTGAGCTGGAGCGCGTCCAGCCTCACCACGAGCTACACCCTTCAGCAGAGCAACACCGGCGGCGCCAGCTGGAGCGCGGCATATACCGGCAGCGGTACCAATGCGGCTCTCAGCGGGCTGGCCGACGGCAGCTATCTCTACCGGGTGCAGGCCTGCAATACCTACGGCTGCAGCACCTGGACCGCCGGCAGCGCCACCTTGGTGGTCACCCATCCGCCCACCACCGCACCAACGGTCAACACGCCGGCCAGCAGCGCCAGCGGCAGCTACACGGTGAGCTGGGGAGCGGTCGGCACGGCCACCAGCTACACCCTGCAGGAGCAGATCAACGGCGGCACCTGGACGACGATCCAGACCAGCAGCGCGACCAGCAAGGCGATCAGCGGCAAGGGCAACGGCACGTACGGCTACAAGGTGCAGGCGTGCAATGTGGGTGGCTGCGGGCCGTGGAGTGCCACCGGTAGCACCACCGTGCTGCTGCCGCCGGTGGCGCCGGCCAGCATCACCGTGCCGGCCACCAGCAGCGGCAGCATCGCGGTGAGCTGGACGGCCAGTGCCACGGCGACCAGCTACACGCTGCAGCAGCGCCTGGGTACGGGCAGCTGGGGCACCGTCTACACCGGAGCGGCCACCAGCAGCACGCGTACAGTAACGGTCAGCGGCAGCTACACCTACCAGGTGCAGGCGTGCAACGCGAGCGGCTGCAGTGCGTACAGGGCCAGCACCGCGGTGGCGGTGACGATCCCGCCGGCGACGGCGCCTGCCCTCAGCGTGCCGGCCACCAACAACACCGGCAGCTACGCGGTGAGCTGGGGCGGGGTGAGCGGGGCCACCAGCTATACACTGCAGGAGCAGGTGAACGGCGGCGGTTGGGCGACAATGCAGGCCAGCGGTGCCACGAGCTGGAATACCAGCGGCAAGGGCAGCGGCACCTACGGCTATCAAGTGCAGGCGTGCAACGCAGGCGGCTGCGGACCATGGAGCAGTACCAGCAGCATCACGGTCACGGTGATCCCGGCCACGCCGGGCACGCCCAGCACGAGTGTCAGCGGCCCGTCCTATAAGCCGGTGGTCAGCGTGAGTTGGGGAGCGGTGAGCGGCGCCACGAGCTATCAGCTGGAAGAAACGCATCCCCAGGATGGCGTGAGCATCGTCTACAACGGCTCGGCCACCTCATGGAGTCAGTTGATCTTTGCCACGGGGACGGTGCAGTTCCGGGTGAAGGCATGCAACAGCGCGGGCTGTTCGGCCTTCAGCAACTACAGCAGCGTCGTGCTGAATTCAGGCCTTTGAGCCAGGGATGTGGTCATGACTATGAAAAAGATCTCCTCATGGTTGATGCTGGCGAGCTTGTGGTTGTGTGCGGCGGCGACCCATGCCGGCACGGTGACCTACGTGTACACCGACCCGCAGGGCACGCCGCTGGCCGAGGCGGATGCCAGCGGCAACATCACAGCACGGTTCGAGTACACGCCGTATGGGGTGTCGGTGCCGAGCATGGGTGCAGCGCCGAACGGGGTGGGGTATACCGGGCATGTGAACGATCCGGAGAGTGGGTTCGTGTACATGCAGGCACGGTACTACGATGCGGCGATGGGGCGGTTTTTGAGTGTGGATCCAGTGAAGCCAGTGCCGGGGAAAGGGTTCAATTTCAATCGATATAATTACGCTAATAACAACCCATATCGCTTCATTGACCCAAATGGCCAAGCACCGCAAGAGCCACTCCTCGCGCAGTTAACGGTTGCACGTAACTACATTAGAAGCGGTTACGAGAAAATGATGATAACAGTTGGTCGACTGGTATTGAATCAATCTCGTAGGACGAGTGTAGCACTTAATGGAACTGCAGTGATGGGTACTGGCTTGGTTGCTTCCAAGGGAGTATACAATTCAAATGACAGCTTGGGATTTGCGTACGTGGCTGGTGTGGGCAAAGAGGTAAGTTTGGATGCAAAATACAGGCTATTTACATTTAATTTTGCATCCAATGCAAAAGATGCACCAATCGAAATGACGGCGCATGCATCTACCCATTTTGGTTATCTAGGATTTGGCGGCGAGGCGGTATATAACACAAGTGGGTCTTTGTCCGGTTATCTTAGTTTTGGGCCTGGTATCGGAGATGCTTTTTACGTCGGATCGGTCAATTATCTTATTGGCGGAGACGACAACGATTCGTCTGGGCAAAAGGGAGAGTCATATGTAGAAAGGAAACAGCGGGAGATGATGGATGAAGAATACTTGAGGCAGCAGCTGGGATTTGGGCGTGAAAATTATGACTACCTTCAACGAAAATAATGGCGCCGGCACCAATGCGTTGATCATGCGAACCCAATTGGTTATAGTAAAATGATTGCAATCGTGTTCTTTTTTGGATTTTTGACAAGTATAGCCTATCTTGTCTTGGCAAATATTTTCATTGAAAAATTAAGGCCTTTGGACCAGGACGTTAGTGAAGAAAATTTTTCCAGCAGGAATTCCGTTATTCTAATGAAATACATTCTTTCCATCAAAAGGAATGGATTGCTGACGGCCGGGGACAAGCTGTTGCTTTTGATGATGCGAGCGACCTTGGCGGTAGGGATGTCGCTGTACGTGGCCGTGTTGGTGCTTGTGTTTTCACAAAAATAGATCTGGGTCTCGTGGACGGAGATGATCGAACAAATCTCAGGGACGAAACAGGGGTCAGGTTAAATTAAAGGGGACGGAGGCAATTAAATCTCGCTCGTTGCGCTTGGCCGCCCCCGTGGGCGGCAGACAACAGGCCGTCCCAGCGTCTTTTCCACCATGCGCTGAAATCGCTCGTCACCCAGTGCACGT
>NZ_AJXW01000068.1 GCF_000264375.1 Rhodanobacter thiooxydans LCS2
CTTCAAAGTTGAATCCGCCCTCGTGGATCGCGTCGCTTGTGTTATTGAGCATAAAACTCAGCTTTATGGGACGCAGGGAAGCCGTAATTCCCAAAGTTACTGGTATTGCCCAATCGCTGATCCAGGTGAAGTGAATAATCGTCGAGCCAAACTGCTCTTACCGCCGTTAAGCAATGAAAAAATCTATGGCGGCGGCGGCATTAATTAGTCATTTAATGCCTCCGTTCCCTGACACACGGGCGCAGTTTCTCACCGATCCGCGCCACGAGCAGGCCAAGACCTACCTGGTGCAGGTCGAGGGCGCCGTCGACGAGGCTGCGCTGCAGGCCTTGCGCCGCGGCGTGGTGCTCAACGACGGTTCGACCCTGCCGGCCGAAGCCGCCTTCGCCACCGAGCCGGACTGGCTATGGCCGCGCGACCCGCCCGTGCGCTTCCGCTAGTCCATCCCCACCAGCTGGCTCAGCCTGACCCTGCGCGAAGGCCGCAACCGCCAGGTGCGCCGGATGACCGCGGCGGTCGGCTTCCCGACCCTGCGGCTGATCCGCGTGCGCATTGGGGAGTACGTGCTGGAGGGCCTGGCCCCCGTTGAAACGCGGGTGCAGTCGGACGGACTCGTGTGCGGGGCTTCAACCCGCCACTTTTGACGGCAGGTCGATGGGCCAACACCAGCCCTACGGCTCAGGCGTGCGTGGTGGTGCGCCCGGCGTGCCGAAATCCGGCAGGCCGTCCGCGGTCCAGCCGATCGGCTGGATGCGCGGCGCGCGGCGCGGGGTGCATTTCCAGCCCGGTCCACCGTTGCCGTGGTAGATGATCCAGTCGCGGCCTTGCGTGTCCTTGAAGAAGCCATTGTGGCCGGGGGCGTAGACGCCGTTGCGCACCGAGGTGGCGAATACCGGCTGCGGCGATTTTTTCCAGGACCTCGGATCGAGCAGATCGGCGTCCGGATCGGCCTGCAGCAGGCCCAGCGCGTAGTCGTCCGACCAGCACGCGCTGGCCGAATAGCTCAGGAACAGCTTGCCGTCCGGCCCCTGCAGGAACTCCGGCGCCTCCAGGATCTTGCGTCCGCCCTGCATCTCCCACGCGTAGGTGGGCGCGGCGATGTCCACTTGCGGCGAGCCGAGCGTCCACGGGTTGGACATTAGCGCGATCACCAGGTCGCTGTGGTCGCCGACGTAGGCGGAATAGACGAAGTACCAGCGGCCGGCCTGCTCGAACACGGTGCCGTCGATGCCGGTGTGCATGGTCTTGAGCATGCCGCGCTCGATCCAGCGACCGCGGGTCGGATCGGGCGAGGCGTTTTCCAGCACGAACACGTGGCGGTGGGCGTCGTCGTCGTGCTGCTTATCCGCTGCGGTGAAGTACAGGTACCACTTGCCCTGGATGTAGTGCAGCTCCGGCGCCCACACCGAAGTCGATGCCGCGCCGCTGGGCGGCGCGCGCCACACCACCACCGGCGCGGCCTCGGCCAGGCGCCACAGATCGGTGGTGCGGCGCAGCTCGATGTGATCGCGCGAAGTGCTGGTGTAGTAGTAGACGCCGTCGCGCTGGATCACCCAAGGATCAGGCCCCGAAGCCAGCAGCGGCGTGGCGTAGTTGTGCTGCGCTGCGGCCACGGCCGGGCCGCCGGTCAGCAGCAGGAAAACAGCGGCGAGAATCGAGCGATAGCGCGCCAGCGTCATGGAAATCTCCAGGTCGGGTTTGTCGCTGCAAAGCAGGTCATCGCCTTCGCCCCAGGCCGATGCATCAGCGTACGCCGGGCGTCAGCGGGTCCAGTTGCAGGTAGTCGACGTCGGCCGGGCGCGCCGCGCCTTCCATCACCACCGTGTTGTCGCCCTCGCGCAGCGGGCCGCTGGCGGTGGCCAGGTGCCAGCCGTCTCGGTCGGCGCGGTCGCTGGTCTTCCAGACCACGCCATTGACGCGCAGCACCGGCAGCGCCGGCTCGAAGCCGAGATCCTGCCAGCGGATGGTGGCGCGGTAGGTGCCGCCCGACGGCAGGTGCAGCTGGAAGGCGAGCTGCCCGCCGGGCGCGGAGGCGATGCGCGCCTTGGCACCGTTGGAGGCGGTCGGATCACCGATGCGCACCGACCAGCGCCGGATCGCGTCCTCGGCTTCGTAGCGATCGAAGCGGGCGGGCGCGTCGGCGTACATGACGACGTTCCTGCGCGCGTCCGCCGGATCGCCGGTGGTGGACGAGGTGGTCGCATGCCACAGCCGATCGCCCGGCATGGACAGCAGCGCCTGCGTCCAGCCGGCGTGGATGTTGCCGGTGAGCTTCCGCACCGGCGCCTCGGCCTCCCACCAGGGGCCGCGCCCGCCATCGTTGTTCCAGTAGATGCTGCGCCCGGAGGGGTCGCCGTCGCCGCCGGCGCGTTCGGCCAGCACCGCGATCACGCCAGGTCCCTTCTTCCACGGCAGCCAGCGCACGATCGGCGAGGCGGCCGGCCACGCGCCGGCGGCGGTGCGCACCTGCGCGCCGCGGTCGGAAGGATCGTCCCAGTCCAGGCCGTCGGCGCTGGTCTTGAGATAGACCTGCCCGTTGCGCGGACCGTCGATGTCCTCGTAGGTCATCACGTAGCGGCCGTCCGGTAGCCGGTCGACCACCGCCATGCCCGGGCGCTCGACGCCGCCGGGGATGGCCACGTCCACCTTCTCCTCGCCCCAGCTGCGGCCGCCGTCGGTGGAGAGCTTGTGCGCGAGCAGCTGATTGAAGCCGGCGTCCTTGTGCGCCTCGCTGGAGTAGTAGGCGACCAACCGCCCGTCGTCCAGGCGATGGATGTTCGGTTCCCACACGCCATGGTTGTCCTTGTCGCTGGGGTTGCCGCCGCCCTTGACGATCGAGCCGCGGTAACGCCAGCTGCGGCCACCGTCGGTGGAGGCGTAGAGCTGCAGGTCCTCGGCTACCAGCCGCCCCTTGGCGTCGTTGCCGGTGGCGTTGGCGGCCAGCAGCAGCGTGCCCGCCGGCAGGTCGGCGCTGGCGTTGGCGAGCTCGGACAGGTGCGGCTGCCAGCGCAGCTGCCAGTACGGATCGCCGCCGTGAGCCTGGTCGGTCACGTTGGACAGGAAGCGCCAGTGCGCGCCCGCGTCGACGCTTTCGTACAGCGGAACGCCGCCCATGCCGTCGCGCTCGAACACCATCAGCATGCGGCCGTTGGACGCCGCCTGCGGCTGGTGCGCCAGGCGCACCACCGACACGTAGCCGGTACCGTCGGCCAGCACCTGGCCGCGCGTGGCAGGCGGCGCGGATGCCGCGACGGACGCACCGCCGGCGCCCGCGAGTACGCAGCCCAAGGCCAGGGAAAGGACTCGCTTCATGGACGCACTCCGAAGAATGGGACAGGCCCGTGCCCGGCGGCCACGGGCGCACCGGCGGGGCAGCCGAACAGCGCCCGCGGCACCGACTGCGCCATCGCACGGTAGCCGGCATCGCTGGGATGGATGTGGTCGCTGTCCAGTGCCGGCCGCAGTCGCGAGCTGTCGATCGACACTGGCAGATGCCTCTATTTGGAAGGGAGCGGAGGCGGCGATGGCGGCGGGGAGGGGTTGCCGCCATCGCCGTCCCGCTCAAAGCTTGAAGCGCACGCCCAGACCGACGGTGCGGTCCTGGTAGCGGATGTCGCGCGGACGCGAGCTGCCGTCGCCCCAGTACTGGTGCAGGTCCTCGCCGGTCAGGTTGGTGGCCGAGAGCACCACGGTGGCGTGCGGATCGATGTCGTAGCCCATCGAAAAGTCGAGCTGGTTGGCCGGCTCGATCTCATCGTGGTTGCCGGCCACCGTCGGCTGGGTGAAGAAGTCGATGAAGCGGCTGCGGTAGTTGTAGGCCAGCCGCGCGGAGAAGCCGTACTTCTCGTACATCAGGACGGCATTGCCGTTGCGCTTGGACACGTTCTGCAGCGGCGAGGCCACGACCGGTCCGCCGATGAACTGCGGCGAGCGGGTCGAACCGTCGATGTAGGTGAAGTTCAACTGCACGCCCAGGCCGCTCAACGCACCGGGCAGGAAGTCGAAGAACTGCTGGTAGGCCACCTCGGCGCCGTCCAGGTGGCCGCTGCCGGCGCTCTGTGGCGAGGAAAGCAGATAGGCCTCGCCGTTGATCGTCACGTCGGTCACGTAGTTCTGGATGTAGCCGTTGATGTCGCGGTAGAACACGCCACCGCTGACGTAGCCGGCCGGGGCGAAGTACCACTCCAGCGAGGCGTCGTAGTTGTTCGACTTGATCGGCTTGAGGTTCGGGTTGCCGCTGGCGGCCGCGCCGGCGCGATTGATCGTGCCGGGGTTGAGCGAGATCGACGGGTTGAGCTGGCCGAAGCCCGGGTAGGTCACCGTCTTGGCGGCGACCAGGCGCAGCTGCAGCGCGTCGGTGAAGTGCAGGTTGAAGCTGAGGTTGGGCAGATACACCGGTTCGCTGGTGTTGACCGACAACGGCGAGTAGATGCTGGTGGCCGCGTTGAAGGAGTACGCGTCGAGGTTGCGCTTGACGCGCTCGACGCGCATGCCCAGCAGGCCGTCCACCGGCAGCCCGAACAGCGTGGTGGCGTAGCCCGCCTGCAGGTAGCCGGCGAAGGTCTTCTCGTCGATGTTGTAGTAGCGGCCCGGGTTCACCGGCGGCCGGCCGGCCGGCAGGCCGTACAGGCCGCGGATGGCGTCGGCATTGCCGGTGAGGTAGTCGAAGCAGCCGGTCAGCCACGAGGTCGGAATCGCCGAGGTGGTCGGCATCGAGCAGAAGTAGCTGCTCGGGAAGCGGGCGAGGACCTGGTTGGCCGGGTTGGGCGTCTCGACGATGTTGCCGGTGCCGGGGCCGCCCGGCGGCGGCGTGGAGCGCTCCACGCTGCCGGTGTACTGCGCCTTGTGGTCCGCGTAGCGCAGGCCGAAATCCAGGTAGCTGAAGAAGCTGCCGTTGAGGTCCAGGTTGCCGTCGCCACGCCAGGCGTACTGCTTGCCGCGCTGGGTGTTCCAGGTCTGGAACAGGCCGTTCAGATAGTAGTTGTTCGGGTCGAGCTGCATGTTGTTGCCCAGCGACCAGTTCTGCTGGTTGCCGGCGGTGCCGTTCCACACCGTGGTCACCGGGCCCTTGAGGAAGGTGTCGACGATGAAGGTGTTGACGTCGAATGAGCTGGAGCCGTAGGACAGGTCGGAGCTCAGGCGCAGTTTGTCGCCCTGCCACTTCACCCCGATCGCGTGCTGCATGTCGCGGCCGTGCTGCACGTGCGCCTGGGTGCTGGTCGCCGCGTAGGTGTTGCCGGTCCAGCTGCCGCCGGAGGCGTCGCAAATGGTCTGGCCGGCGAACGGCGAACCGGTGAGCTGGTTGGCGTAGCAGTTGTTGCCGACGGTCAGGTTGTTCGGCGTCACCGCGCCGACCGGGAAGGAGAAGTAGAACGGCTGGTTGTAGTCGTCCGAATCCCAGGCGTACAGACCCTCGGCGTAGAACTCGGTGCTGTCGTTGGGTTTCCATTGCAGCGCGTAGTTGAGCTCGGGGCGCTGGCGGTAGCCGATGTTGTAGTCGGCGCCGAAGCCGTTGGGCGCGGCGATCAGGTTGCCGGAGGCGGTGCGCATGGGCGTGCCGGTGCCGTCACGCAGTACCTTCGGAAAATCGCCCCACACCGCGTTGTACTGGTAGTGCTGCGCCATGAAGCTGGCGTTGGCCAGCGCGCCGACCTCGCCGATGCCGGTCTGCCAGCGGTTGCTCATCAGCACGCTGAAGTTCGGGTCGGTGCGGCCGCCGTACTTGCTGTGCGTGGCGGTGTAGGTCGCCGCGAGCTTGGCGCCGTCGAAGTCGAACGGGCGATACAGCTGCATGTCGACCATGCCGGCGATGCCGCCGTCGGGCAGGCTCGCCTCGCTGCTCTTGTAGACCGAAACGGTCTTGACCGCGGTGGCCGGCAGGTTCTGGAAGGCGAAGCCGCGGCCCACGCCGCTGAATATCTCGCGCCCATTGAGCGTGGTGATCACGTTCGGCAGGCCGCGCACCACCACCGAGCTGGTCTCGCCCTGGAAGCCCTGCGCGATCTGCACGCCGGTGATGCGCTGCATGGCGTCGGCCACGCTGTTGTCCGGCAGCTTGCCGATGTCCTCGGCGACGATCGAGTCGACCACCATGCGCGCGTCCTGCTTGAGCGTTTGCGCGCTGGCCAGGCTCTGGCGCAGCGGCGTCACGGTCACCTGCGAAAGGTCGACCGCACGCTTCTCGGCATCGCGTTCGGCTCTGCCTTTTTCCGGCGTCTTGGCCTGGTCCGCCTGCGCGGCGTCAGTCGATGGCGTGGTATCGGCGGGCGTCGGCGCGTTCTGCGCATACGCCGGGGCGAACGCCGCGGCGATCGCGGCGGCGAGGATCGTCACGGAAATACGGTTGCGGTACATGAGTGGAAACCTCCCGTCAGAAGAGCGTTGGCTGCCGGTCGTGCCGGAGCCGTTCTTGGTATGGCTGCACCGCCGGTGGAGTCACCGCGCGGCGGGAAATCGTGAAAGGCCGGCCTACCGCTCCGTCGTGGCCGGCGCGGGGTACAACGCCGCCGCTTCCGGCACCACGCCGCGCGGCGCATGCGACAGCGCGCGCAGGATGTCGGCCTCGCGCTGGCGGTACGGCGTGCCGTCGCCGTGCAGCAGGTCGTGGAACCACAGCGTTGGCGGCTGCAGGGTGTAGGGGCGTTGCCAGGAATCCCACGGCAGCGTGGTCTGCGTGCGACCCTCGACGAAACCCCAGTTGACCATGCCCACGTCGAGCTTCTTGGCCAGCGGCAGCACGCCGTCGATGGTCGAGCCGGCACCGCGCGCCATGTATTCGGTACAGATCAGCGGACGGCCGTAGCGCGACAGCTGCTCCACGCGGACGGCGAATTCCTCCGGCCAGCCGTAGTTGTGGAAACTGATCACGTCGGACTCATCGAGCTGGATACGCTCGACGGCGTTGAGCTTGGCCGGGTCGGACCAGTCCCCGCCGTGCCATACGCCGCTGGTGAGCGGTTGCGTCGGCGACGCGCTGCGCGCCCAGGCAAACACCTGCGGCAGCAGCTTGGCCACCAGCGCCACCTTGTCCTTGGGCTGGCGCGCGTCGTAGTTGCCGCCGCCGTCCGGTTCGTTCCACATGTCCCAGGCGAGTACGCGCGGATCCTTGGCGTAGTGCCCGACGATGTCCTTCACGTACTGCTCCAGCCGCGGGTACTGGCTCGGGTCGGTCATCGCCACGCCCGGACTCTGCACCCAGCCGGAGTTGTGCACGCCGGGGATCGGCGGATGTTGCGGGCCGAGCTTCGGCTCCGGATCCCAGCACGAATCGAACAGCACGAAGATCGGCTTGATGCCGTGCTTGTGCGCGATGACCAGGAATGCGTCGATGCGCTGCTTGAAGCCTTTCGCGTCCTGCTTCCACAGCAGGTCGTGCAGGAACACGCGCATGGTGTTCATGCCCAGCTGTTGCGCCCAGCCCAGTTCCTTGTCGATGCGTGCCGGATCGAAGGTGGCTGCCTGCCACATCTCCAGTTCGTTGATCGCGTCGGCCGGAACGTAGTTGCTGCCCAGCGGCCAGGACTGGTGTGCGTACCAGGCGTGCGCCTGCGCCGGCGTCCAGCGCGCCGGGGCATCGGCGGCCGGGGCGCGCGGAGCGATGAGCACCGCGGTTGCGAATGCCAGGGCCAATAGTGCGTGTCTCATGCCATTTCCCTCGTAGTGCGCTGCGTTTGCGCCGGGCAAACGCTTCCCCTGGGCGCCCGCCTCGGGCACCCTTGCGGTGTGATCTGCCGGTCAGCGCTCGCCGCGCGCCGGTTCGGTGGTGAAGCGGTAGACGATCAGGTTGCGATAGGTCTGCCCCGGGTCCAGCCGCGCCGAGCCGAAGGACGGCTGGTTGGGCGTGTCGGGGTACAACTGCGGTTCCAGCACGAACGCATCACCCTGCCGATACACGTGCCCGCCGGTGCCGACCGTGGTGCCGTCCAGGAAATTGCCCGAGTAGAACTGCAGGCCCGGCTGCGCCGAGCTCAGCGTCAGCACACGGCCGGACTTGGGATCCTCCACGCGCGCGACCATGCGCGGCGCTGTGGCGGCCTTGCGGCTGATCACCCAGTTGTGGTCGTAGCCGTGGCCGTTGAGCAGTTGCGGATCGGCGGTGCGGATATCGCGGCCGATCGGCTTGGGCTTGCGGAAGTCGAACGGCGTGCCGGCGACCGGGCGGATCTCGCCGGTGGGAATGGAGCCGGCGTCGACCGGCAGGTACGCGTCGCCCACGATGGTCAGGCGCTGCTCCATCACGCTGCCCGAACCCTCGCCTGAGAGATTCCAGTAGGCGTGGTTGCTGAGGTTGACCAGGGTGGGCTGGTCGGTGCTCGCGCGGTACTCGATCGACAGCTGGTCGTTATCGTCCAGCGTGTAGACCGCCGTTACCGACAGCGTGCCGGGATAGCCCATGTCGCCGTCGGGGCTGACGTAGGTCAGCGTGACGCTGGCCTTGTCGGCGTCGTGGCTCACCTGCCCGAGGGTCCACAACACCTTGTCGAAACCGCGGGTGCCGCCGTGCAGCGAGTTGGGACCGTTGTTGACCGGCACCTGGTAGGTCTTGCCGTCGAGCACGAAGCGGCCCTTGGCGATGCGATTGGCGTAGCGGCCCACCGTGGCACCGAAGTACTGCGGCTTGTCCAGGTAGTCCGCGAGCGAGGCGTAGCCGAGCACGATGTCGGCGAAGTGGCCCTCGCGGTCGGGCACGCTGAGCGACTGCAGGCTCGCGCCGTACGTGATCACCCGTGCCGAGAGGCCGTGGGCGTTGGTCAATACGACCGCCTCCACCGGCTTGCCGTCCGGCATCGCGCCGAACGCCTCACGCTTGGCCGTCGTGCCCGCGTGCACCGTCATCGACAGTGCCGCCAGGCCAAGCATCGAACCCATCCACCCTGCACATCGCATATCACCAGTGCCCCTAGCGCGCTCGTCGAAGTGGGGGCAATGCAAGCACATTGTATGATTATCGTGCAAGCGTTCCGGCGCACAAAAATTTTCCTGGTGCGACGCGGCATTGCGGGTGGCGCGACCGGCGTGACGATCACTTTTCGCAGGGCAACGCGGTTTTCCCGCAGGACACCCGGGTTGGCTGCTTACCGATCTGGTGCCGTAAATTTCGCAGCGCATCATCGGCGCAGCGAGGGTCTGTTCGCATGCGTCGGAAAAATTGTGCCGTTGCACCTTGGCAGAATGCGCGCCCAGTGCTTATAGTCTGTTTGTATGACAAACCGATTGGGGATCGCCGGCGTCTGCCGGCACGCAATGGACAACGCCACTTGGGACTACACGACATGAGGAAGCCGATCGCCGTCCGCAGCCTGTATGGACACGTGATGCACGAGCTCGGGCAGCGCATCGTGAGCGGCAAGGTCAAGCCGGGCGAGGTGCTGCCGCGCGAGGAGACGCTTGCCGAAAGCCTGCAGGTCAGCCGCACCGCATTGCGCGAGGCGCTCAAGGTGCTCTCCGCCAAGGGCCTGATCGAGTCGCGCACCGGCGTCGGCGCGCGCGTGCTGGAGAAGCACCTGTGGAACCAGCTGGACGCGGACGTGCTGGCCTGGCGCTGCGCCTCGATGCCGACCGACGACTTCGTCGACAAGCTGGTGGAGATGCGCGAGGTGGTCGAGCCGGCCGCCGCGGCCAGCGCCGCGCGCCGGCGCACCGCCGAGCAGCTGGCCGCGATCGACACCGCCTTCCGCGCGATGGATGCGGCGCAGACGCTCGACGAGTGGACCGCCGCCGACCTGCAATTCCACGATGCGGTGCTGCGCGCCACCGGCAACGAGCTGCTGCAGTCGCTGTTCTCGGTGATCGAGACCGCGCTGGGCACCTTCTTCACCCTGTCCGCGCGCACCGCCAGCAACTTCAAGTATTCGCTGCCGCATCACCAGAAGGTGCTGGAGGCGATCCGCCGCAAGCAGCCGGAGGTGGCGCGCAAGGCGATGCAGTCGATGATCGCCGACTCGCAGGCGAACCTGCAGCAAAGCCGCGGCCGCGCCCGCAAAAAGGCTGGCGCGTGATCACACCGTTGATCGGCCTGGACTGGGGCAGCACGCGACTGCGCGCCTACCGGTTCGATGAGGCGGGCGGCGTGGCGCAGACGCGTGCGCTGCCCTGGGGCAGCCGGCACCTGCCCGAAGGCGGTTTCGCCGAGGCGTTCGCGCAGGCGGTCGAGGGTTGGCCGTGCGCACCGGTGCTGGCCTGCGGCATGGTTGGCAGCCGCGGTGGCTGGCGCGAGGCGCCCTATCTCGACACGCCCTGCCGGCTCGACGCGCTCGCCGGCGCGCTCACCTCGCTCGCCAACCCGGGCGGGCGCACCGTGCACATCGTGCCGGGCCTGCGCGATCCGGCCGGCCCGGACGTGATGCGCGGCGAGGAGACCCAGGTCGCCGGTCTGCTTGCACAGGCGCCGGCGCTGGCGGAGGACGCGCGGCTGCTGATGCCCGGCACGCACAGCAAGTGGGTGCGCGTGCGCGATGGCGCGGTCGCCGGCTTCACCACCGTGATGACCGGTGAGCTGTTCGCCGTGCTTCGCGCCCACTCCATTCTCGGCGCCGGCGTGGCCGAAGGCCTGGCCGACGACGAGGCGTTCGCGCGCGGCGTCGCCACTGCCCGTGACGCCGGTGCGGCGGGCGGCCTGTCGCGCCTGTTTTCCGCACGGGCATTGATGCTCGAAGGCGCCCTGGCGCCGGCCGCGGTCGCGGACTTCCTTTCCGGCCTGCTGATCGGCGACGAGCTGCGCATGGCGCTGGCTGCCGACTGGGCCTCGCCGGACGCGCCGGTTCACCTGGTCGGCGAGGACGCCTTGTGCGCGCGCTACCGGCAGGCCGCCGAAGCGTTCGGCCTGAGCTTCCTTGCCACCCCCGGAGCGATCGGCGCGCAAGGCCTCTGGTACGTCGCCGCCGCAGCCGGACTACTCGAAGGACTTTCGCACGCATGATCGATTTCAAGACCTGGCTCGACCCCTTGCCGCTGGTCGCCATTCTGCGCGGCTTGCACCCCGACGAGGCGGCGGACGTCGGCGACGCGCTGGTCGGCGCCGGCTTCCGCATCCTGGAAGTGCCGCTCAACTCGCCGCAGCCGCTGGAGAGCATCCGCCGGCTGGCCGCGCGCTTCGGCGACGAGCGCCTGGTCGGCGCGGGCACGGTACTGCATCCGGCGTCGGTGCGCGACATCGCCGATGCCGGCGGACGCATCGTGGTGATGCCGCACGCCGACGTGGCGGTGATCCGCGCTGCCAAACAGGCGGGCCTCTATTGCGTGCCCGGCGTCGCCACGCCGACCGAGGCGTTCGCCGCGCTCGCCGCCGGCGCCGATGCGCTGAAATTGTTTCCCGCCGAGCAGGCTTCGCCGGCCGTGCTCAAGGCCTGGCTCGCGGTGTTGCCGCCGGGCACCGCGGTGCTGCCGGTCGGCGGCATCGCGCCCGACACCATGGGGCCATGGCTGGCTGCCGGCGCGGCCGGCTTCGGCATCGGTTCCTCGCTCTATGCGCCGGGGCGCGCGGCTGACGACGTCGGCGCGCGTGCGTTGGCCTTCGCCCAGGCCTGGCGGCGCCATCTCGATTCGCAAGGACACCCCGCATGAAGATCACCCGTCTGACCACCTTTGTCGTACCCCCGCGCTGGTTGTTCCTGCGCATCGATACTGATGAGGGCATCTGCGGCTGGGGCGAGCCCATCGTCGAAGGCCGCGCGCACACCATCGCCGCAGCCGTGGCCGAGCTGTCCGACTACCTGGTCGGCAAGGACCCGCGCCACATCGAGGACTTGTGGAGCGTGATGTACCGCGGCGGCTTCTATCGCGGCGGCCCGGTGCTGATGAGCGCGATCGCCGGCATCGACCAGGCGCTGTGGGACATCAAGGGCAAGCACCTGGGCCAGCCGGTGCATGCGCTGCTCGGCGGTCCGGTGCGCGAGCGCATCCGCGTGTATTCGTGGATCGGCGGCGACCGTCCGGCCGACACCGCGCGCGCCGCGAAAGAAGCCGTGGCACGCGGCTTCACCGCGGTGAAGATGAACGCCACCGAGGAGATGCAGTACGTCGACACCTACGCCAAGGTCGAGCAGGTGCTGGTCAACGTGCAGGCGGTACGCGAGGCGGTCGGCCCGCACGTGGGGCTGGGCCTGGACTTCCACGGCCGCGTGCACAAGCCGATGGCCAAGGTGCTGATGCGCGAACTGGCGCCCTACAAGCTGATGTTCATCGAGGAGCCGGTGCTGTCGGAGCACCTGGAGGCGCTGCCCGAGCTGGCCGCCGTGTCGCCCGCGCCGATCGCGCTGGGCGAGCGGCTGTATTCGCGCTACGACTTCAAGCGCGTGCTGGCCATCGGCGGCGTGGACATCCTGCAGCCCGATCCCTCGCATGCCGGCGGCATCACCGAGACGCGCAAGATCGCCGCGATGGCCGAGGCGTACGACGTGGCGATCGCGCTGCATTGTCCGCTCGGACCCATCGCGCTGGCCGCCAACCTGCAGCTGGACGCGGTCTGCCACAACGCCTTCATCCAGGAGCAGAGCCTGGGCATCCACTACAACGCCGGCAACGATCTGCTCGACTACGTCAGCGACCGCAGCGTGTTCGCCTACGAGGATGGTTTCGTCGCCATCCCCGGCGGCCCGGGCCTGGGGATCACGGTGAACGAGGACTACGTGGCCGAGCGCGCCTCCGCCGGCCACCGCTGGCGCAACCCGGTCTGGCGTCATGCCGACGGCAGCGTGGCGGAATGGTAAGCATGGTCGCTTTCGCCCACTACCCGAGCCTGCTCGACCGCACCGTGTTCGTCAGCGGCGGTGCGACCGGCATCGGCGCCGCGTTCGTCGGGCACTTCGCGCGGCAGGGCAGCCGCGTCGCCTTCATCGACGTCGATCGCGCGCACGGTGAGTCGCTCTGCGAGGAACTGGCCGGTGCCCGCCACCGGCCGCTGTTCCTGCCTTGCGATGTCACCGATCTCGACGCGCTCGGCGCGGCGATCACGCAGGCGCGCGCCGCGCTGGGTCCGATCGGCGTGCTGGTCAACAACGCCGCCAACGACGTGCGCCACGCCTTCGGCGACACCACCGGCGCCGAGTTCGACCGCAACGTCGCGGTCAACCTGCGTCACCAGTACTTCGCCACGCAAGCGGTGCGCGAGGACATGCGCATGCTCGGCGGCGGCTCGGTAATCTGCCTGGGTTCGACTGGCTGGATGAAGAAGAACGCCGGCTACCCGTTGTATGCGATGGCCAAGGCGGCGGTGCACGGACTGGTCAACGGCCTGGCGCGCGAGCTCGGCCACGACCGCATCCGCATCAACGCGCTGGTGCCCGGCTGGGTGATCACCGAGAAGCAGCGGCGGCTCTGGCTGGATGCCGAGGGCGAGGCCGAGATCGCCCGCGTGCAGTGCCTTCCCGGCTACCTGATGGCCGACGACCTCGCCCGCGCGGCGCTGTTCCTGGCCGCCGATGACAGCCGCATGTGCACCGGTCAGGACTTCATCGTGGACGGCGGCTGGGTATGAACACGGCCGCTGCGGTCGCGCTCCGGGCGGGCAACACGCTGGGAGAAGGCATCGTCTGGTGCGACCGCGAGCAGGCGCTGTACTGGACCGACATCCATGCGGCGACGCTCTGGCGCTACCGCCCGCGCGATACCCGCGCCGACCAGTGGGCCATGCCGGAGCGGCTGGCCTGCATCGCACTGTGCGAGGCCGACGGCTGGCTGCTGCTCGGGCTCGCCTCGCAGCTGGCGTTCTTCCATCCGGCCAGCGGCACGCTCAGCGCCATCGCCACGGTCGAAGCCGGTCTGCCGACGCGCCTGAACGACGGCGCCTGCGACCGCCAGGGACGCTTCGTGTTCGGCACCCTGCACGAGCCACCCGTGGGCGGCGCCCGGCAGCCGTTGGGCAGCCTTTACCGATTGAACGCGGACCTGTCGCTCGAGCGCCTGGAGCTGCCCGGCGTGGCGATCAGCAACAGCGTCGCCTTCAGCCCCGACGGCCGCACGCTCTACTACTGCGATTCGCCCGCCCGCACGATCCAGTGCTGCGACTACGGCGACCGCTGCGGCCCCTCGCGCACCTTCGTCCGCCTGGACGATCCGCGCGGCGAACCGGACGGCTCGGCGGTGGATTGCGTGGGCAATCTGTGGAACGCGCAATGGGGCCTGGGCCGCGTCGCCTGCTATGCGCCGAACGGCGCCCTGGACCATTGCGTCGAGCTGCCCGCCTCGCAGCCGACCCGCCCTGCCTTCGGCGGACCGGACCTGGCGATGCTCTACGTCACCAGCGCGCGCGACGGCCTGGACGCCGCGACGCTTGCCACCCAACCGTCCGCAGGCGCGCTGTTCGCGGCACCGGCGGGCACCACCGGCCTGCCGGAACCGCGCTTCGCGGGCACGCCGCCACAGCCATCCGCTGCATCGCCATACTCGTTCCCGGGGAAGCACATCGCATGAACAGCAACGCCATCGCCTCACCCGTCACGCATCCCACAGCCACCGTCGTCTTCACCTGCGTGCTCGCCGCGCTGGCGGGGCTGATGTTCGGCCTGGACATCGGCGTCATCTCCGGCGCCACCCAGTTCATCCAGGCGGCGGATTCAACTCCGAA
>NZ_AJXW01000069.1 GCF_000264375.1 Rhodanobacter thiooxydans LCS2
AGGGCGGGCACTGCCCGCCGGCCTTTAATACGATGACCGAGAGCGGCGGGCAATGCCCGCCCTACGGAACTCCAAAAGCATCGCCCGCCAGCGGGCTCCTACCGGGTGGCTATCAGGCCCTGCCCGCTTCGTAGACTTTCAGATGGGCATAGACAGTCGTCAGCAGCGAGCGTTCGTCGCGAGAGCGGTCGGCGCGGGCCAGCAGGTCGCCGACGATGTGGTCGGCTTCGATCGGGTGACCGTGCTGCAGGTCGCGCAGCATCGAGGCGGTCAGCGTGGAGCCGGCCTCGGTCAGCACGTGGCGGGCGCGCTGCAGGGTCTGCTCGCTGGGCGCATGGCCGGCGCGCCCGGCCACCGCGCAGCAATCCTCCAGCAGATCCAGCGCCGCGGCGGTGCCACCCGGCGCCGCCACGATCTCGCCCACCGAGCCGCGCATCAGGCAGGTGATGCCGGCCAGCGTGGCCAGGAAAATCCACTTGTCCCACATGTCCTGCAGCACCGTGCTGCTCGGGCGCGCGTCGAAGCCCGCGTCGGATAGGGCCTGCGTGATCCGCTGCATGCGCGCGGAGGCGCTGCCGTCGCGTTCGCCGAAGGTGAGGCTGTGCGAAGTATTGAGGTGGCGCACGCTGCCATCCTCATCGAGCGTGGCGGCGATCACGCACTGCCCGCCCAGCACGTGCCGGGCGCCGAAGCGCGCGTCCAGCAGATCCAGCTGGCGCATGCCGTTGAGCAGCGGCAGGATCGTGGTGTCCGGCCCCACCGCCGGCGCGATGTCGGCCATCGCCTGCTCCAGGCCGTACGCCTTGCAGCTCAGCAGGATCAGCTCGTAGGGCTCGCGCAGGCCGCTGGCCAGCACGGTCGGCGGCGACGGCAGCGCCGCGTCGCCGGTGGCGCTCCTGATCGACAGACCATGCCGCGCCAGCTGCGCCGCGCGCTTTTCGCGCACCAGGAACGTCACGTCGCGGCCGTGCTCCAGCAGGCGGCCGCCGAAGTAGCCGCCGGTGGCACCGGCGCCCACGATCAGAATACGCATCTCACTCTCCCGTCGGTGCGGCGTCCGCCGCCATCAGCATGCGCGCGATCCGCTCATCCTTCTCGCGCCACAGTCCATTCACCCACTGCTTGACGCGGCCGCGAAACGCGGCGTCGTCGTCGTAGCTGCCCACCAGGCCGGAGTCGATCGGCAGCTCGCGCACGTGCACGCGGATGTCGTGCACGCGGCCGGCGATCAGATCCATCATCGTGCGGCGACCTTCCGGATAGACGATGGTGACGTCGAGGACCGCATGCAGCGCGTCGCCCATCGCATCGAGCACGAACGCCAGACCGCCGGCCCTGGGCCGCAACAGGTGCCGGTACGGCGAGGACTGCGCATCGTGCTTGGCCGGCGTGAAGCGGGTGCCCTCGACGAAATTCATCACCGACACCGGCATGTGGCGAAACTTCGCGCACGCGCGGCGGGTGGCTTCGCGGTCCCTGCCCTGCAGTTCCGGATGCTTCAGCAGGGTTTCCCGCGAATAGCGCTTCATGAACGGGAAATCAAGCGCCCACCAGGCCGGACCCAGCAGCGGCACCCAGATCAGCTCCTGCTTGAGGAAGAAACGCAGGAACGGAACGCGCCGGTTGAACACCTTCTGCAGCACCGGGATGTCGACCCAGCTCTGGTGGTTGCACAGCACCAGGTAGTTGCCGTCGCGACGCAGGCCGGCCAGGCCCTCGACCTGCCAGCGGATGCGGGTGAACAAGCCGAACAGGAAGTTGTTGACCCCGATCCAGCTCTCCGCAATCGCCACCAGAGCGCGCGAGCAGGCTTGCCGCACGACGCGCGCCGGCACCACCAGCTTGGCCAGGGTCAGCGCGAACAGCGGCAGCACATGCAGCAGGATGTTGATGGCCAGCAGCAGCATGGCCAGCGGGATGCGGATCGGGCCGGGAAGCTTGGCGAGCATGGGGTCGGTCGTGGCGGATGGAAGGGAAGCATAATGCCCACCGCCACAGCAAGACCATGCAGTGCTGCGCCATTTCACAGCAGCAGCTTGCGCACCTTGAGCAGGGCCACGACGAACGCGTCGATCTCCTCGCGCGTGTTGTAGAACGCCAGCGAGACGCGCAGCGTGGCCGGCACGCCGTAAAACTGCATCAGCGGATGCGCACAGTGGTGGCCGGAGCGCACGGCCACACCCTGCAGGTCGAGCAGGGTGGCCAGATCGGTGGCCTGCGCGCCTTCCAGCAGGAACGAGATCACGGGTTCCTTCTCAGCCGCCTCGCCGATGATGCGCAGGCCCGGAACCTCGCGCAGGCGCTCGGTGGCGTAGTGCAACAACTGCTGCTCCCAGGCATGGATGGCCTCGAAGCCCACGGAGGCGTAATAGTCGATCGCCGCCGACAGCCCGACGAAGCCGGCGATGTTCGGCGTGCCGGCCTCGAACTTGTGCGGTGGCGCCGCGAAGGTGGTGCCGCTGAAGCGCACCTCGCGGATCATCTCGCCGCCGCCGAAGAACGGCGGCATCGCCTCCAGGTGTTCGCGTTTCGCCCACAACGCGCCGGTGCCGGTGGGGCCGAGCATCTTGTGCCCGGTGACCGCGTAGAAATCGCAGCCCAGCGCCTGCACGTCGACCGGCCGGTGCGGTGCCGCCTGCGAGCCATCGACCAGCAGCGGGATGCCGCGCTTCCTGCATTCGCGCGCGATCTCGCGCACCGGGTTCACCGTGCCCAGCACGTTGGAGACGTGGGTGACGCAGGCCAGCTTCACTTCCGGCGTCAGCAGCTCGACGTACTTTTCCACGATCAGCTCGCCGCGCTGGTCGATCGGCGCCGCCTTCACCGTGGCGCCGCTACGCGCCGCCACCAGCTGCCACGGCACGATGTTGGCGTGGTGCTCCATCACCGTAGTGAGGATGCTGTCGCCGGGCTTCAGCTGCGGCAGTGCGTAACTGTAGGCCACCAGGTTGATCGACTGGGTGGTACCGGTGGTGAGGATCACCTCGTTGCGCGACGGCGCATTGAGGAAGCGCGCCAGCCGGTCGCGCGCGCTTTCGTAGGCAGCCGTGGCCTCCTCGCCCAGCTGGTGCACCGCCCGCGCCACGTTCGCGTTGTGCTCGCGGTAATGGTTGTCCACTGCCTCGATCACCGACAGCGGCTTCTGGCTGGTGTTGGCGTTGTCGAAATACACCAGCGGCTTGTCGTGCACGCGTCGCGCCAGCAGCGGGAAATCCGCGCGGATGCGCTGGACGTCGAAGACGGTGGGCGTGCTGGCTTGTGATGAAGTCATCTTCGACATTTCCAAGGGTGGCCCTCCCCTGCTGGCAGGGGAGGGTTGGGGTGGGGTCCGCTCTTGATCTTCAAGTCAAAAGCCTTACCCCCTCCCAGCGTCCCCCTGCGCAGCAGGGGGAGGAGATAAGGCATCAGGCGGGCAATTGCGCGATCAGCAACGCCGACAGGTGCTCGCGCAGTGCCCCGCTCGGCAGGTCGTCCAGCACCGCGCGGCAGAACGCGGCAGTCAGCAGCGCGCGCGCCTCGGCCAGCGGGATGCCACGCGAGCGCAGGTAGAACAGCGAGCGCTCATCGAGCTGGCCCACGGTGGCGCCATGCGCGGCCTGCACCTCGTCGGCGTAGATCTCCAGCTCCGGCTTGGTGTCGATCTCGGCGCCCGGCGACAGCAGCAGGTTCTTGTTGTTGAGGTTGGCATCGCTGCCGTCGGCACCGGGCGCCACCACGATCGCGCCGCGGAACACGCCGCGCGCGCGGTCGCTGGCGACACCGCGCCAGGTGGAGGTGGAGGTGGTGTCCAGCGCCTGGTGACGAATCGCCAGCTGGGTATCGACGTGCTGGCGGCCGTGCGGCATGAACGCGCCGCGGGTATGCAGCTGCGCCCCGTCGCCGACCAGCTCGGCCTGCAGGTCGTGCCGCACCAGCGCGCCACCCAGCTCCAGCACATGCAGCTGCATCTGCGCACGCGCATGCAGGCGCAGGCCGCTGCGGCGGATCAGGTTGGTGGTGGTCGCGGCGTTCTGCAGCACGACGTGGTGCAGTTGCGCGCCTTCGTGCAGCACGAAATCGCCGACCAGGGTGACCAGCTGGGCCTGCTCGCCGCTGCCCACATGATGTTCGACCAGCTCCAGCGAGGCGCCTTCACCCAGCTCGACCAGGTTGCGCGCATGCCAGGCCAGCTCGGCGTCCGCAGCGGCGCCGACGAAGACCAGTTGCACCGGCGCGGCAATCCTGGCGTGCGCGGCAACCCTCAGCACCACGCCGTCGGTGGCGCTGGCGGCGTTGACCTGCACGAACGCATCGCCGCCCTCGCGGACATGCCCGACCAGGGCCGCCCGCGACAAGGCGAACCGCAGCGGCTCCGCGTCGTCGCGCAGGGCCTGTGACAGCGGCTGCAGCGAAAGCCCGTCGGGCAGTGCCGCGGCGGTCGACAGATCCGCCCGGAACACACCGTTGACGAACACCAGCCGCGGCCCATCCACGCCCGGCAGGGCGAACGCGGCCGCATCGACGTCGCGCGTGGCCGCCGCCGCGTCGCCAGCGGCAAAGCGGCGCTGGGCAAGCCCGCGTAGCGCGGTGTACTTCCATGCCTCGACCCGCGCACCGGGCAGGCCGCCAGCGGCGAACGCGGCGCGGTTCTCGCGGCGCGCCTCATCCAGCCAGGCGATGCCGCTGGCCGGTGGCGGCGCGTCCAGCAGCGAAGCGACCAGCGGCGTGGAGGCCGACGGGTTCATGCTGCCGCCCCCGTGCCGAGCCCGGCGTAGCCGTGTTCCTCCAGCTTCAGCGCCAGCGACTTGTCGCCGCTTTCGACGATGCGGCCGTTCGCCAGCACGTGCACGAAATCCGGCACCACGTAGTCGAGCAGGCGCTGGTAGTGGGTGATCATCAGGAACGCGCGATCGGGCGAGCGCAGCGCGTTGACGCCCTGCGCCACCTGCTTCAGCGCATCGATGTCCAGGCCCGAATCGGTCTCGTCGAGGATCGCCAGCTGCGGTTCCAGCACCGCCATCTGGAAGATCTCGTTGCGCTTTTTCTCGCCGCCGGAGAAGCCCTCGTTGACCGCGCGGTGCAGCAGCTCGTCAGAGATCTGCATCACCTTCAGCTTCTCGCGCACCAGCTTGAGGAACTGCATGGAATCGAGTTCCTTCTCGCCACGCGTCTTGCGCTGTGCATTCAGCGCCGCGCGCAGGAAGTAGGTGTTGTTGACGCCCGGAATCTCCACCGGATACTGCAACGCCAGGAACACGCCGGCCGCCGCACGCGCTTCCGGCGAAAGCTGCAGCAGGTCGATGCCGTTGTAGGTCACCGTGCCGGCGGTCACCTCGTAACCCTCGCGGCCGGACAGCACATTGCCCAGCGTCGACTTGCCGGCGCCGTTCGGCCCCATGATCGCGTGCACCTCGCCCGCGTTCACGCTGAGGCTGAGTCCCTTGAGGATTTCCTTGCCCTCGACGCGGGCATGCAGGTTTTCGATTTTGAGCATGGTTTTGAGCCGGGAATAGAGAATGGGGAATAGGGAATAGGAAAATGCGGGTGTCGCGGCGGTCTGGAATGGAGCGGGAACGGGGCTTTTACTATTCCCGATTCCCTACTCCCTGCCTTATCCCACCGCGCCTTCCAGCGACACCTCAAGCAGCTTCTTCGCCTCCACTGCGAACTCCATCGGCAGTTCGCGGAAGACCTGCTTGCAGAAGCCGTCGACGATCATCGACACGGCGTCTTCCTCGCCGATGCCACGACTGCGGCAGTAGAACATCTGCTCGTCGGAGATCTTCGAGGTGGTCGCCTCGTGCTCGACGATCGCGGTGGGGTTCTTCACTTCCATGTACGGGAAGGTGTGCGCGCCGCACTGCTTGCCGATCAGCAGGCTGTCGCACTGGGTGTAGTTGCGCGCGCGCTCGGCGCCCTTCTCCATCTTCACCAGGCCGCGGTAGCTGTTGGAACTCTTGCCGGCGCTGATGCCCTTGGAGACGATCTTCGACTTGGTGTCCTTGCCGAGGTGGATCATCTTGGTGCCGGTGTCGGCCTGCTGGAAATGGTGGGTCAGCGCCACCGAGTAGAACTCGCCCACCGAGCGGTCGCCGCGCAGCACCACGGAAGGGTATTTCCAGGTGATCGCCGAGCCGGTTTCCACCTGGGTCCAGCAGATCTTCGAGTCGTCGCCGCGGCAGTCGCCGCGCTTGGTCACGAAGTTGTAGATGCCGCCCACGCCGTTCTCGTCGCCGGGGTACCAGTTCTGCACAGTGGAGTACTTGATCTGCGCGCCTTCCAGCGCCACCAGCTCGACCACCGCCGCATGCAGCTGGTTCTCGTCGCGCTTGGGCGCGGTGCAGCCTTCGAGGTAGGAGACATGGGCGCCTTCCTCGGCCACGATCAGGGTGCGCTCGAACTGGCCGGTGTTCTGCGCGTTGATGCGGAAGTAGGTGGAAAGCTCCATCGGGCAGCGCACGCCCCTGGGGATGAATACGAAACTGCCGTCGGAGAACACCGCCGAGTTCAGCGCGGCGAAGAAGTTGTCGCCGGTCGGCACCACGCTGCCCAGGTACTTCTGCACGATTTCCGGGTACTCGCGGATCGCCTCGCTCATCGAGCAGAACAGCACGCCGGCGTCAGCCAATTGCTTGCGGAAGGTGGTGCCGACCGAGACCGAGTCGAACACCGCATCCACCGCCACGCCGGCCAGCGCGGCGCGCTCGTGCAGCGGCACACCGAGCTTCTCGTAGGTTTCCAGCAGCGCCGGGTCGACCTCGTCCAGCGACTTGGGCTGCTTCTTGGGCGCGGCGTAATAGCTGATCGCCTGGTAGTCGATCGGGTCGATGTTGAGTTTGGCCCAGTCCGGCTTGGGCATGGTCAGCCAATGCCGGTAGGCTTCGAGCCGCCACTCGGTCATCCACTCCGGTTCGCGCTTGACCGCGGACAGCGCGCGGATGGTGCCTTCGTCCAGGCCCGGCGGCAGGCCGGTCATCTCGATCTGGGTGACGAAGCCGGCGCTGTAGCTGCGGCCAAGCACCTCGGCTACCTGTGCGTTGTCACGCAATACAGCGGCAGTGCTGCTCTGATTGTTCATGATTTCGTTCATTCGGTGGTGACCCGGCGGGCTTTCGTCGGCATGGCGATCTCGCCAAGCGGCACGGCGGCGATCCGGCGCGGCGGCCGTGGCGGCTGCGGCTTGAGCATGTCGGCCAGGCTGACCGCACGCAGCGCGTTGTCCAGCACGTTGTTGACCAGCTGCCAGCTGCCGCGCACGCCGCATTGTGACTCGCGTTCGCACTGGCCTTCGGCCACGCTGCATTCGGTCATGCCGATCGGCCCTTCGATCGCCTCGACGATCTCGGCCAGCGAAATCCCGCTGGCCGGCCGGGCCAGCCGGTAGCCGCCGTTGACGCCGCGGAACGACTCGACCAGCGCGGCATGGCCGAGCGCCTTCAGCAGCTTGCTCACGGTGGGCAGTTCCAGCCGCGTCTCGTCGGCGATCTGCACCGCGCTGAGCACCTCGGCCGGGTGCGCGGCGATGCAGGTCATCACCACGGTGGCGTAATCGGTGAGTCGGCTGACGCGGAGCATGCGGGGCGCTCGGGCTGGCAGGGTTGAATCGGGACTAAAATGGTACTGATTCGACGCCGCGCGGTCAATGCACCCGCCGTCGCCGGTCCAGCTATCCGTTTGTTACGCGGATCCCGGCATTGGTCATGGTGTGGGTAAAGTCCACCACCCCGCACGGTGCTACCGCAAAGTGTCGGGTCGCAAACCGGATGCGCATGGCCTCGTCCCACTCCAGGTCGTCAAGGTTGAGCGTGTCCTTGGTTTCGCGCACCAGGTAAAGGCGTTCCACACCGTCGCACTCGTACACGATGGCCCAGTCCGGCGAATACTCGCCCACTGGCGTTTTCACGCGGAAGCGGCGCGGTAGCTTGGTGAAAAGCTTGACCATGCCTCGATCGTTTTCCAGCAGCTCGGCAAAGGATTTTTCCACCAGGCTGTCGTAGTCCACGTAGTCGTACAGGTTGACGCCGTCGATCGGCGCCTCCGCCACACCTGACGCAGGTGCTGGTCGTCCCGGCACGGCCAGCGGTTTGTTTTTGGTCTCGCTGTCCAGGAACACCACGTTGGCATCCCACCAGCGGGCTTCGTCCACGGGGACATACTCGATGTTTTCAACCATCTGTTCGATGACTGCGGTGCGGATCACGTGGGCGACGATGCGTGCCCAATACCCCGAATCGTGGATAGCGCCGGCCCAGTAACGCGCCGGAATGGCCGACAAGATCGCCACCACGGTCGGCCGGGTCAGCTGCAGGGGAAACTTGCCGTGCAGGAGCTGGTCTTCGACCAGCTGAACCACGTTCGGCAGCTGCTGTCCGACCAGAACCACGCGCTCACCGGAAGTTTCGGCAATGGTTTCGTCGGTGGTGACAACCCTGCCGCGGTCGTCGTACACCAGGTCGGCGCTCTGGACCACGTTGGCTCGGCGCTGGATGTTTCGCAAACCATCCAGATGCTCATGTCCGGCCACGGCAGCAGCCAACGCGGCTTCGTCCACGCGCTCGATGCGATATACCGCACGGTAACGGATACGCCGCCACAACGCTTCGAACTCGGGGCTCTGGAACTTTTCCGGCCGCAGGCGGATGGTGACGCTGTGGTCTTCGTTTTCCACGTCCGGCCGCTCACCCGCACCGCCGTATTCGGCGTTGAGGCCGTCGCGGAACTCGCTGAAGCTCTCGTCCACCACCAGGGTCAGGCGATTGATCGCTTCGTCCTGCACGCGGTTGCCGTCCTGGTTCACCGGCAGACGCAAGCCGCGCCCGATTTGCTGCCGTCGCTCGGTGTCGGACCGGGTGTGCCGCAGGAACCCGATCTGGAATACGTTCGGGTTGTCCCAGCCTTCCCGCAGCGCCGAGTGCGAGAAGATGAAGGCGCGCGGGTTGGCGAGATCCAGCAGCTTTTCCTTGTTGGCGATGATCTCGTCGTAGGCCCGCACCTCGAACGCTTCCTCATTGGCCTTGCCGCTGGTGTCCTTGCAAACCCCTATCTTTGTTGACGGGAAGTAGTGGACACGCAATGTCGCCGGATCGGGCATGTCTTCGGCCAGCCGGCCAGACCGCACCCACTCCTCGCGAAACAGCGCATCGAACATCACCGGCAAGGTCGCCGTGTCGCTGATGTAGTCGGCGACACGCTCCACGAAAAACAGCGACAGCACTTTCAGGTCCAGATCACGCCGTTCCACGTCCGCCTGCTTTTGCAGGTGTGCACGGATGGTGTGGCGTACCTGATCGCGCCAGACCGAGAGGCTGTCCACGCCCATGGTCTGGCCGATGGCAAGTGTCACGCCGTTCTCGAACCTCAATTCCGACCGAGTCATGCTTTCGATGACGTAGCCCTGGTATTGGGCCAGCCCACCGCTTTCGTCCTGCAAGTCGGCCCCTGGCACCAACACCAACATCTGGCGATCGCCGCCGGCCACGTCAACAACCAGCTCGGCCAGCCAGCGCGTTGTACCACGCTGGGTCCTAGGCTGGATTCTCTTGAGGTGGAGGTATGGCTGGCCACTGGCACCCGCCACCACGCCCTTCACGCTCACGCGCTTCACCAGTCCCAGTTCTGCAGCGCGCTTGGCGGACAGGCGATGAACGAGGTTGTACAGATCACGGTGCGTGGCGCTGTAGCGCAGGGCCACCAGCGGATTGAGGGTGGCGATGGTCTTCCGGCGCTTGGGCGTGGCCATGTTCTGCGGCTCGTCGATCAGCAGCACCGGTCGCAGCTGGGCCAGTTGGGCGATCCCGGTGGCGCCTCCGTTCCAGAGGTTGGCCTGTTCCGGCGAGGCGTACAGGGTATTCGTCGCCGGCTTGTCCAGCGAGCTGATGCCGGCCACCAGGAACTGCACGCTGGATGACGGGTCGGCGAAATCCGGCACTGCCTGGCTGTCGCCCAGTACGTGCCACTGGTAATCCAGATGGGGGTATTTGGCCCGGAAGTGCTCACGGGTCTGTTCGAAGGTCTTCACCACACCGGCCCGGATAGCCACGGTGTGAACCAGGATCACGAACTTCCGCAAGCCATAGGCCTCGGCCAGGCGCAACGCGGTGGCGATGTAGGCGTAGGTCTTGCCGGTACCCGTTTCCATCTCCACCGAGAAGTTGGGGAAGTCCCGGGGCTGTTCCAGCAGATCGGTTTCTTCCATCAGGATCAGGGTGTCCTGCGCCTCGACGGCTTGCCGGGTAGTCACGGCCAGCAGATTCCGGGCCAGCACCCCGCGATCAAGCTGGAACCCGGCATGGCCGGCTGCGCCGGGGGCCTGGCCGACCACTCCCTGAGAAGGCACCAAGGCACCGCCCTCGAACAGATCCACGACGGATTCGATCGCCTGGGCCTGATGCGGCTGATCGTCAAATCGAAACTTCATGTGTCATCCGTTCCAGCATGATGAGCTTCGAGCGCAGGCGCGGGGCCAGCGTCAAGGTCAGAGCGTCATCGACCCGGTCTCCGCGCAAGACCAGGGTGTCGTCGCCGGTCTCGCGCAGCTCCACCGCCGCAGCAGTTACCGAGGTGAAGCGATCCAGACAGACCAGCAGGCGTTCGCCAGCGGAGTTCCGGAAGGTGTACACCGTCGCCCCGTCGGCCTCGGTACGGGTCAGCGTTTCGTCCAGTCGGGTGGAGCTGGCCTTGAGGGCCACTTCCCACGCCAGTGCGTCAGGACTCGCACCGTCCTTCACCGGAGGCTGCCCGGCCTGGGTCAACATCAGGGTGTACTGGGCACTTTCGCCCTGCCCGGCCCGGGCCACGACCGGCGCCTCCACCGCCAGTCCGGTTTCCCGGGCACGGAACACGCGAAAACCCAGTCCGCCGCCGATCGCCTCCGCCGCCCGTCGCAGCCGCTCGGCGGTGATCTCGAAGATGGTGTCGTAGCCCTCGGCCACGGCGTTCCTGCCGGTTTCGGTGGTTTCGTCCGGCTTTTCCGGACGCTGTACCAATACCCAGTGCCGGGTTTTGCCGTCGCGCGGATTTTGTTCCCAAACAGCCTGCCCCGTGGATCCGGAGCCTGCGAAGAAATCCAGTATCAGATCATCATCGTCGGTGATGGCGTGGAACAGGCGCGCCAACACGTCCGCGCCCTTGGGGTCGTCGAAGACCTTGGCACCCATGAGTTTTTTCAACGCACCTGAGGCTGCGCGTCGATCACGGTAGAAAACGGATGCGGGAGCCCATTCTTCGTGTTCCCTCAAATAGCGCTTAACTTGGATGCGTTTGTCCTTGGAGTCGGGGTAGAGAAGCCTGCCGTCCTTGTCGAGTTCCTTCATCTTGGCAAGTTCGTAACGCCAGCCATTCTTCGGTACCGAATAGCCCTTCCAATCAAAGACGAGATTCGGACGCGGGTTCGGACTGGAAATATCCCCTGGAAAGAAGGCTCCCCGCTTGTCCATTACGCAATAATGAGCGTGCGACTTTGACGGATCCTCATCCGGCAATGACTTGTACCAGCTCTTGAGCTCTTCAGTCGCGGCGCTGTAATCCTCTCCGTACTTTTCAAAAAGCTCATCCACCTTGACGTAAATTGGCCCGAGGCCATCCTTTTTTTCACGCCAGCGAATGTCATTTTCCGCGAGATACGACTTGTTGCGAGCATAGACGAGGATGTAGTCCTGCCCGCCTCCCATAAGTTTCGCATCTCCCTTGCGTGCGCCACGCCACGTCATCATGTCCACGAAGTTCTCCGCTCCGAATACTGCATCCAGCAGCAGCCGCAGGTGGTGGACTTCGTTGTTGTCGATGCTGGCCAGGAACACGCCATCTTTGCGCAGCAGGTGGCGTGCCACCGTCAGGCGGGGGAACATCATGGTCAGCCACGGCGCGTGTTTCCTGCCCTTGGTTTCCTTCCGGCTGGTGGTCGCGCCCTGATCGTCCACCTGGCCAGTGGCGCGCAGGTACTCGGCCTCGGGAACCGAGAAGTCGTCGTTGTAGGTGAAGGTGTCGCCGGTGTTGTACGGCGGGTCGATGTAGATCAACTTGAAGGCGCCGGCGTAGCCGTTTTTCAGCAGTTTGAGCACTTGCAGGTTGTCGCCCTCGATCAAAACGTCCCGGGCATCTTCCCAATGCACTGACGCCCGTACATCCGGAACCAGCGTGGCTGTGGTCGGTGCGCGAGCGTCCCGCCTCGCCTGCTCCATGCCCGGCCAGGAAAAAGCAAAAGCCGGCTCCCTTTCCTCGCCCGGACCAAGTGCGTCGAGCAAGGCTGTGCGGTCAAGTTCGCCATCGAGGAAAGCTGCGGGCAGGAGCTCCCGCAATTGCTTCAGCAGTTCCGTGTGTCCATTCGGTGTCTCGGAGGACAGGCGGCGGCCCTCGCCCAGGATGCTCTTGCTCATCGCGCAACCACCCCGCACCAGAGTGGTTCAGCAACGCAGGGGGCTTTGGTTTTGTACGCGCGTCGCCACACTTTGACCCTGTGCTGCAGCCTGGTCTGGAAGCAGGCCATCGGATAGCCGCGGCCATCCATCCTCACCGCGGAGGACATCTGAACCGCCCCACTCTCCCCACTCTCCCCAGTCCTCTCCTTCCCTGAAACACCGGAAGTGCAGCCGGCCAAGTTTCGCGGAGCCTCCTGCCTCGCAGCTGCATTCCCGACATCGTCCATGCCCGCATGGTTCTTTCGTGCCATGCGATATCGCCCCTCCCTGCTCCCCAAGATCCCCTCCGTCTGCTGGCGCCCGTAGGCGGCTATCTCAGGCAACTGTTCGAGCAAGGACTTGGACATGGCGGTGATCGTCTGGAATCCAATCGCCAAATGTAAGTGATTCTTTCATATATTTGAAAGCATTAATTTCATTCGCTCGTACGGCCCCGGCCTATGGTCGTGGCCCATGAAGACCGAACAGTCCGCCTTCGCCAAGCGTCTGGTTGCCGCCCTCGAAGCGGCCGGCATCGAGGCAAGCTCGACCGTGCTAGAAAAGCTGGTGCCGCAACATGGCGGAGAAGCCGTAACCTCCCAGGCGGTTTCGGGCTGGCTCAATGGCAAACACATTCCGAAGCAGGCCAACCTGCAGGCACTGGCCCGTATCGCGGGTATCCCGCCATACGAATTGCAGTTCGGCACATCCACCCACAAGGGCGTACGTGAGGCGAACTCTGCATGGCCGGACCACGTCCGTGGCCACGATCGCCTCGCCTTCGAGGCGTTCCTGACACTCTCCGACATGCAGCGCAAAGTGGTCCGCGAGTTGATTGCGCTGCTGGCAACCTCCGCACACAAGCGTTCCGGCTCGCGGTAGCAGGCCTCGTTCACGCCATGCGACTGGTGGCTCGCATAGCTACCATCACGCCGTTAAGCTGCAGGGCATTCCTAGCCCTCACCACACTATGTCGCCCGCTGCCCAAGACCGCGCCGCCGCCCGCCTCGACTGGACCCGCCACGTGCTGGACGACGCCACACTGGCACTGGAACTCGCTTCCGCCGACGCCAGCTTCCGCAGCTACTGGCGCACCACGCACGGCGGGCAAAGCTGGATCGTGATGGATTCGCCGCCGGAGCACGAAGACCCACGGCCATGGCTGGCGATCGGCGCGCGGCTGGCCGCCGCCGGGCTGCACGTGCCGGCGGTGCGGGCACAGGACCTGCAGTGGGGCTTCCTGCTGATCGAGGATCTCGGCTCGCGGCTGTACCTGGACGAGCTGAACGACACCAGCGCGGACCAGCTCTACGGTGACGCGATGGACGCGCTGCTGACGATGCAGACCCGCGTGGCCAGCGACGACCTGCCGCCGTTCGACCACGCCGTGCTGGTGAGCGGGCTAGAAGTGATGCCCGAATGGTTTCTGCAGCGCCACCTCGGCCACGCGCCTGACTGCGGGGAATGGGACGTGCTGGAAGCCGCTTTCGGCGTGATCGTGCGCAACGCGCTGGCGCAGCCGCGCCGCTTCGTGCACCGCGATTTCCACAGCCGCAACCTGCTGGTGGTCGACGAGAACAACCCGGGGATCATCGACTTCCAGGGTGCGCTGCACGGCCCGATCACCTACGACCTCGCCTCGCTGCTGCGCGACGCCTACATCGCGTGGCCGCGCGCGCGCGTCGATGGCTGGGTGGAATCCTACCGGCGGCGCCTGCTGGGTGCCGGCGTGATCGACGCCAGCGTGGATGCCGCGCGCTTCCTGCGCTGGTTCGACCTCACCGGCCTGCACCGCCATGTGCGCGTGCTGGGCCAGTTTTACCGGCTGTGGTACCGCGACGGCAAGCCAGGCTATCTCAAGGATGTGCCGCAGGTGTACCGCTACGTGATCGAGGTGGCGGGCCGTTACCCCGAGCTGGCCGAGTTCGCCGCGTTGCTGGAGCGGCATGCGGCCGGCCGCGACCTCACGCAGGTGGCCGCATGAGGCATGCGCTGATCTTCGCCGCTGGCCTCGGCGAGCGCATGCGCCCGTTGACCGAGCACACGCCCAAGCCGCTGCTTCGCGTGGGCGGCAAGCCGCTGATCGCATGGCACCTGGAAAAACTCGCCGCGGCCGGCGTGTATTACGTGGTGATCAACACCTCGCATCTGGCCGAACAGTTCCCTGCCACGCTGGGCGACGGCTCGCGCTGGGGCCTGCGCATCCGCTACGCCTACGAAGGCCCCACGCCGCTGGAAACCGGCGGCGGCATGCTCAATGCACTGCCGCTGCTGGGGCCGGAGCCGTTCCTGGTGGTCAGCGGCGACGTGTGGTGCGACGCGGATTTCGCCGCCCTGCCCGCCGAGCCGCGGGGCCTCGTGCATCTGCTGATGACCGACAATCCCGCGCATCACCCTCACGGCGATTTCCGGCTGGACGCCGCAAGCCAATTGCACGACGACGGCGAACCCCGACTTACCTACAGCGGCATCGGCGTGTTTCGCCACGAGCTGCTGGACAGCTGGCGCGAAGCCGTCGGCACTGCGCCGGGCATCGACGCGGAGCCGCCGCGCTTCAAGCTGCGGCCGCTGCTGGAGGCGGCGATGGCGCATGGAAAGATGGACGGTTCGCATCACCATGGCGCGTGGACCGACGTGGGAACCCCTCAGCGTCTTGCCGAACTGGAAACCTGGCTGTCATCCTCACGGCCCCCGTAGGGGCCCGCTGGCGGACGATGTTTTCGGCCTTTCGAGTATCGTGAAATTACCGAAAAAGCATCGCCCGCCAGCGGGCTCCTACCGGTGCGGCATGGCATCTTGCGCGTGCAAAAAGAAAACGGCCCGGTACAAACCGGGCCGTTTCGTTTCGCGGGGCTACCCCTCTGCCCCCGGATCAAGTCCGGGGCACGTTCTTCGGGCATCTCCCCTGCAAGCAGGGGAGAAAATATTGGAATCGCCCGCCTGGCGGACGATGGTTGCTCAGGGGCGCCGCGCCAGTTCCGGGTTTTCCTTGGTGACCGGCATCAGGTCCTTCTTCGACACGCCCAGCCACAGCAGGATCGGGCTGGCCACGAAGATCGAGGACAGCGTGCCGACCACGATGCCGATCAGCATGGTGACGGCGAAGCCGTGCACCGCGGTGCCGCCGTAGAAGTACAGCGCGCCCATGGTGATGCCGGTGAACAGCGAGGTGATGATGGTGCGCGACAGCGTGTTGTTGATCGAGCGGTTGAGGATTTCCTCCGGCTCGGCCTTGCGCGCCAGCCGGAACAGCTCGCGGATGCGGTCGAACACCACCACCTTGTCGTTGATCGAGTAGCCGATCACCGCCAGCACCGAGGCCAGCACGGTCATGTCGAACTCGCGCTGCACCAGCGCCAGGATACCCAGCGTCACCAGCGTGTCGTGCACCTCGGTGATCACTGCGGCAATCGCGAAGCGGCGCTCGAAGCGGATCCACAGGTAGAACATGATGCCGAGGATCACGAACACCGCAGCCACCGTGCCGTCGCTGCGCAATTCCTGGCCCACCTGGGCGCTGACGAAGTCGCGGCTCTTCAGCTTCGCGTCCGGGCGGGCCACCTGCAGCACCTTGATTACGTCGGCGGCGATGCGGTCGAGGTTGAACTTGCCGCTGGCGTCGACGGCGCCGGGGTCGTCCTTCGGCTGCAGCCGGATCGACACCTCACGGGTGCCGCCCATGCTCTGCACCATCGCGTTGTCGATGCCGCCCTTCTCCAGCGCACTGCGCACCTCGGAAATCTCCACCGACTGGCCGTAGTCGACGATCATCGAGACGCCGCCGGTGAAGTCCAGGCCGTAGTTGAGGCCCTTGAACGTGAGCAGCCCGATCGAGGCAACCATCAGGAAGATGGCGATGGCAATGCTGTACTTGCGCATGCCAAGGAAGTTGATGTTGCTGTCGTGATTGAAAATTTCCATGATTTTTCCGCCCTTACACCGAAAGCGTCTTGAGCTTGCGGTGGCCGTGGATCGCCGCGGTAAACGCGTGGGTCAGCGTGACCGAGGTGAACAGCGAGGTCAGGATGCCGATCATCAGCGTCACGCCGAAGCCCTTGATCGCGCCGGTACCCATCGTGGTCAGCGCCAGCGCGGCGATCAGATGGGTGACGTTGGCGTCCAGAATGGTTGACCACGCCTTCTCGTAACCGGCGCGGATCGCGGCATGCGGGCTGGAGCCGTTGCGCAGTTCCTCGCGTATGCGTTCGCAGATCAGCACGTTCGCGTCGATCGCCATGCCCAGGGTCAACACGATACCGGCCACGCCCGGCATGGTCAGGGTGACGCCGATCAGTGACATCACCGCCACCAGGATCACCAGGTTGAAGAACAGCGCGATGTCCGCGACCAGGCCGAATAGCTTGTAGTAGATCGCTGCCGCCAGCAGCACCAGCGCCAGGCCCAGCATCACCGCCTTGAAGCCCTTGTCGATGTTGTCCTGGCCCAGGCTGGCGCCGATCACACTTTCCTCGACGATGTCCATCGGCGCGGCCAGCGCACCGCCCTTGAGCAGCAGGGCCAGTTCGGAGGCTTCCTTCGCACTGCTCAGGCCGGTGGTCTGGAACTGCTTGCTGAAGGGGCTCTGGATGGTGGCGTCGTTGATCACCGTCTCGGTGACCTTGGGCACGCGCACTTCCTTGCCGTCGACCACCTTGGTCTCGTAGACCTGCTCGACGTACAGCACCGCCATCGGCTTGCCGACGTTGGCGTTGGTGAAGTCGCCCATCTTCTTGGCGCCCGCCGCGTTCAGGGTCACGTCGACCTTCGGTGTGCCGCTCTGCTGGTCGATGCCCGACGAGGCATCCACCAGCTGATTGCCGGTCACGATGATCTGCTTGCTCACCAGTACCGGCCGGTTGTCGCCGCGCATGTAGTACAGGTTGGCGTCCGGCGGGATGTTGCCGGTGCGCGCCGCTTCCACCGCGCGCGCGTCGCCGGGCTGGCCGATGCCGGGGCGGTACTGCAGCGTGGCGACCGCGCCGATCAGCTTCTTCGCCTCGGCCGGGTCCTGCACGCCGGCCAGCTCGACCACGATGCGGCTGTCGCCCTGCTGCTGGATCAACGGCTCGGACACACCCAGCGCATTGATGCGGTTGCGCAGCGTGCCCAGGTTCTGGGTGATCGCGCCGCGCGACAGCTCGCGCAGTTTCTCCGACTTGATCACCACGTTCAGCACGAAGCGGTCGCCGGTGCTGGCGCCATCGACCACGTTGAGGTCGGTGTATTCGTTGGCGATCGCGTCGGACGCGGTCTTGCGATCGTCGGCCGAACGCAGGATCACCGCGATGCCCTGGCCGCCAGCCGCGTTGCGGGTGACCGACTCGTAGCGGATGTTCTTCTGCCGCAACAGGCTGCGGATGTCGTCCGCATAGCTGTTTTCCTGCTTCTCGATCGCATCCTTCTGGTCGACCTGCATCAGGAAGTGCACGCCGCCCTGCAGGTCCAGGCCCAGCGGCATCGCGCGGGCGCCGATCGCGCCCAGCCAGCCCGGCACGTTGGATTGCAGCTTGAATGCCACGGTGTATCCGTCGCCCAGCGCCGCCTTGATTTCGTCCAGGCCGCTCTTCTGCACGTCGGAGTTGGCGAAGGTGGCCAGCAGGTGGTCGCCTTCCACGAACACCTCGGTGACCGCGATCTTTTTCGCCGCCAGCGCCGCCTGCACCTTCTGCTGCACCGCCTGGTTGATCGGCGGCGCGTCGCGGTTGGCCGTGACCTGCACGGCCGGCACTGGAGGGAATGCATTCGGCAACGCGTAGATGATGCCGAACAGCATCACCAGCGCAACCAGCGCGTATTTCCAGCGGGGAAAATCACTCATGATCTGGTCCTTTGCGAGCGTCCGTGATCGCGAACGTCAGGAAGCGGCCATCCATGGCCGCACTATTCGAAAAAGCGTCGCCCCTGGACATCCCGGGTTTCAGACGGACTTCAGCGAGCCCTTGGGCAGCACCTGCTGGACCGCGCCCTTCTGCACCTTGACCTTCACGTTGGCCGCGATCTCGACCGTGATGAAGGTCTCGCCCACCTCGTCCACGCGCCCGGCGATGCCACCATTGGTAACCACCTCGTCGCCCTTGGCCAGCCCGGCGATCAGCGCGCGATGCTCCTTCTGCCGCTTCATCTGCGGGCGGATCATCATGAAATACATCAGACCGAACAGCACCACCATCATGATGATCAAGGACATGCCGCCACCCTGCGGCTGCGGCGCCGCGGCTTGGGCGATCACCGGGGAGATCGGAAAACTCATGGATTGGTCTCGCAAGTTATGGCGCCATCGAGGTTTTCGACAGAACGCCTGATAAAAGATTCCCGATTATGCCATGCACCCCCCACGCGTGCACGGCAGCGCTGCCGCCGGCCACGACCCCGCCGGAAACCGCCAGCTGGCGCCCCTGGAGCAGCCCTCCTACGAAACCGCGGCGCCCTGGCGGCGGGCGTAGAACTCCGCCACGAACGATTCCAGCGTGCGGCCGGCGATCGCCGCACGCAGACCGGCCATCAGTCGCTGGTAGTAGCGCAGGTTGTGCATGGTGGCGAGCTGGCTGCCGAGGATCTCGTTGCAGCGGTCGAGGTGGCGCAGATAGGCGCGGCTGAAGCCGTGGCTGCAACTGTAGCAGTCGCAGCCCTCCTCGATCACGCCGGTGTCGGTGGCGTACTTCGCGTTGCGGATGCGCAGCGTGCCCTCGGTGGTGAACAGGAAACCGTTGCGCGCGTTGCGCGTCGGCATCACGCAGTCGAACATGTCGATGCCGCGGCGCACTGCCTCCACGATGTCTTCCGGCCGCCCCACGCCCATCAGGTAGCGCGGCTTGTCGGCCGGCAGCAGCGGCACGGTGAAATCCAGCGAGTGATTGCGCTCGGCCTCCGGCTCGCCCACCGCCAGGCCACCCACCGCGTAGCCGTCGAAACCGAGCTTCACCAGCCCTTCCGCGGAGCGTCGGCGCAGGGTTTCATAGACGCTGCCCTGCACGATGCCGAACAGCGAATTCGGATTCTTCAAATCGTCGAACGCGCGGCGCGAGCGCTCGGCCCAGCGCAAGCTGAGCTCCATCGAATCGGCCGCCACCTTCTCCGTCGCCGGGTACGGCGTGCACTCGTCGAAGATCATCGCGATGTCCGAATCCAGCGTCTTCTGGATCTGCATCGACACTTCCGGCGACAGGAACACCTTCGAGCCATCCACCGGCGAAGCGAAGGTCACGCCTTCCTCGGTGATCCGGCGCTTGTGCGCCAGCGAAAACACCTGAAAACCACCCGAGTCGGTGAGGATGGGCTTGTCCCAGCCGATGAAGCGATGCAGGCCGCCGAACGGCTCGATGACCTCCAGCCCCGGCCGCAGGAACAGGTGAAAGGTGTTGCCCAGGATGATCTCGGCGCCGATGTCGGTGACGTCGCGCGGGGTCATCGCCTTCACCGAGCCGTAGGTGCCCACCGGCATGAACGCCGGCGTCTCCACCGTGCCGCGGACAAACGTGAGGCGGCCGCGGCGGGCGGCGCCGTCGGTGGCATGGAGGTCGAAGCGGAGGGAAGTCATCCGGCCATTATCGCGGGTTTGGTCCCGCCACGCCCATCGTCGCATCGTGGGTATGTCCCACCGCGCATGCGCAGGTGTGGGTCGCTACGGAACCTCGAAATACCACGGTCATTCCAGCGAAAGCGGGAATGACGGCAACATGGCTGTCGTTCGAGATCCTCAGGCGCCGTGCGGCAGGATCAGCATGGCGTCGCCGTAGGAGAAGAAGCGGTAGCGCTGCTCGACCGCATGGCGGTACGCACCGAGCATGAATTCGCGCCCGGCCAGGGCGGACACCAGCATCAGCAGGGTTGACTGCGGCAGGTGGAAGTTGGTGATCAGGCCGTCGATGCTGCTGAAGCGGTAGCCGGGGAAGATGAAGATCTGCGTCTCGCCGGCGAACGGGTGCAGCTCGCCGTCCCTGCTGGCGCTTTCCAGCGCGCGCACCACGGTGGTGCCCACCGCGATCACTCGCCCGCCGTTCGCGCGCGCGCGGCGGATCTGCCCGATCAGGTGCGCGCCGACGTTGAGCCACTCGCGGTGCATGTGGTGGTCCTTGATGTCGTCCACGCGCACCGGCTGAAAGGTGCCGGCGCCCACATGCAGCGTGATGTAGCCAAAGTCGACGCCGCGCTCGCGCAGCCGGTCCAGGATCGGCTGATCGAAATGCAGCCCTGCGGTGGGCGCGGCGACCGCGCCGGGCTCGCGTGCGAACACGGTCTGGTAGCGCTCCATGTCACTGGCGTCGGCGTGCCGCGCGATGTACGGCGGCAATGGCATCTCGCCGAGCTTCTGCAGCAGCTTCTCCAGCGGTTCCGGCGCCTCGAAGCGCAGCCGGAAGAAACTCTCGTCGCGGCCCAGCACCAGCGCATGGCTGCCGTCGGCCAGCTCGATCCGCGCGCCTTCCTTCGGCTTCTTGCTGACCCCCAACTGCACCACCGCCTCGTGCGCGCCAGTGACCCGCTCGATCAGGATCTCCACCGCGCCGCCGGTGTCCTTGCGTCCGTACAGCCGCGCCGGCAGCACACGGGTATCGTTGAACACCAGCAGGTCACCCGGCCGCAGGAATTCGGGCAACTCGCGGAACATGCGGTCCTGCTGCGACTGCGCCGGCACATCCAGCAGCAGCATCCGGCTGGCCGAGCGCTCCGGCAACGGCGCCTGCGCGATCAGCTCGGGCGGCAGCTCAAAATCGAAATCGGACTTCTTCAAGGGGCACAGCCAGCATCGGGAAACGGGGCATTATCCCGCAGCGGACCGATTCCCGCGCAAGCGCCTACAGCCAGCCTTTCTGCCGCGCCAGCCGATACGCCTCGATGCGATTGGCGACACCGAGTTTGCCGATCGCCTCGGACAGGTAGTTGCGCACGGTGCCATGCGACAGGTTCAACTGCGCGGCGATGTCGCCGGCGGACTGGCCTTCGCCGGCCAGGCGCAACACCTGGCGCTCGCGGTCGTTGAGCGGATCGGCCTCGGACCACGCCTCCAGCGCCAGCTGCGGGTCGATCGCGCGGCCGCCGCGATGCACGGTACGCAAGGCCTCGGCGAGATTCTCGGCCGGGGCATCCTTCAGCAGATAGCCGGACACGCCGGCATCTAGCGCGCGGCGCAGGAAGCCCGGGCGCGCAAAGGTGGTGACGATGACCACCTTCATCGGCAATTCGTGCCGCTGGATGCGCTGGGCCAGCTCCAGCCCGGTGAGACCGGGCATCTCGATGTCGGTGACCAGCACGTCCGGCTGCAGCCGTTGCAGCTCGCGCCACGCGGCTTCGCCGTCGGCAGCGGAACCGAGCACATCGATGTCGCTTTCCAGGTTCAGCAGCGCGGACAGCGCGCCGCGCACCATCGCCTGGTCCTCGGCCAGCAGTACCCGGATCATGCGACGGGCCGATCAGGAACCGGGCGCACGAGCGCGCCGGTGGTGGGCGGCTCAGGCGCCGGGCGTGACGACGCGACCAAGCGCACCACCGGCAACGGCACCACCACCCGCAGGCGCCATCCCTGACCGCGCGGCGACTCGAACGCCAGCGTGCCGCCGAGCGCGCGCACGCGCTCGCGCATGCCGCTCAGGCCGTTGCCGTCATTCTCGATGCCGCCGCGGCCGTTGTCGCTGATCTGCAGGCGGACGCTGCCCCGCTCGCGCGTCAGCTCGACCCGCGCCCGGCTGGCATCGGCGTGGCGCGCGATGTTGGTCGCCGCCTCGCGCAATACCAGCGACAGGCCGCGCTCGACGTCGCCCGGCAGGTCGCTGGGCAGTTCGCCGTAATCCAGATGCACCCGCGAGGATTCCAGCAGCAGCCGCGCCGAAGCCAGCTCGGCGGCGAGGTCGGTGGCGCGGATGCCGGTGACGGCGCAGCGCACTTCGGCCAGGGCGTGGCGCGCGACCTTCTCCGCCTCCTCGACCTCGCGCCGGGCGGCCTCGACGTCGCGGTCGAACAGCTTGCGCGACAACTCCAGCTTCAGCGTGATCAGCGACAGCGTATGCCCGAGCAGATCGTGCAGGTCGCGTCCGATCCGCTCGCGCTCGGCCGTGGCGGCAAGCCGGCGCACCTCGTCGTGGGAAAGGCTGAGCGCCGCGTCCTTCTCGTGGTAGATCTGCTCGACCGTGACAATGGTGCAGATGACGAACACCGTGACCGGCATGATCACCAGCAGCGCCTGCGGGTAGCCGATCCACCACGCCAGCGCCACGTAGATTGCGTTGAGCAGCACCACCTGGATCACGTAGCTGCGGAAGTGCCGCAGACTGCAATGGCTCAGCATCACGCAGGCGTACACGAAGTAGCTGAGTCCGCTGGGATACCAGCGCAGCAGGCCGAAGCACAGCGCCGCCATGCCCCACGCATAAAGATAGGCGGTCCGCCGCGAAGCCAGCCGCAACTTGACGAACAGCAGCAGGAAGACCGGATACGAACCCAGCGTGCACAGCAGCCAAGTCTGGGTGTAACCGTGCAGGCCACGATCGAACAGCGGCGTGATGAAGATCCACAGCGACCACAGCAGGTGCACGCCGTCGGCCCATGGCGACTTGCCCCGGCGCAGGTCATCGGCCACCGCGGAATCGGGTGCCGGCACGAACCATCGGGCGGCGAAAGCGGGAATCATGGCGTGGTCGGTCGCTGGGGGCCTGGTCTGCGGCATGCTACTTCAACCGTGCCGGCGCAGGCGCCTGGCGGCCAGCAGCGCGAACCCCGCGGCAACGCCGGCCAGCACCAGCACATGGACCAGCAAGGGTCCACGGTTCATGCCCACTGCCGCCAGCGCCAGCCTGTCCAGGTGGTAGCTCGGCCACACCGGCGCGATCCGCTGCAGGAACGCCGGCAATATCGGCAGCGGCATCCACAGGCCGGACAGGAACGACATCGGCAGGTAGATCAGCTGCAGCATGCCGGGCGCGCCCTGACCCTTGATCAGGGTGCCGACGAACATGCCCAGCGCGCAAAACGGCAGCACGCCGAGCATGCCGGTGAGCAGCAAGGCGCCGGCCTGCAGCGGGGCCAGCGTCACGTGGCCGAGCGACCAGGCCAACGCCATCAGCAGCAGGATGACCATGCCAGCGGCCGCCATCGCCATCAGCATCTTGCCCAGCAGGTAGGCGCCGGGCGGCATCGGCAAGGCGCGCTTGAAGGTCAGCAGGCCGCCGTCGCGCTCCAGCGCCAGCGACACGCCGAAACCGAACAGGCCCGGACTCATCACGCCGAACACGCCGTAGCTGGCCAGCAGGTAGCGCGCCGCGTCGGCGCCGTTCGACTTCACCATCAGCACGCCGAACAGCAGGTAGAACATGGTGGGGAACAGCATGATCGGCAGCATGAAGCCCGGCGCGCGCAGGTAGCGCAGGCATTCGCTGCGCGCTTCTTCGAGATAGGCGCCGACCAGGCGGCGGCGCGGCATGCTGACAGCAGGCGCTGATGTGGCGACGGAAATGGCGGTTTGCATGTCAGGCAGCCTCGCGCTGATCAGTGTCCGCGGCCTCGACGGCATCGCGGGTGAGTTCGGTGAACGCCTCGGCCAGGCCAGCGCGCTGCACTTCCAGTTCGCCGAGGGCGGGGTCGGCGTCGAGCAAGCGGCGCACCACCGCCTCGGCCTGCGCGGTCGCGATGCGCAGGTGACCGTCCTCGCGCGTGGCGGAGGCCACATTCGGCCAGCCCGCAACCGCTTCCGTATCGAGCTCGCTCACGCAGCGGATGCGGGTGAGCGCCACGCGCTTGCGCAAGTCGTCCACGCTGCCTGCGCTGAGCACGCAGCCCCGACCGAGCACCACCACGCGCTGCGCCAGCGCCTCGGCTTCCTCCAGGTAATGCGTGGTGAGCACCACGGCGCAGCCTTCGGCAACCAGCGCGCGCATGGCCGTCCACAGCTTCTGCCGTGCGTCGATGTCCATGCCCACGGTGGGTTCGTCGAGGAACAGCAGCTCGGGCCGCCCGCACAGCGCCAGCGCGAACTGCACGCGCCGCTGCTGGCCGCCGGAAAGCCTGCCATAGGGCCGCAGCAGCAGATCGGCGATGCCGGCCAGCGCGGCGGTTTCGTCGCAGCCGCGCGGGTTCGGGTAATAGCTCATGGTCAGGCGCAGCAGCTCGCCCACGCGCAGCGTGGGCGGCAGATTGGCCGACTGCAGCATCACGCCGATGCGCCGGCGCGCCTCGATGCGCTGCGGGTCGAGCCCGAACAGTTCGGCGCGACCCGTGTCCGGGCGAATCAACCCCAGCAGCAGGCTGATGCTGGTGCTCTTGCCGGCGCCGTTGGGACCGAGCAGGGCGAGCAGTTCGCCGCGCCGCACGGCGAGGTCCACGCCATCCAGCGCGGTGAGTGGGCCGTAGCGCTTCACGGCGGCGTCAAGGCGGGCAACGGTGGTGTCGTTCATGCGGGTGTCTCCTCCTGCCGCACAGCCTGGGCGGTGCGTCGCGTCGGCCCCAGTCGTCGCCGTCAACCATCGTGGGTGACAGGCGTCATCCACACGGCTAATTCCGCCCCAAGCGCCTGATCGGGCGAGGCAAAGCGCAGCGGCCATGGATCAGCCTGTCAGGCTCAGGGGGTACCGGGCAGGCCATGCCGCGGGTTATCCTCAAGGTTCGTGGATGCGCGCCCACCCGCCAAACCGGGCCGCGCGCCGCGGGAGCCGGGCTCCCCCACGCACTACACGTTGGCCTGCTTCGCGCTGGGTGCGAGGCGCCGGCGGATCTGAGGAGATAGCCATGGGTGTGATCAACCAGCTGCGCGAACTGCGTGAATTCGGCGGCAAGCCGCGGACCGTCGGCCTGGACGACGCCACTATCGAGCGCTTGGCGGCAAACGATCCCCTGCTGGGCCAGGCGGTCGCCGAGGCGGTGGCGCGCCACCGAGAGCTGCGTACCGAGCTGTCGGATTTCCTCAGGCTCGACGAAGCCGAACAGCTCGCCCGGGCTCAGGCCGGTTTCGTCAACTTCTACCCGGACGATGCGATCAACCCGTACCTGCCGGCGGCCGCGCGCGGCCCGTGGATCGTCACCCTGAAGGGCGCCGTGGTGCACGACAACGGCGGCTACGGCATGCTCGGCTTCGGCCACAACGACCCGGCCATCCTGGCCGCGCTGGCCCGCCCGCAGGTGATGGCGAACGTGATGTCGCCCAGCGTGGCGCAACTGCGCTTCACCGCGGCGCTGGACAAGGAACTGGGCCGCAGCCGCGGCGGCAGTCCGTACAAGCACTACCTGTGCCTGAACTCCGGCTCCGAATCGGTCTCGCTGGCTTGCCGCATCGCCGACGTCAACGCCAAGGCGATGACCGACACCGGCGCCCGCTACGCCGGCCGCACGATCAAGCGGCTGGCGGTGAAGGGCGCGTTCCACGGCCGCACCGAAGCGCCGGCGCTGTACTCCGACTCCAGCCGCAAGACCTATCAGCAGAACCTCGCCAGCTACCGCCACGAGGACACCCTGATCACCGTGGCACCCTACGACGTGGCGCAGCTGGAAGCCGCGTTTGCCGACGCCGACAAACACGGCTGGTTCATCGAGGCGATGTTCCTGGAACCGGTGATGGGCGAAGGCGACCCCGGCCGTGCGGTGACGCCGGAGTTCTACAAGGCTGCCCGCACGCTGACCGAATCGCACAGCACCCTGCTGCTGGTCGACTCGATCCAGGCCGGCCTGCGCGCGCACGGCGTGCTGTCGTTCGTGGACTACCCCGGCTTCGAGGGCCTGCCGCCGCCGGACATGGAAACCTTCTCCAAGGCGCTGAACGCCGGCCAGTACCCGCTGTCCGTGCTGGCCGTCGGCGACCGCGCCGCCGGGCTGTACCGCAAGGGCATCTACGGCAACACCATGACCGCCAACCCGCGCGCGCTGGACGTGGCCCTGGCCACACTGGGCGAGCTCAGCGACGGCGTGCGCAGCAACATCCGCGAGCGCGGCAAGGAGTTCGTCGACAAGCTCAACGCGTTGAAGAACGAGCTGGGTGGCCTGATCACCAAGGTGCAGGGCACCGGCCTGCTGTTCTCCTGCGAGCTGGCCGCGGACTACAAATGCTACGGCGCCGGTTCCACCGAGGAATACATGCGCGAGCACGGCGTCGGCGTGATCCACGGCGGCGCCAACTCGCTGCGCTTCACTCCGCACTTCAACGTCACCAGCGCCGAGGTCGACCTGATCGTGTCGCATGTACGCCGGGCGCTGCTGGAAGGCCCACGCAAGGCCAAGGCCGAGGCGGCCTGAACCGAACCCGCTGCGGCGACACTTGACGCGTCGCCGCAGCTGAATACTTCGTGCATGTCAGGTTCCACCCACTCCCGCCGCAGTGGCCGCCGGGCATAGACTGCCCGCGCCGGCGCTCGCCGGTCACCTAGGGAGGGTTCAACGATGTCGATGTCACTTCGTCTGCTTGCCGTCAGTGCCGCCCTGGCTTTCGCCGGTGCCGCCTTCGCAGCCACGCCGCAAGCCAGCGCCGCCGCTGCTCCGGCCACCAAGCCACACACGGCGCAGCAGCAGCGCATGGTCGATTGCAACAAGCAGGCCACCGGCAAGAAAGGGGCCGAACGCAAGACCTTCATGAGCACCTGCCTGAAAGGTGGCAGTGCCGCAGCGGCCGCCGCACCCACGGCGAAACAGGCCCAGCAGGAAAAGATGAAGACCTGCAACACCGACGCCACCGCCAAGGGGCCCAAGGGCGCGGACCGCAAGACCTTCATGAGCAGCTGCCTGAAGGGCAACGCCGCCACACCGTAAGACCTCCTGCAACTCCGGCCCCGTCGACGCGCCCGTTCCTGCGTGCGCCGGCGGGGCCGCTTCGCTAAGCTCCCGACTGTCGCGCCCGCGCCGCCCGGAAAGACAGTCATCCATGAAGATCGTCGAAGTGCGCCACCCGCTGATCCAGCACAAGCTCGGCCTGATGCGCCGTGCCGGCATCAGCACCAAGGAGTTCCGCGAGCTGGCCTCCGAGGTCGCCGCGCTGCTCACCTACGAGGCCACCAAGGACCTGGAAACCGTCGAGGAAGAAATCGAGGGCTGGGCCGGGCCGCTGCAGGTGCACCGGATCAAGGGCAGGAAGATCACCATCGTGCCGATTCTGCGCGCCGGCCTGGGCATGCTGCCAGGCGTGCTCGACCTGATTCCCGCAGCCAAGGTCAGCGTGGTCGGCCTGCAGCGCAACGAGCGGACGCTGAAGCCGACCACCTACTACGAGAAGCTCAGCGGGCGCATGGACGAGCGCATCGCGCTGATCGTCGACCCTATGCTGGCCACCGCCGGCACCCTGATCGCCACCGTCGACATGCTCAAGGCGGCCGGCTGCAAACGCATCAAGGGGCTGTTCCTGGTCGCCGCGCCTGAAGGCCTCGAGCGCATCACCGCCGCCCATCCCGACGTCGAGATCTACACCGCCGCAATCGACCAGCGCCTCAACGAACGCGGCTACATCCTGCCCGGCCTCGGCGACGCCGGCGACAAGATCTTCGGCACCAAGCAGTTGCCGGCGAACGACTGACCGACACGAGCCGCGGAGCCCGCTTGCGGGCGATGCTCTCGTCCCGGGATTCGATGACGATCAAGGCAGGAGCATCGCCCGCAAGCGGGCTCCTACACCGTCATGGCTCGCCTCACCGGCCGAAGCGGTCGGTCGCCTCGATCAGCTCATGCACGTTGCCGGGTTCGAACGCCGAATGGCCGGCATCCTGCACGATGCGCAGCTCGGCCTCGGGCCACGCCCGATGCAGGTCCCATGCGCTGCGCAACGGGCAGACCACGTCGTAGCGGCCCTGCACGATCACCGCCGGGATGTGGCGGACGCGCCCGACGTTGCGCAGTAGCTGGTCGTCGTGCTCGAAGAAGCCGCCGTTGACGAAGTAATGGCACTCGATGCGCGCGAACGCCAACGCGAACTCATCCTCGCCGCTGGATTCGATGTGCGACTCGTCCTGCCACAGGAAGCTGGTGGCGCCCTCCCATACTGACCAGGCACGTGCCGCGTCGGTACGCGTCTTCGCATCGGTGCTGGTCAGGCGGCGGTGGTACGCGCTCATCAGGTCGCCGCGTTCGACCTCGGGGATCGCGTTGAGATAGGTCTCCCACGCATCCGGGTACAGCGCGTCGCAGCCCTTCTGGTAGAACCACTCCAGCTCCCAGCGGCGCAGCATGAAGATGCCGCGCAGCACCAGTTCGGTGACCTTGTCCGGGTGTGTCTGCGCATACGCCAGCGCCAGCGTGGAGCCCCACGAACCGCCGAATACCTGCCAGCGATCGATCGCCAGGTGCTCGCGCACGCGCTCGATGTCGGCGACCAGATCCCAGGTGGTGTTGTCGGTCAGTTCCGCGTGCGGCGTGGACTGGCCGCAGCCGCGCTGGTCGAACAGCACGATGCGGTAGATCGCCGGGTCGAAGAAGCGCCGGCATTTCGGATTGGTGCCGCCGCCCGGGCCGCCATGCAGGAACACCACCGGCTTGCCGTTCGGGTTGCCGCTCTGCTCGTAGTACAGCGTGTGCAACGGAGATACCGGCAGGAAGCTGCTGTCGAACGGCTCGATTTCGGGATACAGCGAACGCAGCGGCGACGACGACATGACAGCTCCTCGGGGTCGACAAACAAGCCGCCAAGACTAGCACGGGCGCGGCCTGCCGGGCCTTCAGTCGTCCGCGAACAGCTTGCCGGGATTGAGGATGCCGTTGGGATCGAATACCTGGCGCACGCCGCGCATCAACGCGATTTCTGCCGCGCTGCGGGTGCTTTCCAGGTAGGCCCGCTTGACCAGGCCGATGCCGTGCTCGGCCGAGATGCTGCCGCCGTGGCGCTGCAGCGTCACTGCCAGCAGTTTGGTGACGTGTTCGCACTGGGCGATGAACGCGTCCTCCGCCAGGCCGTCTGGACGCAGCACGTTGATGTGCAGGTTGCCGTCGCCGATGTGGCCGAACCAGACCACCTCGGCCTGCGGATACTCGCGCGCCAGCAACGCCTGCATCTCGTGCAGGAACGCCGGCACCGCGCTGATCCGCACCGACACGTCGTTCTTGTACGGCCGCCGCGGCGCCAGGCTCTCGGTGATGCCCTCGCGCAGCCGCCACAGCGCGGCGGCCTGCGCTTCGCTCTGCGCGATCACGCCGTCGCTGATCCAGCCTTCCGTCATGCCCTGCTCGAACGCGGTCAGCGCGGCCTCCTGCTGGTGCTCGTCGGCCGCATCGAATTCAGTCACCACGTAGTAGGGATGATCGCCGTCGATGGCGCGCTGCGCGCCGTGCGCCAGCACGTGCCGCAACGCATGGTCGGTGAAGAACTCGAACGCCTGCAGGACGAGCCGCGCGCGGAACAGTGCGAACACCTGCATCAGCGCATCCATGTCCGGCAGCGCCAGCAGCATCACCTGCGACGGCGGCGGCGGCTCGGTGAGCTTCAGCGTGGCTTCGATCACGATGCCCAGCGTCCCCTCCGAACCGATCATCAACTGGCGGAAATCGTAGCCGCTGGAGTTCTTGATCAGCCCGCGGTTCAGGTCCAGCAGTTCGCCGTTGCCGGCTACCACCTTCAAGCCGGCGATCCACTCGCGTGTATTGCCGTAGCGGATCACCCGGATGCCGCCGGCGTTGGTGGCGATATTGCCGCCGATCGAGCACGAGCCGCGCGCGGCGAAATCGACCGGGTAGACCAGGCCGCGCTCGCGCGCCGCTTCGTGCACGTGCTGCAGGATCATGCCCGGCTGCACGGTGAGCGTGCGGTCGACCGCGTCGAAATCCAGCACCCGGTTCATCCGCTCCAGGCTCAGCACCAGCTCGCCGTTTGCGGCCACCGCGCCGCCGGACAGGCCGGTGCGTCCGCCGGACGGCACGATCGCCACGCGCTGCTCGTTCGCCCAGCGCACGATGGCCTGCACCTCTTCGGCGCTGGTCGGCAGCACGATGGCCAGCGGAGCCGGCGTCCAGCGGCGGGTCCAGTCGCGGCCGTAATGCTCCAGCTCGGCGGGCGCGGTGAGCACGCGCAGCTCCGGCAACCGGCGGGACAATTCGGCAAGGCGTGGGTCGGACATGCTTGGGCTCCTGGGCGTTCCCGCAGCCTGCCAGCCGCTTCGCCCCGCGTCCAGTGCTGCAGTGCCGCAAATCTGGCATAGTGGACAACAACGCCACTCGACCCGGAACGACGCATGCAGACCTCCTACCCCCGCCAGGACATCAAGGTATTGCTGCTGGAGGGCGTCAGCGCCAGTGCGGTCGACAACTTCCGCCGCGCCGGCTACAGCCAGGTCGAGCTGCACGCGAAGTCGCTGCCGGAAGACGAACTGAAGGCGCGCATCGCCGACGCGCACATCGTCGGCATCCGCTCGCGCACCCAGCTTACCGCCGAGGTGCTGGCCCAGGCCAAGCGGCTGATCGCGGTGGGCTGCTTCTGCATCGGCACCAACCAGGTGGATCTGGGCGCCGCGCGCAGGCTCGGCGTGCCGGTGTTCAACGCGCCCTACTCCAACACCCGCAGCGTGGCCGAGCTGGTGATCGCCGAGGCGATCATGCTGCTACGCGGCATTCCGCAGAAAAACGCGCAGTGCCATCGCGGCGGCTGGTCCAAGTCGGCCAGCGGCAGCTACGAGACGCGCGACAAGGTGCTCGGCATCGTCGGCTACGGCCACATCGGCACCCAGGTCGGCGTGCTGGCCGAGAGCATGGGCATGCGGGTGATCTTCCACGACATCGAGACCAAGCTGGCGCTCGGCAACGCACGCGCCGTGTCCAGCCTGGACGAGCTGCTGGAACGCGCCGACGTGGTCACCCTGCACGTGCCGGAAACCCCTGCCACCCAGATGATGATCCGCCGCGAGCAACTGGCAAAGATGCGCGCCGGCGCGATGCTGATCAACGCCTCGCGCGGCAGCGTGGTGGACATCGACGCGCTGGCCGCCGTGCTGCGCGCCGGCCACCTGGCCGGCGCCGCGGTCGACGTGTTCCCGACCGAGCCCAAGGGCAACGACGATCCGTTCGTCTCGCCGCTGGTCGGCCTGGACAACGTGATCCTGACACCGCACGTCGGCGGCAGCACGCTGGAGGCGCAGGACAACATCGGCATCGAGGTGGCCAGCAAGCTGGTCCGCTACAGCGACAACGGCTCTACCCTGTCGGCGGTGAACTTCCCCGAAGTGGCCCTGCCCGAACACCCGCACAGCCGCCGCCTGCTGCACATCCACCGCAACGTGCCGGGCACGCTGTCGCGCATCAACGAACTGTTCTCGGCCGGCAACATCAACATCGACGCGCAGTTCCTGCAGACCGACAGCGAGGTCGGCTACGTGGTGATCGACGTCAGCGCCGACGAGGCCCAGGCCAGCGAGCTGAAGGCGAAGCTGGCGGCAATCCCGGGCACGCTGCGCAGTCGGGTGTTGTATTAGGAACCCACTCCCTGCAGCGAAGTCACAAGCAGTCCGACACACAAGAGTGCGTTCGTGCTCAATCATGAGGCGAGGCACACAAGAAAAACCCCGCAGAAGCGGGGCTTTTCTTGCTGCATCAACCGCAGGCCTTTAAGAGGTGGCCTGTCGGAGCGCGCTTCACCACATCCTCTTGGCGTTTGGTCGCCTTGACGAGGACTTCGCGATATACCTTGTTCTTTTCGGATGAGGACGCGTTACGGATGAACTCCGCCATCGCGCTTCGCTCAACCTTTTTGGCGGTGAAGATACCCATTAGTCACTCACGTATTTCATGGTTGAAATGGCTACTCTCAAACGCTTTTCATCGTACGCTTCGGGTGCGTGGTGATCAACGTTCTGGATGTTCGCTTGGTAGGATCGATTTGATCCATCATTGTTCTTCAAAAGCAGGTCAATTTTGATATCGGCACCGTACTTCGCTTTTAAAGCGTTAACGACCCTTCGGGACTCAAAATATTGACTTATAAAGGTTTCCAGGTCAATACGACGCCCCTCGACGGCTTCCCTAGCGCAGACGAACTGCCAAGCCTGACACGGGTCCTGATACACATACAGAACCTGAACCACCCGCTTGTGCTGCAGCGATCGCTCTATGTTGTATCGAGCTTTGTTCCCGTTGGTCTAGCGTTCCGTCAAGTAGGAAGCTCTGGTCGTTGTCGAACACAAAGTCGATCATCTTGTCGACGATGATCGAGACCGCTGGCTGAAAGAGGTGGGCGTTGCCGCCGTTGTACATCGGAAATTCCGACCGCAGGTCGTCTGGGTCAATCCGAATGGTTGGCCCGACCGCATCGATAAGCTCGATCGACGCCTCAGTTTTACCGGCTCCTGGCGACCCCGCCATGAAGATCGAGACCGGATCCTTTTCAGGTGGGTACTGTTCTTTTGAACACAACCTTCGAGCAATGTTCTTCTTGTTTGCTTTCGCGAACGCGATGGCATCGCCTTTGATCTGGTCGTCTGTCATGGCATCTCTCCCTCCGGCCGATCCTAGCAGCGAGAGGCGCATCTAATACGCACCGCATTCCTGGCCCTCAGCGACCCAGCAGATCACCCTTGGCTCGCGTACCCCGAGCCATCCTACGGACTTGGAGGGACTCAATGGGGGTGCCGATGTAGACAACAAAAAACCGCGCCAGAGCGCGGTTTCAGTGACATTCCGGATTGTCTAGAGTAGTCCAATTGGTCGGGGCGGCCGGATTCGAACCGACGACCCTCTGCCCCCCAGGCAGATGCGCTACCAGGCTGCGCTACGCCCCGACGAAACGGTAATTCTAGCAGCTTGATGCCCGCCGCCGGAAGCGCGAATCGCGCTTCAGCGGCGCAGCAGGGTCAGCACTTCTTCCAGTTCCATCCGCACCTGGCGCACGATCTGGTGCGAGATGCTCGCTTCCATCCGCGCCTGCGGACCTTCCAGGCGCGCACGCGCACCGGTGATGGTGAAGCCCTCGTCGTACAGCAGCGAGCGGATCTGGCGGATCATCAGCACGTCGTGGCGCTGGTAGTAGCGGCGGTTGCCGCGGCGCTTGACCGGGTTGAGTGCAGGAAACTCCTGCTCCCAGTAGCGCAGCACGTGGGGCTTCACCCCGCACAACTCGCTGACTTCACCGATGGTGAAGTAGCGCTTGGCCGGGATGGCGGGCAGCTCGGTATTATTCCCTTGGTCCAGCATAGCCCTCGACTCTTACCTTGAGTTTCTGTCCCGGCCGGAACGTCACCACGCGCCGGGCGGAGATCGGAATCTCCTCGCCGGTCTTCGGGTTGCGCCCGGGCCGCTGGTTCTTCAGTCGCAGGTCAAAATTGCCGAAGCCGGACAACTTCACCTGTTCGCCGTTTTCCAGGGCTCCGCGGACCACCTCGAAATAGGCGTCCACGAACTCTTTCGCCTCGCGCTTGTTGAGGCCCACGTCGAGGAAAAGCCGCTCGGCCATTTCCGCCTTGGTCAGAGCCATCTCACCCTCGCAACTTTGCCTTGCATGATTGCTCCAACGCCGCTATGGCCTCGCGTACGCAACGGTCCGCGTCGTCGTCGGTAAGCGTGCGTGAAGCGTCCTGTAAAATCAAGCCCATAGCGAGACTTTTTCGGCCTGCTTCGACTCCCTTGCCGCTGTAGCGGTCAAACAGGCGCAGTTCCTTCAGGCGTTCGCCCAGCGTGCGGCGAACCGTCTGCTCGATTTGTGACCAGTGGACCGTTTCCGGCAGGTCCATGGCAAGGTCGCGGCGCACGGCCGGGAACCGGGGCACTGCCTGCGCCCGGGGCAGGCGGCGCGCCAGCAGCGGCTCCAGCGCCAGTTCCAGCACGTGCACGTCCGGGCCCAGGTCCAGCGCCCTGGCCAATTGCGGGTGCAGGGCGCCGAGGTGACCCACGGTGAGGCCATCGCGGGTTACCCGGGCACCGCGTCCCGGGTGCAGCCAACCCGGCAGGCCATCGGCATGCACCGACCAGCGCTGCGGCTCGCCGCCCCAGGCGATCAGTGCGTCCAGGTCGCCCTTGAGATCGAAGAAATCCAGCGCCCGCGACGGTTCGCCCCATTGCTCGGCACGAGCCTTGCCACAGGCCACGATGGCCAGGCTGGGCGTCTCGACCGGCGGATTGCCCTGCGCAAACACACGGGCGATTTCGAACAGCCGCACCCGTTCCTGCTGGCGTGCGCGGTTGTGACGCAGCGCCTCGATCAGCCCCGGCAGCAGCGCGGGCCGCATCACCGCCAGATCAGCCGAAAGCGGGTTGGCCAGCGGCACCAGTTGCCCGGTGAAGCCCCAGTCCGCCAGCAGCTCGGCCGCCACGAAGGACAGGTTGACGGCCTCGTAGTAGCCGCGCGCGGCCAACTGCTCGCGCAGCGCCAGTTCGTTGATGCGCGCCTCCGGCTCGATGGCCAGGGTCAGCGCGCCAGCCGGGGCAGCCGTGGGAATGTTGTCGTAGCCGAAAATGCGCGCGACTTCCTCGATCAGGTCCTCTTCGCACTCGATGTCGAAGCGGCTGCTAGGCGCGGTGACCTGCCAGCCGTCGGTCGTCGCCGCGACCTGCATGCCCAGCGCGGTGAAGATGCGCGCCACTTCGGCGTCGGCCACGTTCACGCCGAGCACGCGCTGCAGACGCGCACGGCGCAGGGCAACCGGAGCCGGCTTCGGCAGGTCGGCCGGATTCTCCGCCACCAGTACCGGGCCGGCCTTGCCGCCGGCGATTGCCAGCAGCAGCTCGCTGGCTCGCTCCAGCGCACGGCGCGGCAGTTCAGGGTCGACACCGCGCTCGAAGCGATGCGAGGCATCGGTGTGCAGGCCCAGCTTGCGCGCGCGGCCCATGATCGCGGCGGGTGCGAAATGCGCGGATTCCAGGAACACGTTGCGGGTGGCGTCGGTGACGCGCGAGTCGTGGCCACCCATCACGCCGGCCACGGCCAGCGCCTTCTTTTCGTCGGCGATCAGCACGAAGCTTTCGTCCAGTCTTGCCTCGTTGCCGTCGAGCAGCTTCAGCGTCTCGCCGCTGCGCGCGTGGCGCACCACGATATCGCCTTCGAGCGTGTCGTTGTCGAACGCATGCAGCGGCTGGCCCAGTTCCAGCATCACGTAGTTGGTGACGTCGACCACCGCGCCGATCGGACGCAGGCCCCCGCGGCGCAGCCGCTCGGCCAGCCACAGCGGCGAGCGCGCCATCGGGTCGATGCCTTCGATGATGCGGCCAAGGTAACGCGGCGCATCCCTGCCCGCTTCCAGGCGGATGCCGCGACGCGCATCGCCGGTCACCGGCACGCTTGCTGCTGCCGGCAGCTTCACCCTGCTGCCGAACAGCGCAGCCACGTCGTGCGCCAGGCCGACCATGCTCAGGCAATCAGGGCGGTTCGGGGTGAGCTTCAGCTCGAAGCTGGCATCCGGCAGACCAAGATAAGCAGCCAGCGGCTGGCCGACCGGCGCAGCGGCCGGCAGCTCCAGCAGGCCGGAGGCATCGGCGTCGATGCCCAGTTCCTTCGCCGAGCACAGCATGCCGAACGATTCCACGCCGCGCAGCTTGGCCGCCTTGATGGCGATGCCGCCCGGCAACTTTGCACCGACCGTCGCCAGCGGCACCTTGATGCCGACGCGCGCGTTGGGTGCGCCGCAGACGATCTGCAACGGATCGTTCTGCCCCGCATCGACCTTGCACACCTGCAGCCGGTCGGCCTGTGGGTGCTTTTCGGCGGCGACGATCTCGGCCACCACCACGCCGGCCAGGTTCTCGCCCAGCGGCGTGACTTCTTCCACTTCCAGCCCGGCCATGGTCAGCGCATGGGCCAGTTCGGCACGATCGGCCTGCACATCCACCAGTTCGCGCAGCCAGTTTTCGGAGAATTTCATGGTTGAAGTCCGGGAATAGGAAGTAGGAAATCGGGAATCGGAAGAGCGCAGGCCTGCGGCCTTTTGCTATTCCCTGTTCCCTATTCCCGATTCACTGCTCAGGCAAACTGCCTGAGGAAACGCAGATCGTTCTCGAAGAACGCGCGCAGGTCGGAAACGCCGTAGCGCAGCATCGCGAAACGTTCCACGCCGAGGCCGAACGCGAAGCCGGTGTAGCGCTCCGGGTCGATGCCGCAGTTCTTCAGCACGTTCGGATGCACCATGCCGCAGCCGAGCACTTCCAGCCAGCGGGTGGAGCCGTCCTCGGCGTCCCAGCGAATGTCCACCTCGGCCGACGGCTCGGTGAACGGGAAGTAGCTGGGGCGGAAGCGCATCTCGAAGTCTCGCTCGAAGAACGCGCGGATGAACTCGGCCAGCGTGCCCTTGAGGTCGGCGAAACTCGATGTCTCGTCGACCAGCAGACCCTCGATCTGGTGGAACATCGGCGAGTGGGTCTGGTCCGAGTCGCTGCGGTAGACCTTGCCCGGCGCGATGATGCGGATCGGCGGCTGGCGGCCGGCCATCGCGCGGATCTGCACCGGTGAGGTGTGCGTGCGCAGCAGGCGGCGGTCGTCGCTGCCTTCGCCAGCGACGTAGAAGGTATCGTGCATGGCGCGCGCCGGGTGGTGCGGCGGGAAGTTCAGAGCCTCGAAGTTGTGCCAGTCGTCCTCGATCTCCGGGCCGTCGGCGCGCTGGTAACCGAGCCGCGCGAAGATCGACGCGATACGCTCCAGCGCGCGGGTGATCGGATGGATGCCGCCGCGTTCGCCGTCGCGGCCCGGCAGCGAGATGTCGATCGTCTCGGAGGAAAGCCGGTGATCGAGCTCGGCCTGCTCCAGGCTCGCCTTGCGCGCCGCCAGCGCGCCGGCGAGGCGTTCCTTGACGAGGTTCACCTCGGCGCCGCGCGCCTTGCGCTCATCCTGCGCCAGCGCGCCGAGCGTCTTCAGCGCGGCGGTGACGATGCCGCTCTTGCCCAGCAGGCCGACGCGCAGCGCATCGAGCGCCTCCAGCGTGTCGGCCCTGTCGATGTCGGCCAGCGCCTGCGCGGCGCGGCTGTCAAGGTCATCCATCGATGCGGTTCCGTATGAAGTGCACAGAAACAAAAACGGGGAGAAGGCTTTGGCCTCCTCCCCGCGGACGTTCGCTCTTTTGAAGAGTGCGGCCATGGATGGCCGCGCTTGATCTTCGCGATCAAGGATGAGCGCACAGACTACGCCGCCAGACTGGCCTTCGCTTTCTCGGCGATCGCACCAAACGCCTTGATGTCGTGCACGGCGATATCAGCGAGAACCTTGCGGTCGACGGTGATGCCGGCCTTGGAGAGACCATTGATCAGGCGGCTGTAGGACAGCCCGAACATGCGCGCGGCGGCATTGATGCGCACGATCCACAGCGCGCGGAACTGGCGCTTGCGCTGCTTGCGGCCGATATAGGCGTACTGGCCGGCCTTGATGACGGCCTGGTTGGCAACGCGGAAGACCTTGCGGCGGGCGTTGTAGTAGCCCTTGGCGCGGCCGATGATTTTCTTGTGACGACGACGGGCGGTGACGCCACGCTTTACACGAGCCATGGTCTATCTCCTCACAAGTACGGCAGCATGCGAGCCACGCCCGGGGTGTCGCACGCCTTGAGGTGGTTCGGTGCACGGAGACCACGCTTCTGCTTGGTCGACTTCTTGGTCAGGATGTGCGACTTGAACGCGTGGCCGCACTTGATCTTGCCCGACGCGGTCTTGCGAAAACGCTTCGCTGCCGCCCGGTTGGTCTTGATCTTGGGCATGGGAATGCTCCTTGTATGAGGCTCACCCTGCGCGGGCAGCCCCGGTTTCTGACTGATCTGGCGGTGGCGTCGTCCCGGAGGACCTGGCCACGCTTTCCGTCCTGCCACGATCGGTGCACGACCCTTCCAGACGGGTCGAACCCGTAATTATAAGGGTTCAAAAAGCCAAACACCAGCACGAAATGCTGACGATGGCTTCCCCTCCCTTCGGCGACCGAAGGAAGTCTCCTTTGCGGGAGAAAGGACTGAGGTGAAGGTGCGGGGCTTGCCCCGCTCCAATCCAATAAGGCGGCTGCTCCGGGAGACACGGTGAAAGAGCATCGCCCGCGAGCGGACTCCTACCAAAGACGACCGGCTTACTTCTTCTTCGGCCCGATCATCATGACCATCTGACGCCCTTCCAGCCGCGGGAACGACTCGACCTGACCGTTGTCGCCGACGTCTTCCTGGATCTTCTTGGCCAGGTTCTGGCCGAGGTCCTGATGCGACATCTCGCGGCCACGGAAGCGGATGGTGACCTTGACTTTGTCGCCCTCTTCCAGGAAGCGAAGCATGTTGCGCAGCTTGATCTGGTAGTCGCCCACGTCCGTGACCGGACGGAACTTCACTTCCTTGATCTCGACCTGCTTCTGCTTCTTCTTGGCGGCCTGCGCCTTCTTCTGGGCTTCGAACTTGAACTTGCCGTAATCCATGATGCGGCAGACCGGCGGGTCGCCGTTCGGCTGGATCTCGACCAGATCCATGCCTGCTTCCTGCGCCAGGCTGAGCGCCTCGTCACGGCTGAGGATGCCGAGCTGTTCCGAGTCAGCGCCAATCACGCGCACACGCGGCACGCGGATTTCCAGGTTACGACGATTGCCCTTGTTGTCGGTGGTAGCGATACCACGATCCTCCAGAAGAAGTAATGAAACAGACCGCCCGGCGCTCAGCGCCGGATTTCGGTCTCCAGTCGTTCAACGAAGCCGGCCAGCGGCATGCTGCCCAGGTCCTCGCCGGAACGGGTACGTACAGAAACGGCACCCGTTTCCCTCTCACGATCACCGACCACGAGAAGATAAGGCACTTTCTGCAGCGTATGCTCGCGGATTTTATAGCCGACTTTCTCGTTGCGCAAATCCGATTGTACCCGGAAACCTTTGTCGACAAGGGCTTGCGTCACTTCCCGAACGTAATCGGCCTGCGCATCGGTGATATTGATCACCACCGCCTGCACCGGGGCCAGCCAGGGCGGCAGCAGGCCGGCGTGATGTTCGATCAGGATGCCGATGAAGCGCTCCATCGAGCCGACGATGGCCCGGTGCAGCATCACCGGATGCCGTTTCTGCGAGTGCTCATCCACGTATTCGGCGCCCAGCCGCTCGGGCATCATGAAATCGACCTGCATGGTGCCGACCTGCCAGTCGCGACCGATCGAATCCTTCATGTGGTACTCGATCTTGGGGCCGTAGAACGCGCCCTCGCCAGGCAGTTCGGTCCACTTCACCCCGGCAGCGGACAACGCGCCGCGCAGCGCCGCCTCGGCACGATCCCACACATCATCGTCGCCGATGCGCTTGTCCGGCCGCAGGGCCAGCGCAACATCGATGTCGTTGAAACCGAAGTCGGCATACACCTGCATGGCCTGGCGGTGGAACTCGGTGACTTCCGATTCAATCTGCTCGGGCGTGCAGAAGATGTGGCCATCATCCTGGGTGAACGCACGCACGCGCATGATGCCGTGCAACGCGCCGGACGGCTCGTTGCGGTGGCAGCCGCCGAATTCACCGTAGCGGATCGGCAGCTCGCGGTAGCTGTGCAGGCCGGTGTTGAACACCTGCACGTGGCCCGGGCAGTTCATCGGCTTCAGCGCGTAGGTGTGCTTCTCCGACTCGGTGAAGAACATGTTCTCGGCATAGTTGTCCCAATGGCCCGACTTCTTCCACAGCGACACGTCCAGCACCATCGGGCAGCGCACCTCCTGATAGCCACTCTTCCTGTACACGCCGCGCATGTACTGCTCGACCTGCTGCCAGATGGCCCAGCCGTTCGGATGCCAGAACACCATGCCCGGGCTTTCTTCCTGCTGGTGGAACAGGTCGAGCTGCTTGCCGATCTTGCGGTGGTCGCGTTTCTCGGCCTCCTCCAGCTGGTACAGGTAGGCCTTCAGGTCCTTGTCGTTGAGCCACGCTGTGCCATAGATGCGGCTGAGCATCGCGTTGTTCGAATCGCCGCGCCAGTACGCGCCTGCCACCTTCATCAGCTTGAACGAATGCAGCTTGCCGGTGTTCGGCACATGCGGGCCGCGACACAGGTCGGTGAACTCGCCCTGCGAATACAGCGACAGGTCCTGGTCGGCCGGAATGCCCTCGATGATCTCGGCCTTGTAGCTCTCGCCGATGCCGCGGAAGAACGCCACCGCCTCGTCGCGCGACTTCACGCTGCGCGTCACCGGCAGCTGCTCGTCGACGATCTTGTGCATCTCCGCCTCGATCTTCGGCAGGTCCTCGGGTGTGAACGGGCGCTCGTAGGCGAAGTCGTAATAGAAGCCGTTGTCGATCACCGGGCCGATCGTGACCTGCGCCCCCGGGAACAGCCGCTGCACGGCCTGGCCCATCAGGTGCGCGGTGGAGTGGCGCAGGATCTCCAGCGCCTCGGGGCTCTTCTCGGTGACGATCTGCAGGCTGGCGTCGTGCTCGATCGGGAAGCCGGCGTCGACCAGCCGGCCGTCGACCTTGCCGGCCAGCGTGGCCTTGGCCAGACCGGCGCCAATCGAGGCAGCCACGTCCTGCACGGTGACGGGATGATCAAACGGCTTCTTGCTGCCGTCGGGTAGCGTGATTTCAATCATGGGGCTTCTCTGGAAAAGCAAAAAAGGGCATGACGCCCTTTCTTTGATGACGAAGAAACGAAGGCGTGCGGACGGTCAGTAGTGGAAGCGGGTAGTTGCCATGTCGCACACTCGGCCAGCGCGCAGCGCGGGCCACCTCAGATCTCGTGGGTGATGCCGAGACGCTAGTTTAGCCCGGATGGCCTGTCAATCCACGCCCGACGCCACCGTGCCGGCCGGGCCCGACGATACAATGCCGCCGATCTTCCGAGGACACTCCATGCGCATCCTGGTCACCGGCACCGCCGGCTTCATCGGCGCCGCCCTGGCGCAGCGCCTGCTGGCGCGTGGCGACATGGTGCATGGCATCGACAACCACAACGACTACTACGACCCGGCGCTGAAGGAAGCCCGCCTGGCGCGTTTTGCCGGCCACCCGAACTACACCCATCAGCGCGCTGACCTGGCCGATGCGGGCGCGGTGAATCATGCGTTCACCACGTTCAGGCCGCAGCGCGTGGTGAACCTCGCCGCACAGGCCGGCGTGCGTCATTCGCTGCAGAACCCCCAGGCCTACGTGTCGAGCAACCTGGTCGGCTTCGTCAACATCCTCGAAGGCTGCCGCCACAGCGGCGTGGAGCACCTGGTCTACGCCTCGTCCAGTTCGGTCTACGGCGCGAACCGCAAGCTGCCGTTCGCGGTGGAAGACGCGGTCGACCACCCGGTCAGCCTATACGCGGCCAGCAAGAAGGCGAACGAGCTGATGGCGCACACCTACAGCCACCTGTTCGACTTACCCACCACTGGCCTGCGCTTCTTCACCGTGTATGGCCCGTGGGGCCGGCCGGACATGTCGCCAATGCTGTTCGCCGACCGGATCAGCCGCGGCGAGCCGATCGACGTATTCAACTTCGGCCACCACAGCCGCGACTTCACCTATATCGACGACATCGTCGAAGGTGTGATCCGCACGCTCGACCACCCGGCCGAAGCGGATCCGGCGTACAACCCCGAGCGGCCGAACCCCGGCACCTCGAACGCGCCGTACCGCGTCTACAACCTCGGCAACGACCAGCCGGTGCAGCTGCTGCGCTTCATCGAACTGCTGGAACAGAACTTCGGCCGCAGCGTGGAAAAACGCCTGCTGCCGATGCAACCCGGCGACGTGCCGGACACCTGGGCCGACGTGTCGGCACTGCGCCGCGACGTGGGCTACGCGCCGAACACGTCGATCGAGGATGGCGTGGCGAAATTCGTGGTGTGGTATCGGGAGTACTTCAACCGCTGAGCGTAGGAGCCCTCAAAACGGCTTGGCCAGCACCAGCCAGATCACCCCCAGCAGCAGCAGCACCGGCAGCTCGTTGAGCCAGCGCAGTGCGCGCGATGACGGCAGCGTGCCGCCCTTTTCGCTGCGCCTGAGCATGCGCCCGGCCCACACGAAGTACGCCAGCAGCACGGTCACCAGGACCAACTTGGCGTCGATCCAGTGCGTGCCGGCGGCCACGTTCGGCAACGTCTGCGGGAACACCCGCCAGCCCTGCCACAGCACCAGCCCGAACAAGAACGCCATGCCGAACATGTTGTGGCCGAACTTGTACAGCCGCCGCCCCATCAGCTGCAGCCGCGCCAGCACTGCCGGCTCGTGCGCCGCCTCGGCCATGTTCACCAGGATCCGCGGCAGGTAGAACACCGTGGCCATCCAGGCGATGACGAACAGCAGGTGCAGGGACTTGATCAGCAGGTAGGTCATGGCGAAACCGCATAGCCGCTGCGAGGCGCAGCGCCCGCGATGATAACGCGGCACCCGCCGCTCAATTCCGCGCCGGGCCGATCCGTTCCTGCAGCGCCTGCAGCAGGCGTTCCTGCAGCGCCTGATCGAGCGGCGCATCGTGGCGGTCGGTGAGCTGGAAGAAATCCTCCACCCGTTCGCCGAAGGTGGCGATGCGTGCATCATGCACGCGCACTCCGATAGCCAGCATCACCTGCGCCACCGCGGCCAGCAGGCCGGGACGATCGGCACCGACCAGCGCCAGCTGGGTGCGGTCGCCAGCGGCGTGGAAACTGATCTGCGGAGCCATCTGGAAATGCTTCTGGTGGCGCGACATGCCGCGCTTGCTCGGCTGCACGCCGGCCGACTGCGCCAGCGCACGCTGCAACCGTTGCTGCAGCTCCTCCGCCCGCGCCGCGCTCACCGGCTGCTGGCTGTCCGCGTCGAGCAACAACAGGGTGTCCAGCGCCATTCCGGTCGGCGAACTGAGGATGCGCGCCTCCACCACCGAGAAGCGCAAGCGATCCAGCACCGCGGTGATGGTGGCGAACAGGCCGTCGCGATCGGGCGTGTAGACGAACAGCTCGGTGCTGCCGCGCACCGACAACGGGTGCACCGCCACCAGCGGCAGCGCGCCGTGCGCCCGCAGGATCGCCGCGGTCTGCCAGGCGATCTGCTCGGGGCGGTGGCGCAGGAAGCTGAGCTGCGGAAAGTCGGCCCAGATTCGCGCCACGTCGGCTTCGGCATACCCCTCGTTCAGCAGCAGCGCCAGCGCGTACTCGGAGCATTCGCGCACGCGCGCGCCGATGTCGCGCGGCAGCTCCACGTCGCTGCGCAAGGCGTAGCGGGTACTGGTATACAGGTCGGCCAGCAGGCGGTCCTTCCAGCCGTTCCACAACCGTGGACTGGTGCCGATGATGTCGGCGATGGTCAACAGGTACAGCTGGCCAAGCCGTTCGCGATTGCCGACGACTTCCGCAAACCGGTGCACCACGTCCGGGTCGGTGATGTCCTGGCGCTGCGCGGTGGTGCTCATCAACAGGTGCCAGCGCACCAGCCAGGCAACCTGCTCGACGTCGCCGGGCGGCAGGCCCAGCCGGGTGCAGAAGGCGCGTGCATCCTGCTCGCCCAGCACCGAGTGGTCGCCGCCGCGACCCTTGGCGATGTCATGGAACAGCCCCGCCAGCAGCAGCACTTCCGGCACCGGCAGGCCGGCCCAGATTTCGCAGCCCAGCGGAAATTCGCGCTGCGCCGCCGGGTCGGCAAAGCGCGCCAGGTTGCGCAACACGCGCAAGGTGTGCTCGTCGACCGTGTAAACGTGGAACAGGTCGTACTGCATGCGCCCGAACACTTTGCCGAACGCGGGCAGGATCGCTGCCAGCAGGCCGTGCCGGTTCATCCGCCACAACGGCTCCACCGCCGGCGCGCCGCGGCGCAGCAGCCGCAGGAAGGCGGCCAGCACCTCGCCGTCCTCGGCCAGCGCATCGCCACGCGCGGCGGTGGCCTGGTGGATGCGACGCATGGTGTCGGCGCTGAAACCGACCACGCCGGGCTGATCCATCCGGGCGATGAAGATTTCCACCAGGGCGGCCGGGCGGCGCATGAACAACTGCGGGTCAACCGCCGCCAATCGCTTGCCGTAGCGCACGAAATCGGTGCCCACAGGCGCCGCTTCCTCTGGCGGTTCCAGCATTTCCTCGAAGCGCTCGGCCACCTGCACGCCAAGCCGCTCGACCTGGCTGGCGGCGCGGTAATAGCCCTGCATGAACTGCTCGACGCCCAGGTTCTTCGCGTGTTCGTCCTCGAAGCCCAGGCGCGCGGCCAGCGCACGTTGATAATCGAACAGCAGGCGCTCCTCGGGGCGCCCGGCCTCCAGGTGCAGCGCATAGCGGTAGCGGCGCAGCACCGCCTCGGACTGCTCCAGCACGGCCTGCTCGGCGGGATCGAGCAGGCCTTCGGCCACCATGTCGGCCAAGTCGTCCGCATGCGCCAGCCGCCGCCCCATCCAGCGCAGCGAGTCGAGCGTGCGCAGGCCGCCGGGGCCGTCCTTGAGGTTGGGCTCCAGGTTGTAGGCGGTATCGTCGTAGCGGGCGTGCCGCGCATTGCGCTCAGCCAGCCGGGCGGCCAGGTAGGCCGGCGCCGGCCACAGCGCCGGATCGTCGACGATGGCCTTGAGCCGTGCGTCGAACGCCGCATCGCCGGCCAGCCGGCGCGCATCCAGCAGGCTGGTGAACACGCTGGCGTCCTGCGCGGCCAGCGTGCGGCACTGCGCTGCATCGCGCACCGCGTGGCCGACCTTCAAGCCGATATCCCACAGCGTGGCGAAGAATTGCTCCAGCGCGCGCAGGCGTGCCTGCTCCGGTGCCTGCACCAGCGCCAGCAGGTCCACGTCCGAATACGGAAACAGCAGGCCGCGCCCGAAGCCGCCAACGGCGAACAACGCCGCTCCGGTCACCTCACCCAGGCAGGCAGTCCACACGTGCGCCACGACACGCGCCACCGCCTCGCCGCGCCGCCGCGCCAGTGCACTGGCATCGGCACCGTCGCGAAACGCCGTGGCCAGCGCGCGATCGACGTCGCCCAGCAGCTGCCGCAAAGCCTGCCGCGCCTCGGCCGAAACGCCGGAGCGCGGCACGGCCGTCGGCAGACGGGGCAAGGGCGGAGGCACGACGCTCATCGGGGAGGAAATCAGGGAATAGGAAATGGGGAAAGCCAGTCTGCCACGCCTCGGCGACACCGGCTCTTCCCATTCCCTATGCCCTATTCTCCACTCCCTCCATCAGGCATCCGGCCAGGGCGTGAGGATCTCGAAGCCGTCGTCGGTGACCGCGATGGTGTGTTCCCACTGCGCCGACAGCGAGTGGTCCTTGGTCACCACGGTCCAGCCGTCCGGCAACTGGCGGGTCTGCGGCTTGCCGGCGTTGATCATCGGCTCGATGGTGAAGGTCATGCCCTTTTTCAGTTCGACGCCGATGCCGGGCTTGCCGTAGTGCAGCACCTGCGGCTCGTCGTGGTAGACCTTGCCGATGCCGTGGCCGCAGTACTCGCGCACCACCGAGAAGCCGGCCGCCTCGGCGTGCTGCTGGATCGCATGGCCGATATCGCCCAGCGTGGCGCCCGGTCGCACCGCCTGGATACCGCACATCATTGCCTCGAACGTGGTGTCGACCAGTCGTTTGGCCAGCACCGAGGGCGTGCCGGCGATGTACATGCGGCTGGTGTCGCCGTGCCAGCCGTCCTTGATCACCGTGACGTCGAGGTTGACGATGTCGCCGTCCTTGAGCACCTTGCCCTCGTTCGGGATGCCGTGACAGATCACGTGATTGACCGAGGTGCACAGCGTCTTGGGGAAGCCGTGGTAGCCGACGTTGGCCGGGATCGCCTTCTGCACGTTGACGATATGCTCGTACGCGCGCCGGTCCAGTTCCTCGGTGGTGACGCCCGGTTTGATGTACTCCTTGAGCATCGCCAGCACTTCGGCGGCCAGCTTGCCGGCGACGCGCATGCCTTCGAGGTCGGCGGGGGATTTCAGGGTGATGGCCATGTGTTCCACTCATATGGCGGCAAAAGCTGCGGAAATCCAGCAACTTGCCGCACTGCCGGCGTACCGGCTACAATTTCGGAGTTTTGCAGGGCAGACGCGTCCGTTTGGACGGTCGGCCAGCGCAAAGCGAATGGGAATTGTAACCCTCCGCGGTACAACACCCAAACCAACGCCACACACGCATCGGCACCGCCTTCGGGGTGCCGCGCCTCGCCCGCCATAACACTGGGCCAGCCGCGGTCGAAGCCGGGGATGCGTGGAGGTCCCAACCCCCCGAGCCCTTCACCGGGCTCAACAATCGGAGTTACACCCATGGCCCAGGTCACCATGCGCCAGATGCTCGAAGCCGGCGTCCATTTCGGTCACCAGACCCGTTACTGGAACCCGAAGATGGCCCCGTACATCTTCGGCGCCCGCGGCAAGATCCACATCATCAACCTCGAAAAGACCCTGCCGCTGTTCACCGACGCGATGAACTTCCTGTCGGGCCTGGCGCAGAAGCGCGGCACCATTCTGTTCGTCGGCACCAAGCGCTCGGCGCGCGAGCCGCTGGCCGAAGAGGCCGCCCGCGCCGGCATGCCGTTCGTCACCTCGCGCTGGCTCGGCGGCATGCTGACCAACTTCCGCACCGTGAAGCAGTCGGTGTCGCGCCTGAAGGAGCTGGAAGCGGCCGAGACCGATGGCAGCTTCGAGAAGCTGGTCAAGCACGAAGTGCTGGCCCGCCGCCGCGAGCGCGACAAGCTGCAGGCCTCGCTGGGCGGCATCAAGGACATGAACCGCCTGCCCGACGCGCTGTTCGTGATCGACATCGGCCACGAGGACATCGCCGTGCAGGAAGCCAAGAAGCTCGGCATCCCGGTGATCGCGGTGGTCGACACCAACTACAACCCGGAGCTGGTCGACTACGCCATCCCGGGCAATGACGACGCGATCCGCGCGATCCAGCTGTACGCCCGTGCCGCCGCCGACTCGATCCTCGAAGGCAAGGCCGCCGCACCGGCCGCCGCCCAGGGCGACGCGAACGACTTCGTCGAGCTGGACGAGGAAGGCAACCCGGTCGCCAAGATCGACCGCAAGCCGGCCCCGCGCCGCGACGCCGCTCCGCGCAAGAGCGCCCCGCGCCGCGATGGCGGCCGTGACGGTGGCCGCGGCCCGCGCAACGACGGCGCGCCTGCCGCCAAGTAAGCGCGACGACAGCGGCTCACCACCGCCGTCGCCTCCGCCCGCGATAACCGCGCGGTGACGCTTGCCCGTCACCGCGCAACCAAAGCATTAGAGGACTACCGATGAGCAATGTTTCCGCACAACTGGTCAAGGAGCTGCGCGAGCGGTCCGGCGCCGGCATGATGGAATGCAAGAAGGCGCTGGTCGAAAACAACGGCGACATCGAAGTCGCGATGGAATGGCTGCGCAAGTCCGGCCTGGCCAAGGCCGACAAGAAGGCCAGCCGCGTCGCCGCCGAAGGCCGCATCGTGGCCGCCCAGGCTTCGGGCAAGGCCGTGCTGGTCGAGATCAACTGCGAGACCGACTTCGTCGCCAAGGACGCCAGCTTCCTGAAGTTCACCGACACCGTCGCCGACGTCGCGCTGAACTCCGGCGCCGCCGACATCGACGCGCTGAAGGCTGCCGCCTATCCGGGCGCCGCCAACGTGGAGGAAGCCGCCAAGGCGCTGGTCGCCACCATCGGCGAGAAGATCGACGTGCGCCGCCTGGCCCGCGTCGAGACCGACGGCCTGATCGGCAGCTACATCCACGGCGGCCGCATCGGCGTGCTGGTGGCGCTCAAGGGCGGCTCCGAGGAGCTGGCCAAGGGCATCGCGATGCACGTCGCCGCGATGAACCCCGCCTACGTCCGCGCCGAGGACGTGCCGGCCGACTTCCTGGCCAAGGAGAAGGAAATCGCACTGGCCGCCATGTCGGACAAGGAAAAGAACAAGCCCGCCGACATCCTGGAGAAGATCGTCTCCGGCAAGGTCCACAAGATCGTCGCCGAGGTCACCCTGCTCGGCCAGCCCTACGTGCTGGACACCAACGTCACGGTGGCCGAGGCGCTGAAGAAGGAAGGCGCCGACGTGGCTTCGGTGGCCCGCCTGGCCGTCGGCGAAGGCATCGAGAAGGTGGAAGAGGATTTCGCCGCCGAAGTGATGAAGCAGGCTGGCCTGAGGTAACCGTCGTCCCTGACGGGAAAACCGGCCATCCATGGCTGGACTTTCAGAAAGGGCAGCGCTTCGAACAAGGGCCGCGGGAAACCGCGGCCCTTGCTTTTGCGCTCCACGCCGAGCCGCCGGCCTTACTGCGCGTGAACCGCGGGGGCGCGGATGCGTCTCGGGCTGCCTGCGCGCCGCTATAATGCGGCGGTTTACCCACACAATCCGGAGACCCCATGAGCGACCAGCCCAAGTACCACCGCATCCTGCTCAAGCTCTCCGGTGAAGCGCTGATGGGCGACGCCGACTACGGCATCGATCCGAAGGTGATCGGCCGGCTCGCCGACGAGATCATCGAGGTGCAGCGCATCGGCGTGCAGATCGGCATCGTGATCGGCGGCGGCAACATTTTTCGGGGCGCCGGGCTCGCCGCCGCCGGCATGGACCGGGTCACCGGCGACCACATGGGCATGCTGGCCACCGTGATGAACGCGCTGGCGATGGCCGACGCGATCGAGAAGCGCGGCGGCTACGCGCGCGTGATGAGCGCGATCCAGATCCACGACGTGGCCGAGGATTACATCCGCCGCCGCGCGATCCGCCACATCGAAAAGGGTCGCATCGTGCTGTTCGCCGCCGGCACCGGCAACCCATTCTTCACCACCGATTCCGCCGCCGCGCTGCGCGCGGTGGAGGTCGGCGCCGACCTGCTGCTGAAGGCCACCAAGGTGGACGGCGTGTACACCGCCGACCCGGCCCGCCATGCCGACGCCACCCGCTACGAGCAGCTGACCTATGGCGACGTGATCCAGCGCAATCTGCAGGTGATGGACACCGCCGCCATCGCGCTGTGCCGCGACCATGGCATGCCGCTGCGCATCTACGACATGACCGTGCCGGGCAGCCTGATGCGGATCATGCGCGGCGAGTCGATCGGCACCCTGGTCGACGGCGGCTAACCGCGCCGCAGCAAGCCACACCCGTCGCCACTGCTATAATTGAACGTTGCCAGATCGCCCGGGAAGCGCCACATGCTCAACGACATCAAGAACGATGCCCAGACCCGCATGGGCAAGAGCATCGAATCACTCAAGCACGATCTCACCCGCATCCGCACCGGCCGTGCCAGCACGGCGCTGGTGGACGGCATCAAGGTGCCCTATTACGGCGCCGACATGCCGCTGCCGCAGGTCGCCTCGGTCACCCTGTCCGACGCGCGCACGATCATCATCACGCCGTGGGAAAAGACCATGGTGGCGCCGATCGAGAAGGCGCTGATGGCCTCCGACCTCGGCATCACGCCGACCACCGCCGGCACGGTGATCCGCCTGAACATGCCTGCGCTCACCGAGGAGCGCCGCAGGGAGCTGGCCAAGCACGTGGCCCACGAGGGCGAGAACGCCAAGATCGCCATCCGCAACGTGCGCCGCGACGCCCTGCAGCAGGTCAAGGATCTGCTCAAGGACAAGCAGATCACCGAGGACGACGATCGCCGCGTCGACGACGAGATCCAGAAACTCACCGATCGCGCGGTGAAGGACGTCGACGTCGTGGTCAAGGCGAAGGAAGAGGAGCTGATGGCGCTTTGACCACGCCATCGCCCGTTCCCATTTCATGACCCAGGCCAAGGCACCCCCGGTCCCACGCCATATCGCCATCGTGATGGATGGCAACGGCCGCTGGGCCAAGGCCCGCCATCGTCCGCGCAGCTTCGGCCACAACGCCGGTCGCAAGGCCGTGCGCGAGGCGATCGAGGCGTGCCTGCGCGAGGGCGTGCAGGCGCTGACGCTGTTCGCCTTCTCCAGCGAGAACTGGCAGCGCCCGCAGGATGAGGTCGGCGCGCTGATGGGACTGTTCGTGCGCGCGCTGGACAAGGAAGTGGACGAACTGCATGGCCACGGCGTGCGCCTGCGCTTCATCGGCGACCTGACAGCCTTCGACGATGCCTTGCGCGAGCGCATGCAGGCCGCGATGGACCGCACCGCCGGCAACGAGCGGCTGCAGGTGAACATTGCGGTGAGCTACGGCGGCCGCTGGGACATCGTGCAGGCCAGTCGTCAGGCCGCCGCCGCGGTGGCGCGCGGCGAGCTTCGCGTGGAGCAGATCGACGAGGCAACGCTGGGCCAGTGGATGTGCCTGGCGGAACTGCCGCCGCTGGACCTGTTCATCCGCACCGGCGGGGAATGCCGCATCAGCAACTTCCTGCTGTGGCAGGCCGCCTACGCCGAACTGTACTTTACCGACACCTTGTGGCCCGATTTCGACCAGGCCTGCCTGCGTCGGGCCATCGAGGACTATGCCCGCCGGGAGCGCCGCTACGGTCGCACCGGCGAGCAGGTCGCCACCGCTTCGTAAGAGGATCTGCATGCTGCTTCAGCGCATTCTCACCGCCCTGGTGCTCGCGCCGTTGGCGATCCTGATCATCCTGCTGCCGCCGACCGGCGTCTTCGCGGGCATCGTCGCGCTGGCCTTTCTGGCGGCATGGTGGGAGTGGGCGCAACTGAGCGGCCTGCAGAGCCACGCGTGGCGCACCGTCCTGCTGGCCGTGGCGGCCGCCGTCTTCGTCCTGCTGTGGCGCGGCCACGCCACAGCGCTGAGCCCACTGCTGCTCGCCGCCGGCGTCGCCTGGTGGCTGCTGGCCTGCCTGTGGCTGCGCCACTTCGCGTTCGCCGCGGCGCCCACCCGCGAGAACCGCCGCCTGAAACTGCTCGCCGGCGCGCTGGTGATCTTTCCGACCTGGGTCGCCCTGGTCAGCATCCACACCCGCGCGCCGCACGGTCACTGGTGGACCCTGCTGGCGCTGCTGATCGTGTGGGCATCCGACATCGGCGCCTACTTCAGCGGCCGCACCTTCGGCCGGCGCAAGCTGGCCCCGCAGATCAGCCCCGGCAAGACCTGGGCCGGCGTCTACGGCGCGATGGTGGCAGGGGTGCTGGTGGCCGAGGTCGGCGGCTGGCTGCTTGGCGTGCGCGGCACCGCGCTGCTGGCGCTGGCGCTGCTGGCCGCGCTGACGGTGGCGGCGTCGATCGTCGGCGACCTGATCGAGAGCCTGATGAAGCGACACGCGCAGGTGAAGGATTCGGGCACCCTGTTCCCCGGCCACGGCGGCCTGCTGGACCGCCTGGACAGCGTGTTCGCCGCGCTGCCGGTGTTCGCTGCCGGCCTGGCGCTGCTGGAGCTCGGCCTGTGAAGAACGTCGCCGTCCTCGGCGCTACCGGTTCGATCGGCGGCAGCACGCTCGACGTCATCGCGCGCCATCCCGATCGTTTCCGCGCCAGCGTGCTGACCGCCCATTGCAAGGTCGAAGCGCTCGTGGCGTTGTGTGTGCAGCACCGGCCGGATCTGGCGGTGATCGCCGATCCCTCGCTGGAAGCCGAGCTGGCACGCCGGCTGGCCGCCGCCGGCGTGCGCTGCGAAGTGGCCAGCGGCCATGCCGCGCTGGCGGCCGCTGCCGCCGGCGCACTGTGCGACACCGTGGTCGCCGCGATCGTCGGCGCCGCCGGGCTGGAATCCACCCTGGCCGCCGCGCGCGCCGGCAAGCACCTGCTGCTGGCGAACAAGGAATCCATCGTGATGGCCGGCCCGCTGCTGCTGCAGGCGGTCAGCGCCGGCGGCGGCGCGCTGGTGCCGGTCGACTCCGAACACAACGCGATCTTCCAGTGCCTGCCGGGCGGGCGCCCCGAGCTGCGCCGCAGCGGCGTGCGCCGACTGATCCTGACCGCCTCCGGCGGCCCGTTCCGCGGCCGCACGCGGGTGCAACTGGCCGACATCACGCCGGACCAGGCCTGCAAGCATCCGAACTGGGTGATGGGGCGCAAGATCTCGGTCGACTCGGCCACGCTGATGAACAAGGGCCTGGAGGTGATCGAGGCGCACCATTTGTTCGGCGCGCCGGCCGAGGCGATCGACGTGGTGGTGCATCCGCAGAGCCTGGTGCATTCGATGGTGGAATACATCGACGGTTCGGTGCTCGCCCAGCTCGGCAACCCGGACATGCGCACCGCGATCGCCCATGCACTGGCCTGGCCGGAGCGGGTCGAGTCCGGCGTGTCGTCGCTGGACCTGGCCGCCTGCGCCCCGCTGGAATTCGAGCCGCCGGACCTGGCCACATTTCGCTGCCTGGCGCTGGCGTTCCAGGCGTTGCGTGCCGGCGGCGACAGCCCCGCCGTGCTGAACGCCGCCAACGAAGTGGCGGTGGAGGCCTTCCTGGCCGGCGCGCTGCCATTCCTGGCGATCGCCGACGTGGTCGAGGCCGTGCTGACGGAACTGCCGGCGCAAGCCGTGGTCGATGTTGAAACCCTGAGTGAACGCGACCGTATGGCGCGGGAGGCGGCCCGCCGCGTTCTGCGCAATGCTTGCTGATATTCTTGCTTTGATGACTTTTCGCCACGGTATTCGATGACTGCCTTCTTCGGCTCGGTGTTCTGGTTGCTGGTCACGCTCGGCGTGCTGGTGACCTTCCACGAATTCGGCCACTACTGGGTCGCGCGCCGCTGTGGGGTGAAGGTGCTGCGCTTCTCGGTCGGTTTCGGCAACGCGATCTGGAAGCGCAGCGGCCGCGACGGCACCGAGTACCAGATCGCCGCGATCCCGCTGGGCGGCTACGTGAAGATGCTCGACGCGCGCGAAGGCGAGGTCGATCCCGCGCTGCGCGGGCAGGAGTTCACCGGCAAGCCGGTATGGCAGCGCATCGCCATCGTCGCCGCCGGACCAGGCTTCAACCTGATCTTCACCATCGCCGCGTTCTGGCTGATGTTCATGCTGGGCCGCCCGGACGTGGCCCCGGTGGTGACCGCCACGCCGCAGAGCATCGCCGCCAGCGCCGGCATCCAGCCGGGCGATCGCCTGCTCAGCATCGACGGCCGCGACGTCTCCACCTGGACCGACTCGATGGACGCGCTGGCCAACGCCCTGCTCGGGCGCGCGCCGCTGCCGCTCACCGTGCGCGGCGCCGACGGCCACCAGCGCGAACTGGTGTTGCCGCTGGACGAACTGCCGCCGGGGCAGGACGTGGGCCAGTACCTGGGCAAGCTCGGCCTGAAGCTGGCGCCGCCGCCGGCGGTGGCCGCCACCGTGATGGCCGGCCAGCCGGCCGCGTTGGCCGGCATGCGCGGCGGCGACCGCATCGTCAGCGTCAACGGGCAGCCGGTGGACGACTTCGCCGCGTTCGGCAAGCTGGTGCAGACCGCAGCGGCCAAGTCGCCGAGGCTGGCGATCGGCATCGAGCGCCACGGGCAGCCGCTGCGGCTTGACATCACCGCCAAGTGGGAGTCGCTCGAAGGCCAGTCGCCGAAGTGGGTGCTGGGCGTCGGCGCGCCACCGATCGAAGCGGCCACCGTGAGCTACGGCCCGCTGAAGGCAATGACCGCCTCGCTCGCTACCACCTGGCGCAACACCACGCAGACCTTCAGCATGCTCGGCAAGATGCTGACCGGCGAGGCCTCGACGCGCAACCTGTCCGGCGTGATCGGCATTGCCGAGGTGGCCAATGCGTCGGCCGGCATGGGCCTGCCATGGTTCCTGCAGTTCCTCGCACTGGTGTCGCTGAGCCTGGCGATCCTCAACCTGCTGCCGATCCCGGTCCTGGATGGCGGGCACCTGCTGTATTATCTCGTGGAATTGATCAAGGGCAGCCCGGTCAGCGAACAGGCGATGATGGTGGGCCAGTACATCGGCCTGGCGTTGCTGTTCACCCTGATGGGGCTGGCGTTCTACAACGATATCCACCGCATGCTGCTGTCGTGATGCCGAGGGTCGGCGAACACAGCATGACGGCGATACGCAGGTTCGCGGCAGCACGGCGCGGCGATGCGTCCGCCAAAGCACCGCCGCGGTGGCATGCGGATCCACCTTCGAGGCAGGGCCTGGCCCTGCCTCATGCATTGATCGGGGCGGCCGTGCCGGCTGCTCCATCGGAATAACCAACGGAATCGACGATGAAGCGTATCGCCGCGCTGATCCTGCTTGCCTCCCTCTCCGCCAATGCGTTCGCGTTCGACCCGTTCGTGGTGTCGGACATCCGCATCGACGGCCTCAGCCGGATCTCGGCCGGTACCGTGTACAACTACCTGCCTATCAACAAGGGCGACCAGCTGACCAACGACGGCGCCCAGCGCGCCATCCGCGCGCTGTATCGCACCAAGTTCTTCAGCGACGTGGAGTTCGAGCGCGAAGGCAGCATCCTGGTGATCAAGGTGGTCGAGCGGCCGTCGATCGCCAAGCTGACCCTGCGCGGCAACAAGGACATCAAGACCGACGACCTGAAGAAGGGCCTGAAGGAGATCGGCCTCACCGAAGGCGAGACCTTCGACCGCCTGGCGCTGGACAACGTGCAGCAGGAACTGATCCGGCAGTACTACAACCGCGGCAAGTACAACGTCTCGGTCGACCCGCACGTGACCCGGCTGGACCGCAACCGCGTCGCCGTCGAGATCGAGATCCGCGAGGGCAAGGCGGCCAAGATCAAGGAGCTGAACATCCTCGGCACCCATGCGTTCACAAACAAGCAGATCCGCGAGGGTTTCGAGTCGGACACCACCAACTGGATGTCGTGGTATTCGAAGGACGACCAGTATTCGCGCGAAAAGCTTTCCGGCGACCTGGAGAAGTTGCAGTCCTACTACATGGACCGCGGCTACGCCGACTTCGGCGTCGACTCCACTCAGGTGGCGATCGCGCCGGACAAGCGCGCGATGTACATCGACGCCAGCATCAAGGAAGGCGAGATCTACAAGGTCGCCGACGTCAAGCTGCTCGGCGACTTGATCCTGCCGGAGGCGACCATGCGCCAGCTGGTCTTCATCAAGTCGGGCGAGACCTTCAACCGCGCCGCGGTCGAAGCCAGCACCAAGGCGATCAAGGCGATCCTGGCCAACATCGGCTACGCCTACGCCAAGGTCACCCCGATCCCGAAGCTGGACAAGGAAAAGCGCACGGTCGACCTGACCCTGTACGTCGAACCCGGCCAACGCGTGTACGTGCGTCGGGTGGTGTTCCAGGGCAACACGCGCACCGAGGACGACGTACTGCGCCGCGAGATGCGCCAGCTTGAGGGCTCCTGGTATTCGCAGGCAGCGATCGACCGCTCCAAGGTCCGCCTGCAGCGGCTGGGTTACTTCAAGAAGGTCGACATCGACCAGAAGATGGTGCCGGGCACGCAGGACAAGGTGGACGTCACGGTCAAGGTCGAGGAGCAGTCCGCCGGCAGCATGCAGTTCGGCATCGGCTACTCGCAGTATTCCGGCATCATCCTGAATGCCTCGGTGTCGCAGAACAACCTGTTCGGCACCGGCGACAGCTTCTCGATCAGCGGCGAGCGCAGCACCTACTACGACCGGCTCGGTCTCAACTACTACAACCCGTACCTGACCGACAGTGGCATCGGCATCGGCTACAGCGCCTCGTACTCGAAGACCGACTACGGCAACACCGATTTCGCCAACTACGCCACCAGCGCAAAGAGCTTCTCCACCTACCTCGGCATCCCGATCAGCGAAACCGACGGCTTGCGCGTGGGCCTGGGCGTCAGCAGCGACAAGGTCAACCTGTACCAGGGCTACAGCCCGGAGGTGCTGCTCGACTACCAGAACCAGATCGGCAACAAGACCATCCACACCTGGACCGGCACGCTGGGCTGGAACCACGACACCCGCAACGGCTACTGGGCACCGACCCGCGGCGGCCTGATCTCCGCCTCGACCGACGTCGCCCTGCCCGGCTCGACTGTGCAGTACTGGAAGCTCAATACCGAGATCAACCACTACTGGCCGATCGGCAAGGGCTTCGTGCTGTACCTCGATGGCCAGGTCGGTTACGGCAAGACCTACGGCGGCAACGGCATCAGCGACGATGCCCTCGCAGCGCTGAAGAGCGCCAGCCTGGCGCAGAACCCCAACCATGTCCTCACCGACATGCGCCAGGACCTGCCGTTCTGGCAGAACTACTACGCCGGCGGCGTGCGCGACGTGCGCGGCTACCAGGACAACACGCTGGGGCCACGGGTCTGCATCGATGGCAGCGCTCCGGACGCCAACGGCTTGTGCAACAGCGGCGCCTACTACGCGCAGCCGATCGGCGGCGCGTTCAAGGTGCTCGGCACCGCGCAGGTGTTCCTGCCGCTGCCGTTCCTGAAGGACGTCAACACTGCGCGCGTGTCCTGGTTCATGGATGTCGGCAATGTCTACAAGGACTACAAGAGCTTCGACGCCAGCGAGCTGCGCGCCTCCACCGGCCTGTCGCTGCAATGGCAGGCGCCGATCGGCCCGCTGATCATCAGCTTCGCCATGCCGCTGCGCTCGAAGGCCGCCGATCGCCACTACGAGGAGCGCATCCAGTTCACTTTCGGCAGCCAGTTCTGAGCTGACCCGGCCAGGGGCCGAACGAAAGCGCGGCCACGCCGCGCTTTCGTTTGCCGCCGCGGCGCACTGCAGCCGGGGACGCCACCCCCTACAATGGCCGCAGGTTCCGGAGCCACCCATGAGCGCAATCAACTACACGGTGACCGAGCTGGCCGAGCGGTTCGGCCTCGGTCTCAGCGGCGACGGCGCACGGCTCATCGACGGCGTCGGCACTCTGGCCGGCGCCGGCCCCGGTCAGCTGAGCTTCCTCTCCAACAGCAAGTACGCGGCCCAGCTGGCCGCCACGCGCGCCGGCGTGGTGGTGCTGCGCGAAGAGAACCTTGCCGACTGTCCCACCACGGCGCTGCTTGCGCGCGACCCGTACGTTGCCTACGCGAAGATCGCCGCACTGTTCGAACGGCTGCCGGCCGCACCGGCGGGCATCCATCCCAGCGCCGTGGTCGCCGCCGGCGCGCAGGTCAGCGCCAGCGCCAGCATCGGCCCGGGCTGCGTGATCGCGGACGGCGTGGTGATCGGCGACGGCGCCGTGCTCGGCCCGCACTGCATCGTCGGCGAGGACTGCACGGTGGGTGCGCAATCGCGACTGGTGGCGCGGGTCACCCTGGTGACCCGGGTCACGCTTGGCCAGCGCGTGCTGGTGCATCCCGGTGCGGTGATCGGCTCGGATGGCTTCGGGCTGGCCTTCGACACTGACCACTGGATCAAGCTGCCGCAGCTTGGCGGCGTGCGCATCGGCGACGACTGCGAGATCGGCGCCAACACCACGATCGACCGCGGCGCGCTGGACGACACCGTGCTGGAGGAGGACGTGCGCCTCGACAACCAGATCCAGATCGCCCACAACGTGCATGTCGGCGCGCACACCGCGATGGCCGGCTGCGCCGCCGTCGCCGGCAGCGCGAAGATCGGCCGCTGGTGCCAGATCGGCGGCAACGCCGGCGTGCTCGGCCATCTCGAGCTGGCCGACCGGGTTACCATTACCGCCAAGAGCCTGGTCACGCACTCGATCCGCGAGCCTGGCGAATATTCGTCCGGCGTGCCGCTGCAGGACAACCGCCAGTGGCGGAAGAACGCGGCGCGCTTCAAGCACCTGGACGAGTACGCGCGCCGAGTGTCGGCGCTGGAGAAGGACAGCAACAATGAGTGAGCAAGGCGACTTCATGACATTGCCGATCAACGTGGAGCAGATCCAGGAACTGCTGCCGCATCGCTACCCGTTCCTGCTGGTGGACCGCGTGGTCGAGATCGTGCCCGACGTCAGCGTGGTCGCACTGAAGAACGTGACCATCAACGAGCCGTTCTTCCAGGGCCACTTCCCCGGCCACCCGGTGATGCCCGGCGTGCTGATCATCGAGGCGATGGCGCAGTCCGCCGGCCTGCTGACCCAGCTGAGCCGGCACTTCAAGGGCGACAAGGGCAGCCCGCTGTTCTACCTGGTCAAGGTGGACAACGCGCGCTTCAGCGCGCCGGTGGTGCCCGGCGACCAGTTGCGCTTCGAGGTCCACCAGAAGCGCCTGATGCGCGGCATGGGCCTGTTCGCCGCGCGCAGCCTGGTCGACGGCAAGGAAGTGGCCAGCTGCGAACTGATGTGCGCCGCGAGGGCCGGGAAATGATCCATCCCACTGCGTCGGTCGACTCCTCCGCCGTCATCGGCAGCAACGTCAGCATCGGCGCCTACAGCGTGATCGGCGCCGAAGTCGAGATCGGCGACGGCACGGTGGTCGGCCCGCATGTGGTGATCGAGGGCCCCACCCGGATCGGCCGCGACAACCGCATCACCCAGTTCGCCTCGCTCGGCGGCGCGCCGCAGGACAAGAAGTGGCAGGGCGAGCGCACCGAGCTGGTGATCGGCGACCGCAACCTGATCCGCGAATTCGCCACCCTCAACCGCGGCACCGGCCACGGCGGCGGCGTCACCCGCATCGGCGACGACAACTGGGTGCTCGCCTACGTGCACATCGCGCATGACTGCCAGATCGGCAACAACGTGGTGTTCTCCAACTATTCCGCCCTGGCCGGGCACGTCACCATCGGCGACTGGACCATCCTGTCCGGCTATTCCGGCGTGCACCAGTTCTGCAAGGTCGGCGCGCACGCCTTCATCGGCATGGGCTGCCTGGTCGGCCACGACGTGCCGCCGTTCGTGACGATGGCGAACGAGCAGCAGGGCCGTCCGCGCGGCATCAACAGCGAGGGCCTGAAGCGCCGCGGCTTCGACGCCACCCGCATCGCGGCGATCAAACGCGCCTACCGCACGCTGTACATGGCCGGTCTGTCGCTGCCCGAGGCACGCGAGAAGCTGGCCGAGCAGGCGCGCGCGAGCGACGACGTGCGGGCGATGCTGGATTTCCTCGACCAGAGCGAGCGGGCGCTCGCCCGATAAGCGTTTCGCTTATCGGGCAATCAGGCACGCGCTCTGGCTTATGCTTCCGGCATGACTGACCACCCGCACCCCGCATCCCCGCTGATCGCCATCCTCGCCGGCGAAGACTCCGGCGACCAGCTCGGCGCCGACCTGATCGCGGCGCTGCGCCAGCGCTACCCGCAGGCGCGTTTCGTCGGCATCGGCGGCGCCCGCATGCAGCGCGAGGGCTTCGACTCCTGGTACGACATCCGCGAGCTGTCGCTGTTCGGCTTCAGCGAGGTGATCCGCCACCTGCCCCGCCTGCTGCGGCTGCGCAGGGCGCTGGTCGCACGACTGCTCAAGGAGCGGCCGGCCGTGGTGGTCGGTATCGACGCGCCGGACTTCAACCTCGGCGTGGAACAGCGCCTGAAGCAGGCCGGCCTGCTCACCGTGCATTACGTCAGTCCGTCGGTCTGGGCCTGGCGCGAGCAGCGCGCGGAGAAGATCGGCCGCAGCGCCAGCCGTGTGCTGTGCCTGTTTCCGATGGAACCGCCGATCTATGCGAAGCACGGCGTCGATGCGCGCTTCGTCGGCCATCCGCTGGCCGATCGTTTCGCGCTGGTCTCCGACCGCGTCGGCGCGCGCGACACCCTGCAGCTGCCGCAGCAGGCGCCGGTGCTGGCGGTGTTGCCCGGCAGCCGGCTGTCCGAGGTCGATCGACTGGGCGGGGTCTTCATCGACGCGGCGCAGCGGGTGGCCGCCGCGTTGCCCGGGCTGCGCGTGGTGATCCCGGCCGCCAACCCGCAGGTGCGCGCCCGTCTCGGCAAACTGCTCGCCGACGGGCCGCACGACGAAAGCGCGCCGCTGCTGCTGGATGGCCACGCGCACGAGGCGATGCTGGCCGCCGACGTGGTGCTGCTGGCTTCCGGCACTGCCACGCTGGAGGCGATGCTGGCCAAGCGGCCGATGGTGGTGGGCTACCGTGTGGCGCCACTGAGTTACCGCATCGCCCGCGCGCTGAAAATGCTGAAGACCGACGTCTACGCGCTGCCGAACATCCTGGCCCGCGCCTGCGGCCTCGGCGACGCGCTGCTGGTGCCCGAGCTGATGCAGGACGACTGCACCGCCGACCGGCTGGCCGCCGCCACGCTCGACCTGTTCAGGGACAGCGAGCGGCGCGGCATGATCGTGGCCGCGTTCGAGCAGTTGCACCAGGCCCTGCGCGGCGGCCTGCAGGGCCACGCGGGGGAGCGCGCGGCGGCAGCGATCGCCGAGCTGATCGACGCGGAGCGTCGCGATGGATGAGCAGCCTGCCCGCGTCCTCTGGCCCGAACCACCAGCCCGGGGCGGGCGGCGGACGGACGCGGGAAGCATCCTCGTCGCCGGCGTCGACGAAGCCGGCCGTGGCCCGCTGGCTGGCCCGCTGGCGGTGGCCGCGGTGATCCTCGACGCTGCCCGCCCGGTCATCGGGCTGAACGATTCCAAGCAGCTCAGCGAAGCGAAACGCGAAGCGCTGTATCCGCTGATCATCGAGCGTGCGCTGGCGTATTGCATCGTGCTGATCGAGCGCGAGGAGATCGACCGCATCAACATCTTCCAGGCCACCATGGCCGGCATGAGCCGCGCGCTGACTGGCCTGATGCCAGTGGCCCACGAGGCGCTGATCGACGGCAACCAGCTGCCGAAGGACCTGCCCTGCCCGGCCCGCGCGATCGTCGGCGGCGATGCGCTGGAACCGGCGATCAGCGCGGCCTCGATCCTGGCCAAGGTCAGCCGCGACCGCGTGATGGTGGCGCTCGATGGCGAGTACCCCGGCTACGGCTTCGCCGCGCACAAGGGCTATTCCACCCCGGCGCATCTGGCCGCACTGCAGCGGCTCGGACCGTGCGCGCAGCACCGCCGCAGCTTTGCGCCGGTACGCCTGCTGCTGGACCAGGGACAACTGTTCTGATCGCCGCGCCGTCGGCTGATCGTGCGCCCACGAAAGGGGCCGCCATAGGCCATCGGTCTATGCAACTTTCTTCCGATCGGGCGCATCATTCGCATCAGGGAGCGCCACCCGCACGGACGCGTCCGCAGCAGCGGCGCCGTCCAGCCCAGGTCGACCCGGCCACTGCTGCTACAGGTGCCTCGACGCACCATGCAGATCGCAGGAGTCGTGCCATGATGCATCCGTCCATCCGTCCATCCGCTCCACCAGTGCCGGCCAGCATGGCCGTGCCCGAGTCGCTCCAGGCCGCAGCCGACGACGTCGACGAGACGCCGCCGCTGCACGCCGACTACAACCTCCGCCGGCTGGTGGTGGACAGTCTGGAGCACTACCTGTTGCCCGCCGGCGAGGATGGCGAACGCTTCCGCGTCCGCTGAGGTGCGCTGCTTCCCCTACCCCGGGCATGCCGCTACGCTGGCGGCATACCACAGGGAGAGGGAAGACATGCGTCGCCTCGGCATCGCACTGTTCGGACTGCTGTTCTGCCTGGCCGCGCATGCCGGCGTGCAACCGGGAGATGCGCCGCCAGACGCGCTGGGCACGACCCAGGACGGCAAGACGGTGAGCGTCTCGTCGCTGCACGGCAAGGTGGTGGTGGTCAGCTTTTGGGCCACCTGGTGCGGCTACTGCATGAAGGAACTGCCGATACTGGCGGGTCTGCAGACGCTGGCCACCGAGCGTGGCCTGCCCCTACAGGTGGTCACCATCAATCACGAAGAAGACCGGCAGACCTACGTGCGGACCGTTCGTGCCCTGCGCCCGCGCCTGCCCGGCTTGCTGATGACCTGGGACCGCGACGGCACCCTCGGCAAACCGTACGGCACCGACAAGGGCATTCCGGTCATGGTGATGCTGCATCGCGACGGCACCGTGGCCCATGTGCACGTGGGCTATGGCGAAGACATGCTGGACAGCCTGGTCGCCGAGATCAACGCACTGCTGGCCGAGCCGGCACCGCCGGCGGTGGCCGTCGCGTCGGGTTGAGCGGCAAGCTGCGGCGAGGCGCCGCCGCGCTTCGCGCAAACCGCACGGAAGTCAATCTTGCCGCTGGGCAAGGTGCCGGGTAGCCTGCGGAGACTCACCGCGCAAAAACGCATGACCGTCCGCTATACCCACCTGCACCTGCACAGCGAATACTCGCTGGTCGACTCGACCATCCGCATCAAGGCGCTGGTCGCCGCCTGCGTGCGCGACGGCATCCCCGCGGTGGCGCTGACCGACGACAGCAACATGTTCGCGCTGGTGAAGTTCTACAAGGCCTGCAGCGCCGCCGGCATCAAGCCGATCGGCGGCTGCGACCTGTGGATCAGCCCAGCGGACGACCCCCGCCCATGGCGGCTCACCCTGCTGTGCCAGCACCGCGAGGGCTATCTCAATTTGTCGCGGCTGGTCTCGCGCGCGTGGCAGGAAGGCCAGCACGGCGGCCGTGCGCTGGTCGAGGCCGGCTGGCTCAACGCCGGCGCCAGCAGCGGGCTGATTGCCTTGCTCGGCCGCGAAAGCGAAGTCGGCCGCATCGCGCTGAACCAGGGCGTCGAGGCGGCGCTGGCCAGGCTGCGCCCGCTGGCGCGGCTGTTCCCCGAGCGGCTGTACCTGGAGCTGACCCGCTGCGGCCGCGAGGGCGAGGAAAACTGGAACACCGCCGCGCTGGCGCTGGCTGCCGAACTCGGCCTGCCGGTGCTGGCCAGCAACGACGTGCGCTTCCTCACCCAGGACGACTTCGGCGCGCACGAGGCGCGCGTGTGCATCCAGCAGGGCCGCGTGCTGGCCGACCCCAAGCGCCCTCGCGACTACAGCAACCAGCAATACCTGAAGACGCCCGACGAGATGGCGGCGCTGTTCGCGGACATCCCCGAGGCGCTGGAAAACACCGTCGAACTGGCGAAACGCTGCACCCTGGAACTGAAGTTCGGCAAGTACTACCTGCCCGATTTCCCGGTGCCCGCGGGCCACGACCTCGACAGCCACATCCGCGGACTGGCACGGCAAGGCCTGAAGGAGCGCCTGGCCAACGCGCCGCTGGCCGCCGACCACACGCTGGCCGACTACGAAGCGCGGCTGGAGCGCGAGCTGGACGTCATCGTCAAGATGGGCTTTCCGGGCTACTTCCTGATCGTGGCGGACTTTATCAACTGGGGCAAACAGAACGGCATCCCGGTCGGCCCCGGCCGCGGTTCCGGCGCCGGCTCGCTGGTGGCCTGGGCGCTGAAGATCACCGACCTGGACCCGCTGCAGTTCAACCTGCTGTTCGAGCGCTTCCTCAACCCCGAACGCGTGTCGATGCCCGACTTCGATATCGACTTCTGCATGGACCGCCGCGACGAGGTGATCGACTACGTCGCGCGCAAGTACGGCCGCGACCGCGTCAGCCAGATCATCACCTACGGCTCGATGGCGGCCAAGGCGGTGCTGCGCGATTCCGGCCGCGTGCTCGGCATGGGTTACGGCCAGGTCGACAAGCTGGCGAAGATGGTGCCGCCGCGGCCGCTCGACCTTACCTTGTCCGACGCGCTGGGCCGCTCGGAGAAGTCGAAGAAGGAACCCGATCGCGTCGTCAGGGAATTCTGCGAAGCGTACGAGCAGGACGAGGACGCCCACGCGCTGATCGACCTGGCGCTCAAGCTCGAAAACCTCACCCGCAACGCCGGCAAGCACGCCGGCGGCGTGGTGATCGCGCCGACCCCGCTGACCGACTTCGCCCCGCTGTACTGCGAAGCCGGCGGCGGCGGCGTGGTGACCCAGTACGACAAGGACGACGTGGAAGCGGTCGGCCTGGTCAAGTTCGACTTCCTCGGCCTGCGCACGCTGACCATCATCGACTGGGCGGTCAAGGCGATCAACGCACGCCGCGCAAAAACCGGCGAAGCGCCGCTGGACATCTCGACGCTGCCGCTGGACGACCCGGCGCCGTACGAATTGCTGAAGAAGGCGCAGACCGTCGCCGTGTTCCAGCTCGAATCCTCCGGCATGCAGCGCATGCTGAAGGACGCCAAGCCTGACCGCTTCGAGGACATCATCGCGCTGGTGGCGCTGTACCGCCCCGGCCCAATGGACCTGATCCCCAGCTTCGTCGCGCGCAAGCACGGCCGCGAGGAGGTGGAATACCCCGACCCGCGCGTCGAGCCGATCCTGAAAGAGACCTACGGCATCATGGTCTACCAGGAGCAGGTGATGCAGATGGCGCAGATCGTGGGCGGCTACTCGCTCGGCGGCGCCGACCTGCTGCGCCGCGCGATGGGCAAGAAGAAACTCGAGGAGATGGCCAAGGAACGCGCCAAGTTCCGCGAGGGCGCGGCGAAGGACGGGCTCTCCGGCGAGAAGGCCGACGCGATCTTCGACCTGATGGAGAAGTTCGCCGGCTACGGCTTCAACAAGTCGCACGCGGCCGCCTATGCGCTGGTGAGTTACCAGACCGCCTGGCTGAAGGCGCACTACCCGGCCGAGTTCATGGCCGCCACGATCTCCTCGGACATGGACAACACCGACAAGGTGGTGACCTTCCTCGACGAGTCGCGCGCGATCGGCATCGCCGTGCAGCCGCCGGACGTCAACGCGTCCGAGTACATGTTCGTGGCAGTGGAACCGAAGGTCATCCAGTACGGCCTCGGCGCGATCAAGGGCGTCGGCCAGGGCGCGTGCGAGGCGATCGTGGCCGAGCGCACGCGCGGCCGTTACACCGATCTGGCCGATTTCTGCCGCCGCGTGGACCCCACCAAGCTCAACCGCCGCGTGCTGGAAGCGCTGGTCCTGTCTGGCGCGCTGGATGCGCTCGCCGCCAACCGCGCCAGCCTGATGCTGCAGCTGCCCGACGCGATCAAGGCCGCCGAGCAGCACCTGCGCGACCGCCAGTCCGGCCAGAACGACATGTTCGGCGCGGCCATGGGCAACGCTACCCCGGTGCTGAAGATCGAGCTGCCCACCGTGCCGGAATGGCCGCTGGAGCAGAAGCTGCAGGGCGAGCGCGACACCCTGGGCCATTACCTGTCCGGCCATCCCACCGATCCGTGGAAGGAAGAGCTGGCGCAGCTCTCTACCTGCCCGCTCGGCGAGATCGCCGACCGCTACCAGCCGCCGAAGCCACGCAAGAACGACGACGGCGACAATAACCGTTTCCGCCGTGGCCCCGATACGCCGTGGACCGTCGCCGGCATGGTCACTGCCGTACGCAAACGCGGCGACAGCGACGCCTTCGTGCGGCTGGAGGACGGCAGCGGCATCATCGAGGTGAGCTTCTTCGGCGAGCTGTACCAGCAGATCGCGCCGCTGCTGACCCGCGACGAGATGCTGGTGGTGGACGGCGGCCTGCGCATCGACGAGTTCTCCGGCGGCGGCTTCCAGCTGCGCGCGCGCAGCGCCTGCTCGCTGGCCGACGCCTGCCGCCGCCACGCGCGATTGCTGCAGCTGAAGTTGAACGGCATCGGCCCGGGTTTCGTCGAACAATTGCAGCACGCACTGGCCGGCTACCGCGGCGGCCGCACCAGCGTGACCCTGCATGGCTACCGCAACCGCCACGCCCAGGCCGACTTCGAGCTGGGCGAGGCCTGGCGGGTGGACGCCATCCCCGACCTGCTGCGCGCCGTGCGCGCCCTGCCCGGCGTGAAGGCCGCGCGCCTGCGCATCGTCAAGCAGCAGGATTGAGCCGCTCGACTCCTTCCCCCGCGCAGCGGCCTCGTAGGGCGGGCATTGCCCACCGGTTTTTGCTGCGAGGTGATGCAAGAGCGGCGGGCACTGCCCGCCCTACGAGGCCAGCCGTGGCAACCGGCTCACTTCCTGCCCCGCTCCAACATCGCCTTCAGGTCGGCGAAGGGGTTGCCGGTCGCCGGCGGCGCATCATCCACCGCCACCACCCCGCCGCGCACATGGTCGATGTACCGCGCGTGCTCGTTGTCGTGGCAATACACGCACAGCAACTCCCAGTTGCTGCCGTCCGGCGGGTTGAAATCGTGGTCGTGGTTGCGATGGTGCACGGTCAGTTCCTGCAGGTTCGCGCGGGTGAACTCGCGCGCGCAGCGGCCGCACACCCACGGGTACATCTTCAACGCACGCTCGCGGTAGCCCAGCTCGCGCTGTTCGGCGGTGCGTCGCGCCTCGGCCACGATGCGGTCGAGTTTCGCGTTGTCGATGGGCTTGCTGGGCATGGCGACGATCCGGCAGCGATGTCTGATGGGCGGACGATAGCGCAACCGCCGGCCCGCGGCAGGCAGCTGTCGACTCCGTCACGGCCCATACGGCGGCGTTCTCGCGGTTTCCAGCGGAACGGTATACTGGGCCGCTTCCGTGCCATGAAAAGCAACGAATGAACCCCAACTTCCTCGATTTCGAACAACCGATTGCCGAACTGGACGCGAAGATCGAAGAGCTTCGCCATGCCAGCAGCGGCCAGGCGTTCAACATCGACGAGGAGGTCGGCCGCCTGCGCGAGAAGCTGAAGGTCAAGACTGCGGAGATCTTCCGCAACCTCAACTCGTGGCAGACCACCCAGCTCTCGCGCCACCCGGCGCGGCCGTACACGCTCGACTACATCGGCGTGATCTGCGAGGAGTTCCACGAGCTGGCCGGCGACCGCATGTACGCGGACGACGCCGCCATCGTCGGCGGCCTGGGTCGCATCAACGGCCGGCCGGTAATGATCATCGGCCACCAGAAAGGGCGCAACACCAAGGACAAGGTGCGCCGCAACTTCGGCATGCCGCGTCCCGAGGGCTACCGCAAGGCGCTGCGCCTGATGAAGATGGCCGAGCGCTTCGGCCTGCCGCTGCTGACCCTGATCGATACCCCCGGCGCCTACCCCGGCGTGGGTGCCGAAGAGCGCGGCCAGAGCGAGGCGATCGCGCGCAACCTGCTGGAGATGGCCGAACTGAAGGTACCGATCGTGTGCACGGTGATCGGCGAGGGCGGCTCCGGCGGCGCGCTGGCCATCGGCGTGGGCGACCGCACCAATATGCTGCAGTACTCGACCTACTCGGTGATCTCGCCCGAAGGCTGCGCCTCGATCCTGTGGAAGAGCGCCGACAAGGTGAAGGACGCCGCCGAGGCGCTGGGAATGACCGCGCCGCGCCTGCTGGAACTGGGCCTGGTCGACAAGCTGGTGCGCGAGCCGCTCGGGGGCGCCCACCGTAACCCGCGCTCGATGGCGATCCGCCTGAAGGCGGTGCTGCTGAACCAGCTCGACGAACTGCAGGCCATGCCGGTAACCGACCTGCTCGAACAGCGCTACAAGCGCCTGCGCAGTTACGGGGCTTATCAGGAATAACGTGCCGCCGCCGCAGGAGGCCGCTCGCGCGCGATGCTTTCCGAATCCCGGCCTTCAAAGCATCGCTCGCAAGCGGGCTTCTACGGCAACAACAGGTGCGCGGCCAGGCGTTACCATCCGTCCATCCCTTCCGACGGATATCGCGCCATGGCCCACGACAAGCTCGCCGTACTGATCGACGCCGACAACGCCCGCCCAGCGATCGTTGAGGGCCTGCTCGCCGAGGTAGCCAAGTACGGCACAGCGCACGTCAAGCGCATCTATGGCGATTGGACCAAACCCGACCTCAACGGGTGGAAGGAAGTGCTGCTGCGCCACTCGATCCAGCCGATCCAGCAATTCCGCTACACCGTCGGCAAGAACGCCACCGACTCGGCAATGATCATCGACGCGATGGACCTGCTCTACGCCGGGCGCTTCGACGGCTTCTGCATCGTCTCCAGCGACAGCGACTTCACCCGGCTCGCCTCACGCATCCGCGAATCGGGCCAGACCGTGTACGGCTTCGGCGAGAAGAAGACGCCCGAACCGTTCCGCACCGCCTGCGACAAGTTCATCTACACCGAGGTGCTGGCCGGCACCGCCGAGGCGGAGACCGCGGCGGCGCCGAAACCGCGCTCGGCGAAGGAACTGCGCGGCGACACGCGCCTGATGAACCTGCTGCGCGGCGCGCTGGAGGCAGCGTCGGACGACACCGGCTGGGCCAGCCTCGGCACCATCGGCAACATCATCAGCAAGCAGTCGCCCGACTTCGACTCGCGCAATTATGGCTACGCCAAGCTCAGCGGCCTGATCAAGGGCATCGGCTTGTTCGAGACCGAGGAACGCCAGATCGGCAATGGCAAGCATCTCTACGTCCGGCCGCGCGACAGCAAGAAGTGAGCAACCCGCTGCAAGCGCATCTGCGGGCCTCCCTCGCGGCCATGCCGCCGGCCGCGCTGTGCGTTGCCTTCAGCGGCGGCCCGGATTCCACCGCCCTGCTGCACGCGCTGACGCAATTACCCGAAGCGCGCAGGCGCGGCCTGCGCGCGTTGCACGTCGACCACGGCCTGCACCCCGACAGCGCCGCCTGGGCGGAGCATTGCCGGCACTTCTGCGCTGCGCTGGGGTTGCCGTGCGAAGTGTTGCGCGTGCAGGTCGAACGAGGCGCCGGCATCGGCCTGGAAGCGGCCGCGCGCCATGCGCGCCACGCCGCACTGGCCGCGCAGCTGCGCGACGACGAATACCTGCTGCTCGGCCACCACCGCGACGACCAGGTCGAGACCGTACTGCTGAAGCTGCTGCGCGGCGCCGGCCCGGAAGGGCTCGGCGGCATGCGTACGCTGCGCCCGTTCGGCCGCAGCCAGCTGTGGCGGCCGCTGCTGACGTTGTCGCGGCAGCAGCTGCGCGACTACGTCGAGGCGCAACGGCTGGATGTCATCGACGACCCCTCCAACGCCGATACCTCGCTGGCGCGCAACCGTCTGCGCCACGAGATCCTGCCGCGGCTGGCGCGAGGCTGGCCACAGGCGGCGGATTCGATCCTGCACAGCGCCGCGCTCTGCCGCGCTGCTGCCGATGCGCTGCGCCTGCAATGGCTGGCCGCGTTCGACGCCCTGCACGACCCGGCCAGTCGCAGCCTCGATGCCGCCGGCTGGCTGGCGCTGCTGCCGGCGCTGCGCGAGCCGCTGCTCGATCACTGGCTGCACCGGCAAGGCCTGCCCGCACCCAGCACCGCCCAGCGCCGGCAGATCGAGCGCCAGTGCGGCGCGCGTGCTGGCCAGTTGCCATGCATCCGCTGGGCCGATGCCGAACTGCATATCTGGAAGGGCCGGCTGTGGGCCTTGCCGCCGCCGGCAGGCGCCATCGACGCCGGCTGGCAGGCGCCCTGGCGCGGCGAACCGCTGGCGCTGCCCGATGGCGGCGAGCTCGCGCTGACACGCGAAGGCGGCCGCCTCGCCGAACCGCTGCAGGTGCGCCTGCGCCGCGGCGGCGAACGCATCAAGCCCGCGGGCGACGCGCATACGCGCGAGCTGCGCGACCTGTTCCAGCAGTCACAGCTGCCGCCGTGGCAGCGCCACGCCTGCCCGCTGTTGTACGCCGGCGACGAACTGGTCGCGGTGGCCGACCGCTGGGCCAGCGCGCGGGGCGCGGCGATTTTCCGCCTGGCCGGCGCGCTGCCGCGCTGGCGCGCGGGGCGCTGATCCAGGTCACGCCCACCGCATTCCGCGGCCCGCGCAGATTGATTCCGGACGGCCGCTGCGCTAGCGTTGCCGGCCATGGCCAAGACCCTTTCCGCCCCCGGCAAGACCCCACCCGTCGCCGATTTCGAACACTCCCTCGACGAGCTGGAACAACTGGTCGCGAGGATGGAAACCGGCGAAATGAGCCTGGACGAATCGCTGGCCTCGTTCGAGCGCGGCATCGGCCTGTTCCGCCATTGCCAGCAGTCGCTGGAGCAGGCCGAACTGCGCGTGCGCCTGCTGCTCGACCCCGAAGCCCCCGACAGCGCCGAACCGTTTGAACCCGAACTCTGAGCTTGGTCCCGCGCTGCAGTCGCTGATCGAGCGCGCCGAACAGGCACTCGATCGCCATCTGCCGCCAGCCGGGCAATCCCCCACCGAACTGCATCGCGCGATGCGCTACGCTGTGCTCGGCGGCGGCAAGCGGCTGCGCCCGCTGCTGGTCTACGCCACCGCGCACGCCCTGGGCGAAGACGGGCCGCAACTGGATGCCGCCGCCTGCGCGGTGGAGCTGATCCACGCCTATTCGCTGGTGCACGACGACCTGCCGGCGATGGACGACGATGCACTGCGCCGCGGCCGCCCGACCTGCCATGTCGTGTTCGGCGAGGCGATGGCGATCCTCGCCGGCGACGCGCTGCAGGCGCTGGCATTCGGCATCCTCGCCGAGGATGCTGCGCGACGCACCGACGCCGCCACCGGCATCGCCATGCTGCGCGCGCTGGGCCATGCCTGCGGCGCCGAGGGCATGGCCGGCGGCCAGGCACTGGACCTGGCGGCGGTCGGTCAGACGCTCACCCTGGGCGAACTGGAGCACATGCACGCCTGCAAGACCGGCGCGCTGATTCGCGCCTCGGTGCAACTGGGCGCACTCGCCGCCGGTACCGACGAAGGCACGCTGCAGGCGCTGGATCGCTACGCCCACGCGGTCGGCCTGGCCTTCCAGGTGCGCGACGACATCCTCGACGTGGAAGGCGAATCGGCGGTGATCGGCAAGACCGCCGGCAAGGACGCCGCCGCCGCCAAGCCCACCTTCCCCTCGATCATCGGCCTCGACGCCTCGCGCGCCCGGCTGGCCGAACTCACCGACACCGCGCTGGCCGCGTTCGCGCCGTTGGGCGATCGCGCGGTGCTGCTGGAAGAACTGGCGCGATACGCTGCCCACCGCCGCTACTGAACGCAACGCACGCCATGAAAAAGGGCGGCTTGTGCCGCCCTCGTCTCATGCATCGCTCGCCTGCTTCAGTTGACCAGTCGCAGCGTGAACGGGTAGCGATAGGTGGTGCCCTCGTTCGCCTTGATCGTGGCGATGATCACGAACACCACCCAGCCGACCGCCAGCACCGCCAGCAGCAGGAAGCCGATCAGGATGAAACATAGGATCCAGCTCACGATGGCGGCAATGCCCACCGTGATGTTGAAGTTCAGCGCCTCCTTGCCCTGGTCGTTGACGAACGGCATGGTGTCCTTCTTGATCAGCCAGATCACCAGCGGGCCAATGATGCTGCCTAATGGAATGATCACGCCGACCAGCGCGGACAAGTGCGCGAACATCGCCCACTGACGCTCTTCGGCGGAAGGAGCCCCGGCCATCGGCGGCTCGCTCGGCGGGGGCGGGATGACGGATTCGGGTGGAACGCTCATGCGCATCTCCTTCTACGTCGAAGCTCACCGGCCGCTTGCCGGTCGGGTGGATGCTAGCAAGCCTCGCGCGGCTTTGCCGCATGAATCTGCGAACCGCCAGCGGCGGAGTGCGCACCTGTGCGCGATGCTCTTGCTTTGTTCAGAACGAAAGGCATTGGAAGCAAGAGCTTTCGACTGCCTGCGGCAGCCGAGTTACTTTTCTCTTGCGTGGCCAAGAGAAAAGTAACCCAAAGAGAAGGCC
>NZ_AJXW01000070.1 GCF_000264375.1 Rhodanobacter thiooxydans LCS2
CACCTTCGCCGGGTAGTTGCGATGGATCGGCGGCGGTACGTGCGGCGGGCTGGTCAGCACCGCCTTGATCGGCTCGCCCTGCGGCGGACCGAAGTCACCGCGGATGGTGTGCTCGGCCGGGGCGTTGGCGATCGGGGTGGCATCCGTCTTGGCCGCGGCCTGCGGCTTGCCGGAGCAGGCCGCCAGCGTCAGGAACGCGGCGGCAGCGACGACGAGGAGCGGTGAACGTGACATGGGCGGCCTCCGTGGATTCCTGCACATCCTAGCCTAGGCAAGCGCCCGATTGTGCTACTGACCTGAGTCAATCCGGAGTCCGCTGGAACCGCACTGCGTCACCCTGCCGCGGCCCGCACCACGCCCCTCAACCCGGCTTGCCGTCTGCCCGCGGGGTCAGGTAGATCCATGCCGAGCGCAACACCCACGGCAGGAACGCCAGCAGCCAGCCGTAGGCGGCGATCACCAGCCACAGGTAGACGTCGCCGCCCAGCTCGGCACGGATGCGCAGCAGCGCCACCACCTGCAGCAGGGCGAAGCACAGCCAGGCCACGGCGCCCATCTGCAGCGGCCGGCCGGAATGGCCCTGGGTCACCCGGGTCACCATGGCCACCAGCATCGAGCCGAAGAAGCCGATGCCCAGCGCATGCAGCGGCGCGCGGCCGAGGATCAGATGCCCGCTGGTCGCGTACGCCACGTCCTGCACCGCGTAGAGCACGAACGCCACCGGCAGCCATGCGAACGCCAGGTGCAGCACAGCCAGGATGCCCGGGTGCATGGCTTTCCACGGCTGCCAGGTCAGCGAGTGCCACGCAAACACCAGCGCCAGCGGCACATCGACCAGCCACAGCCAACCCAGCGCGCCGCGCCATTCCAGCAGCAGGTGCGCCAGCAGCAGCACCCACACCACCGGCATGCTCCAGTCCGGGCGGATCACCTTGTAGCCCTTCACCATGTTACCGGTGAAGAACGGAAGCATGCGGTGCATCACCGTGAAATAGATTGGCAGCAGCAGGCCGTAAGTGCCCAGCTTGATCGCCAGCAGCGCGCACTCCGCCGGTGCGCCGAACAGGTAGGCCAGGAACACCGCCAGCCCCAGGCAGCCCAGGCTCAACGCCATCAGGCAGGAACGCGCATGGCCCTTGCGCTCGGCCACCGACGCACGCAGCACCCCGCCCAGCGTCCACACGCCAATCAGGTAGCCGGCCAGCATCATGGCGACGCCGAGCTTCAACAGCCACGGCAGGTCGAGCAGGCCGACGTTCGCCAGCACGTAGCCGCCGAACACGCCGCCGGCCACCGGCAGGTAACGCGTCTTCGGCAGGTCCGGCCGCCCCAGCCAGCGCGGGAACGTGGTCATCAGGAAGCCGAACATGAACAGCGGGAACAGGCCGTACTGGATCAGCATGGCGTGCGCCCAACCGGGCGGTATCGACGGCTGCGGCCAGCCGGCCAGGCCGAAGCGCATCCAGGTCAGCTCCACCGCCCACCAGGTCATGCTGAGCAACACCGCGACGGTGCCGGCCAGAAACAGCGGCCGATGCGGCGCGGAAGCCAGCAGCGCCGTCAGCTGCGCCGGTGCGACCGCTTCCGCCGCGGGAGATCGTGATTCAGCCATGCCGATGCCAACTCGAACGAGAATGATTCACCATGGTGGCAGGTTAACACCCGCGCGGACACTGATCTGGGTCAGCCACGCGGAGCGCCTCGCGGCGCTCACTCCGGCAGCAGCGCCTGCCCGATCTCGCGCAGCTTCTTCGGATTCAGCAGCTCCAGCTCGCGCCCCTCGATCTCGATCAACCGCTGGCTGCGGAAGCGGCTGAGCACCCGGCTGACGGTTTCCGCGGCCAGGCGCAGGTAGTTGGCGATGTCGCCGCGCGACATGCTGAGGTGGAAGCGGGTGGCGGAGAAGCCGCGCACGGCATAGCGGCCGGCCAGGTCCATCAGGAACGCGGCAACGCGCTCGTCGGCGCTGTGGTCGCCGGCGAGCAGGCTGGCGGTACCCAGCTCCTTGCTCAGCATGCGGAACAGGTGCTGCTGCACGGCAGGAATGCGCGAGGCCAGCGCGCTCATCGCGGGGAACGAGAAGCGGCAGAAGTAGGCGGTATCCAGTGCCACCGCGTCGCAGGGGAAATGCTCGGGGTAGATCGCGTTGAGGCCGATCACCTCGCCGGGCAGGTAGAAGCCCAGCACCTGCTCGCGGCCTTCCTTGTCGACCATGCGGGTCTTCACCGTACCCGCCCGCACGGCGAAGATCGCGCGGAACGGATCGCCGGTGCGGAAGATGTGCTCGCCGGCGCGGAACGGACCGACGTGCTCGACCAGGCACTGCAGCTCGGCCAGTTCCGGCTTGTCGTAGCCGGCCGCAATGCACGCGCTGGAGAACGCGCAGGTGCCGCAGAAGCGCGTCTCGTCGCCGTCGTCGGCAATCGGGCTGGGCGGCTCGGGCAGACGACCTGCCAGGGACTTGGATTGCATGATGGTGATGGGCTGCCGGGTTGGGGCTGCGTGGATCAGATCACGCGCGAGTAGCGTGGGGCCTGTGCCGCGTCGTCCAGGTAGGCGTCGAAGCACATGGCGATGATACGCAACAGCAGCCGTCCCCGCGAGGTGACCCGGATCTCGCGTGGATTTTCCGTGACCAGCCCGTCCTCGACCAGCGGCACCAGGCGCTGCCGCTCGCGTGCGAAGTATTCGTCGAACAGCAGCCGGTGGCGCGCGCCGAACGCCTGCTTGTCCACGCTACCGTGGCACATCAGTTCGTTGATCAGTTCACGCCGGATCAGGTCGTCCTCGTCCAGCTGCAGCCCGCGCATCAGCGGCAGGCGGCCGGCGTCCAGCGCCGCGTAGTAGCCGATCAGGTCGCGCGCGTTCTGGCTGTAGCTGTCGCCGATGCGGCCGATCGCGCTGACGCCGAGACCCACGATGTCGCAGTCGCCGTGCGTCGAATAGCCCTGGAAGTTGCGTTGCAGCGTGCCGGCACGCTGCGCCAGCACCAGCTCGTCGCTGGCCTTGGCGAAATGGTCCATGCCGATGTAGACGTAGCCGGCCGCCGACAGGTGCTCCAGCGCGCGGCCGAACAGCGCCAGCCGGGTGGCCGCGTCGGGCAGATCGGCGGCGTCGATCTGCCGCTGCGCCTTGAACATCTCCGGCAGGTGCGCATAGCCGTACACCGCCACCCGGTCCGGGTTCAGCGCTACCACCTGGTCCAGCGTGCGGCTGAACCCGTCCACGCTCTGGAACGGCAGGCCGTAGATCAGGTCGACGCTGGCCGAGCGGAAACCCGAGGTCCGCGCCGCCTCGATCACCTCACGGGTCTGCTCGAAGCTCTGGATCCGGTTCACCGCCTTCTGCACCACTGGATCGAAATCCTGGATGCCCACCGAGATGCGATTGAAGCCCAGCTCGCCCATGGCGCGGATGTAGGCGGCGTCGGCGAAGCGTGGGTCGATCTCGATGCCGTACTCGCGATCCGCCGTGTGGCTGAAGCTGAAATGCCGCGCCAGCGACTCCAGCAGCTCACCCATGTGCGCGGTGTCGAGGAAGTTCGGCGTGCCACCGCCGAAATGCAGCTGGCGCACCGGGCGGTCGCGGTCGAACAGCGGCGCGATCAGCTCGATCTCGCGGTACAGCCGTTCCAGGTAACGGTCGGCCTGGGTTACGTCGCGGGTAATCACCCGGTTGCAGCCGCAATAGAAGCACGGGCTCATGCAGAACGGCACGTGCACGTACACCGACAGCGGGCGCGGAATCGGCTCCTCGTTGGAAGCGCGGATCACCGCGCGCAGGGCCGCCTCGTCGAACTCGGCCTTGAACTGCGGCGCGGTCGGGTAGCTGGTATAGCGCGGCCCCGCCACGTCGTAGCGGGCAATCAGCGCCGGATCGAATTCGGGAGGAACGATGGGAATGGCCATGCTGGCGAGTCTGTCGGTGGGCCAGCCAGCATGCCTTGATCCGGGTCAATTCGCACGCCGGTCGCGGCGACCTGCCGCAGCGCCGGCGGCGTGCCTCAGCGCCGGTACGCTTCGATCCGCTGCTCGATGGCACCGAAGACCGAGGCGCCGGCGGCGTCGGTGACGTCGATCTTCAGGCGGTCGCCGAAGTTCAGGAACGGCGTGCTCGGCTGGCCGTCGCGCAGGGTTTCCACCGTGCGCTGCTCGGCCAGGCAGGAAGCGCCCTTGCCGGTGTCCTGGTTGGCGATGGTGCCGGAACCGACGATGGTGCCGGCGGTGAGCGGGCGGGTTTTCGCCACGTGTGCCACCAGTTCGGCGAACGAGAACTGCATGTCCACGCCGCATTCGGCCTCGCCGAACCAGGCGCCGTTCAGCCAGGTGCGCATCGGCAGGTGCAGCTTGTCGCCGGCCCACGCCTCGCCCAGCTCGTCCGGTGTCGCCAGCACCGGCGACAGCGCCGAGCGCGGCTTGCTCTGCAGGAAGCCGAAGCCTTTGGCCAGCTCACCCGGGATCAGCCCGCGCAAGCTGACGTCGTTGACCAGCCCGACCAGCTGGATGTGTTCGGACGCCTGCACCGGCGTGACCGCCATCGGCACGTCGTCGGTGACCACCACCACCTCGGCCTCCAGGTCGATGCCGTAGTCCTCGCTGGGCACCACCACCGGGTCGCGCGGGCCGAGGAAGCCGGCGCTGGTGGCCTGGTACATCAGCGGGTCGGTGTAGAACGAGGCCGGCACCTCGGCGCCGCGCGCCTTGCGCACGCGCTCCACGTGCGGCAGGTAGGCCGAACCGTCGACGAACTCGTAGGCGCGCGGCAGTGGCGCGGCCAGCGCGGCGAGGTCCAGCGCGAACGCGCCAGGCGCGGCGCCGGCGTTCAGAGCGTCGGACAGCGCGTTCAGGCGCGGCGCCGCATTCGACCAGTCTTCCAGTGCCGCCTGCAGCGTCGACGCGATGCCATCCGCCTTCGCCGCGCGGGAAAGGTCGCGGCTGACCACCACCAGCGTGCCGTCGCGGCCGCCTTCCTTGAGAGATCCGAGTTTCATCGTGCTGCCTTGTGTCAGATGCGTGGATGAGTCGCCGTCACGGCGCGAAGTGCTTGCCGATATCCTGCCAGCATCGGTAGTAGTCGCGCTGCAGCTGCGGCGCGTCCAGCGCCTGCCGGGTGGGGCGGATCACCTTGCGCGTCTCGAACATGAAGGCCATGGTGCCGCCGATCACGTCGGGCTTCGAGAGGTCCGCGGCCGAGGCCTTCTCGAAGGTGGCCGCGTCCGGGCCGTGACCGATCATGCAGTTGTGCAGCGAGCCGCCACCCGGCACGAAACCCTCGGCCTTGGCGTCGTACACGCCGGTGATCAGGCCCATGAACTCGCTGGCCACGTTGCGGTGGAACCACGGCGGCCGGAACGTATGCTCCGCCACCAGCCAGCGCGGCGGGAAGATCGCGAAATCCACGTTCGCCGTGCCGGGCGTGTCGCTGGCCGAGGTCAGCACGGTGAAGATCGACGGATCGGGATGGTCGACGCTGATCGAACCGATCGCGTTGAAGCGGCGCAGGTCGTACTTGTACGGCGCGTAGTTGCCGTGCCAGGCCACCACGTCCAGCGGCGAGTGGCCGATCGCGGCCGTCCACAGCGCGCCCTGGAATTTCGCCACCAGCTCGAACGTGCCTTCGACGTCCTCGAACACCGCCACCGGGGTGAGGAAGTCGCGTGCGTTGGCCAGGCAATTCGAGCCGATCGGGCCCAGCTCCGGCAGGCGCAGCAGCGCGCCAAAGTTCTCGCAGACATAGCCGCGCGCCTCGCCGTCGGGCAGCTCCACGCGGAAGCGCACGCCACGCGGAATCACCGCGATCTCCTGCGGCTCCAGCTCGATCACGCCCAGCTCGGTGGCCAAATGCAGCCGGCCCTGCTGCGGCACGATCAGCAGCTCGCCGTCGGCGTCGTAGAAGAAGCGCCGCTGCATCGAGCGGTTGGCCGCATACAAGTGGATGCCGATGCCGGCCTGCTCGGCCGGGCCGCCGTTGCCGGCAATCGTCACCAGGCCGTCGAGGAAGTCGGTGGGCGCCGCGGGCAGCGCCAGCGGATCCCAGCGCAGCGGGTTCGGCGTGGCCGGCGCCTCGTCGAAGCGGTTGTGGAAGCTGGTGTGCGCCAGCGGCGCGAAGGGCTCGTGCACCGCCGCCGGACGGATGCGGTACAGCCAGCTGCGCCGGTTCTGGTGCCGCGGCGCGGTGAACGCAGTGCCGGACAACTGCTCGGCGTACAGGCCGTGCGCCACGCGCTGCGGCGAGTTCTGGCCCTGCGGCAAGGTGCCGGGAATGGCCTCGCTGGCGAATTCGTTGGCGAAACCGGATTGGTAGTGCGGTGACAGATTCACTGCGGATGCTCCGAATTTTCGATACGGTTTGCCCTTCGACTCCGACCCTTCGGGCCTACGCTCAGGGAGATCGGTTCAGGAAACCCATCCCACCACACCGTTCACGCTGAGCGTAGCTTGCGCAGCAAGCGGAGTCGAAGCGCCTCAAGACGAGCGTTGATGCTGATGTCTGCCCTTGGACAAGTCGCCGATCGCCTTCCAATCACCCGCCATGTACGCCAGTTTCTTCGCTCGACTGCAGCCTTTCAGCTTGCGCTCCATGGTCAGGGCTTCGTAACGCGTTTCAAAACCTTCCGTGTGAAGCAATTTCAACGGGCGACGGGTCGAGGTGTAGACGCAGCCCCTGCCTTCGTCATGCTGCGCCAGCCGCTTGCCCAGATCGTCGGTATGGCCGATGTAGAAGCTGCCGTCGGCGCATTCGAGGATGTAGAGGGTGAATTCCATTTTGCCGGCTTCCCTGCCGGAGACTTGATCGACGGCCCTTCGACTTCGGCCCTTCGGGCCTACGCTCAGGGTGAACGGATTTCACCTGAACCGTTCACCCTGAGCGTAGCTGCGGAGTCGAAGGGCGCGCAGATCTTCGGATTTACAGCACCCCGCGCTTGATCTGGTCGCGCTCGATGCTCTCGAACAACGCCTGGAAGTTACCCTCGCCGAAGCCTTCGTTGCCCTTGCGCTGGATGATCTCGAAGAAGATCGGGCCGATCGCGTTCTGGGTGAAGATCTGCAGCAGCAGGCGCTTCTTCGTCTCCTGGTCGGCGTCGATCAGGATCTTGTTCCTGGCCAGACGCGGCACGTCCTCGCCATGGTTCGGGATGCGCAGGTCCACCACCTCGAAATAGGTGTCCGGCGTGTCGAGGAATTCCACGCCGGCCGCGCGCATCGCCTCCACCGTGGCGTAGATGTCGTCGGTGAAGCAGGCGATGTGCTGGATGCCCTCGCCGTGGTAGGCGTCGAGGTACTCGTTGATCTGGCTCTTCGGGTCGTTCGACTCGTTCAGCGGGATGCGCACGATGCCGTCCGGTGCGGTCATCGCCTTGGACACCAGGCCGGTCTTGGCGCCCTTGATGTCGAAGTAGCGGATCTCGCGGAAGTTGAACAGCTTCTCGTAGTAGTCCGACCACTGCTGCATGTTGCCGAAATGCAGGTTGTGGGTGAGGTGGTCGATGAAGGTGAGACCGTAGCCCTTCGGGTTCGGGTCAGCACCGGGGATCGGCGCGTAGTCGGCGGCGTAGGCGTCGCCCGCTCGCGGCACCAGGTACAGCATGCAGTCGCCGATGCCCTTGACCACCGGCACCTCGAGCGCGCGACTGTCCGGCTTGTGCGTGACCGCCTCGCCGCCGTTGGCCAGCACCGCCGCCTCGACGTCGGCCACTGGCCTGCTGAAACGGATCGCGAAGCCGCAGGCGCTGGGGCCGTGTTTCGCGGCGAAATCGGCAGCGAACGAATCGGGATCCTCGTTGACCAGCAGGTTCACTCCGTTCTGCCGGTAGACGGTGATCGCGCGGGTCTTGTGCTTCAGCACGGCACTGAAACCCATCCGCTTGAACAGCGCGTGCAACTCGGGGGCGCGGCCGGCCGGGGCGGCGAACTCGACGAACTCGAAGCCGTCGATACCCATCGGATTCTCGAACGTGGTGACCTGCATGCCGGGGTTGGGCTGGGCGTTCATGGCGCTCTCCTCTGAGTCGGTGCACGATGGCTGCACGCAAGCGTGCCACCCGCAAGATTGGCCTTGCGTTATAGTTTCATTTGAAACCATTTGCAAGGATCACTGCCGCAATGCCCGCCAAGCACAAGCCCGCCCCTGCCACGGCCGAGCATGCCCCGCTGCAACTGGAACACTTCCTGCCGTACCGGCTGTCGATCCTGTCCAACACGGTCAGCCAGGCGATCGCCGACGACTACCAGAGCCGTTTCGACCTCCCGGTGACCGAATGGCGGGTGATGGCGGTGCTGGGGCGCTACGCGGGCCTGTCCGCGCGCGAGGTGGCCGAGCGCACCGCGATGGACAAGGTGGCGGTGAGCCGCGCGCTGGCGCGGCTGGTCGAGGCCGGCCGGGTCGATCGCGCGGTACACGACAACGACAAGCGTCGCTCGGTACTCAGCCTCACCGACGCTGGCTGGGCCGTGCACAACGAAGTGGCGCCGATGGCGCGCGCGCGCGAGCGCGAGGTGCTGGCGAAACTCGACGCGGAGGAGCGGGCCTGGCTGACCCGGATTCTGGACAAGCTGCTGGCCAATGGCGGCTGACAACCGACGCTGGCGTCGCCCGGGGCGCCCTGCAGACAACCCGGTCAGCCGCCGCCCGGCCAGCCTGCCGGGCGAGGGCATGGGCGGCTCACGTCGTGGCGGAAGCCGGCGCGGCATCCAGCAGCTGACGCAGCATGTACGGCAGGATACCGCCGTGACGGTAATAGGCCGCCTCGGCAGGCGTGTCGATGCGCACGATGGTGTCGAACACGTGTTCCTTGCCCTGCGCGTCGGTGGCTTTCACGCGCACACTGTGCGGCAGCGCCTCGCGGCCGGCCAGGCCGGCGATCTCGAAGGTCTCCTCGCCGGACAGGCCCAGCGTGTCCGCATTCTGGCCCTCCTGGAACTGCAGCGGCAGCACGCCCATGCCGATCAGGTTGGAGCGGTGGATACGTTCGTAAGACTGCGCGATCACCGCCCGCACACCGAGCAGCGCGGTGCCTTTCGCCGCCCAGTCGCGCGACGAACCGGAGCCGTATTCCTTGCCGGCCAGGATCACCAGCGGCGTGCCGGCGGCAAGGTAGTTGACCGAGGCGTCGAAGATCGTGCTCACCGGGGCGCCCGGCCGGGTGAAGTCGCGGGTGAAGCCACCTTCGGTGCCCGGCGCCAGCTGATTGCGCAGGCGGATATTGGCGAAGGTGCCGCGGATCATCACCTCGTGGTTGCCGCGGCGCGAGCCGTAGGAATTGAAATACTTGCGCTCCACGCCGTGCTCGGTGAGGTACTTGCCCGCCGGTGAATCGAGTTTGATCGCACCGGCCGGACTGATGTGGTCGGTGGTCACCGAATCACCTAGCCGGGCCAGCACGCGCGCGCCGCGGATGTCGGTCAACGGCGCCGGCTCGCGCCCCACGCCGTCGAAATACGGCGGCTGGCGCACATAGGTGGAATCGGCATCCCACTGGAAGGCGTTCCCCCCGGGCACCTTGAGGCTGCGCCAGTTGTCGTCGCCGGCGAATACGTCGGCATAGCCCTTGGCGAACATGTCGGCCTTCACGCAGGCGTCGATGACATCCTGGATCTCGCGGTTCGAGGGCCAGATGTCGCGCAGGTACACCGGCTTGCCGTCACTGCCGGTGCCCAGCGGGTCCTTGAGCAGGTTGGTGTGCATCGTGCCCACCAGCGCATAGGCCACCACCAGCAGCGGCGAGGCCAGGAAGTTCATCTGCGACTGCGGGTGGATGCGCCCTTCGAAATTGCGGTTGCCCGAGAGTACCGAGCACACGTTGAGGTCGTGCTCGGCCACCGCCGCGGCGACTTCGGGAATCAACGGGCCGGAGTTGCCGATGCAGGTGGTGCAGCCGTAGCCGACCAGGTTGAAGCCAAGCCGGTCCAGGTACGGCGTGAGTCCGGCCCGGTCGTAGTAATCCGTGACCACGCGCGAACCCGGCGCCAGCGAGGTCTTGACCCAGGGTTTGCGGCTCAGGCCCTTCTCGACCGCGCGTTTGGCCAGCAGGCCGGCACCGATCATCACTAGCGGATTGGAGGTGTTGGTGCACGAGGTGATGGCGGCGATGACCACGTGTCCGTTGTCCAGTCGGGCGCTGCCGCCGCTGGCCATGGCGATCTCCACCGGCGCGTGCGGCCAGTCGTGACCGATGTCGCAATGGCCGGGGGCATGCGGCGCATCGCTGGCGCTGCCACGTACGATCGACACCGGGTCGCTGGCGGGAAACGATTCGTCGATGGCCTCGTCCAGACGGCCAAGGATCGCCTTCTCGTAGGGCTGCCCGCCGAGCAGCGCGCCGACGGCACCGGGCGCAATCCGTACCGGGATGCGGTCCTGCGGCCGCTTGGGCCCGGCAATGGAAGGCTCCAGCGTGCCCAGATCCAGCTCAAGGGTCTGCGAGTATTCGGCTTCGTGATCGGGGTCATGCCACAGGCCTTGCGCCTTGGCGTAAGCCTCGACCAGGCGCACCTGATGTTCGGGGCGACCGGTCAGGCGCAGGTAGGCGAGGGTTTCGTCGTCGATCGGGAAGATCGCGCAGGTGGCGCCGTATTCCGGGCTCATGTTGCCCAGCGTGGCGCGGTTGGCCAGCGGGATGCGGGCCACGCCCGGCCCGTAGAAATCGACAAATTTGCCGACCACGCCGGTCTTGCGCAGCAACTCGGCGACGGTCAGCACCAGGTCGGTGGCGGTGGTGCCGGGCGGGAACTCGCCGGTCAGCTTGATGCCGACCACCTGCGGAATCAGCATGCTCATCGGCTGTCCCAGCATGGCCGCCTCGGCCTCGATGCCGCCCACGCCCCAGCCCAGCACGCCCAGTCCGTTGACCATCGGCGTGTGTGAGTCGGTACCGACCAGCGTATCGGGGTAGGCCAGCATGCCGTCCGGTCCCTCGCGGGTGAACACCACGCGCGACAGGTACTCCAGGTTGACCTGGTGGCAGATGCCGGTATCCGGCGGCACCACCTTGAAATTGTCGAACGCGTGCTGCGCCCAGCGCAGCATCTGGTAGCGCTCCACGTTGCGCTCGAACTCAAGCTGCGCATTGATGGAAAAGGCGTCGCTCTGGCCGAACGCATCGACGATGACGGAGTGATCGATCACCAGCTCGCTGGGTACCAGCGGGTTGATCTGCTGCGGATCGCCACCCAGCGCGATGATCGCGTCGCGCATCGCCACCAGGTCCACCACGCACGGCACGCCGGTGAAATCCTGCATCAGCACGCGCGCCGGCGTGTACTGCACTTCCTGCTGCCCGGTGGCCCGGGGCTGCCAGTCCGCCAGCGACTGGATCTGTTCGCGGGTGACCAGGTGGCCATCCTCGTTGCGCAACAGGTTTTCCAGCAGCACCTTGAGGCTGTAGGGCAGCCGGTGCGCGGTCTTGATCCGATCGAGCCGGTAAATCTGATAACGGGTCCCGTCGACCGTCAACGTGTCGCGCGTGCCGAAGCTGTCGCTGCTCATGAAAATCTCCTCGTCGAGTCTGGAACATGCCGCCCGTCCGTTCGCCTGTCCGGCGATCAACGGTGGCGCGGGGGCGGTTATCGAAACGCCAGGTACAAGCTGGTGAACACGCCGATCGCCATCAGCGCCACGCAGACCAGATCGACCGCGGCCAGGGCCGCGAATTTCACGCGGTCGGCGTGCACGTAATCCTCCACGATCACGCGCAGGCCCAGCTTCATGTGCCAGAACAGCGCCACCAGCAGCACGGCCATAGTCACGGCTACCGCAGGCCGGCCCAGCCAGAGCGCCACCGCCTGATGACCACCGCGGGCATGGGCAAGCAACGACACCACCAACCACAACAACAGCGGCACCAGCGCCACCGCGGTCATCCGCTGCAGCCACCAGTGGTGTGCGCCGGACTTGGCCGAACCCAGGCCGATGGCGCGATACAGCGCCGAGGCCCGGGCAGAAGCCGGGTTGCGGTTGAGCGGGTCACGTCGGTGCCATTCGGACATTTGCCTATTCCCCACCCGCCAGACCGAGCGTCCAGGTAAGCAGGGTCAGAATCACGCTGACCGCCACCACCGTCCAGCCGGAGCGATAGATGCTGCCCAGCTCGAAGCCGAAATCCAGGTCCCAGGCCAGGTGCCGGATGCCGTTGCACAGGTGGTAGAACAACGCGAAGATCCAGCCCAGCAGCAACAGCATGCCGACCCACGAATGCAGCCAGCGATCGGCCATGGCATAGGCGTCGCCACCATCCGCCACCGCGACCAGCCACGCCACCAGCAACACGCTGCCCACGCTGAGCAGCACGCCGGTGATGCGGTGCAGGATCGACAGCACCGAGGTCAACTGCGGCCTGTAGATCTGGATGTCCGGGGAGCGCGGACGAAGTCTGGTCGTGGCCATCGCTCAACTGCGCCGCTGCTGGATCATCAGCTTGACCTCGGCAATTTTCTTGCCGGGGTTGAGCCCCTTGGGGCAGGTGCGCGTGCAATTGAGGATGGTGTGGCAGCGGTACAGCTTGAACGGATCTTCCAGCTCGTCCAGCCGTTCGCCGGTGGCTTCGTCTCGGCTGTCCACCAGCCAGCGGTGGGCCTGCAGCAGCACCGCCGGCCCAAGGAAGCGATCGCCGTTCCACCAGTGGCTGGGGCAACCGGAGGTACAGCAGAAACACAGGATGCACTCGTAATCCCCGTCCAGCCGCTTGCGCTCCTCCGGCGACTGCAGACGCTCGCGCGTCGGGGCCGGCGTCTTGCTGCGCAACCACGGCTTGATCGAGGTGTACTGGGCCAGGGCGTGGGTCTGGTCGCCGACCAGGTCCTTGACCACGTCCATGTTGTTGAGCGGGTACACCGTGGCCGGCTCGTTGATTTCGTCGAGCGAGCGGATGCACGCCAGCCAGTTGCTGCCATCGATGTTCATCGCACACGAGCCGCACACGCCCTCGCGACACGAACGGCGAAACGTCAGCGTGGGATCTATCTCGTTCTTGATCTTGATCAGCGCGTCCAGCAGCATCGGCCCGCACTTGTCGCGGTCGATGGCATAGGTATCGATGCGTGGATTGCGCCCCGAATCAGGGTCGTAGCGGTACACCTGCAGGTGCTGCACCCGGGTGGCGCCTTCCGGTTCGGGCCAGGTCACGCCCGCTTCGATGCGCGAGGCGGGGGATGCGCCCGAGTTGCGGGATACCGGGAACCGTTTGGGGTTGCGCCAGCGTGAGACCTGCTTCGAGCTCTTGATCAACACCGGCACCCCCACTGCAATAAAGTGGCCCGGCGGGTTGTGCCAGAAGCGTCTCCCGCGCGGGAATCGACCTGATCAATGACGACTCGCCGCTGACACAAACCAGCCCGGGCGACGATGCCTTCGCGAGGATACTGGTAGAGAAAGTGTGAAACGCTGGTAAAGGTACGCTGCAGCGCGCCCGCCTCCCGGCACGGATGCGATACGGTCGCGGCCCGCGCCGTGATCACGATTCGAACCGTCTCGCACCGGCAGCAGCAGGGCACGACCAGATTCCCTCGCCCAAAGTTTCATGCAACCGAGCCGCACTGGCGGCGGACGGGCTCCGTTCCCGCGCGGCTCAGCGCACCCCGTGCATCAGCCGGTTGATCAGCGGCGAGATCGCCAGCAGCAGTGCGCCTGAGCCGAGCAGCACCCAGAGACAGAAACTGAAGCCGGACAGCGCCGAGGCCACCGTCATGCCGTGCGTGCCGCTGATCGAACGCGCCACCAGGCCGGAGAAGTCGCCGCCCGCGGCCAGCGAGAGGAACCAGCCGCCCATCGCCAGGCCCACGAAGCGCGGCGGCGCCAGCTTGGTCACCATCGACAGCCCGATCGGCGACAGGCACAGCTCGCCCAGCGTCTGCATCACGTAGCACAGCACCAGCGGCCAGAACGGGATCAGTCCGGTCGGGCCGAGCAACTCCTTCAGCGCATACACCAGCACCACGAAACCCAGCCCGTTGAAAATCAGGCCGAAGCCGAACTTGCGCGGGATCGACGGCTCGGCATGGCGTCGCGCGAACATGCCCCACACCAGCGTCAACAGCGGCGCGAACACCAGGATCGCCAGCGGCGTCACCGACTGGAACCAGCCGACCGGGAAGATCCAGCCGCCGAACATCTCGCGATCCACCCAGTTCTCGGCCAGGAAGTTCAGCGAGGTGCCGAACTGGAAATAGAAGGTCCAGAACACCACGCTGAAGCCGAACACGATCAGCATGGCGATCACGCGGTGCAGCTGCACGCGATCGTGGCGCCGCGCCTCGATGATCAGCGCCGCCGCCACACCGATGAACAGCGCGCCGAGCAACCACTGCAGGCCGTCGGCGCCGACATAGGCGAGCAGCGCGTAGATCAGCGGCACCGCCAGCGCCGCGCCAATCAGCACCCACAGCACGCGCAGGCGGTTTTCCATGCCCGGCAGCGGACGGCCCACGCCCTTGAGCCCACGGCGGCCGAACCAGAACCACAGGAAGCTCAGCAGCATGCCCACGCCGGCGGCGGCGAACACCACGCGGTAGTTCTGCTGCATCGGCGTGTCGGTAAAGGTGGCGGCCAGCCAGCCGGTGAGCAGCGGCGCCACAAACGCGCCGGCGTTGATGCCCATGTAGAACAGGGTGAAGCCGCGGTCGCGGCGCGGATCGTCGCGACCGTAGAGCTGGCCGACCATGGTGGAGATGTTCGGCTTGAACAGGCCGTCGCCGGCGATCACCAGCGCCAGCCCCAGCATCATCAGCGGCTTGCTCGGCAGCAGCAGGGTGAACAGGCCGGCCGCCATCACTGCCGCGCCGAGCAGGATCGAGCGCTGGTAGCCGATCACCCGGTCGGCCACGTAGCCGCCGAAGATCGAGGCGGCGTAGATCAGCGCGGTGTAGGCGCCGTAGATGCCGGCCGCCCAGCCCTGCCCGGCCGGATCGCCATGGAAGAACTGCGCCACGATGTACAGCACCAGCGCCCAGCTCACGCTGTAGTAGGCAAAGCGCTCCCAGAACTCCGTCATGAACAGCATCCACAGCGGGCGCGGATGGCCGAGCAGCTGCGGGTAGTCGGGCGTGGTCACGCTATCGCCGGCGGTGCTGGTCTGGCTCATGCAATCCCCTCGTCGGCATGCGTCAGGCAGCCGCAAGCGCCCAGATGTAACCGGGCGCTTGGCATGGCGTCAATGTTTGTGAGGCGGGGAATAGGGAGTAGGGAATCGGGAATAGATAAGAAGCGAAGCGTCGCGCTGCTCTTCCGATTCCCTGTTCCCTACTCCCGGCCCTCAGCGCACCCCATGCATCAGCTTGTTGATCAGCGGCGCAACCAGGAACAGCACGATGCCGCCGCCGAGCAGGATCCAGAAGCCCATGGTGTAGCCGGACAATGCCGAATCCACGGTCATGCCGGTCTCGCCGCTGACGTGGCCGGCGAACAGGCCGGCGAGGTTGTTGCCGATCGCGGTGGACAGGAACCAGCCGCCCATGCCCAGTCCGACCAGCCGCACCGGCGCCAGCTTGGTCACCATCGACAGGCCGATCGGCGACAGGCACAGCTCGCCGGCGGTCTGCAGCACGTAGCACAGCACCAGCGTCCACAGCGGGATCATGCCGTCCTGGCCAACCAGCGCCGACAGCGCATACATCAGCACCGCGAAGCCCAGCGCGTTGCCGATCAGGCCCAGGCCGAACTTGCGCGGGATCGAAGGCTCGGCGCCGCGCTTGTCCAGCCAGCCCCAGGCCAGCGAGATCAGCGGCGCCAGCAGCACGATCGCCACCGGGTTGACCGACTGGAACCAGCCGATCGGGAATTCCCAGCCGCCGAGGTTGCGGTCGACGATATGTTGCGCCAGGAAGTTGAACGAGCTGCCAGCCTGCTCGAAGAACATCCAGAACAGCACGTTGAAGGTGAAGATGATCAGCATCGCGATCACCCGCTGGATCTGCACGCGGCCGGTACGGATCGCCTCGACCACCAGCATCACGCCCACGCCCAGGAACAGCACGCTCAGCAGCCACTGGATCGCCACCGCGCCGGCCTTGTCCATCAGCAGGTAGACCAGCGGGATCGCCGCCAGCACGCCGAGCACCACGTACACCACGCGCATGCGGCTGGCCTGCTCCGGCGCCGGGCGGCCGACCGGGCCGAGCTGGCGGCGGCCGAACCAGAACCACACCAGGCTGATCAGCATGCCCACGCCGGAGGCGGCGAACACCACGTGGTAGTTGTGGTGGCCGGGCGTGCCGAACACCTTGTTGGCGAGGATGCTGGTCAGCACCGGCGCGATCAGCGCGCCGGCGTTGATGCCCATGTAGAACAGGGTGAAGCCGCGGTCGCGGCGCGAGTCGCCCTGCGCGTAAAGCTGGCCCACCATCGAGGAGATGTTCGGCTTGAACAGGCCGTTGCCCACGATGATGGTGGCCAGGCCGAGCATGAACACCGCGTGGTGCGGCACCATCACCATGAACAGGCCGGCCGCCATCACCACCGCGCCGAGCAGGATCGAGCGCTGGTAGCCGAGGATCTTGTCGGCCACGTAGCCGCCGAATACCGCGGTGGCGTAGACCAGCGCCAGGTACGCGCCGTAGGTGCGGCTGGCGTCCGCCTGGCCGGCGTCGTTGCCCTCGTAGAACTGCGCCACGATGTACAGCGTGAGCGCCCAGCGCATGCCGTAGAACGCAAAGCGCTCCCAGAACTCCGACATGAACAGCATCCACAGCGGGCGCGGGTGGCCCAGCAGCTGCGGATAGTCGGGTACCGGCCTGGCGTCGCCGGGAAGTGTGGTGTTGCCCATGCCTGTCCCCTGGGGTCTGTCGATCGAAAAATCTTGCGAACGGGCAGATGTAACCGCAGGCCGCGCATCCGTCAAATGCGCTGCAGCACGCGTCGCTAGCTGCCCAGCACCGTGCGCACCTCGATCAGCTCGGGGAAGAAGGTGAGGTCCAGCGCCTTCTTCAGGAAGCCCACGCCGGAGGAGCCGCCGGTGCCGCGGCGGAAGCCGATGATGCGCTCCACCGCCTTCATGTGGCGGAAGCGCCACAGCTGGAAGCTCTCCTCGATGTCCACCAGCGTCTCGCACAGATGGAACTCGGCCCAGTGCTGCTCCGGCGCCTCGTAGATCGCGCGCAGCACCGGCAGCAGCGCCTCGCTGTGCTGCCACGGCTGGCTGACGTCGCGCGCAAGCAGCTCCTGCGGCACCGCATGGCCGCGCCGCGCCAGCCAGCGCAGCGTCTCGTCGTAGACGCCCGGCGCGTGCAGCGTGTCGCGCAGGCCTTGCTGGATCGCCGGATCGTGCTCGAACACCGTCAGCATGTCGGCGTTCTTGTTGCCCAGCAGGAACTCCACCGTGCGGTATTGCGCGCTCTGGAAACCCGACGACGGTCCCAGCGCATCGCGGAAGGCCAGGTACTCATGCGGCGTCATTGTCTCCAGCACCGCCCACTGCTCGAACAGCTGGCGCTGGATCTGCTTCACCCGCGCCAGCACCTTCAGCGCCTGGTCGGCATGGTCCTCGCGCAGCAGCGCCAGCGCGGCGCGCAATTCGTGGATCAACAGCTTCAGCCACAGCTCGGCCACGTGGTGCTGCACGATGAACAGCATCTCGTCGTGGTAAGGCGGGTCGGATACCGGCCGCTGCGCGGACAGCAGCGTCTCCAGCTGCAGATAGCTCGCATAGGTCATGCGCCCGGAAAGGTCGCGCTCGATGCCTGCCTCGAGCTCGCGCTGGTTGTCCGTCATGGTGCTCCCCGCACGGTGGAAACGTGCATGGTAGCGGCTGCGCACCCAGCGGGTCCTGATCCGGGGCAAGCACCCGCGATCCGGGCCGCCCGCAGGCGTGCGCCGGATTGCTGATCCAGGGCAGGGCCGATGCGTCCGATCGTCGCTACCTTGCCCCGGCCGGAAAGGTCGGCGTGGCGCGGACCGACGGCGCTGCGCCGGCCCGCGACAGCCCGCCCGTACGCCCACGCATGCTGCGCTGTGCCTTGCAGTGCAACATCCCTGCCTGCTATCAAGCGCGGTCTTGTGCGGTCGTTTGTGCCTCGTGCGTCGGAGCCATGCCACCGCCAGCCATCTTCTTCTCCCACCCCCGGAGCGAGTCGTGACCATCGCCGCCAAGTTTGAAATCGAATACCTGCAATACCTCGATGCCGAGGGCAAGCAGGTCCGTGATGATCTGCCCGAGTTCGCGAAAGACCTCGGCCACATGGTCGAGCTGTACAAGCTGATGCTGTCCACCCGCGTGTTCGACGCCAAGTCGATCGCGCTGCAGCGCACCGGCAAGCTGGGCACCTATGCCAGCTGCCTCGGCCACGAGGCCGCGCATGTGGGCATCGGCAGCGCGATGCGGCCGGAAGACGTGTACGCACCGAGCTATCGCGAATACGGCGCCCAGCTCTATCGCGGCGTGCAGCCGCGCGAGGTGTACATGTACTGGGGCGGCGACGAGCGCGGCAACGACTACCAGAAGGAACCGGCACGCCACGACTTCGCCTGGAGCGTGCCGATCGCCACGCAGTGCCTGCACGCGGCCGGCTCGGCGCTGGCGTTCAAGATCCGCGGCGAGAAGCGCGTGGCGGTGGCCACCATCGGCGACGGCGGCTCGTCCAAGGGCGACTTCTACGGCGCCATCAACATGGCCGGCGCGCGCGAGCTGCCGCTGGTGATCGCCATCGTCAACAACCAGTGGGCGATCTCGGTACCGCGCAAGATCCAGTCCGGCGCGCAGACGCTGGCCCAGAAAGGCATCGCGGCGGGCCTCTACTCGATCCAGGTGGACGGCAACGACATCATCGCCGTGCGCAAGGCGATGGAAGACGCGCTGGAGCGCGCGCGCAACGGCCAGGGCGGCAGCGTGCTGGAACTGGTCACCTATCGTCTCGGCGACCACACCACCGCCGACGACGCGCGCCGCTACCGCGGCAAGGACGAAGTCGACGAAGCCTGGGCCAAGGAACCGATGAAGCGCCTGAAGCACTGGCTGGTGGCCAAGGGCGTGTGGGACGACGCCAAGGAAGAAGCCTGGAAGGCCGAGTGCGACGACTGGATGGACAACGAGGTGAACGCCTACCTCGAAACGAAGACTCAGCCGGTCACGGCGATGTTCGACTACATCTTCGCCGAAGTCCCCGCCGATCTCGCGAAACAGCGCGACTACGTCCTCTCGCTTGAAAACAAGGCCCACTGAGTCATGGCACAGATCACTCTCATCGAAGCGGTTACCCAGGCGCTCGCCTACGAAATGGCGCACGACCCGAGCGTCGTGGTGCTGGGCGAGGACGTGGGCGTCAACGGCGGCGTGTTCCGCGCCACGCAAGGTTTGCAGGAAAAATTCGGCGAATGGCGCGTGATCGACACGCCGCTGGACGAAATGACCATCGCCGGCGTCACCGTGGGCATGGCCGTGCAGGGCATGAAGCCGGTGGCCGAGGCGCAGTTCGAAGGCTTCATCTACCCGATGATGGAGCACATCGCCTGCCACGCCGCGCGCATGCGCAACCGCACCCGCGGCCGCCTCACCGTGCCGGCCGTGTGGCGCGCGCCGTGGGGCGGCGGCATCCGCGCGCCGGAACATCATTCGGAAGCGAACGAGCACCTGTTCACCAACATCCCCGGCCTGCGCGTGGTGCTGCCGTCCTCGCCGGCGCGCGCCTACGGCCTGCTGCTGGCCGCGATCCGCGATCCCGACCCGGTGATCTTCTTCGAGCCCAAGCGCATCTACCGACAGTACAAGGAAGAGGTGCCGGACGACGGCGAGGCGCTGCCGCTGGACGTGTGCTTCGTGCTGCGCGACGGCACCGACGTCACCATCGTCAGCTGGGGCGCACAGGTGAAGGAAGCGCTGGAAGCGGCCGATGCGCTGGCCGCCGAAGGCATCAGCGCCGAGGTGATCGACGTGGCCACGCTGACCCCGCTGGACTTCGACACCATCGCCGAGTCGGTACAGAAGACCGGCCGCTGCGTGATCGTGCACGAAGCGCCGAAGACCGCCGGCTTCGGCGCCGAGATCGCCGCGCGCGTCGCCGAGGAATGCCTGTACGACCTGCTCGCCCCGGTCGAGCGTGTCACCGGCTTCGACACGCACATCCCGCTGTTCCGCCTGGAAATGAAGTACCTGCCGAGCGTGGAACGCGTCGTCGACGCGGCCAAGCGCACGCTGGCAGCGTCATAATCGGCGCAGAAACGCCGCGTAGGGCGGGCACTGCCCGCCGCACTACCGCACGTGGCCACGCAAGACCTGAGCAAAAGCCGGCGGGCAGTGCCCGCCCTACCATACGGATCCGACCTCATGGCTGATATCAAGACGTTCTACCTCCCCGACCTCGGCGAAGGCCTGCCCGATGCGACCGTGGTCGAGTGGCACGTGAAGGTGGGCGACAACATCAAGCTCGATGCCCCACTGTGTTCGATGGAAACCGCCAAGGCGGTGGTCGACGTGCCCTCGCCGTACACCGGCAAGGTCATCAAGCTGTACGGCGCGCCCGGCGACATCATCGAGACCGGCGCCGCGCTGGCCGATTTCGAGCCCGATCCGAACGCGAAGCAGCGCGCCGAGGCCGAAGCCACCGGCCACCACCACGGCCCGAAGAAAAGTGTCGGCAGCCCCGCACCGGAGGATGGCCAGAAGGTGGTCGCCTCCGACGAGGGTGGTGAAGTCGAGACCGGCGGCAAGGACCGCGAGGACGAAGGCACCGTGGTCGGCGCCATGGTCAGCGGCAATACCGTGCACGTCGAGCAGGCCGCCAGCATCGGCGGCGTGAAGGCGGTACCGGCGGTGCGCGCGCTGGCGAAGAAGCTCAAGGTCGACCTGGCTCGCGTGCGCCCCAGTGGCGCCGACGGCGTGGTGACGATGAAGGACGTGAAGGACGCCGCCGCGAACGGCTCCGCGGCACTCGGCGCCGCCCCGGCGCGCGCTGTGCCCGCGTCCGCCGGTCGCCACCTGGCGCCCGAGCTGCCGCAGCCAGAGCCGCAGCGCGGCCCGGTCTCGCTCGCCGGCAAGCCGGTGCGCACCGCGTCGCCAGGCGTCAGCGCCAGCGGCCAGCCGGAACAGTTGAAGGGCGTGCGCCGCAATATGGCCCGCGTGATGGCCGACGCCCACGCTCAGGTGGTGCCGACCACGCTGGTGGACGACGCCGACCTGCACGCCTGGATCGGCAAGCAGGACATCACCGCGCGGCTGATCCGCGCCATCGTGTTCGCCTGCAAGACGGTGCCGGCGCTGAACGCCTGGTTCGACGGCAAGAACCTCACCCGCACGCTGCACCCGCAGGTGGACATTGGCATCGCGGTGGACACCGACGACGGCCTGTTCGTGCCGGCGCTGCGCAACGCCGACGTGCTCGACGCTGCCGGTATCCGCGCCGCGATCAAGCGTCTGCGCACGCAGGTGGAGGACCGCACGATTCCCGCCTCGGAACTGTCCGGCTACACCATCAGCCTCAGCAATTTCGGCATGTTCGCCGGCCGCTACGCGACGCCGGTGGTGGTGCCGCCGACCGTCGCCATCGTCGGCGCCGGCAAGCTCAGCCACGACGTGGTGGCGGTGATGGGCGGCATCGAAGTGCACCGGCGCATGCCGATCAGCCTGACCTTCGACCACCGCGCCGCCACCGGCGGTGAAGCCGCCCGCTTCCTGAAGGCGCTGCTGGACGATCTGTCGCTGCCGAACTGATCATCCACGATCCTGCGTTGAGCGAACGGGCGCCCATGCGCCCGTTCGCTTTTTCCAGCTTCGTAGGAGCCCGCTGGCGGGCGATGCTTTGAAAGCCGGGATTCGGGATTCGCAAGAGCAAAAGCATCGCCCGCCAGCGGGCCCCTATCCGACGGGATCAATAGTCACGCACATCCAGCAGCAGGAAACGGCGCGCGACGTAATCGCCGTCGTGCGGCCACGGCACGGCGGTCAGCGCCAGCGTCCCGGCCGTCCACGGTTCGTTGTCGAGCAGCGCTTCGCAGCGTGAATCGCCGTCCGCGGCATGGCGGTACACCAGCCGCAGCCAGTGCAACTCGGGCGTCAACGCCTCGCGCTTCAAGGCGGCCTCGACCGACGCCAGCGCCTCGGCCGGCATGCGCGCCGCCTCCGCGCCGCGTGCGCTGCTCGGGCCGATGAACACGTCCCAGGTGCGCACGCCGATCTCCCACGCGGCGATCCGCATGCGGCGTTCGTCGGTGACGTACCAGCACGCCGCCAGCAGCACGTGGAATACGTCGCGCTCGAACGTGCGCAACGCATCACGGCAACCGGCGTCGCCGCCATCGCCGGCGAAGCTCTCCTCGATGTAGCGCTCCTCGCTCAGCACCACGTCGACGTCGAGCCGGCCAGGCTCGCCGGCCGCGCCCTCGTGCCAGGCGGCGCGGATCGCGGGGAAATCGCCATCGGTGATCAGCCAGCCATCCTCATCCGCTTCCAGTTCGACGTCGTGGCGCTCGAACAACCGCAACAGGTATTTCTGCAACGCCGCGCTGTCCATCGTCATTCCCGCTGGTTCACGTTGATCGTCGGCGGCAATTCGCGCCAGGTCAGGTAGACGCGCAGGTCGAACTCCAGCTGGTGGTAGTCCGGCAACATGTGCGTGCACAGCTGGTAGAACGCCTTGTTGTGGTCCATCTCTTTCAGGTGCGCCAGTTCGTGCACCACGATCATCTGCAGGAACTCCGGCGCGGCGGCCTTGAACAGGCTGGCCACGCGGATCTCCTTTTTTGCCTTGAGCCGGCCGCCCTGCACGCGCGAAACCGCGGTGTGCAGGCCCAGCGCGTTGCGCAGCACGTCGAGCCTGGCGTCGTACAGCACCTTGTCGATGCCTGGCGCATTCCTCAGGTGCTGCTGCTTCAACGCGGCCACGTATGCGTACAGCGCCTTGTCGCTCTGCACGTCATGGCGCGCCGGATAACGCCTGGCCAGGTGCTCGCCCAGGCGCTCCTGCGCGATCAGCGCGCGCACCTTGTCCTGCAGCGTGGCGGGGTAAGCCTGGAGATACTTGAGCGGAACCATGCGGCTATTCTCGCACTGCGTCGCCGCAGGCGTGGCGTCATCCGACGGAGACACTCCCATGCACCACAGCCGACTCAGCACCATCGTCATCGACTGCCAGGTCGACGAGCTCGCACCGGCCGCCGATTTCTGGAGCCAGGCGCTGGGCAAGCCGATCGCCAGCGTCGACCAGGACGGCGACGGCAGGTACGCGGAGCTGCAGACCGCCGCGGACGAACCGATCATCCTGCTGCAGAAGGTGGACCACACCAGCCGCGTGCACCTGGACATCGAGACCGACGACCTCGACGCCGAGGTGGCACGGCTGGAGCAGCTCGGGGCACGCCGCATCGCGTTCGTGCGCGAGCGCTGGTGGGTGCTGGAGGCGCCCAGCGGGCATCGTTTCTGCGTGGTGCAACCGCAGCGCAAGGCCTTCGGGCCACACCTCAACCGCTGGGATTGACGCCTTGCCGCCGCGTGCGCGTGGCCCTCAAGATTCGCGGATAAAATCCACCGCTCCTCAGCCCAGCCACCAGCCCAGCCAAGTGGCTGCCAGCACCAGCGCCAGGCCCAGCAACACCGGTCGCGCGAAGTTGCGGCCGCCGTTCGCGCGGGCTATCACCGCCTTGGACACGCTGTTGCTGCTCAGCGCGATCAGGATCGGCAGCGCCGTGGCTGCTGGCTCGATCCTGCCCGTGGCGGCCAGCGCCGCCACGGATACCGCCGCCGCATGGGTGTCGGCGAAGCCGGCGACAGCCGTGGCGATAGCCAGCCCCCCGTCACCAAGCCAGGCGCGCATAGCGGCGGACACCACCAGTACCACGGCGATCATCAAGCCCAATCCGAGCGACGCCTTGACACTGAACACCACGCTGCCCTGCACCGGGTCCGGCGTGCTCAGGCGCAGGCCCCTCCATGTCCACAACGCACCGTAGAGCGCCGCAGTCACGCCGCCGCAGGCCAGCGGCACGGCGAGCACGCGCAGCGTCGCCAGGTCCGTGGCCGCGAGTACCGCCGCCATCTGCACGAAGGTGGCCACGGTCGACAGCACCGCCGCCGCGATCGCCGAGCGCCGCCGCGCCGGCTGGTCGCGCGCCTGCACCCCCATCACGCCGATGGTGGCCACGCTGGACACGAAGCCGGAGAGCAAGCCGGCCAGCGGCAGGCCGACGCGGCTGCCCACCAGCCGCAGCAGCGCATGGGCGGCGGCACCGATCGACATGATCAGGATCACGATCAGCCACAACGCACGCGGGTTGATCGCGTCGAACGGTCCGAGCGGGCGATCCGGCAGCAGCGGAAGCACCAGCAGCGTGGCGGCTGCCAGCATCAGCAGGTTGTTGAGCTCCTCCGCGGTCAGCACGCCGCGTACGAAGTGATGCATGGGCTCGCGCGCCGCCAGCAGGATGGTCAGCGCCACCGCCAGCCCGGCCGCCAGCGGCGGCTGATGGATGGCCATGGCGCCCAGCAGCAGGCAGAGCAGCAGGCTGACCTCGGTGGTCAGGCCGCGGTCGCCGCCGGCATCGCGCGCATAGGCAATCGCCAGCAGCCCCGCCACCGCCGCCAACGCCAGCAGCAGCGTCGCGGTACCGAAGCTCGCGCCGACCGCGCCCAGCAGCGCCACCACGGCGAAGGTGCGGATACCGGCGACCGCATCGCCATCGCCGCTCTTGCGCCGTTCGCGCTCGGCGCCGATCAACAGGCCGATACCCAACGCTACCGCAAAACCGGTCCAGGAAAAGTCGACACCCATGAAGCCATACCCGTGACGAGCCGCGGCCGCATTCCGGCCTCGACACGATCATGCCGGAGCACCCGCGGAAAGTCGCGCGGGCGCGACAACATGTGCAAGCGCGCCGGCCATCCCGTCGAGAGGCGCGACGGCTTGCGCGGTGACGCCGGCGGCGGCCTGCCGCCGGAACCGGCTAGATGTCGAATCGGTAGCTCAGTTTCACCAGCCACTGCTCGTCGTCGCGCAGCGCGAGGCTGCGGCCGAACAGGTCGCCGGCGTCGCGCGTCTGTTCGTCCATGGCGTAGCCGCCGCGGCCGTAGACCACGTACAGGTACGACAGCGGCGCCAGCTCGTAGCGGTAACGGATCTGCAGGCCGAGGTTGCGCACGGCGAAGTCGTCGACCTGATCGTTGCTGGCGGCGGCGCGGCCGTTGGCCTGCACCCGGTAGCCGCCGCGCACCTGCGCGGCCAGCCCGAGCGCCTGCAGCCGCACGCGCAGTTCCTGGCGGCTGTCGATGCTCCAGTCGAAGCCGGCGTCCAGCTGCAGCGTGTGTTCGTCGTAGCGGCCGACGAGGTTGTCGTGCTGCCACACCAGCCAGTCCGGCGCGTGCTCGTAGTACGGACCGGCGTAGACGCTGAAAGCGTCGTTGACGAAATAGGTCGGGATGAACTTGACGTTGTAGCCGAGCTGCCGGTTGCCGCCGAGCCCGCCGCTGAGGACTTCGGCGTCCAGCTTGAAGGCCCAGTCGCCGTGGCGCGGGCTGATGCGCTCGTAGGCCAGGTCCAGCGACGGCGGCAGGAACAGCGCGCCGTTGCCGCGCGTGAGCAGGTCGTCCCAGCCGGCGCTGTTGATGTTGAGCTGCACCACCTCGGTGGCGCCGTTGCGCAGGTTGCTGTTGCGGCGCAGGCGCAGCTGGCGGCGCAGACGCAGGCCATGGTCGTTGTCGAGCGCGTCGATGCGGAAGCGCCACTCGTGCGAGCTGTAAGCGGAGTCGGCGGGCAGCGCGGTGTTCCGCTTGCGCACTTCCCAGTGGCCGTAGTTGAAGTTGTTGCGCTCCAGGTAGCCGAAGTCGTTGACCTGCAGCTGGTCGCCGAAGTGCATGCCCAGCCACTGCTGGCGCCAGCCATCGCCCATCTCCAGGTCGGCGATCAGCGTGCCGCCGGTATCGCGCGTGTGCGTGCCCGACTGCAGGATGTCGCTGCCGATCACGTTGGTGGCGATGGTCAGCTGCGGCGTCGGCCGCCAGTGGTGGTCCACGCCGAGCACGCTGGCCTCGCGGTCCAGGAACGGTCGGTCCACCCGGGTCAGCAGCATGCCCACGCTCTGCTCGCCGAAGTCGTGGGTCACCCGCGCGGCGCCGAAGAAGCGCCCTGCCTCGCCGCCCTCGTCGGCGGCCAGCACGCCGTAGCTGGTGGTGCCGAAGCTGCCGTTGAGCTTCACCGCCGCGTCGATGCCGGCCGCGCCGCGGCCATCGTCCGACGGGCCGCCGACACGCCGCGTGTAGACCAGCTGGCTGTAATCGTCGAGCAGGCTGAAGTCGAAGATGCCCTGGTTCTCGGTGAAGAACGGTCGCTTGTCGCGCACGTAGGTCTCGGTGGCGCTGAAGTTGACCACCAGGTCGTCGCTCTCGACCTGGCCGAAGTCCGGGTTCAGCGCGGCGGTCAGCTGGAACTGGCCGTTCGGCTTCCACAGCAGGTCGGCGCCTTGCTGGAAGTGGCTGCGGCCGCGCACGTTGTCGTACAGGCCGGACATGTACGGCGTCACCGCCAGCAGCGACTGGCCGTACTGTGGCACTTCGACCCGGCTGAACTCGGACAGGAAGCGCGGCAGCGTGAAGCTGGCCGCCGGCCACGCATCGCGCTCGCCGCTCGAGCCGGTCACGCGGTCGAGATAGACGCCGAGGGTGCGTTTGCCATCGCGCGCCGTGTGCATCGGCGCGATGTACCACGGGATCAGGATCTCCACCGTCCAGCCTTCGGCATCCTCGCTCACCGCGTGGCGCCAGTTGCCGTCCCAGTCCTTGTTGAACTGGTTCTCGTTGGTGAGCACGGCATCGTTGACGCCGCCGGTCGAGCTGACCACGAAGTCGTAGCCGGTGCGCCCGTCGCCGTTGAAATCGACCATCACGTTGACGCGGTCGACCTGGTCCTCGAAGTCGCGCTGCACGCGCTGATGGGTGCGCGGCACGCCGGGCGGCTGCACGCAGCGGAACGCCACCGCCAGGCCCTGCGGCGTGGCCAGGATCCAGGCTTCGGTCGGCAGCGAGCCCGGCTTGCGGGTGAGCGGCTGGGTCTGGCGGAAGTCGCTGACGTGTTGCGCGCCCTTCCACTCATCGGCGCCAAGGTGGCCGTCGATCTCGACGGCCACCACCGGTGCCGACAGCGCGGCCATGGTAACGAACAGCAGGCATGCCAGGCGCATGTTGAAAAATTTCCGCGGGGAGGCGGCGCGGGGTGGCGCCGTGGAGGCGATGGATGGCCACGCCGGGTAACGCACAGCTTGCCGCCTGCGCGCGTCCGCTTCGACCGCCACAAGTCACGCCATGAGCGGTGACCGGCGCTCCGCCCCGAACATGCAGGCCCGCTCAGCTGCGCCGACGGCGTCCCCACAGCACATGGCGCAGCAGCATCGCCAGCACGACGACGGCGGCGAATGCGCCGTAGCCGTACAACGCCGGCAGCACCTGCTGCCAGATCGCGCCGCTGGCGCGACCGAAGCCGTCGACCGCGGGCAGCTCGACGGTGTCAAAGCCGAGCACCGCGCACTGCACCGCCGCGATCAGCGCCAGCAGCAGCGCGGCGGCATCGAAGATGCGCCGGCCGGACGTGCGCGGCAGGCTCTTCGGGTACGCCCAGTAGCCCCAGCACAGGATCAGCAGCAGCGGCGCAAGCAGCAGGATGGCGAGGTAACGCATCGGTCGATCACCCGGAAAGTGTGGCGCCGCGCCTCATGCCTGCGCGGCGAGTTGGTCCAGCGCCACGCGCAGCTGCGCCAGCGCTGCGTCGCGCGCCTGCTCGTCGCGGTAGTCGGGCGTGCTGGCGACCGCCTCGCCGTCCAGCTCCAGGCTCATGCCCTGCGCCTGGAGCTGCAGCACGGCCGCCGCTGCGCCCAGGCTCCTGAGCCGCTTCTGCAGCGCGCCGGCGGCCTTAGGATCGGCGAACGGCTTCGACAGCAGCAGCTCCTCGCCATCGGCGGAGAACAGCCGGAAGCGGAAGCGGCCGTCGTCATCGCGGAAGCTGGCGAAGCGCGGAGCCCGCTCCGCCTTCGCCGCGGCCTGGGCGTGCCCGCCATGCACCGGCGCGGTGGTCATCGCGCGCAGGCCCAGCACTTCGCGCAGCGCGGCCAGCTTCGGCGTGGCGATCGCGCGCGCCTTCTGCGCGCCCTGGTGCAGGGTCGCCTCGATCGCGGCGGGGTCGGCCATCAGCGCCTCGTAGCGCTCGCGCATCGGCGCCACGTCGGCCTCGATGCGCTCGTACAACGCCTGCTTCGCCTCGCCCCAGCCGATGCCGCCCAGCAGCGCCTGGCGAAACGCTGCGGTCTCGGCCTCGCCGGCGAACGCGCGGAAGATGGTGAACAGCGCCGAGCTGTCCGGATCCTTCGGCTCGCCGGGCGCGCGCGAGTCGGTGACGATGCGCATGATCGCCTCGCGCAGCTGCTTCGTGCCGCCGGCGAACAGCGGAATGGTGTTGTCGTAGCTCTTCGACATCTTGCGGCCGTCGAGCCCCGGCAGGGTGGCCACCTGTTCCTCGATCAGCGCCTCCGGCAGCACGAAGAACTCGTGCCCGTGCAGATGGTTGAAGCGCTGGCCGAGGTCGCGCGCCATCTCGATGTGCTGGATCTGGTCGCGCCCCACCGGCACCTGGTTGGCGTCGAATGCCAGGATGTCGGCGGCCATCAGCACCGGGTACATGTACAGCCCGGCGGTGATGCCGGCGTCGGCGTCCTCGCCCGCCGCGGCGTTCTTGTCCACCGCCGCCTTGTACGCGTGCGCGCGGTTGAGCATGCCCTTCGACGCAATGCAGGTGAGGAACCAGGTCAACTCGGGGATTTCCGGGATGTCCGACTGGCGGTAGAACGTGACCCGCTGCGGATCGAGTCCGGCGGCCAGCCACGTCGCGGCGATCTCCAGCCGCGAACGTTCGATGCGTGCGGCGTCGTCGCTCTTGATCAGCGCGTGGTAGTCGGCAAGAAAGAAGAACGCCTCCACGTCATCGCGCCGGCTGGCCTCGACCGCCGGACGGATCGCGCCCACGTAGTTGCCCAGGTGCGGGGTGCCGGTGGTGGTGATGCCGGTGAGGACTCGGGTGTTCATGCTGCGCCGCGCAAGGAAAAGCGCAGTCTACGACATCCCGCCAAACAGCTCGACCGGCCGGGCTGCGGCCCTTGCCAAAAAAATCACATGCGCCAGTACAGATTCCGTCGACCCCAGCCACGGCAAGGAGACCGAAGCTCATGAGCGGCAAATTCACCGTGTTTACCGGCAAGAACGGCGAGACCTATTTCAACCTCAAGGCGGCCAACGGCGAAATCATCCTCAAGAGCGAGGGCTACAGGGACAAGGCCAGCGCGCACAACGGCATCGAGTCGGTACGCAAGAACGCGCCGGACGCGGCTCGCTACGAGAAGAAGACCTCGGTCAACGGCAAGTTCCACTTCAACCTGAAGGCCGCCAACCATCAGGTCATCGGCAGCAGCGAGATGTACGAGAGCGAGCACTCGCGCGACGCCGGCATCGCTTCGGTCAGGGCGAACGCGCCGGACGCAAAGCTCATCGAGGGGTAAGCGAACCCGCCAGCGCGCGCCGAACGGCCGCGCCGGCGTCGCCAGGCCGCCTCAGCGGATCAGCGTGGACTTGCCGAACAGCGATTCGACCAGGTCCACTGCCAGCTTCGCGGTCTGGTTACGCTTGTCGAACGCCGGGTTCAGCTCGACGATGTCGAGCGACGCCATGCGGCCGGTGTCGGCGATCATCTCCATGCACAGCTGCGCCTCGCGGTAATTCGGGCCCCCGCGAACGGTGGTGCCCACGCCCGGCGCGATGCTGGGGTCGAGGAAGTCGACGTCGAAGCTGACATGCAGGTGGGTGTTCTCGTCGACGCCCGCCAGCGCCTCTTCCATCACGCGCTTCATGCCGATCTCGTCGATGTGGCGCATGTCGTGCACGCGCATGTTCGCCTCGCGCACGAGCTGCTTCTCGCCCTCATCCACCGAGCGGATGCCGATGTAGCGGAACACCTCCGGCGAGGTCGCCGGCACGTTGCCGCCCAGATCGATGAGCCCGGCCGGGCCGATCCCGCACAGGCAGGCCACCGGCATGCCGTGGATGTTGCCGGAAGGGGTGGCCTGCGCGGTGTTGAAATCGGTATGCGCATCCAGCCACAGCACACGCAGGCGCTTGCCCTCGTCGTGGCAGTGGCGCGCCACCGCCGAGATCGAGCCGATCGCCAGGCAGTGGTCGCCGCCGAGCATGATCGGCAGGCGACCGGCCTGCAGCTCCTGGTGAATGGCCGTATAGACGGCCGTATTCCAGGCCACCACCTCGTCCAGATGACGATAGCCGTACTCGGGCGGCAGCCACGGATTGAGCGGCCCCTGCAGGTTGCCGCGGTCCATCACCTTCAGCCCGCGCCGCCCCAGCTTCTCTGCCAGGTTGGCCACCCGCAGCGCCTCCGGCCCCATCGCCGCGCCGCGATGGCCGGCGCCGATGTCGGTCGGCACGCCGATCAATGAAACGGTCTGTTTGCCCATGATGCGTGGTTACCCGCCATGTGTCGCGGCGGCCGCACGGCCTGGGCCATCGCTCGCCGCCGAGGTCGGGACGGCCGCCGGCGAAGGGGACCATCTGCCACTGTCCCGAACGAGTCACCGCCGTCCCTGTGAGAAGATGCCCGCGGCATGAAGCGCCGCGAACGAGCCGAAGTTTACCGGAACGCAAGCAGCGACGTTGGCGGATCGCCGCGCACGATCACGGCGGCCGCATTCACGACCAGTGCGTCAGCTCCTGCGAAACGGCGCGCCAGTCCGGCCGGCGCAGCCCGTCAGTTGCATTCCGTCTGGCGACTTCGCGCCAGTTCGTCCTCGCGACGCGAATGCGCCCCCGGATTCCATGACACCAGTTCCCTTGCACTCCGGGACGGTGAAATGGCAGGCCTGGTAGCCCGGACGACTTTCCCCAACAGCGTCCCTGCAAACAACAACACTCCACGCCAGAAGGCGGAATGCGTAATAAGCGTTTGCATGTCAATCACCCTGGACTGCCCCTGCGCAGCCACGGCGTCGATCCTAGCAAGCTTTTACGCCACGCGCATGTTCACACGCAGCAACCGCCAGTCACCGCCGGCAGCACATCGCGAGCAGAAGCGACGCCTCGCGCGCTGGCGATATCCTGCAACAGCCCCATCCGCCACGCCGTTGGCGGTACACGGCGCGACGGTAGCCGGTATGGCAACGCAACGGATCGGCGCCGTCAGGCCGCGGCGCGGCGCGGGCTGACACCGCCCGCATAGTGCGCCAGGGCGATGGTGAATTCCGAACAGGCCAGTTCGACACTGGCCACGCAGCCGGAGCTGGCGTGTTCCTCGCGAGCCAGCCCGCGCGCCAGCCGGATCGCGCGTGCGAAGGGCAGCTTGTCATACAGCACTGCCTCCCCGCTGCAGATGCACCACATGCCGTGGCGGCTTTCCTTGATCGTCAGAACCATGCGCATCGCCGCACTCCCAGGGCCAGCGGTGCCGGAGTCCCACCCGTGCGCCCCCTGGCCGATGGATGATCGGTGACTCCGGTATTTGCCCAGTCTGCATGGGGCGGCACGCCGTGTATGTCGGCGCACACCTACGACCGATGTACGCACCCGGCCCCGCGAGGGGAAACTCGGCCGACGGCTGTTGCCGTTTGGTTGTGCCTTGGCTCAGCCCGCCTGGCAAAGGCTCTGTTGCTCGGGATGCGGCACCCAGCCATAACGGGCGAGAATGACTGGCTCCGAATACTCGCCGCGGTCAACGTCCGCCGCCTGCGCATAAACCAGCACGCCGTCAAGTTGCCCGGCCAACATCTTGCCGCGCTTGCGCGCCAGCTGTTCCATGCCGTGAAGGATGGGTTTGTCCGCGACGATATCGCCGTCCACCTCGTGAAAGCCCTGCACCACGTAAAGCGTACCCATGATGTGCCCTCGCGCGTATCCCCCCGGCGATGCCGAGCGTGGACAGGCAAAAGTAGACAGACCGCGACGATCTCGTTAAGGCCGGCGTGAAGCGTTCAGCCTGGAGCACGCGGTGACGCGATCACCACGAGGCTGCCGGCACGGCAAAGGCCCACTCAAGTGGCATGCGGATGCTTGCGAAGTGGTGCCGGCAGCAGGAATCGAACCCGCGACCTACTGATTACAAATCAGTTGCTCTACCAACTGAGCTATGCCGGCGAGGCCGGGGGATTCTAGCAGGCCGCATCGCGGGGCGGTTCAGAAGCAGCCGGTGCCGTGCGCATCGACGCCGGTGGTACGCACGCGGCTACGCCAGTCGAGGTTGCCGCCGTCGGCGACCACCAGGTCCAGCCAGTACTCGGGCACGCTCTCGCTGCGCTCGCTCATGCGCGCGGGGAAGCCGGCCGCGGTGACCTCGTCGCGGCGTTTGCGCGCATTGGCCGGGTCCTTGAACAGGCCCAGCGAGATGGTGTTGGGCTGGTCGCCGGCGCTGACCACGAAGTAGTCGTCGATGTTGCGTGCCGCCAGCTGGCGCGCCACCGCCAGCGCCTGCGCGCGGCTGCCGGCGGACGGCAGGTAGACCCACCAGCCACTGGTCTGGCTGGCCTGTTCCTGGCGTGAGCGCATGCGCACGGTCTGCGCGGACAGCGCCTGGCGCGCGCTGCGCAGATCCTGCGGAGTGGCGAACGGGCCGAGCGCAAGGCAGCTGTAGCTGAGATTGCGCGGCGGGGTCGCCGCGGCCGGGACGGCTGCCGTTGCCGCCGCCGGGATCGCCGCCGTTGCCGCGGCTGCCGGACCGGGAACCGGCAGTTCCGACAGCAGGCGCAGTTCCGTCACGCCAGGATCGCTGGGCATGCCGCCGCGGGCATACGGTTGCCCCAGCAGCAGCCAGGCGCCCACCGCGATATTCAGTGCAGTCAACAACACGAACAGCAGGCGCAGGAACATCGAACCCCCATCAAGCGGCAGCGGCCATCATTCTAGACGGACGGCGTCATGGCGCATCGGCCCACACGGCAAGGCCGCGCAGCACGCCGTCCGGACCCAGCCGTGCCGGCAGCGACAGCAGCGGCAGCAGCGACGCGGCATCGCCGCCGCCGAGGATCAGCGTCGGCGTGTCGCCCAGCCGCGCCGCCGCATGCGTGGCGAAGCGCTCGACCAGCGCGGCCGTCGCGTGCCAGCAGCCCGAGGCCACCGCATCGGCGGTATTGTCGGCCAGATCCACGATCGCGCCCGGCCGCTCCGGTCGCACCTGTGCCGTGGCGCCCAGCAGCGACTGCTGCATCAGCAGCGGCCCCGGCGCGATCAGGCCACCCAGATGCTGGCCATCCGCCGCCAGCGCGTCCAGCGTGAGCGCGGTACCGACGCCGGCCAGCACGCACGGTGCGTGGCCGTCGGCATGTGCCGCCACCATCGCCAGGAACCGATCCACGCCGAGCCGCTGCGGCTCGGCGTAGGCGTTGCGCACACCGCAGGCCTGCGCCGGAGTGCGCAGCCAGGTCGGCGCGCAGACGAACAGCTGCTGCGTCACCGCGGCCACCCGGGTTTCGCGCGCGGCATCGACCACCGATGCCGCAAGCACCCGCGTCGGCCGCGGCAGACCGGCCCAGGCCGATGCCAGCGCGGCCATCGGGTCGGCTTCCAGCCAATCCACCGCGCCACGCGCCAGCCAGCCCTCCGGCGGCGCCTGCAGCGCCCACTTCAGCCGCGTGTTCCCGAGGTCGAGCAGCAGCCTCATGCGCGGCGTACCGTGACGTCCGCGCTGTCGATCCGGCGCACGCTGCCGTCGGCCATGCGCACCTGCAGCGCGCCGCGCCCGTCCACGCCGGCGCCCACGCCGTCGATCGCGCCCAGCGCGCCGCTCAGCTGCAGCGGCTGGCCGCGCAGCAGGTCGCGGCGCGCGTAGTCGGCGCTGAACGTGGCGAAGCCGTCGCGCTCGAACTGCCGCAAGCCCTCGACCAGGGCGGCGATCAACGCCGCCGCCGCATGATTGCGATCCGGCGGCGTGCCGCCGGCGAGAGTCGCCAGGTCGCAGGCCGGCTGGCCCGCCTGTTCGCGCAGCGCCGGGGTCAGCCGCAGGTTGAGGCCGATGCCGATGACCGCCGCGCAGGGGCCCTGGTATTCGCCGCTCAGCTCGACCAGGATGCCGCCCAGCTTGCCGCCGGCGTGGCGCTCGCCTGCGACCAGCACGTCGTTCGGCCATTTCAGCCCGGCCCCGGCGATGCCCAGATGCTCCAGCGCACGCAGCACGATCACGCCGACCGCCAGCGACAACCCCGTCAACGCGGCAAAACCGGATTCGAAACGCTTGAGGCAGGACAGGTAGAGATTCAGCCCGGGCGGCGACAGCCAGCTGCGCCCGCGCCGGCCGCGACCGGCCTGCTGGGTCTCGGCCAGCACGATGCTGAAGTCCTTCGCCGCGTGGCCGCGACGCTGCAGTTCGCTGGAGGTGGAATCGAGCTCCCAATGCACCTCCAGCGCTCCCAGCGAACGCGCCAGCGGTGCCGGCAGGGCGGCACGGATCTGCCCCGCATCCAGCATCTGCAGCGGCCACGGCAGCCGATAGCCGGCCGTGCCGCGTGCCTCGACCGGCACGCCGCGGGCGCGCAGGGCCTCGACCTGCTTCCAGATCGCCGCGCGGGTCACCCCGGCCTGTGCGGCAAGGCCGGCGCCGGACAACGGCTCGCCTTCGGCCAGCAGGGCCAGCAATTGCGCCGGCTGCATCAGTCGGCCCCGCCAGCGGCAGCGGGCGAGGGACAACGTGGCGGATGGTGGGGCAGCTCGGACATCGGCGGATTCTAGCCCGCCGACCGGCCCTGCGGCACCCGCGGGCAGCTCGGCAGCACTGGTACGGCCTCGGTGTTTCTGCGACGATCGGGATCTTCGCTTGAGGGTCAGGGAGTTCGATCGCCATGCGTGCCACCCATTGGCTTATCGGTTGCGCCTTGTGCGTTGCGGGGCTGGGTGGTGCCGCGGCCACCAGCCTGGACGCCAGCCAGGACCTGGACAGCTCCTCGCACGCCACGCTCGACAACGCCAGCTCGCATGACGCCAGCAGCAGCAACAGCGGCGGCGACGTGCTGGGGCTCAACCGCGACTGCCCGCCGGCCGGCAGCAACGACAGTACCGGCAGCAGCTCCGGCAACGGCAGCACCCGTTCCGGCGGCGGCTCCTCCACGCCAACGCCGGCGCGCCGGCCGCACCTGGGCTGGCAATCGCTGCTGCCAGGCTCGATCCAGTAACGCTCGGCGTCATGCCGGGTCCATGGTGGCAATCGCTGCGGGCGCGTTTTGAGCCGGCGCCGATCGCCGATCCACTGTGGCGGCGCGCGCTGGCCGGCTGCCCGCTGGCGCGCCGGCTCGACCCCGAACGGCAGCTGCAGCTGCGTCAGCTGTCCGCCCTGTTCCTGGCGCGCAAGCACTTCCATGCCCTGGCCGGCGCCGTGCTGGATGACTACTGGCGCCTGCTGATCGCCATGCAGGCCTGTCTGCCGGCCTTGCGGCAAGGTGGCGCCAGCCTGCGCGGCTGGCGCGAGGTGCTGATCTACCCCGGCGAGTTCAAGGTGCGCCGCAGCCACCACGACGACCGCACCGGAGTGGTCACCGAGGGCGACGAAATCCGCGTCGGCGAGGCGTGGGAACGTGGCCCGCTGGTGCTGTCGCTGGCCGACGTGCAGCTGGACCTGGAGCAGCCGTGGGACGGCTACAACGTGGTCGTGCACGAGATGGCGCACAAGCTGGACATGCTCGACGGCCCGCCCGATGGCGTGCCGCCGCTGGTGGACATCCCGCGGCGGCGCTGGATCGGGCAATTCCAGCAGGCCTACGACCGCCTGGCCGCCATGCCGGCGGAGCACTGCAACAGCCCGATCGACCACTACGCCACCGAAAGCGCCGCCGAGTACTTCGCCGTGGTCAGCGAGATGCATTACTCGCAGCCGGAGCTGCTGCGCGAGGCCGAACCGGCGGTGGCCGAATTGCTGGAAATATTCTATGGCCGCTCGCCGGCCGAGGGCTGCGAGCCGGCTGGCTACTGCCGCGCGCGTTGAACGCCGCGACGGAGCATCCGCAACCGTTCCGCTGTCGCCTCAGCTCGCCGCCAGCTTCACGCTGAAGCGCGCGCCGCCGAGTTCCGGCGAACGGTCGACCACCAGCTCGCCCTGGTAGGCATGCACGATGTCCTGCACGATCGACAGGCCGATGCCGTGGCCCTGCACCCGCTCGTCGCCGCGCACGCCGCGCTGCAGCACCTTCTCGATCTGGTCCTCGGCGATGCCCGGGCCATCGTCCTCCACGCCCAGCCATAGGCCGGGCCGCTGGCGCCCGGGCTGCGGCAGCATCTTCACCACCAGCAGCACGCGGTGGCCGGCCCACTTGAACGCGTTCTCCAGCAGGTTGCCCATCAGCTCCAGCAGGTCGCCCTGCTCGCCGTAGAACACCGCGCCGTCCTCGATGTCGAATTCGCAGAGAACATTTTTGGCCGCGTAGACCTTCTCCAGGCCCTGCACCAGATCCTCGGCATGGCCGGCGATCGGCACCGCGCTGGCGAAGGTCTGCCGCCCGGAGGTGGCCGCGCGCGACAGCTGGTAGGCGACCAGCTCGTTCATCCGCCGCACCTGGTCGAGCACGCTGGCGCGGCGCGCCGCCTCGTCGCCCGCCGCTGGCGATTCCAGCTGCGAGCGGATCACCGCCAGCGGCGTCTTCAGGCTGTGCGCGAGGTCGGCCAGGGTGTGCCGGTAGCGCGTGCGCTGCTCGCGTTCGTTGGTGATGAAGGCGTTGATGCGCTCGGTCAGGCCGGTCAGCTCCAGCGGGTACTGGCTGTCCAGCTGCTCGCTGTCACCGCGCTCGACCCGGCTCATGTCGCTGGCCACCTTGCGCAGCGGAGTAAGGCTCCAGCGCAGCAGCAGCAACTGCAGCGCGATCAGCATCACGCCGAGGATCGACAGCCAGATCACCAGGGTATGGCGGAACACCGCGTTCTCTCCCTCGAGCTGGTCCTCGGTCTGCGCCACCATCACGGTGAGCCGCACCGATTTTTTTTCCACGGTGTCCAGCGCCACGCCGTAGCTGTAGTAGTAGAGCCGGCCCATGCGGGTGTCGACCGGCCCCACGAACTGGCTCTGGCCCGGTTCCAGCGGTTTCAGGAAGGTGAAGTCGCGGCCGATCGCCGAGGACGATTCCCAGTGGAAGCCATGGTCGCCCAGCGCCACCGCATACAGGCCCGAGCCCGGCCGCGAGAAGTTGGGGTTCGGCGAGGTTTCCGGCGGCAGCAGCCGGCCGTACCGGTTCACGTCGGTGCCGGTGATGTACGCGATGGTGAAATTCTCGAGCCGGTCGTGCAGCGTGCGCAGCGCGCGCGCCTTGTTGGTCTGAGTCAGGGTCAGCCCGACCAGACCGAGGAACCCGGCCAGCACGAAGGTAGTGGCGATCGCCGCGCGTGCCGCCAGCGACAGCGGGCGGCGCGGCGATCCACGCTCATTCGTCGTCGCCGTCGGTGCGCGGGATGGCAAAGCGGTATCCGCGTCCACGTACCGTCTCGATGGGTTTGAGGGTGCCGTCCGGGTCCAGCTTGCGCCGCAGGCGGCCGATGAAGACTTCCAGCACGTTGGAGTCGCGGTCGAAATCCTGCTGATAGATGTGCTCGGTGAGGTCGGCCTTGGACACCAGTTCGCCGGCATGCAGCATCAGGTATTCGAGCACCTTGTACTCGTAGCTGGTCAGGTCGACCGGCTTGCCTTCCACCGTCACCGTCTGCGCGGTGGTGTCCAGCTTGATCATGCCGCAGGCCAGGATCGGCTTCGACCAGCCGCTGGCGCGGCGCACCAGCGCGTTGATGCGCGCCAGCAGTTCCTCGACGTGGAACGGCTTCACCAGGTAGTCGTCGGCGCCGTACTTCAGCCCCTCGACCTTGTCCTGCCAGCTGCCGCGCGCGGTCAGGATCAGGATCGGGTAGCGCTGGCCGTGCTCGCGCAGCGCCCTGACCAGCTCCATGCCGGACATCTTGGGCAGGCCCAGGTCGATGATCGCCAGATCGAACGGCACCTCGCGGCCGAGGTAGATGCCCTCCTCGCCATCCTGCGCCGCGTCGACGGCGAAGCCGTCGCGTTTCAGGCGCGCCGCCAGCGTCTCGCGCAACGGCGCCTCGTCCTCCACCAACAGGATGCGCATCAGCGTTTCTCCTTGCGGCCCGCGCTCTTGGCGGGCGGGTTCTTGGTTGACTGGGCGGATGACGGATTCTTGCCCGATTCGGAGGAGACCACCATCACCCTGACGTGGCCGTCGGCGGTGAGCACCTTGATGCGGTACTCCTGCCGGCGCCCGACCCCCCGCTGCTCGGCCGACAATACCTTGCCGCCGGTCTCCTGCTGCACCTGGAGCACCGCCTGGTCCAGCGTCACCGTCGACTCGGCCGACTGCGCCACGGCCAGTCCGGCAGCGCCGGCAAACAGCGATATCAGCAGAGCATGGATGAAGTTTTTGTGCGTCGTCATGGGTAAAGTCACCGCCCCGGCAACTGCCGGTGCGGCCAGCCTAGACAATCAGGCCTGAATACTGACCGGACGGGCGGCGGCTGTCACGCCGCCGCCGCGCACGGCGCCATCGCCTGCTCCAGCAGCGCCCAGCCGGCGCCAGGCAGGTGCGCGCCCTCGCTGAGCGTGCGGCGGAACGCCCGCGCGCCCGGCTCGCCCTGGTACAGGCCCAGCAGGTGCCGGCTGATGTGCTTCAGCGCGGTGCCACGCGCCAGCTCGGCCTCCACGTACGGCCGCAGGCGCTGCAGCACGCTGTCGCGATCAGGCAGCGGCTCGCCATGCAGCGCATGCTCGAGCTGGGCCAGCAGGTACGGGTCGTGGTACGCCGCGCGGCCCAGCATCACCCCGTCCAGCCGCGTCAGGTGCGCACGCACCTGCGCCACCGTGGTGATGCCGCCGTTGATCACCACCACCAGCTGCGGAAACTCGCGCTTGAGCCGGTACACCCGCTCGTAGTCCAGCGGCGGCACCTCGCGGTTCTCCTTCGGGCTGAGGCCCTTCAGCCACGCTTTGCGCGCGTGCACCACCAGCACCCCGACACCGGCTTCCAGCATCAGCCCGGTGAATTGCTGCAGATCGGCGTAGGCGTCCTGGTCGTCCACGCCGATGCGGCACTTCACCGTCACCGGCACGCTGACCGCGTCGCGCATCGCCTTCACGCAATCGGCCACCAGCGCCGGCTCGCGCATCAGGCAGGCGCCGAAGCGGCCCGACTGCACGCGGTCGGACGGGCAGCCCACGTTGAGGTTGATCTCGTCGTAGCCGGCCTCGGCGCCGAAGCGCGCCGCCTGCGCCAGCTCGTGCGGCTCGCTGCCGCCCAGCTGCAGCGCCAGCGGGTGTTCCTGCTGGCTGTGCTCGAGCAGGCGCAGCTGTTTTCCGCGCACCAGCGCCGCACTGGTCACCATCTCGGTGTACAGCCGCGCGCGCGGCGACAGCAACCGGTGGAAGTAGCGGCAGTGGCGGTCGGTCCAGTCCATCATCGGGGCGACGCTGAGGTTCCACGGCGAGGCGGCGGCGAGATCGTTCATGCGCGTAGTGTAAGGGCAGCTTCCGCCGCGTCGACACGGACCGCCCGTCCGGCCCCGCCGATCAGCCGCCGGCCGAGCTGGCCTGCCCGGCCAGCTCGGCCGCCACCGCCAGGCGCGTCACCGCCAGGCGCAGCTGGCCCTTGAAGCCCTTCGGCGAGGACAGCGGGATCAGGTAATCGTCACCATCGCGCGCGGCCAGCGTACCGAGCGACTCGCTGGAGCGCTCGTCGGCGAATACGTAGCGCAGGTTCCAGTCATCGGCGCTCTGCGTGGCGCGGATCACCACGGTGTCGCGGAACAGGTACTCGCCTTCGACGTGCTGGTCGAGCCACAGCTTGTTGTCGATGGTGTAGCCGGTGGTCGACACCGCCAGGTCCACGCTGAAGACCATGGTGCGGCCCACGGTGATCTTGCTGGTGTCGAGGAAGGCCGAGAACAGCACCGGCGAGCGCGGCGCGGCGCGGCCGATGTTGTCCGGTCGCAGCAGCTCGTCGAAGCTGCGCAGCACCGCGCTGCAGGTGTCGCGGCGCCGTTCGGTGAGCTTGTAGTTGGCCGCGCCACGCGGCGCCACGGTGGCCTCGAAATAGTACGAGGCGCGCACCTGCTTGCCGCTGTCCTTGGCCTTCTGGATCGAGGCCGGCAACGGCAGCGCGTCGACGTCCAGCGCACCGTCCGCGCGCACGTCGCCGAACAGGAAGCGCACCAGGTTCTGGTAGCCGTCCTCGGAATTGACCACGCCGTAGGTGCCGCTGTGGCTGCGATAGGAGAACGCACGCGGCGCCTCCTGCACGGTGGCGTTTTCGATTCGCACCAGGCCGTCGCTCATCTCGCCGGCGAGCTTGCGGGTGAGGCCAAGCGCCACCTCGTAGTCGCGCTGGTTGGTGCCGACGAAACAGAAGAAGCGCCGCGGGTCGAACTTGCCGTCCAGCGTGTCCACGCGCTCCGGCGCGCCCTTCAGGCCGAGGTAACCGGCCATGGTCCTGCGGTTGAAGTTGTTCATGTCCCACAGGCCCAGCGCCGCGGGCACGTTGATGCCGGCCACCTCGATGCCGTTGTGCGGCGTGGCGTAGGTGAACACCTTGTCGACCATGGCGCGATCCTCGGGCGTACTGATCGCATCGTTCTGCAGGAAGCTGCGGCATACCAGGCCGCCCATCGAATGCGCCACCAGGTGCACGCGGAAGGCCTGCCGGCGCGCGGCGTCGTCGCCGCAGATCTGGTCGCGCACCTGGTGCAGCAGTTCCTTCAACCCCTGCGCCGCCTCGACGATGGACAACGCCTTGCCGTTGCCCAGGTCGCTGTCGGCCGGGTCGTAGTAGCGGTAGATCACCACGCTGCGCGCCTGGATCTCGCCGCTGATCTCGATGCCGTTGGTGTAGGTGTCGCGGTAGCCGTAATCCTTCATCAGCCGCACCAGCGGCGACTCGAACACGTGCCGCAGCACGGTGCCGTCCCAGGCCTGGCGCACCTTGGTGGCGCCGAGGTTGAAGCCCATGTAGGGCGTGGCGACAGTGGCCGCGATCTCGCTCGGCGTCATCGCGTAGCCGCGGACGTAGATGATCGGGAAGTACGGGGCGGTCAGCGGATCCATGGGGCCGTTTCCTCGGCAATGGGTTCATCTCGGCGGCGATGATGCTCAGGCCGGACCCGCGGGTTTCCCCGGCTTGCGGGTCTGCTTGCGCCTGGCGCTGCCCGCCGCCGTCGACTTGACCGCGTTGGCCGCAGGCGCGGCGAACAGCTTGTGGTTGGGCGTGCCCGGTACGGTCGTGGACGCGGCCCGCAGCAACTCGCACAGGCTGTCGAAGCGGCAGCAGCATTCGTCGTAGTTGCCGTCGCCGCTGGCGCCGAGCACCGCGTAGTGGTGCAGGCCGCGCGGCGGCAGTGCAGCGGGCGCGCCGTTGAGCGACGGCCAGTCGAGCTGGCCGTCGCCGGCCACGCGCGCGGGGATCAGCCAGTAGTCGCCGGTGGCGTAGACACCGCCGGGCTCGAAGGTGATCTGGATGCCGCTCTCCAGCGCGATCGCGGCGCCTTCGGCGACGACCAGCACGCCCTGCGCGTTCACCGCTTCGCGCTGGTCCCACCGGCGCAACAACGGGTGCTCGTGCGGGTCGTCGGACAGCGGCCACGGCGTGGTGTTCTTCGGCACGTTCAAGGTGACGCTGGCGTTTGCCGGGTCGATCGCGATTACCTGCAGCAGCGGGTACGCGCGCTGCCCCAGCGTGTAGCGGTCATCGACCAGTTCGACCCAGTCGTTCGCCGCCAGGCTGAGGCGGGCGTCGCGGCCGAACCGGGCCAGGGTCACCGTCAGCGTTGCGCTACCGTCGTCCGCCGTGGCGCCGGGATCGTGGCCGGTGACCGGGAACACCACCGAGCCGTTCTCGCGCGACCACCTGAAGCTCGCCGCGCCGACCGGCCCGCCCTGGTGGATCTCGACCCGGTACAGCTGGTTCTCCATGCCGCGGTAGCGCGCATCGGCAGCAATCACGCAGGGATCGTTGTCGGATTCCTGCGGCCCCAGTTCCGCGCGCAGCCGCGGCAAGGCGTACGCCGCGCGCGCGCCGAGCAGCTGGCGGAGCATCACGCAGGGCGAGGCGTTGGCCTGGCCGCCGGCGACATCCTGGCGCAACTGCGCCACCTCGGCGAGTTGCTGCTTGATCGCCGCGACGTCGGCCGGGTTGCCGGCAGTACCCTGGCGCGTCGTCAGCGCCGTGGTGATGTCGTCGAGCTGCTGCTGCGCCCGCGGCTGGTCGAGCAGGCGCAGCTGCCATACCACTTGCGCGCGCGTGGCAGTGTCGATGCCGTCCAGCGCCACGTCGGCGATGCCCGGCGCCTCCACCGCGCACAGGTGGCGCTCCCACACGTCCAGCCATAGCACGACACCGGCCGGCGGGTTCTCGAAGCCGCTCTTGCCGTCGGCTACGCCGTAGTCCGGCGTAGGCGCATTCGGTTGCTGCGCCAGCGTGCATACGGCTTCGTTCACGCACAGGATGCCGTCGACGTAGAAGTGCCCCGGCGCCAGCTGCCAGTCGGTCAACGGCAGCGGCTTGCTGCTGCCGTCCGCGTTGGTGGTGCGGGCGGTGATGGCGAAGCCCGTGCCGGCCGCCCAGCACGGGCCGACCAGGTCGCGCACCAGGGTGCGCAGCAGGTGCAGCTGGATCTGCGCCTGTTCGTTCCAGTCGGCCTCCAGCAACACGCGGCCCTGCTGTTGCAAAACCTGGCTGTAATGCAGCGCCGGGTCGAAGCTGACGCGTGCGAAGTCGCCTTTCATGGTCGATCTCCTAACTCGCTAAGAGGATGCCGGCGTCCGTGCCCGCCGGAACGTATTCGGCCAGCCGCGCCGCGAGGTTCGCCTCGCGCTGCGGCTCGTACAGGTCGTGCCAGACGCCCATCGCCGAACGGTCGGACGCGCCGCGGCGAATCTCGTCGCAACAATCGTCGGTCAGGCGCAGGTAGTGCGGCGAGCCGTAGCGCCGGCTGCGGAACTGCGGCACCACGCGCAGCGATTCATGCGCGCGTTGCGTCGCATCGACCGCGGCCAGCGCGAGATCCGGTTGGCAATGGAAGCGCCGCGGCGTGCGCGAACCCTCGGCCACGTAGCAGAAGCGCACGCAGCCCTGCTGCCGGCGCAGCACGCGCAGGGGGCTGGCGAAGATCGAGTCCTCGGCCAGCGCGATGCCGTGCGCCTGCACTTCGCCGATCACCGTGCAGCGGCGGAAACTGGCCTCGACGTAGGCCACCGCCTCGTCCGGCGCGCCCAGCGCCACACGTTCGGCGCCGGTGGCGTCGAGGATGCTGTCGCACAATTCCAGCGTCGGCGGCTCGCCGCGCCGTTCGGGGCTGATCACGGCGATCGCGCCGAGGATGCTGTGCTCGATGCGCAGCGCGGCGCGGGTGCCATCGAGGGTGACGCTGGGCTCGCCCGGGCGCTTCGGATCGCAGTCGCATTGCAATGCCCAGCCCGGCACCAGAGTGCAGTGGCGGATCAGCAGCTCGCACAGGTCGCCGTCCGCGGCGGTCTCGTCGTCCGGCCCGTGCACCTCGATGCCGCGCCCCACCACCAGCAGGCCGTCCAGCAGCACGCGGCTGCCGGCACGGCCGCCGATGCCGAGCGCGTCCGGCTGGCTGGCGCGCACGTCGAGCAGGCGCAGCACCGGCCGGGTGCGTTCGGCCGCGCGCAGCTGGATCGCCTCGCCCGCGTCGAGCTGCAGCTCGATGCTGCCCTCGTACACGCCGCTCTCGGCCAGCTCGATCACCAGCGCGCGCAATGTCGGCGTGGCCACCTTGGCTTCGACCCACGCCGCCAGCGCGTCGGCGATGCTGCCGAAGTGGCCGGCCGGCCAGGTGGCGTTCGCCGCGCGATCCGGCAGCGCGGCGTGCACCACGTAGCGCGTAGCGCCTTCCAGCTCCGGCGTGACCCGCGCGTATTCGCCGCCGCCGAGGTCGGCAGCGAAGCCGTACCGGTAGCTCACCCACACGCCGCGCTTCGGCCGCTGGTTGGCCGGGAACAGCAGGCGGCCTCGTTCGGGATCGACCGCCACGCGCCCGCGCTTCGCCTGGCCGCGCCAGCCGGCCAGGTCAGCGGGGATCAGCGCCTCGCGCGGTACCGGCACGCCCTGACCTTTCGCCGGCCAGTCCGGCGCCCACACCTGCACGCTGCGGCCGTCGCCGTAGAGTTCGGCCGACACGCTGGCGTAGTCGGCCAGCGGGCCGCGCTCGGCGAAACGCCAGCGGCGCAGCGGCAGTGGCAGGTTGCGCTCGTCGGCAATGTGGGTGGGCTCGGTTTCCGCGACCGGGCGCTGGAACAGCGGCGTGTCGTTGCCCAGCACGCTGAAGCTGAAGCACTGCGGGCCGCGCTCCTCGATGCAATACGCCGGCGTGCAGCTCACCGGGTAGCTGCGCAGGCGGCAGGCGAACACGCCCACCGCGGGGATGTTGTGGCGGCCGCGCGAATACCGGCTGCCCATGCGCCGCAGGTCGACACTGTGCTCGAACGGATCGAACACGCCGTTGGCCCAGCGGATGCGTTGCAGCCGCCCCGGATCGCGCAGGTCGGCGGTGCCGCCGCGATGCGGATGCTGGTGATCGAGATGCTGCATCCAGCCGAGCCGGCGGTAGAACTCCACCGCGCGCGCCGGCCAGCCGGCCGCGTCGCGGGAAAGATCCTCCAGCAGCGACAGCGTGCCCTTGCGCCGGCGCGCGTCGATCGTGTTGGCCACGTCGGCGCGTGGCGCCAGCACGCGGCCGAGGCCGGCGCCGCAGCGGCCGCCGTCATCCAGTGTGGCGGCCTCCGGCAGCAACGTGTAACCGAGCAGGTCGCCGATGTACGGCACCACCCAGTCGTCGCAGGTCTCGATGAACCAGTTGTCGTACAGCTGCGCAATGTTCTGCTCCAGCACGTCGGCCTGGCTCGAAAGCACGCGCAGGAAATCGCGCAGCGCATAGCCCTGCTCCGCATCGCGCATGCGGTAGACCACCGGCAGCAGGTCGTACAGACGATCCGGTTGCGCGCTCATGGCGTGGCCTCCTGCAGCAGCAACGTGTCGGGGACGTTCGGCGGCAGGTAGGCGAGCTGCGCGGGGCGTAGCGTGCCGTCGTCGTAGCGGGCGGGCAGCACTGGCACGCGTGGCGACACCGTCGCAACGTTCGTGGCGGTGGCGCGGCTCATCAACGAAGCGCCTTCATTCTGCTGGTCGCCGCCCACGCCGAAACCGGCCAGCAGGGTCGCCTCGTCGAGGCTGCCGAACGCGTCCACGTCGACCCAGGCCACGCCGCGCACTGCCTGCATGCAGGCGACCAGTTCGCTGAGGTAGACACTCTGCGCCAGCGCGCGCTGCTCGAAGCCGAACGCATCCAGCAGCGCCGCGCGCACCGTCGGCTCGACCGACTCCCACGCGAAATCCGGCAGCAGACCCACCTTCGCACTCACGGTCAGCGCCAGCAGCTCGCGCACGTCCAGTCGCACCGGCAGCGACGGATCGCCGTAGCGCCGCAGCGCCTGCAGCAGGTTGCGGTAGAGGTCGGACGACGGGTCGATCGGCGCATCGGCCGCGCCGGCGATGGTCACCTGCACCAGGCTGCCCAGCTTGATCGCCGCCGCCTTGCCGACGCCGCCGAATGTGCACGCAAAGTCAGCGTAGTCCGGCACCGATACCAGCCGGTCCAGCGCCAGCACCGCCAGCGGCACGTTGCGGCGCGCCTGGTCGCGCGTCTCCGCGTCGGCGCCGCCGGAAGCACGCAGCGGGTTGATCACCTCCTTGATGCCGAGCGGCCGGGTCGCCAGCAGGCTGACCTGCTGCGCACGCACGTTGCCCGGCGTGCCGATGCCGTTGCGATACGTCGCCACCACGTTCTCCACACCGGTAGGCGGGCGCGCACCGTGCACACCGTCGCCGAATCTCACGGTGGTCTTGCCGTCGTCGTCGGTGGCGGTGACGTAGTTGCGGTCGTTCGCGCCGACGAAGGCGAGGTTGCGCGTCTCGTGCCACTGCAGCTCGTTGACGCGCACGCTGAGCGTGCTTTGCACGCCGTCCACCGTGGACGCGGACACGTACGTCAGCGGCGGTTGCTTCAGCACGAACGCCTGCATCGGCAGGGCGCCGTTGCCGCTGCCCAGCACCTCGCGGCGGCTCTCGCCGTGGGTGGCGCGCACCACGTTGGCGCGGACCGCCACCGTGTCGCGCTGGTAGCGATAGGCAAGGCCCGCGTTGGCGAACACCAGGGTGCTGTGCACGGTGTCGCCGGGCAGCTTCACATCGGCACCCTGCTCCACCGCGGACAGCATCACCAGCTCGGCAGCGGTCACCGCGTCGGTGCCCGGCACGTCGCTGCGCTGCCCTTCCACGATCACCCAGCGCCCGGCCTTGAGGCCGTCGACGGCGGTGTCGAGGGTGAGACGGGTGGCGCTGTCGCCGGTGCTGCGCGGCAACGAGGCGTCCGTCGCCCCGACGGGGTCAGCGATCGCCAGGTCGGCCAGCGTCAGCCGTTCGCTCTGCGCGTAGACCTGAGTCGTGCGCAGTTTGCCGATATTCGAATCCCCCTTGATGCTCCAGATCGGCGTTGCGGGATCAGGATTGACCAAGGCGACCTCGGTCGTCTTGCCGCTGATGCCGTAATCGGTGCGCGGATGAATCCGTACGGCGCGTGCCTTCACCACCGTGACCGGCTCGGAAAGGTCGTCCGGCTTGACGAGTAGCAGGTAACCACCGGCCGATACGCCATCGTACGCACTGTCGAGCGACAACACGTCGTTCGTCTCGTGCTGCGGTGCCTGCTCCTCGGCGACGGAAGTCGTCGTGACATTCCCGTTGTCGCCCGGCTTCGTCTGCACCAGGCTGATCGTTTTCGGCGCGTTGTAGCCGAACAGCGACGCTGCCACGCGCAACGCGTACACGCCCTTCAGCATCGACGACGGCTTACCCTGTGGAACGCTGCTCCAGGCGCGATAGAAGGTGTCGGTCAGGCGTGGTGCAAATTTCAGCAATAGTTGCGGGCGCGTATCGCTGGCCGTATTCAACGCTGTAGCAACGCTGCGCGACAGACGGAGGCTGTTGGCCGGCTGCAGAGTCGGCGCGGCCCGCAGAGCGTCGAAGAGCGCGACAAAACCGAAACTGCTCTCGCCCGACGAAGGCGTTGTACCGAACGCCTTATCCACAGCGCTCTTGAACGCCTCGGCGGCTGGCGGCCCGTCAGGAAGCCTGTCACGCAAGCGGTACGGCTTCATGAGACCGTCGAAACTGCCACCATTGTCGGCACCCAGCAGCAGGTTCTTTCGCACCATTTTTATCAGCATCAGCCATTCGTCGGAGTTCGTTCCTGCACCGGATGAACTCCAGTTGGCGATCGCCACGTTCGCCGCCACCACGATCTGCACCGTCGCCGCATCCATCGGCTGCAGTACGACCTTGCTGTGCTGCACGGGCTGCTGCAACTCGACCGACTGCACCAGACGAACCACCTGTGTCCCGCTGGTCAGGTCGTCGCCAAACAGGAACAGCAGGCGATCGTTCGGCTTCAGGTTGTTCGCCGTGCCGGCGATCCACAGCTCGCTCAGTGCCGCGACGTTGTCCGGCGTGATGTCCGGCGGTCGCGTCAGCCGCGGCTTGAGCGCGTTCCACTCGAAGCGCGCATCCAGCGGCTCAGCGGTCTCGAAGCCCTGCATCTGCTCGCCCGGCGCGGGCACGGACTGCGCGCGCGCGCCGGCGGGAATCGTTACCGGCGGCGAATCCTTCTCCACCGTGTAGGCGAGGTAGACGCTGGCAGCCACGCCAGGGCGCAGGCGGTAGTCGACCAGCCGCGCCAGTTCCAGCACCGAGCGGCGCTCGGTGGCGGCGCGCAGGTAGCCTTCGTTGGCGATGCGCTCGGTGTAGAAGCTCAGCACGTCGGCGCCGACCGCCCAGGCGTCGATCAGCGCCATCGCCGGATCGTCGGCCTCGCGCGTGCGCAGCCCGGCCAGCGCCGGCAGCGCGGCGTCGCTCAAATCGGCCTGCATGGTGGCGTGGAAGTCGGCGTACGTACCGACGCGATAACTTAGACTGTCCAGTCCTGGCCGGTTGTACAGCGGCAACGGCGTGCCGGCGATCGCGCCGCAACCGCAGGCGCAGGCATGTTTGCCACAGGCGCTGCAGCAGCTCATCGGCCACCTCCCAGCGTGAACGCGATGCTTCCGTGGTCGGGATGGTCCGGATCGTTGTCGACCTGCGCGATCTCGCGCGCGGCCAGGTGCAGCACGCCATTCTCGGGCACGCTGGCTGTCTTGTCTTCGGCGCGAACCAGACACAACACCTCGACGTGGCCCACGCCGACAATCGACTGTGCCTCGGCCAGCAGCGCGCTGGCGTAGACCGGCGCCCCCAGCTTCAGCCGATCCGGATGAAAGAAGCCGGGCGTGCCGTCGTGGCGCAGGCCGGTACCGAAGCGGTCGCGCAGCGCGGCCTCGACGTGGGCGACGAGAAAGTCCGGCCGCACGCAGACAAACAGCGCGATCCTGAGCGGCACGTAGCAGGCGGCATGCACCTCGACGTCGTGGCCGATGCGACGGTAATGCTCCAGTTGCGCCCTGATCCGCCGCGCCAGCCCTGCCGGCAACGACTCGCGGCCCAACGGGTCGACCACCACGTCGGCCGCGTACCAGCTACCACTCCACTCCAGCGCGGCGGCGGCACCCTGCAGCTCCGGCGCGCGTGCGGCGAACATCGCGTAGTCGTCGGCAACGATCGCGCGCAGCGGGTTCGCGCGGAACGCGCCCGGCGCGTACAGCTTCACCTCGGCCAGGCTCTCCGGCACCGTGCCGCCGCTGGCCGGCAGCGGATTGCGCGGCACCAGGTCAGCCGACAACGCGCCCGACTTCAGCGCCAGCCACACGATGCTGTCGCGCCCCACGTTGCCGGCCGGGCCGTTGCCGATGCGCGGGGCGGCGCAGAAGAAATCGCCGGCCTGCGGCTGCGCGCCAAGCACGCCGTCGCCGAAGCGCAGGTGCGCGGCACCGTCGTCGTCGATCTCGACCACGACGTGGCGGTCGTCCGGGCCGCTTTCCAGCAGGTCATACTGCGGCAACCACCGCCAGCGCGGATCGGGCGTGCCGGCAACCAGCACGTCGGCCAGCGCGCCGCCGTAGACGGCGAGCTGCGGCAGCGCGCGCCGTGGATCGCGCGCCTGCAGCTGGCACACCGGCGCGTGCGGCGGCAGCGGTTCGGCCCAGGTCAACGGCGTATCCGGCAGCATGTGGCCGGTATCGGACGGCGGACGGCGCACGTCCGCCACCGCGTCGTCGCAGTGGCAGCAGCCATAGTGCGTGCTGCCCGGCACCAGCCAGCAGTCCTCGGCCAGCGTGGCGCAGCGCGTGCAGGCATCCGGCATCGCGACGAGTGCGGCGGCGAGGCCGGGGTAGTCGCCGTCGCTGCCGGTCGGCTTGCAGACGGCGGTGGACGCGCACTGGCCGCGCACCTGTTCGCCGTGGTCGACCAAGAGCACGTTGCCGCGCGCGAGGCTGACGTCGTGCAGCCACGCGCAGTCCGGCGACGGCGTGCGCACCGACAGGCACAGGTCGAACGGCAACGCATCGCAGGAATCCCATGCCACTTCCAGCAGCAGGGTGTCGTCCAGCGGATCGACGGACGTCTGGACGGCCGTGAGGCGCACCGCATGTCGGTGCGCGGGATCAGCATCGGCGGGGTTGCCGGTCTGCACGCCCAGCACTTCCTCGAAGACCAGCAGGTCGCCGGCGGCCAGCTTCAGCGCGCGCGTCGGCACGCGCGCGGCATCCATTGTCGCCAGCAACACGACGGGCGGCGTGTCCAGCGCGGGCGGCGGTGTGTCGACCAGGGTGGCGCGGGTGCTGCCGCGCGGCAGACAGCACAGCTCGTCGCCCCACGTGTGCAGACGGATTGCGCTGTGCGCGGCGACCACGTCGAACGTGGTCATGCCATCCAGCGGCATCGGCTCGTAGATCAGGGCGCCCTGCACTCGCGCCGCCGCGAGTTGGCCCGCGTCGATGATACCCGGCGGTGGATTCGCCGGCCCCGGTGGCGGCACCAGCAGCAGCAGGTTGCCCAGCTCCAGACTCAGATTGTTGCTGGAGGCCAGCGTGACGAAGGCGCGCGCGTTGCAGCCCTCGTGCATGCGGTAATCCACCAGTCGCGCATGCCGGCGCACCGAGATGCGCTTGCGCGCTGTGCCCAGATAGGCCTCGGTGGCGACGGCGTCCTGGTAGTAGCTGAGGTGGTCGGCGGTATACGCCAGCGTCTCCACCAGCGCGATGCCGAGGTCCGGCACGTGGCGTTCCTGCCATGCCGGCATGTCCAGCGCGAGGCGGTCGAGGAACAGCTGGCGGAAGCTGGCGTAATCCTTCGCCAGGTAGTTGATCTCCGGCGCAGGCGACGGCGCTTGCACGCATGGCACCTCATCGGCGCAATCCAGCGTCTTCGCACAGTCCAGCCGGAAATGCAGCGTGGCGCAGGCGTAGCGCGGATCGAAGCCGGGGTACGCCTGCCAGCTTGCCGGGTCGTTGCCGGAGGCCGCGTCCACCAGGCACAGGCAGTACGCGGTGTGGTCGCCTTCGCGGTCGAGCACCACGCGCAGGCAGGCGTCGTCGTGCAGCTCCGGTTCCAGCTCGGGATGCACGCTCAGCGCGTGCAGGCCGGTAATGCGGTCGCCGCCGCTGATGCGCACGTTCGCCACACTCAATCCCTGCGGGATGTCGCCGAACAGGTGCACGCACAGGCTGGTGCCGTCGTCGCCCACCTCGACGTAGTCGATGCCGTTGAGCGTGCCGGTCTGGCGCAGCTTGTCGCGCCGTGCCGGCATGCTGCAGGCCGGCAGCGGCGCGCAGCCGATCGTGCCGAGGCTCGCGGTTTCATGTGCGGCATTCATGGCAGGCTCCTTACGAAGCTGTCGCTGCGCATGTCGCCGCTGGCACGCACGGTGTAGCTGAGCTCGACGCGCAAGGTGGCATCCTCGCTGCTCACCGCCAGCGCGCCGACGTCGATCACGTCGCCCAGCCAGCGCTGCAGCGCCGCCTGCAACGTGAACTGCAGCGCGGCGGCCAGCTCCGGGCTGTTCGGCGCGAACACCAGCTGCAGCAGGCCGCTGCCGAAGTCGGGCCGGTTCACCCGTTCGCCCGGGCTGGTGAACAGCAGCTGCTCGATCATGCCGCGCACGTGCTCGTCGTCGCCGGTTTCCGCGACGCGGCCGCGCGGGTCGAAACGAAATGGATAGTCGATGTTCATTGGCGTCCTCACATCGCGGTGACGCGCGTCTGGCTGGCGACGATCAGCAGCGGCGTACCGGTCGGCGCGCAGATCGCCTGGCTGTCGAAGAGCAGCAGCGGCTGGCCGTTGGAAGTCACCCGGGTCGCGGCGGTGACGAACTGCGCGCTGACGCACGGCCCGTTCGCGCCCGGAGGCGGCGGCAGCACGCAGCCGGCGACCAGCCATGGCGCCGGCATCGTCACGCTGGGCTGGCCGCTCACCGCGACGCGCGGATTCGGTGCGGTGGCCTGCGCCTGGCCGCCGTGCGAGCAGAGCACGCTGGCGCCGACATGGATGACGAATCCCGGCATCGTGTTTCTCCTAGGTCACCACCAGTGCACCGTTGTTGATCGTCACCGTCGGCCCGGCGAGCACGACGGTGGCGCCCTGGCCGTTGGAAAGGGTGATGCCGATCTCGTTGATCATGATCACCGCGCCGCTGATGCTCTTCAGCAGGATTCCGCCGGTGGGCCCCGGCAGGTCGCTGATCGAGATGGCGTTCTGCAGGCCCGACTGCAGCACCACGCTGGGGCTCGCCGGATTGCCGGCCAGCGCCAGCGTCGGCACCTCCGCCACGCTGCCCCAGAAGCCGCCGACCCAGATCGGATAATCCGGATCGCCCTGCTCGAACTCGATCCACACGCCGGCACCGATCTGCGGCACCACGTAGACGCCGCTCTGCTTGCCGGCGATCGGCACGCACGGCATCGCCCAGCTCGACGGGATCAGCCCGGACACATCGGGCACCATCACCTGGATGCGGCCGCGCTGTTCCGGGTCCACGTTCTGGACCACGGTGCCGCGGTATTTGCCGAAGAACTTGTTCACGGCAGCACCAGCGGCACGGTGGAAACCAGCCCCTTGCGCGACAGCTGGAAGCTCTGCTTGTACTCGCCGCGCCTGATCGTGTGACGCACCTGGCTGACGTAGTGCAGACCGTCGAACGCAGGGCCGACGCCGCGTACGCCGACCAGCTGGCGCGGTTTCAGCACACGGCCATAGCGCACCACGTCGAGGCTGCCGCGGCCGGTGACGGTATCGGCCGATTTCGCCGCCTCGGCCATGCCCAGCAGCAGCGCGCGCTGCGGCGAATACTTTGCGGTCTCGGGCAAGGGACGGAATTGTTGCGGCGGCGGATCGATCAGGCCCAGCGGTGGATTCAGCGGGCCGACGTCCGGGATCGGCAGCGGCAGCGGCACCTTGGTCTGTTCGTTCTGGATGTAGACGACCGGCAACTGGCGCGCGTTGCCGTCGTAGCTGAAGCTGAGTTCGTCGACGTTGCTGGCCGCATCCATGTCCGCGTTCAGGGCCGGCTGCGGCACGCCCACCTTCACCTTCGGCCCCCAGTAGGCGACGCTCATGCCCGGCGCCGGGCCGGGATCGAGATAGAACACGTAGCCGACGCGCTCGGCCAGCAGGCAGATGTATTCCAGGTCGCTGCCCTGCTGGGTCGGAATGCGGTTGGTCGGGATCGGCACGTCGATCGCGATGCTGGGGATCACCAGCGGCACGATGCCGAGGAACGCGTACTTCGCCAGCAGCAGCGCCACGATCGCCTCGGCTGGCATCGCCGGATACGGCAGCCCGGGCAGGCCGGAGAACTCCAGCTTGGTCATCACCGTGCTGAGGTCGTCGCCGGTGACCTGCAGTGTTGTGTGGCGCTGGTCCGCGCCCGGCAGCACTTCGGTTTTCGTGACCACGCCGTCGATCAGCACCTGCGGCATGCCGCTCACGGTGACCACCACGATCACCCGCAAGAGCGGCACCACGCCGCCGCCCGAGAGCAGGAACAGCGTGTGCAGCGGCGACTGCACGCTCAGCGTGAACTGCAGCGTGAACGCACCCGCACCTTCGTCGGGTGCGTTCACCTCGACCCGTGTCAGCGCGTCCAGCACGAGCTGCGGCACCGGCACCGGTACCACTGGTCCCACCAGCAGCGTCAGGTGCACGCCCTCAAGCATGCGGCACCCCCGGGATGCCCTCAGGCAAGGTGATACGAAGTTTCCTGCCGATGGTGTCGGTCAGTTCCTCGGGATGCAGCGCGCGGTTCGCGTCGCACAAGCGCCAGAACTGCTCGGGATCGCCCAGGTACTGCGCCGCGATGTTGTCCAGCCGCTCGCCCTGCAGCACGCGGTGCCACTGCAGCAGCGCGAAGTTCTCCGGTGGCGGCACGAAGCGGCGTTTCAGATACGTCACCGGTGTGCCGTCGGCGCGTGTGAGGGTCGCGGCGGGGGTGAGCGCGTAGCGGCTGGTGGAGGGGAAGTTTATCGTCATCGGGACATCTCCCTGACCGGATCACGGCACGGCTAATCAATGAGCTGAACGCCCGCCATGTGGGTCGCGGCCGTATGGCCCACCTGCTTGGCGGCAGCAAAGTCATCCGACATCGCCATGACTACGGCGATCGCTGGCAGGCTGCCGCGCCCGACGCAGGTGATCGAGACGTACACGCCCTGCGTATTGCCCGCTGCCTCGGACTGGCTCGTGTGAATTCCGGTGTAACCGCCGGGGTGAATTACCTGCCTGGCAAAACTGAGGCAGGTTCTTTCGCTCGTTGTCTTGACAGCCACCTTTTCGAAATAGAGCGACGAAGCCTTCGCCGGCATTACGCCGAAAGCGCCGGCGAATGCGATGCCAGCACCGACCGCAAAAACCACGAATCTGAACATAGACCCTCCTGGTTACCGAGTTGGTTGCACAACAACGCCCTTCCATTGCGGATATCGAACGATGTGCGGGATCGCTCCTCTCAAGGCACTCCCGCGATGCCAAGCGCGGACAGTGGCTGGGCGGCCGCCACTCCAGCCAGGCGCTCCTTCTGCTGCAGGTAGCTCATGAACAGGCTGGCAGCCTTGTGCCCGCCAGGAACGTCGTTCACCGACAGCACACGCAAGCCCAGGCTGACCTTGGCGCGGATCGGGTTCAGCGCCGCGTCGAACGCCTCCTCGGTGATGCTGAATTCGGTGACGCGCACCGGCAGGATGCGCGAGCGGCTCCACACGAACAGCGCCAGCGGCGTCTCCATCGGCACGATTTCCAGCGTGCCGATCTGTGCCAGCAAATCGTTCGCGCGCAGCTGGCCGCTGCTCGGGTAAACCATCGTCTCCAGCGCGGCGAGCTGCGCGAAGATGCCGGACTGGGCGACGCCATCGTTCCGCTCCGGAAACTCCAGCTGGTCGGTAGCGTCGATCTCCGCCTCCAGCTTCAGCGTCTCCACCGGCGGCCCCTTCAGGCGCAACACCTCCGAGCGGTCGCCGCCATCCGCACTGACTGCCTGCACCTGCAGCGAGCGGGTCAGCGAGTCGGGGTTGTACTGCAGCGCGATCACCCGCAGCACCGCCGAGCTGGCCGCATCGATCAGCACGATGCCGCCCTTGAGGATGCGCGGGGAGCCGGGGAACGCGCTCATGACACGTGCCCGTAGCCGAGCAGCTTGTCCATCCGGCTCAGCACATAGGAGAAACCCTGCACGCGCGGGCTGCGGTTGCCTTCGATGGTGTACAGCATGCCGTCCTGCACCGAATGCACCAGGCCGGTGTGGCCGAGCCAGCCGGCCAGGCTCACCCGCCACCACACCACCACATCGCCGGGCTGTGGCAGGTAGTCGCTGCCCGGCGCCGAGGCCCAGCCCTGCTGCTTGAATTCGGACAACAGGCCGCGCGCGCCGGGTGCGTATGCGAACGGCATCGCCGCCTCGTCGCCACCGGCCGCCTGCAGGAAACACCAGCTGACGAAACTGGCGCACCACGGATTGCCTTCGGCGATGCCGGCCGGCGCCAGGTATTTGCGCACGAACGGGCCGGCGTTGTTGCCGCCGATCTCGCGCGCGTCCGCCTCCAGTTCGCCGATCGCGGCCGCCAGTGCGGCGCGGCCGCGCGTGCTGCCGCCGCTCGCCGGCAGCGCGGTGTAGTCGACCGCCGCGGGCGTGCGGATGAACGGCTTCGGGTTCTGCAGGCTCCACCAGCTCAGCGGGCCGGCCACCCCGTCGACCATCAGCGGCTGACCATGCTGGTCGAGGTTCTGCGCCTGGAACGCGCGTACCGCCTGCCAGGTTTTCGCGTCGAACGTGCCGCTGGCATCGACCGCGTAGCCGCGCTGCGCCAGCAACTGTTGCAACTGCCGCACCTGTGGCCCCTGGTCGTTCCTGCGCAAGGTATCCATCGTCATCGCTCCGTCACTCACGGGTTGCCGCCCAGCTTGGTTGCGTGCAGCACGGCGGGGTTGATCTTGATGCTCGGGTCGATCCGGCGTGCCGCCTCCACGTTGGCCCGCGCCTGCTGCGGCTCGCCCAGCACCACGTAGGCCTTGGCCAGGGCCGCGTGCGACGCAGCGGGCAGCGCCACGTTGGTCGACTGCAGCTGCTTGGCGATCTCGGCGATCTGATACTGGCGCGCGCTGTCCACCGGCGTGGACGCCGGTGCGGCGGGTACCGACGAAGCGGGCGCGGGAGCCCGCGCGGGGGACGGTGCGGCGGCGACACTGGCGGTGCCGGCCCGAGCCGCTGTAGCTACCGCGGCGCCCGCCGCCGCGGACGGCGCACTGGCAGCAGCGGCGGAAGGCGGCGCGGTCAGCGTGCCCGCCTGCACCTGGTTCAACTTCGCGGTGAGCACCGGTACCAGGGTGGCCTGCACTTGCGTCGACGGCTTCTCCTGCAATATCCCCTGCGCCAGCTGGTAGGCCTTGTCCACCTCGCCGATCGCGCGATAGCCGTCCGAAATCTTCGCCTGCAGTTGCGGGTTGCCGGCGGCACGCTCCTCGAGATTGGCAAGTACCTTCTGCGCCTGCTCCTTCTGTGCCGGGTCGATGGGCGCGTGCGGTTGCGCACGAATCGTGTCCAGCTCCCCCAACCCATCGCCGAACTTGACCGCCTGGATGCCGGGAAAGCCCATCAGCACGATCGCGAACACGATCAGCCCCATCGCCGCCTTGAAATCGCGCCGCTGCACGATCATCACCGTGATCGCCGCCAGCGCGAACACGAACAGGATGAGGCCGCAGAGCAGCATCAGTTTTTCGTAGCCGTACAGGCCATCGAAGATGTTCATGGCACGCTCCGGATCGGCGCCTTGCCGCCGTGCATCAGGCTGTCGCCGATCGCCTGCTCCAATGCCACCATCATCCGGCAGCCGCAGAGCACCATGCGATTCGGGCCAAACTGGTCGCGCCATCCGACGACCACGCTGTCGCCGCCGAACAACGACTTGACGGCAGCCTCGTCGTCGAAGGTCGCATTCCTCTCCCGCTCCGGCGTCGGGCAGCGTCGTACCCCTTCGGGGATGTGTGGTGAGCCCGCGACGCCGCTCATGGGGTTCCTCCGGTGCCGCTTGTCGATGAGGGATGGAAGTCGCCGCTGCAGCCGGACGGATGCGGACCGCACGATGACGGTGGCTGCGTCGGATCATTCCCTCCCTTCCCGTTGGCTTCGGCGCGTTTCTTCAGCAACTCCTGTTTTCTGGACTCATTCGCCTTCTGCTCATCGCTGCTCATGCACTGCAGGATGGACAGCGCGCAATCGATCAGCTGGAGGCGGGTGGCGTAAGAAATGCGCCCCGTGCCCGGCTTGGGATCCTGCAACGCTTCCCAGGCATAGGCGCCGAACTCGCGCTTGTTCTTGTTCGCTCTCCCGCCAAGACCCGCGCGTTGCTGGGCTGCATGTTGAAGTTCATGCCCGACTTGCAAGACGCGTCGGGCGAAGCCTTCAACCTGTCCGAGAAACGAATCCCCAACGCATATCTTCACCTGAAGGTTGGCTCCCGTAGGCACGGGAATGGCACTGGCACCACCAGCGCTTCCTGTGGGTGCCGAACAAGGTCTCCCGAGGGTGCCTGCCGAGAGGATCGGTTGCGTGGTAAGACCCGGGTCCTGCGGGTCGTAGACCACTTCACGCACCTCTGCCGCCTCACTGGGGTAATACGTCTTCAGGATGCTCCATACGAGACTCGTGGCGCGCTTTCCCGCATCTGGTGTCTTTGCAGCGTCTTTGGCTGCATCGATGATGGCCTGCGCGTTGGCATCCACTCCGTCAGACGGCCTCCGCTGCCGCAGCAATCGCCCGCAGGGCGATGCCACGCGAACACCGCCCCGGCGCGCGGACATGATCGAGTCCGCCGTCGAGTCCGCTTCCTTCTCCGCCGCCGCATCGCTTGCCGCGCCGCTGCCGTGGCCCGACTGTTGAACGACATGGGTCAGCTCGTGCGCCATCAGTCGACGCCCCCGCGCTGTGGAAGGTGCGTATTGCCCCGCTCCGAATACGACGTGTGACCCGACCGTATAGGCCAGCGCATCGACGGCGTCGGCCGAACGGGCGGCCTCCGCATCGGCATGAATGCGTACTGCGCTGAAGTCCTGGCCGAACCGCTCTTCCATCTGCCCGCGAATACCCGCATCCAGGGGGAGGCCGTGGCTCCCGAGCACCTGTCCGACCGCCAGCGGAACGGTGGGCCGGCCGGCACCACATCGCGATTTCTTCTGCATCTTCCGAGCGGCACATTCAGCGCACTCGCCACCGCCGGCGCCGTGCCGACCGCAGGCGCACTTGCGTTGAAGCAGGCCCGCTCCACCCGGACTCCAGGGCATGGGCTGATGCAACATGCTGGTGGCAGGTCCGGTCATGTCTGCGGTCGCCGCGGAAGAGAAGGAAGGCGGCACATCTACTTTTCCCTCGACTTGCCAGGCATCCTGCATTCACCTTCGAATGCGTTATCGATCGGCGAGCCGGCAAACAGCGCGCGATGCCGGTCCATGCATTCGATTTTTCTGGTGTTGGCAATATCTCCCTGCATGCCATGGTGCGGCAGATTGAGATCCGGCGGCTCGGGTGGCGGCGGATTGAGCACGATCAGTGCGCGCCTTAAAGGCTCGTAGATTGCCTGCATCCGTTCATCCCGAGTAAGCGCACGTTTGCCGCGCTTGCCCGTACGGAAAGCATCGACATCCTCCTGGCCGACCTGCCGGGCTTCGGCAGACAGCCCCGAGCCGATGACGTGCTCCTGCTGGAGCGGATCTGCCTTTTCATCCGGCGTCGGAGCCAGCCTGCTCTTCAGATGAGCATCGAGTTTCTTGTCGGCCACCTCGCCCTTGTCATCAGAACCAAGGATCTCGCCACGGCCAACCACCGGATACGACGCGGAAAGCGCCCGACTCAATGGCTCGGTGCGCATGCTCATGACGTTGTGCAGGTTCTTGTTGATCTCCTCATCCAGCAAACGCTTGCCTTCCACTGCCCTTCGTTGCGCCAGCTCGGCATTGCCCTTGAACGTACCGCGCTGCTTGGACTCGGGCCCTTCCGGTGACGCGCTGCCTTCGACGCGTGCAATGGTGAAGCCTTGCGAGATGAGGTTCACGGCACTCCTCAGCTGCTGCTGGCTGGTAGGCAGCAGCTTCTCGTTCGGCGCGGTCTCGGCGAGCCTGAAGAAGTACGGGAAGAATTGCGGTTGTGGCGAGTCAGCCGGCTTCGGCGGCGGCTTGTCTTTGCCGCGCGGCGGCGTGTGCGTGCACGTGAAGTTCACTTTGGGATCGCCACAGGCACACTTCCGGCAATCTGGTGCAGCGGTGGCGCCCGGCCTGATGGTAATTCCGCCAGTCACAGTCACATTGGGGTTCTGCCCCGGATTTTTCTCTACCGTCACTGTGACAGTAGGTTCGACAGGGTTGTCCCTGATCCGCACGCGGCCCTGCACACTGCCGGAAATATCGCCAGCGGCATTTCCACTCCCTGTGGCCTCAAGGTTGCCCGCAAAGACACGGCCGATTTGCACTGACCCGGCAAGCCTCACCGCGGGCGCAAGTTGCTTGAGCTCGTTCAGCAGCAAGTTTCTCAACTGCGTCGGATCGGTTCCGGGTGCAGCACTGGAAAGCACTCTTCCCACGATCTGCCCCGCCTGTTTCAAGGCATCGCCATAGTCGATCTCTCCACGCACCTGTCCGGCGGTATTGCCGCGACACAGATCGAGCTCGAGGAACGCGCTGCTCATGTCGATCCCGCTCGACGAATCCGTGCGCGTCTCGGGCTTGAGTTCGCAATGCCCGGGCGTTACCTCTCGAAAGACCTGATCGATGCCACCATCGGCCGTCTTCACTTCCTGCGGGTTGGCGTAGCGAGCGATCATCGCCCGCGCAGCGCCGGACAACCTGCCAGCAGAATTCCCGGACAACACCCGTTCCGCGGCCTGGTCGGCCTGCTGCTCCAAGGCAGACTCGGCCTCCCCGATGGCCATCGGCTGATTCGACAAATGATGCTGCTGCACGACGTGGGCAAGTTCGTGAGCGATCAGGCGCCGGCCGGAAGAGGTGCCAGGGGCGTACTGTCCGTCAGCGAACACCAGATGCTGCCCGGACGTATAGGCCAAGGCATGGATCGTACGTGCAGATGCGTGGGCGACGTCACTCGTGTGGACACGCACATCGCTGAAATCATGACCAAAGCCGGCCTCCATCGTGGTTCGTGTAACAGCCTCGAGCGGACGCCCCGCCCCCTGCAGTGCCTCATGCACGATTGGCGGCACCGCGTTGACGGACGCCGCATCGGCAGCCTTGCGCTGAACCCGCTTGCGTGCACAGCTGTCGCACTCTCCCCCGCCATGGCTATGCGCTCCGCAGGCACATTTGCGTTGCAGCAGGAAACCAGCGGCGAAAGATGGTTCCGCGGGCTTCGCCGCGACACTGGCGCTACGCTCAGCCATGCCGGCCTCCGGCGCGCGCCGGCTTCGCCTTCGCCTTGCGCAGCGCAGCGAGGAAGGCGTCGAGCTTGCCGGCATCGAGCGCGCGCTTCTTCTTCGTGGTGTCGATCGCGTCGATGATCGCGTAGGCCTCGTCGCAGTATTTGGCGAGGAAGGCCCAGCTCATCTGCTGCTTGCGGCCCCAGGTGACGCAGACCGGACCGCTCCTGGTATAGCCGGGCACGTAGACGTAGTGGCCGTTGTGCGGGTTCGGCTGGCCGGCCTTGCCACCCACCACCGCCCACGGCTTGCCGACGTGGAACTGGGTCAGCGCCGCGTCGGGCAGGGTGAAGCCCAGGCCCACGCCGATGTCCATGAACACCGCGCGCTTGATCTCGCTGCGTTTGGCCCGGTCGACCTGCGCGAAGGCCTTGATCCGGTAGTGCCGCCTGGCGGCAAGCCAGCCCTGCCTGCGCCATTCCTTCAGCGAATCGAGCACGACCAGGCCGCGGTCGACGCCACCGCTCTCGCCAAAGTATTCGTGCAGCACGTCGTTGTCACTGATTGCGATCAGCTTGTTCTGCTCGACCTTCTCGAAGCGCAGGGTCTGGTGGGCGCGACCGGCGGTCACGCAGTCGCCGTACTGGTCGTTGCCGAACATCGGCGTGGGGATGCCGTGGTGCACCACGTCGAAGTCGTACTCGGCCGGCAGCACCGGCGGCGCCTTCAGCAGCGCGGCGAACATCAGGTTGCGGTCGTCGCGTTTGGCCTTCCGTTTGCCGAAACGCACGACGCCGTCGGGACGTGGCTTGGGGATCGCTTTCATGTCACCGCTCCTTGCCCGCGCCGTGGAGGGCGGGCGCGCTGCCCAGGCCGTGCTGTACCGCCGCGGCGATGCGCATGCCGAGGCGGTCGCGCGGGTGGCCGGCCGGCGGCAGCGTCGACGGCGGCAAGGCGTCCATCGCGCCGAGGCTGCGCAGCGCGTCGACGGCGCCGGGCGCGCCCAGCCGCGCAGCAAGCTCACGCTCCAGCGCCAGGCGCACGGCGGCGGGGCGCTCGCCGCCGAGCGCGGCTTCGTCGATCACCAGCCGTTCGATGTGCAGCTCGATGCTCATGGCCTGCCTCCGGCACTTTCCAGCCAGCGGAAGTCCGCCTCGTTGACCGGCTTGTCGAGTTTGCGGTACTCGCCGCGCACGGCGTCGAGCAGCAGCGGCATGCCGATCTCGACGCCGGCTTTCGCGGCCATGAAGGCGGCGTTGAGCGCGACGCCCTGAATGCTGCCGCCGGTGAGCGCGAAGCGCGCCAGCCGCTCCAGGTCCAGCGCGCCCACCGACGCCTGCGCCGGGAATACCGAGGCCCAGATCGCGTGGCGTTCGGCCGTGCCGGGGAACGGGAAGTTGATGACGAAGCGCAGCCGGCGCAGGAACGCGCTGTCCAGCGCGCCCTTCATGTTGGTGGCCAGGATCGCCAGGCCGCGGAACGACTCCAGCCGCTGCAGCAGGTAGTTCACCTCGATGTTGGCGTAGCGGTCATGGCTGTCCTTCACCTCGCTGCGCTTGCCGAACAAGGCGTCAGCCTCGTCGAAGAACAGGATTGCGCCACCGTCCTCGGCCGCGTCGAACAGCTTGCGCAGGTTCTTCTCGGTTTCGCCGATGTACTTGCTGACCACGGCGGATAGATCGATGCGGTACAGCGACAGGCCCAGTTCGCGCGCCAACACCTCGGCCGCCATGGTTTTGCCCGTGCCGCTTTCACCGGTGAACAGCGCGCTGATCGACAGCCCGCGATTCATCCGCTGGCGAAAGCCCCAGTCGTCGTAGACGGTGCTGCGCTGGGCGACCTGGTCGGCGATCTGGCGCAGCAGATTTTTTTCGCTGTCGGGCAGCTTGAGATCGTCCCAGCCGGCCTTCGGCTCGATGCGCTGGGCCAGCTGGTCCAGTGCCGGCCGGATGTGTGCCAGCGCGGCCTGCCACAGCGTGGCCGGGAGCGCGGCGGGCGCGTCTTCCACCGCCGCCAGGGCGCTGTGCGCGATCTGCTCGATGCGGCCCAGGTTGAAGTCGAAGTGGCCGGCCAGCTGTTGCGGCTGCGTGCCGGCCGCGTCACCGAGCAGGCGCTGCCACAGTGTGCGTTGCTCGAACGCACTGGGTTTGGCCACGTCGACGCTGAGCGCCTGCGTGGCCGCGCCGGTCCACGGTTCGCGCGCATCGACGAAGGTCAACCCGCCGGCTCGCGCCAGGAAACGTCTGACCAGGGCCGCGGTGGCATCGCCGCGCTCGACCTCGGCCGCGTCGAGATACAGCGCCAGCGGTAGCAGCTGGCTTTCGCGCTGCCACAGCCGGCTCAGGGTTTCCTGCTCGGCGACCGCCGCAGGCAGCAAGTCGGCCGACAGCCGGTACGCCTGTGCGCCGAACGCGGCGGCGATGGTCTGCGCGATCGCCTGCTTGCTGACGCTGTCGCTGCCGAGCAGCTGCACGACCGGCAGCGGCTGGCCCACCGGCACGTGGCGCAGGCCATCCAGCATCTGGTCGGCGATTGCCTGCTGCGACGGCGGCAGGTTTGCCGGTGGCAACGCGGTGAGCAGCGGCGTCAGCCGGTCGTCGAGATAGTTCATGCCCTTGACGAAGTTCACCACGCGCTCGTCGGCACTCAGCGCCGCGCCGATCAGCGGCTGCGCGCCGGGCTGGTGGATGTCGAGCAGGCGCCAGTAGCGCAGCGGGCGCTCCGGCGACAACGCATCCCAGCTCGGCGCATCGAGTATGGCAAACGCCAGCGCGAAGGTGGGGTACGGCCGCGACGGGTCATGCTGCGCCTGCGCGCACAACGCGGGGAAGCGTGTGTCCAGTTCCATGCCGATGCACAGCAGCAGCACGTCGCGTTCGAACCTGGACAGGCCGAGCCGGCCCGCGAGCACGCTCAGCGCCGGTGTGTGATTCGCGTCTTCGCCATTTGCGCTGGCGGACGTTGCCGCCGCAGCGGTGACGCTGGTGTCGGCGTCTGGCACTGCCGCGATGATCGGCTGCGCCGCGGGTCGATCCGCGGCGGCGACATCGCCGGCCTGCGTCGGTGCGGCCGCCCGCGGGGCTTTGAGCATCCGCGCCAGCCAGGAGGGCTTCGGCGCAGCGGATGCACTGACCGTCGGCGCGGATTCCATCAGTGCCGCCGCCGGGGCCGGCGGTGCGGCGGCGGTGTCGTGCCGCTGCGCCGCGCGCTCCAGCCGCTCGCGCAGATCCGCCAGCGCGGTGCCGAGGTACTGGTCGTTCGCTTCCAGCCAGGCGACGTAATCGTTCATGACACGACCACCTGCTGGTTCGCGGCGAACGCCGGCACGCTGCCGCTGAAGTCGACCGGGATGCTGTCGGCGCCGTCCACGCGCAGGCGCACGGTGTAGGTACCCGCTGCCACGCCGGTGAGCTGGAAAGTGAGCGCGGTGGGGAGTTGGGTATCGGCCGGGTTGCTGATGCTGACCGGCGCCAGCATGCGGTCGCCGAACAGCAGGAACACCCGCTGACCGTCGCAGATCCGCGGCGTGCAGGTGAGGTTCAAGGCGAAGTTGCCGGCCGCGGCAGTGAGCGAGCCGAGCGTGATGCGCGGCGCCAGCGCCAGCGGCAACTCGTTGCTGAGCAGCGGCGGCAGCCCCGGCGGCTGCACCCGCAAGGCCACGGTGTAGATGCCCGGCGCCCAACGCGAGGCGGCATTCGTGTCTTCGGCGGGGTCGGCCAGATGCACGCGCAAGCTGCCCGCGGCAGCGCCGGCCTGTGGCGCGATGTCGATCGGCGCATCGAGGCGCAGGCTGCTGAAGCGCGCCACGGCGTTCTGTGTGCCGAGCTGGCGACCGTTCAGCTCGATGTCCTCGCCGAGGCGCACGGCGGACTGGTGGCGCGGGTAGTCCAGCGCGTCCAGCGCCGCGGCGGCGGACGCGGTGGCGAGCACGCCGCGGTCCTGCGCGCCACGCCGCAGTACCGGCAACGGCGCGCGCGTCGCGGCCTGGCTGTCGATCAGCACCACCGCCGCCTCGTACACGGCGGAAGTACGGTAGTTGGTCTGGAACGCCGTCCACAGCCGCGACAGGTCATCCACGCTCTGCGGCAGCGGCGTCACGCGCACGCGCTCGATCTGTTTCGCCAAGTCGTTGTCGGCCAGTGCATTGCGGATGTCGTTGCCGTCGAGCACGCCGCG
>NZ_AJXW01000071.1 GCF_000264375.1 Rhodanobacter thiooxydans LCS2
AGCCGCCGTCCATGCCCTCGATCGGAAAGCTCACCGGCTCGCCCGGGTCGCTGGCGCCGAGCACGTACAGCAGCGGCAGGTAGTGGTCGGGCGTAGGGATGGACAGCTCCGCGTCGCGGCCCAGCGCCTCGTAGTTCGTCAGCGTCGCGTGGTCGCCCTGCACGATCAGCTCGCGCGCGGTCGCCTCGAAACGCTGTGCCCAGTCGAACGGCTCGACTGGATGGCGGCCCCAGGCATAGCTGTGCAGGTTGTGCACCACGTCGCCGCTGCCGATCAGCAGGATGCCCTCGTCGCGCAGCGGCCGCAGCATCCGGCCCAGCCCGTAGTGGAACGACGGCGGCTGCGACTCGTCGATGGACAGCTGCACCACCGGCACGTCGGCATCGGGATAGACGTGGCGCAGTACCGACCAGGTGCCGTGGTCCAGCCCCCACGACACGTCCGCGCGCACGTCGAGCGGGCGCAGCAGTTCGCGCACGCGGCGCACCAGCTCGAGGTCGCCGGGCGCGGGGTATTGCACCTCGAACAGCTCGCGCGGGAAGCCACCGAAATCGTGGATGGTGCGCGGCGCCGCCATCGCGGTCACCGCGGTGTCGGGTACGTACCAGTGCGCCGACACCGACAGCACCGCTCGCGGCCGCGGCAGGCGCTGGCCGATCGCCGCCCAGCCCCGCGTCCAGGCGTTGTCGTGCAGCGCGTTCATCGGATTGCCATGCCCGAAGAAGATCGTCGGTATCCGGGTCGCCGGGGTATCTCGCTCAGGCATCGGGAGCACTCCACAAGGGACGGTTCATATCCACGTCTTGCTGACATCCGCCGCGTTAGTCTGGCGTGATCGGCGGTAGGGCGCCACGGTTCGCGGATGGACGTCTGTCCGCGCCGCGGACGCCGCGCGGTGACCGCCGGGTTTCTCAACTACTGCCGCGCCACCATGCATGCCAGGAAGCCGATATGAGTACACCAAGATCGCCTTCGAAGCCGTATGACGGCTTCGACCACCAGCCGATCGCCGGCACCTGGCGCACCGGCCGCTCCACCCGCCACAACACCGACATCGACCCCTACACCGGCAAGACCCTGGTCACGATCCCGCTGGCCACCGCGCAGGATGTGGACGACGCCTACCGCGCCGCCGCCGACGCGCAGCCCGCCTGGGCCGCCACCGCACCGGCCGAACGCGCACAGGTGCTGCATAACGCGTTGCGCATCTTCGACGAACGGCGCGAGGAGATCACCGGCTGGCTGATCCACGAGGCAGGCTCGACCCGCCTGAAAGCGAACATCGAATGGGACAGCGCGCGCGCCATCACCCGCGAAGCAGCCTCGTTCTCGTACCGCGTGGCCGGCCGCATCCTGGCCTCGGACATTGCCGGCAAGGAGAACCGGGTCTACCGCCGCCCGCTCGGCGTGATCGGCATCATCAGCCCGTGGAACTTCCCGATGCACCTCACCCAGCGCTCGCTGGCGCCGGCGCTGGCGCTCGGCAACGCGGTGGTGATCAAGCCGGCCAGCGACACCCCGGTCACCGGCGGCCTGCTGGCGGCGAAGATCTTCGAAGAAGCGGGCCTGCCCGCCGGCGTGCTCGGCGTCGTGGTCGGCGCCGGCAGTGAGATCGGCGACCATTTCGTGGCGCATCCGCAACCGCGGCTGATCTCGTTCACCGGCTCCACGGCGGTGGGCCAGGGCATCGGCCGCATCGCCTCCAGCGGCGCCCATCTGAAGCGCGTGGCGCTGGAACTGGGTGGCAACAGTCCGTTCGTGGTGCTGGCCGACGCCGATGTGGAACAGGCGGTACGCGCCGCCGTGTTCGGCCGCTTCCTGCACCAGGGACAGATCTGCATGAGCATCAACCGGATCATCGTCGATGCCAAGCTGCACGATACCTTCGTCGAGCGCTTCGTGGACCACGTGCGCAAGCTGAAGGTGGGCGACCCCGACCACATCGCCACCGCGATCGGCCCCATCATCGACGCCGACCAGCTGCGCGGCCTGATCGAGAAGATCGCGCTGGCGAAGCAGCAAGGCGCCACCCAGGTGCTGGGCGGCGAGCCGGACGGGCAGCTGTTGCCGCCGCACGTGTTCACCCACGTCTCACCGGAAAGTTCGCTGTTCCGCGACGAATCGTTCGGGCCGATCGTGCCGATCGTGCGCGCGAAGGACGAGGCCGACGCGCTGCGGCTGGCCAACGCCACCGACTACGGGCTTTCCAGCGCGGTGTTCTGCGGTGACCTGGAGCGCGGCGTGCGTTTCGCCCAGGGCATCGAAGCAGGCATGACCCATGTGAACGACACCTCGGTGGAGGATGAGCCGCATACCCCCTTCGGCGGCGAAAAGAACTCCGGCATCGGTCGTTTCGGCGGCGACTGGATCATCGACGAGTTCACCTCGGCGCACTGGGTTTCGGTGCAGCACACGCCGCGCAGCTATCCGTTCTAGTTCCGTATGGTCCCTCCATACGGTCCGCAACCTGTCACGGAGACATCGCCCATGGCTACGACCAGCGCCATCAAAAACAACGCAAAGAGCAACGCGGTTCCCGGCAGCGGCTGGATCATCGCCTGGGGCTTGCTGCTGATCATCGCCGGCGTGCTCGCCCTGCTGATGCCAGCCATCGCCGCGCTGGCGACCGCGCTGTACTTCGGCTGGCTGCTGATTTTCGGCGGCGTGTTCGAGATCGCCTACGCGATCAAGACGCGCGCCCGGCGCGGCTTCGGCTGGAAACTGTTTTCCGGGCTGCTGACCCTGGCGCTGGGCATCGCGATCCTGGTCATGCCGGTGGTCGGCGTGGCCTCGCTGGCCCTGCTGGTCGGCGGCTTCCTGCTGCTCGGCGGCGTCGCGCGCAGCATCCTGGCGTTCCAGCTCAAGCCGCTGCCGCGCTGGGGCTGGGTCCTGGTCGACGGCCTGCTGTCGATCGTGCTGGCGATCCTGATCCTGCTGGGCTGGCCGGAAAGCTCGCTCGCCTTCATCGGCCTGCTGACCGGCTTCTGGCTGATCTTCACCGGCATCTGGCGCGTCGCACTGGGCAACGAACTGCGGGCGTGAGCGTCCGCCGAGAATGATGATCGACTGCCACCTCACCGGGAGCCCACCATGAAGATCGCTTTGCTTGGCGTCAGCGGCCGCGTCGGCTCGCGTCTGCTGACGGAACTGCTGCGGCGCGGCCACCAGGTGACCGGCATCGCCCGCGACACCGGCAAGGTGGCCAGCCAGCCGCAGCTGGTGCTGAAGCGCGGCGACGCCAACCAGCCGGCGCAACTGGTGCCGCTGCTGGCCGGCCATGACGCGGTGTTCAGCGCACTGAAGTTCGCCACGACCGACGCCGCGTCGCTGATCGCCGCGGTGAAGCAGGCGGGAGTCGCCCGGCTGCTGGTGGTCGGTGGCGCCGCCACGCTGGAAGTGGCGCCGGGCCGCATGCTGCTCGACACGCCCGACTTTCCCCCGGCCTATCGGCCCGAAGCCGAGGGCGCCCGCCGCTTCCTCGACGCCTTGCGCGGCGAGCGCGAGCTCGACTGGACCTTCCTGTCGCCATCGGCTGAGTTCGACCCCGGCGAACGCACCGGCACATTCCGCCTGGGCGGCGATCAGTTGCTCACCGACGCCAGCGGCAAGAGCTGGATCTCGATGGAGGACTACGCGATCGCCCTCGTCGACGAACTGGAAACACCGAAGCATTCGCGGCGGCGTTTCACGGTGGGCTACTGACCACCCCCGAACATTCCGACCAGAGGACCCCCCCATGAAGAAATCCGGCAGCAACAAGGCCTCCCCGCAACGCCTGCAGCACGCGCCGCTGGCCACCCCCACCGATCTCGACGCCCGCGCCACCCGCGACGTGAGCGGCGCGATGAACGCGATCCTCGCCGACGTGTTCGCGCTGTACCTGAAGACGAAGAACTTCCACTGGCACATGAGCGGGCCGAATTTCCGCGACTACCACCTGCTGCTGGATGAACAGGGCGCCCAGCTGTTCGCGATGACCGACCCGATCGCCGAACGCATCCGCAAGATCGGCGGCAGCACGCTGCGCTCGATCGGCCACATCGTGCGGCTGCAGCGCGTCGACGACAACGACGCCGACTACGTCGAACCGACCGACATGCTGGCCGAGCTGCGCGAGGACAACCAGGCGCTGGCCGCGCGCCTGCGCGAGGCCCACGGCGTGTGCGAGGAACGGCGCGACATCGCCACCGCCAGCCTGATCGAGGAATGGATCGACGAGACCGAACGGCGCACCTGGTTCCTGTTCGAAACCACCCGCCGCGGCGATTCCAGCGGGCATTGACCGCCGTGGATGTCCCGATGCATAGCGACGGCTGGCGGAACGTCCACTCACGAGGCTCGGCACATGACCACGAACAGGCTGATCGGATTCGCCGGCGCTGCCTTCCTCGCCGCGCTAGCGGCAACCACGGGCGCGGCCGCGCCATCAACACCGGCGCTGGCGCCGGCCTCGCTGCCGGCGATCGCGACGGTCGACGCGCGCTACCAGTCGTACAACGTCGAGATGGCCGAGGTGGTCGGCGGCAACTTCTGGAAGCCGTACACCGCGGCGAGCATCGCGGCGATGAAGGCCAAGGCGACGGCGGGCGAGGCGGCGGCCGGGGTGGCCGGGCAGGACCCGACGATGTTCCAGGCGCGCGCGCCGATCGACCTGGCCAGCCCGCGCCTGCGCAAGCTCGCCGCGGCGCTCGGGCCGGCGTACATGCGCACCAGCGGCACCTGGGCCAATACGGTGTACTTCCACGACGCCGATGGCCCCGCGCCGGCCAAGGTGCCGGAAGGATTCCAGGGTGTGCTCAGCCGCGCGCAGTGGAAGGGCGTGATCGACTTCGCGCAGGCAGTGGACGCCCGCCTGGTCACCTCCTTCGCGATCGGCGCCGGCGTGCGTGACCAGAACGGCGTCTGGACGTCCAAACAGGCACGGAAGTTCGTGGCCTATACCAAGGCGACCGGCGGCGACATCGCGGCAGCGGAGTTCTTCAACGAGCCGGACATGCCGGTCTACGGCGGCGCGCCGAAGGGCTATACCGCACAGGACTATGCGCGCGATTTCGCGGTGTTCCGCGCATTCGCGCACCAGGCTGCGCCCGACATGCAGATCGTCGGTCCCGGCTCGGTCGGCGAGGGCGTGCTGATGCCCACGATGGGCGGCGGCGGACTGGCCGCCGGCCTGGTCAGGACCGCGGACATGCTCGCTGCCACGCCGAAGCCGACGTTCGACGTGTTCTCGTACCACTTCTACGGCGCCGCCTCGATCCGCTGCGCATCGATGGGCGCCGGCGCGCAGACCGCCGCCGCCGATGCGCTGTCCGAGGCGTGGCTGGCGCGCACCGACACCAGCTACGACTTCTACGTGAAAGGCCTGCGCGACCGCTACGCACCGGGCAAGCCGGTATGGATCACCGAGACCGCCGACGCGGCCTGCGGCGGCAACCCCTGGGCCGCGACGTTCCTGGACAGCTTCCGCTACCTCGACCAGCTCGGGCGGCTGGCCCGGCGCGGCGTCAGTGTGGTGTTCCACAACACGCTGGCGTCCAGCGAATACGGCCTGCTGGAGGGGAACACGTTCACGCCCCGGCCCAACTACTGGGCGGCCCTGCTGTGGCACCGGCTGATGGGCAGCACCGTGCTCGACGCCGGCCCGTCGCATCCCGGCCTGCACCTGTACGCGCAATGCCTGCCCGGACATCCCGGCGGCGTGACCGTGCTGGCGATCAACAACAGCCGCGCCCAGCCCGCATCGATCGAGCTGCCGTTGCCGGCCCGGCGGTACACGCTGGGCGCGACGAAACTCGAAGACAGCCAGGTTCAACTGAACGGCCACACGCTGGCACTGGCGGCCGACGACGCGCTGCCTTCACTGCAGGGCGCATCGGAAGCGGCCGGTCGCGCCGCGCTGGCGCCGGCCACCATCACCTTCTTCGCCATGGCGGACGCAGCAAACCCGGCCTGCCATTGAGAGGTTGTGATTTTTTCAACCTCTCAGGCCGGCCAGGGCGAGGGCATGGCGAGGGCATGGATGCCCGAGTTGAGGCAACGCAGGAGCAGTTGCCCGATGCCCGAGTTGAGGCAACGCAGGAGCGGTTGCCCGAGGGCCGGGCATGAAACAGTCACGCAAGTGACTGTTTCATGTGAGCGAGTCCGGGCGTGTACCGGACTCGCGACTGAAGAAAACCACAGGAAGTGGTTTTCTTCACA
>NZ_AJXW01000072.1 GCF_000264375.1 Rhodanobacter thiooxydans LCS2
CTTCGGAGTTGAATCCGCCCCTCGGACTCTTGGTCCTGTTCCGGCGCTTTCCGAACAATCTCGCTGTATGGGACGAACTTGTTCGGGCGTTCGTCGAGCGGCCTGCATCGCAGATCCCGCCAGTACTCCTTTACTGGCTTGCTCATATTCCATGGCACGGTGACATCTTCGGCTTTGGTGAGCCGATATCACCGACGACGCGCGAGCACGCCCGAAGTCTTCTCTCCAAATTGACTGTTGAGCACGTCGCCAAGCTATTGGCCTTCATCGATCCCGAGGAACAGATCGGCCGGGGTACGCTAGGGCAATCTATCGAGGCAATAATTTCCTCACTACCCAAGGCAGCAACTATGCTGCGAGAGATTGTCGGCTCGACGAAAATCGACATGCAGCTTCGCGAGTACGCCGCGTTGATTCTCGCGATGAACAACGGACCGAATGCACTGAGCGAGCTCTCAATACTTGAGAGCGAAGGCTCTTGGTACGCCGGCGAGATATCTAAGCACATTAAGGAGTATGGAGGAGTCAATCCCTACGCGTAAATGACGCCAAACCCTTCCATCGAGCGAACGGCTTCTGACATGTGTCGCATGCCTACGTCACCGCTCAGGTCAAATGTTGGGCTGCCACACTCAACGCACTTCGGTATTGTCTACTCGCTGATTCGCCGCGCGCACCGCCTCCACGAATCCGCCGAACGGCACATCGGTGATCCCCACCAGCCCGAAATGGCTGTTCTCGCCGTCGAGCACGCGGCCAGTGACGGGCTGGTCGGCGTAGTCGAACCAGTGCGCGCCGACGATGTTCGGATCGCTTGCCGCTGCAGCGACGAACTTCGCGTAGGCCTCGCCGCGCTGCTGCTCGTTCCACACCGCCACCGGGCCTGCGCCGAAGGGGCCGCGGTCGGTCGAGCCGAACGCGAATTCGCCGATCAGCACGGGCTTGTCGAGCTGACGCAGCGCGGCGAGGTCGAGGCCGTGCTGGGGCAGGTCGGCGTAGACGTTGAAGCTGAGCACGTCGCAGTACGCGGCGCAGGCGGCGACGGCCTCAGGGGTGCGCGCCGCGAAGCGGCCGCCGAGGAACAGATGGTGCAGGTCGTGGCGGCGCAGCGCCTGTGTCACGGTGCGGAAGTAGGTATACGCGTAGCGGCGCAGCCATGCGCTGTAGTCGCGCGCGATCGCCGGATGCGTCTCGCTCGGCGCGGGCGCGGCGAAGCCGGTGGCGTCGAGCGCGTCCCATGAGGCGAGCGCGATGCCCCATGCGGCGGCCAGCTGCGCCGACGTGCGGTAGTTCGCCTTGAGGTCGGCGATGAACGCCTGCTTGGCGGGGCTGTTCGCGTCGCCGGCCAGCGTGCCCAGCGCCAGGCCCCAGCGGCCTTGCGGGCCGCTGCCGGCCCAGGCCAGTTCGTTGTCGGCGAAGTAGCCGAGCAGCCACGGATCGTCGCGCACGCCGGTGCTGGCTTTCGCCACCGCCCGCTCCGTGGCCTGTACGAAACGCGGATCAAACGGATCGGGCATGCGGCCCCAGTAGTCGTAGCCGCTCGAGACGTTCGCGTAGTCGCCGGCGATGTCGATCGAACGCGTGTACGGCAGTCGGTGCGCTCGGCCCAGCGCGTCGTCGCTCCAGTTGCCGAGGGTGTTGAAACCCCAGGCCTGCAGGCGCTGCAGCGTGCGCGTGCGCCATGCCGCCAGCCAGTCCTTGCCGTCGATGCGGTACAGGTTCGCCGCGTAGAAGTCGAACCAGCGCCCGCGGTTGTAGCCGATGCCGCGGCTGGCCCCCTGCTCCGGGTTGCGGTTGTCGTCATGGCCGTAGAACGCCGCCCATTCGCCGCTGTCCGGCGGCAGGTCGCGGAACATGAACTCGCGGCCCTCGACGTAGCTGCGGCCGCCGTCGGTGATCACCGCGTTGACGCCGAGCGAGAAGAACGCATGGCCGTCGGGCGTCACCAGATGCCAGCGGCCGTCGCGCTTCTGCGTATGGAACCAGCCGGTGCGATCCAGGCTTTGGACGTCAAGACGTCCGCCGTAGCGATCCAGTCCGGCCGGGCTGGCCCCGGCCGGAGCCGCCCGCACGGCGGCGCGCAGCGCCTCGTCGGTGTCGATCTTCTCCGGCCAGCGTCCGCGCACATACTGTCCGTAGCGGTCGACGATGCCGGCGTAGGCCTCGTGCAGCGTGGCCTCGCCCGGCACGGCGTCGACCGTGCCCAGCAGCAGGGTCTGCGCGGCCTGCGGCGGCGGCATGGCGAGGGTGATCGCGCGCACCGCGCGCAGGTCGAGCGCGCCTTCCACCGTGGTCGCCAGCAGGATGCGTCGCCCATGCGCGTCGTACGGCATCGGCGGCCCGGCCTGCATCCCTTGCGCGCGCGGCGAGGTGGCGTGCAGCGGCAGCACCACGGTCTGCGCGGGGCCGGCCGGCACCCCCACGCTGGCCTGCAGACGCTGGCCCGCCGCGGCACCGTCGACGGCAATCTCCAGCGTCACCGCCCACGGCATCGCGTTCTGCACGCGCAGGCGCAGCTCGCCCCGGCCGCTCCAGTCCCATGCGCCGCTTGCCGGCGCCACCACGACCTGCGGCCGCGGCGCCGGCTGGAACGCGTAGCGCTGTTGCGCCACACCGTCGGCGGCGCGTTCGGTGCCGCCGATGCGCTGCACGTGGTCGAGGCTGATGCGGACCCTGGCATCGGGCGCCGTCAGGTCGGCCACGCCCGATGCGGTGGCGGCATGGCATACACCGAGACCGCACAGGCCCAGCCAGATCCATGCATGACGTTTCATCATCGGCATCCTCGCGTGAACCGGCTTTGTAGGGCGGGCACTGCCCGCCGCTCTCGCATCACGAAGCCTGGGGCCGGCGGGCGGTGCCCACCCTACGCAGGGTAATGCCTCACGCCGGCTGGCGGCGCGTCCAGCGCTGCCAGCCGTAGTACACCGGCACGCCCAGCGCGATGATCAGCAGGCTCATGCCGGCGTCGCCCGGCGCGTGGATGGCACTGGCCACGATCACGCCGAACACGGTGATCACGAAGATCAGCGGCAGCAGCGGATAGAACGGCACCTGGTACGGCGCCGGCTGGTCGATGAAATGCTTGCGGTACCAGAACAGCGTGCCGATGCCGAACACGTGGCCCAGCCACTCCCCCACCGTGGTGTAGTTGAGCAGCTGATTGAAGCTGCCGGAATAGGCCAGCACCGCCGCCCACGCGCCGAGCAGGGCCAGCGCGATCTGCGGTGCGCGCGTGCGCGGGTCGACGCGACCGGCAGCGCGGAAGAACACGCCGTCCGCGCCCATCGTCTGCAGCACCCGCGCGCCGCCGGCGATCGCGATGGCGCAGTAGCCGAAGGTGGAGCAGGCGATGCCGACGGCGATCACGGTGGCGCCATGCTCGCCGAACAGCCGGCGCATCAGGTCCGCCGCCGGCGCCTGGCTGGCGGCGAGGCCGGCATGGCCCAGGCCCGCCAGGTAGGCGAAATTGGCCAGCAGGTAGCAGATCACCACGCCGGCCATGCCCAGGCCCAACGCACGCGGCAGCGTGCGCTGCGGGTTGCGCACTTCACCGGCAAGATCGTTGAGGTAGTGGAAGCCGCCGTAGGTGAACAGCACCGGCAGCAGCGCACCGACGAACGACCACGGCGACACGGGCGGCGCCGCGTCCACCGCCAGCACCGACCCCAGCCGGCCATGCGCCAGCACCAGCCCTGCGACCACCAGCAGCGCGATGGCGGCCAGCTTCAGCACGGTGAACACGTTCTGCATCCACGCGCCGGCACGGATGCCGAACAGGTTTACGCCCACGATGAACACGATCGCACCCACCGCCGCCGGCTTCACCCACAGCGGCGGCAGGCCGAGCGCGGCGCAGAAATACTCGGCGAACATGGTGGCCACCGCGGCCACGCTGCCGGGATAGTTGATCAGTGCCATGGTCCAGCCGAACAGGAACGCCGGCAGCAAGCCGAACGCCTCGCGCAGGTAGACATAGATGCCACCCGCCTGCGGCCGGCGCGCGCCCAGCTCGGCGTAGCACAGTACGCCGGCCAGGGTCAGCAGGCCGCCGATCGCCCACAGCATCAGCACCTCCGTACCCGAGGAGGTGTTGCGCGCGACCGTGGCCGGGGTGAGGAAGATGCCCGCACCGATCACGCCGCCGATGACGATCATCGCGGCGTCCCAGGTGTTCAGGCGGCGGGCATAGGCGTTGGCGGGTTCGATCGGCATCCAGCTACCTTGCCATTGTCGATGCGGTCTCCACCAGTCCCGCCTGGCGCGCGCTCCCGGCAGCATGCCATCCGGCAAATTGACAAGGCGCGGCCGCACCGGAAGACTGTCGTGGTCGGCACGGCAGGTGCCGTCGGTTTTTGGCGTTGCGGCGATGCCGCCGCGCCATCGCCGTCGAGGGGTGCTGCAGCGGACGCCGTCCGCCACGCTCGATGTGCGAATCCGTCGCAAGGGCGCCCTTTCCGCACACTGGAGACGTCGCCGTGCTCATTTCCGCCGCCCCTCGCCGGCTCGCCCTCGCCACTTCCGCAGACCATCCATCGGTTCAACCCGACGACGCGCATCTGGCCGCCACGCTGGAGCAGCTCGGCCTGCCGCCGACGGTCTGCGTGTGGAACGACCCGGCGGTGGACTGGTCGGCGTTCGACGCGGTGCTGATCCGCACCATCTGGGATTACTTCAGGCACCATGCGGCGTTCCTGCACTGGCTGGACCGGCTCGACGCGCTGGGCGTCCCCACCATCAACGACAGCGCGCTGCTGCGCTGGAACAGCGACAAGCGCTACCTGCTCGAACTGGCGCAGCACGGCGTCGCCATCATCCCCACCCGGCTGGCCGGTGCCGCGGCGCTGCCCGATACGCTGTTGGCGCTGGCGGGGCAATCGGTGGTGGTCAAGCCCAGCGTCAGCGGCAACGCCTGGCACACGCTGCGCGGCACTGCCGGCGACGCGGCGTTCGCCGATGCCGTGGCGCAACTGCCGCGCGAACGCGACTACCTGGTGCAGCCGTTCGTGCCGGAAGTCGTCAGCGACGGCGAATGGTCATTGCTGTATTTCGCCGGCGAATTCAGCCATGCGGTGATCAAGCGCCCGGCCGGCGGCGACTACCGCGTGCAGGGCGAATACGGCGGCAGCGCCGAGCCGGCGCAGCCCGACGCGGCGATCCTGGCCGCCGCCAATCGTGCGCTGGCCGCGCTGGCGGCGCTCGGCCACGGCAACCACACCTACCTGCGCGTGGATGGCGTGGTCAGCGGCAGGCGCTTCCTGGTGATGGAGCTGGAACTGATCGAGCCGTTCCTGCACCTGGCCGGACATCCGGCGGCGGCAGAGCGGCTGGCGCGGGAAGTGGCCGCGCGGTTCGACCGCCCGGATGCAGTCGCGGCGGCCCGTGCACGCTGAGCCGCCGCAGCGGCACGACGACGCCGCGCGTTCGCCGCCGCGCTGGCTGCGCCTGGCCTCGTGGGGCGGTTCGCTGGCGGCGTTCGCGCTGGCGGCATGGTTGCTGCAGCGCTACGTCACCGGGCTGTCGTGGCACGAGGTGGTGGCCGCCTGGGCGCAGCTGCCGGCGCGGCACATCGCAGCCTCGGTCATCGCTGCGGCGATCAGCCTGACGATGCTGGCGCTGTTCGACGTGCTGGCGGCGCGCACGGTGGTGGGCGATCGTGTCTCCGCGCAGCTGGCAGCGTTCGCCGGCGCGGTCACCCAGGGCATCTCGAATACGCTGGGCTTCCATGCGATCACCGGTGCGGCACTGCGCTACCGCATCTATGCGGCGGTCGGGCTGGGCGCCGGCGACATCGCGCGCATCGTGGCCCTGGCCGGGCTCGGCGTGGGGTTGGGTTTCACCGTAGTGATCGCCGGCGCGCTGTGCTGGCAGCCGCAGATCACGCAAGGCTGGGGCCGCTGGCCGGGCATGGCGCTGGTCCTGCTGCTGCTCGCCCTGCTGGGCTGGTTGGCGCGACCGCGCACCCTCGCGCTGGGACGGTTGACACTGCCGCTGCCGGGCGCCGGCACCGCGGCGGCACAGATGCTGATCGGCGGCGTGGAGATGCTCGCCGCGATCAGCGCGCTGTACGTGCTGTTGCCGGCCGGTGCAGCGCCGCCGTTCGTCGATTTCCTGCCGATCTACGTCGGCGCGGTGCTAGCCGGCATCGTCAGCCACGCACCGGGCGGCCTGGGCGTGTTCGAGACGATCATGCTGGCCTCGTTTCCGCCGGAGGCGCGCGCCGACCTGCTCGCCGCGATGCTGTGCTACCGGCTGACCTACAACCTGCTGCCGTTCGCGCTGGCCAGCGCAGCGCTGGCCGGCTTCGAATGGCGCCTGCGGCGATCGGCGCGGCGTCACTGCTGACACCCACCGACGACGCTCGCCTCTAGAATCGGTGCATCGCCCCGCCATGGTCGTCCGTGTGTCCGCCTCACCGCGCAAGATCCTCCACGTCGACATGGACGCGTTCTACGCGTCGGTGGAGCAGCGCGACGACCCCGCGCTACGCGGCAAGCCGGTGGCGGTGGCCTGGCGTGGCGCGCGCTCGGTGGTGTGCGCGGCCAGCTACGAGGCGCGCGTGTTCGGCGTGCGCTCGGCGATGCCGGCGATCCGCGCCGAGCGGCTGTGCCCGCAGCTGATCTTCGTGCCGCCGGATTTCGTGCGTTACAAGGCGGTTTCGCGGCAGATCCGCGAAATCTTCGCGCGGCACACCGAGCTGATCGAGCCGCTGTCGCTGGACGAGGCTTACCTCGATGTCACCACGACGAAGAGCGCACTGGGCTCGGCCACCGCCACCGCCGAGGCGATCCGCGCGGCGATCCGCGAGGAAACCCGGCTCACCGCCTCGGCCGGGGTCGCACCGAACAAGTTCCTGGCCAAGATCGCCTCGGATTTCCGCAAGCCGGACGGCCTGTTCGTGGTGCGCCCGCAGCAGGTCGAGACCTTCCTCACGCCGCTGCCGGTGGGCCGCCTGCCCGGTGTGGGCAAGGTGATGGAGGCGAAGCTGGCCGCGCTCGGCATCGCCACCGTGGGCGAGCTGCGCGCGTTCGCGCAGGCCGAGCTGGAGCAGCGCTTCGGCCGCTGGGGTCGGCGCCTGCACGAGTTGTCGCGTGGCGTCGACGAACACCCGGTGCAGCCGGAGCGGCCCACCCTGCAGATTTCCGCCGAGGACACCTTCGAGCACGACCTGCTGCTGGAGGAACTCGAACCGCACATCCGCCGGCTCGCCGCCAAGGCATGGGCCGCCTACCAGCACGAACACGCGCGCGTCGCGCGCACCGTGGTGCTGAAGCTGAAGACCGCCGACTTCCACACGCTGACGCGCAGCCTTACCCCGGTACAGCGTCCACGCTCCGCCGCCGAGCTGGCCGACATCGCCTGCGCCCTGCGCGAGCGCGTCGAGCGCCCCGCCGACAGCCGCTACCGCCTGGCCGGCGTGGGCCTGGCCGGGTTCGTCAATGGCGACAGCTACCAGGCGCAGGCGGATCTGTTCGATGCGTGAGTCGATGCACGAGTGGACCGCCATGTGACGCGATTCACACGCAACTTCTTGCGCATATCCGCCATTCATCCTGTCGTTTGGGCAGGCCCTATCGTAACTGCGCCATGCGCCGCATGGCCCATCCCTACCGAGGTTACGTCATGACCAAGACCATTAACGCCGTCCTGATTGCCGCCGCGTTTGTTCTGCCGATTTCGTTCGCCATCGCCGCTCCGCAACATGGTGCGGGTGGCCACACTCCCCCCAGCGCTCCGTCCATGCACATGAACCAGGACGCGCATGGCGACGCCGTATCCGACGCCGCGCACATGGCGAAGGCGGACGACGCCAACGTCGGCAAGACCGTCAGCCCGGTTGCCAACAGCAAGAACAAGGGCGAGCACAAGGCCAAGGGGCACGCCAAGACCCATCAGCACTGAGCATCCTGCGCCCCATGCGCGGCGAGGGGCCGGATCCCAGGATCCGGCCCCTTTGTCTTGTCCGTTACGCCATCGCTCGCCGCGGCTGGCCCGGAGGAAGCGCGTGGCGTATCACCCCTGGTGTTCGCGGCCGAAGCGCGGCAGGTTCCAGTGGAAGTACAGCGACAGGACGCGCAGCGCGAAGCACAGCAGGATCGGCAGCCAGGTCGCCCACAGCACGGGCCAGTGCAGGTATTCGCCGATCACCGCCAGCGCGGCGCCGGCGAGCGCGGCCAGCGCGTAGATCTCCTTCTGCAGCACCACCGACACGCGTGCCAGCAGCACGTCGCGCGCCACGCCGCCGCCGATCGCGGTGACCATGCCGAGCAGGATCGCCACCTCCGCGTTGTGGCCGAACGCCAGCGCCTTGTTCGCGCCGTACACCGCGAACAGGCCCAGCCCCATCGCATCGAACAGGCGCACCGGGTAGGTCAGCCGCTCCACCCAGCGGTACGCCAGGATGGTGAGCAGGGCCGCCACCACCGCGGTGAGCAGGTAGCGCCAGTCGGACAGGCCCGCCGGCGGGATCGCACCGATGCACAGGTCGCGCACGATGCCGCCACCGCAGGCGGTGATGTAGGCGATCGCCAGGATGCCGAACAGGTCGAGGTTGCGCCGCCGGGCCGCAGTGGCGCCGCTGATCGCGAACGCGAACGTACCAGCCAGGTCCACCAGGTTGAACATCAGTCGTTCATTCATGCGGCCGGCTCGCTTCCTTCATGGCACGCCGACAAGGCGGCGACGGATCCCCGCTGCCGAATCTAGCCGATCCTCCGCGAGATCGCGAAGAACGCCAGATTACCCAAGCCGGTCGCGCCAGCCAGCACGGCGATCAGGCCGGGGGTGACCTCGTGCCAGTCGAACCACTGGATCAGTCCGAAGCCGATCGCCAGCGCCACCAGCACGACGCCCCAGCGCAGCGAGGAGTGGCGCCGGCGCTGATCCTCGTCGCGCAGGATCGAATTGACCAGCTGTTCCGAACCGCCGGCATCGACCATGTGCCGGCGCACCATGGCATCGACGCAGACCTTGATCGAATAGGCGATGCAGATAAACAGGCTGATCGGGATGAGTTCGCCGAAGCTCATGGTGCTCTCCTTGGGAGTGTGGTGGCTGTCGGGAAGGTAGATACAGCCGCCCCCGAGGTGGTTGCAGCCGCGCACTTGCAACCACCGGCCGCCTGCGCGTATCCCCTGGCTCCATGGATGACATCCGCAGCAGCCCCGACCACGATCTGGTCGACGCCGTGCTGGCCAACCGGCCGGGCGCGTTCGAACGGCTCGTGCGCGAGTACCAGGGGCTGTGCTGGCACATCATCCGGCGCATGGTGCGCAACCCGGAGGACGCGCGCGAGCTGTGCCAGGACACCTTCCTGCGCGTGCACCAGTGCCTGCACCAGTACCGCGGCGAGAGCGCGCTGAAATCCTGGATCGGCCGCGTGGCCTACACCATCGCGTTGCGCCACCTGCAGCACAAGCGGATTCCGCTCATCGACAACGGCAGCGGCGATGACCACGCACTGGTGGACAACATCGGCGACGGCTTCGACCTGGAAGCCGCCTGCGCGGATGAGGAAACGGCACGATACCTGCACGCGGCGATCGAGGCGCTGCCGCCGTTGCAGCGCACCCTGCTGACCTTGTACTACCTCGAAGAAACCACCATCCCGGAGATCGCCCGGATCACCGGATTGGCCAGCGGCACCATCAAGAGCCACTTGTTCCGCTCGCGTTTGCGCCTGCGTGGCGCGCTCGAAGCGCGGACCGGAGTTGCAGCATGACCAAGCACACCGACGATTACATCCCTGCCTTCGACGACCCGGCGCGCGAGCGCGAATGGCTGGCGCAGGAAAGCGCGATGCGGCGCGAGCGCCTGCAACTCGACCCCGCCAGCGACGACGCACGCGGCCAGCGCTATCGCCTGCTCGCGCGAGCGCTGCGCGAACCGCTGGCGGAGGCGTTGCCGGCGGATTTCGCGCAGCAGCTGGCCGCGCGGATCGCGGCCGCCCCGGTACGGCGAGCGGCCAACGGCGGGGTCGAATCCATGCTGGCGCTGGCGCTGGCCATCACCCTGGTCATTGCCGCCGCCGCGGTGGTGGCGATCCACGGCAGCACTTGGCTGCCGCCGTTCGCGGCGCTGCTGCCGACCCCGCATGCCCCGGCCACGCGCTGGCTGCTGGCGCTGGGCGGCTGCCTCGGCGCATCGTGGCTGCTCGGGCAGTGGCAACGTCACGTGCGGGAGCGGACGAACTGAACCGGTCGCGGCGGCAGTCGACAACCTTCCACCCGATCTGTAGGAGCCCGCTCGCGGGCGATGCTTTTGCTCTTGCGAATCCCAAATCCCGAATTTCGAATCCCGGCCTTCAAAGCATCGCCCGCGAGCGGGCTCCTACAGTTCCAGCACGGCGTCCAGGCCGCGATGCAGGCCGAGCAAGCCGCTCACCTTGCGGATCGCCAGCAGCGCGCCATCCACGTAAGGCCTCGCGCTGCTGCCGGCGTTGTGGCGGATCGTCAGCGTCTGGTCCGGCATGCCGAAGATCGCCTCGGCGCCGATCACGAAACCCGGCAGGCGCAGCGCGTGCACCTGGCTGCCGGCCAGCGTGCCGCCGCGCGTCTCGCGCAGGCCGACGGTCCGCTCCAGCGGCACTTCAAGCTGCGGCTGGCGCACCTTGCCCATGCGCGTGGCCAGCTCGCGCACGGTGCCGCTGGGTGCATCCGGCTTGCCGGCGCTGGCGTAGTCGATCAGCTCCCACTGCGGGATCAGCTTTGCCGCCATCTCGGCGAACTTGATCAGCAGCACCGCAGTGAGCGCAAAGTTGCCGCAGGCCAGCACGCCGCGCTGCCGTTCGCGCGCCCGCGCGTCGATCTGTGCGTAGTCCGCGTCGCCGAGGCCGGAGGTGCCGACCACCACGTGCGCGCCATGCTCCAGCGCGGCAAGGATGTTCGCCTTGGCGCGGTCCGGATGGGTGTACTCGACGAATACGTCGCAGGGCGCGGCCAACGCTTCGGCCGCACTGGCGTAGACCGGCGCGGCGATCGCCGCATCGCCCAGCGCGAGGCCCAGGGGCTGTCCGGCATGCCGGCGCGACACCGCGGCGACCAGGTCCAGATCCGCACTGGCGGCGATGCCGCGCGCCAGTTCCGAGCCGGCCCAGCCGGTGGCGCCGGCGAGACATACCTTCAGCGACATGGTTACCTCGTTTGGCGGGCGCGCGCCGCGCCGGAGCGCGGCGCAACGATCATTTCTTCTTCGGCAGGTACAGGTCGGTGATGGTGCCTTCGTAGACTTCCGCCGCCATGCCGACCGACTCGCCCAGGGTCGGGTGCGGGTGGACGGTGAGCGCGATGTCGGCCGCCTCGCTGCCCATCTCGATCGCCAGCGCCAGCTCGGAGATCAGGTCGCCGGCGTGCACGCCGACGATGCCGGCGCCGACGATGCGGTGGGTTTCCTCGTCGAAGATCAGCTTGGTGAAACCCTCGGTGCGGTCGATGCCGATGGCGCGGCCCGAGGCGGCCCACGGGAACTTGCCCACACCGACCTTCAGCCCCTTTTCCTTCGCCTCGCGCTCGGTCACGCCGACCCAGGCGATTTCCGGGTCGGTGAACGCCACCGACGGGATCACCCGCGCGTCGAAGTGGCTCTTCTGCCCGGCCACCGCCTGCGCCGCGACATGCGCCTCGTGGGTGGCCTTGTGCGCCAGCATCGGCTGGCCGACCAGGTCGCCGATGGCATAGATGTGCGGCACGTTGGTGCGCATCTGTGTGTCGACGTTGATGAAGCCGCGCTCGGTCACCGCCACGCCGGCCTTGTCCGCGCCGATCTTGTTACCGTTCGGCGAGCGGCCCACCGCAACCAGCACGCGGTCGAACAGCGTGGTCTCGGGAATGCTGTCGCCTTCGTAGCCGACCTCGATGCCCTTCTTCGTCGCCTTGGCGCTGACCACCTTGGTCTTCAGGTGCACGCCCTTGAGCTTGCCGCCCAGCCGCCTGGCCAGCGGCTTGATCAGGTCGGCGTCCGCACCCGGGATCAGCTGATCCATGAACTCGACCACGGTCACCGCGCTGCCCAGCGCGGCGTACACCGTGGCCATTTCCAGGCCGATGATGCCGCCACCGACGACCAGCAGGTTCTTCGGCACGTCCCTCAGTTCCAGCGCGCCGGTGGAATCCATCACGCGCTCGTCGTCCCACGGGAACGCCGGCAGCTTCACCGACTGCGAACCGGCGGCGATGATCGCGTGCTCGAAGCGGAGCAGCTTCACGCCGTCCTTCGTCTGGACTTCCATTTCATGCGGCGACACGAACGTGCCGCTGCCTTCGACCGTGCGCACCTTGCGCGCCTTGGCCATGCCGGCAAGGCCACCGGTGAGCTGGCCGACCACCTTGCTCTTGAAGCTGCGCAGCTTGTCGATGTCGATTTTCGGTGCACCGAACGTGACGCCGTGCGCGGCCATCGCTTCGGCCTCGTCGATCACCGCCGCGGCATGCAGCAGCGCCTTGGACGGGATGCAGCCCACGTTGAGGCAGACGCCGCCGAGCGTGGCGTAGCGCTCCACCAGCACGGTGTCGACGCCGAGGTCGGCGGCGCGGAACGCGGCGCTGTAGCCGCCGGGGCCGGAGCCGAGCACGACCAGCTTGCATTCGATGTCGGCCTTGCGGCCGGTGCCGGCTGCCGCTTGCGGCACCTTCGCCTCCTCTCCCCCACGGGGAGAGGATTGAGGTGAGGGGACGGGGCTTGCGGGGGGCTGGTTGCTCTTGGACGCTTCGTTGGAGCTACTCCGCGGCCCCGCACCCTCACCCCTGCCCTCTCCCGGAACGGGAGAGGGGGACGATGAGTCGGCTGTGCCGACGGTTTCCAGCACGGCAATCAGCGCACCCTCGGAAACCTCGTCGCCCACCTTGAGCTTCAGTTCCCTGATCACGCCGGCGGCGCTGGAGGGAATCTCCATGGTCGCCTTGTCCGACTCCAGCGTGATCAGGCTTTGTTCTTTCGCCACCGTGTCGCCGGCCTTCACCAGCACCTCGATCACCGGCACGTTGTCGTGGCCGCCGATGTCGGGAACCTTGATCTCGATCGTGTTCGCCATGGTCGTCGCCTCCGGTCAGAGCAGCAGCCGGCGGATGTCGCCGAGCTGGTTGGCCAGGAAGCTGGCGAAGCGTGCGGCGAGCGCACCGTCGATCACCCGATGGTCGTACGACAGCGACAAGGGCAGGATCAGCCGTGGCGCGAATTCCTTGCCGTTCCACACCGGCTTGGTCACCGACTTGGAGACGCCGAGGATGGCCACCTCCGGCGCGTTGACGATCGGCGTGAAGTAGGTGCCACCGATGCCGCCGAGCGAGCTGATCGAGAAGCAGCCGCCGGACATCTCGGCCGGGCCAAGCTTCTTCTCGCGCGCCTTCTTCGAGATCTCGGCCAGGTCGCGGGCCAGGTCGAGCAGGCCCTTCTTGTCGCAATCGCGGATCACCGGCACCACCAGGCCATCTGGCGTGTCCACCGCGATGCCGATGTGGAAGTACTTCTTCAGGATCAGCTTCTCGCCCGACTCGTCGAGCGAGGCGTTGAACTGCGGGAACGCCTTCAGCGCCGCCACCACCGCCTTGATCTGGAACACCAGCGGCGAGATTTTCAGATCCTTGTTCTCGGCGCCGAGCTGCTTGCGGAACGCCTCCATCTCGGTGATGTCGGCGTCCTCATGCTGGGTGACGTGCGGGATCATCGCCCAGTTGCGCGAGAGGTTCGCGCCGGAAATCTTCTGGATGCGGGTGAGCGGCTTTTCCTCGACCTCGCCGAACTTGGCGAAGTCGACCTTCGGCCACGGCAGCAGGTTCAGGCCGCCTACCGAAGCGGCGGCGCCGGCCACCGGGCGCGCGCCGGAAGCGAGTGCGTGCTTGACGTAGGCGCTGACGTCCTCGCGCTGGATGCGGCCGCCGCGGCCGCTGCCCTTCACCTGCTGGATGTCCACGCCCAGCTCGCGCGCGAACGCGCGGATCGCCGGGCTGGCGTACGGCGCGTCACCGGGCATCACGATGCTGGCGTCCATCGGCGGGCGCGCCCGAGGCGACACGTCGCCCTCGGGCGCGTTCCCCGGCTGCGCGCCCTGGCTGACGATCGGCGCGGGTTTCGGTTCGGCGGGTGCTGGTGCGGGAGCAGACGGCTTCACAGCTCCGGGCGCACCCTCACCCCTGCCCTCCTCCACCCGCAAGGGGACTCCCTCCGGTCGCGCAGCGGGAGAGGGGGACGCGGAGACGGCTGCGCCGTCGATTTCTATAAGGGCGATCACCGCGCCTTCGGAAACCTCATCGCCCACCTTCAGCTTCATTTCCTTCACCGTGCCGGCGAACGGTGCGGGCACTTCCATGGTCGCCTTGTCCGATTCGAGCGTGATCAGGCTCTGTTCCTTCTCCACCCGGTCGCCGGCCTTGACCAGCACTTCGATGACGGGAACGTCCGCATGCCCGATATCGGGAACGCGGGCTTCTTTGAGGTCGGCCATGGTGACTCCTGCGGGCGATGGCGTGCCGCTCGGGGATGGCGGCCGCATACAAGAGTTCAATCATAACGAAGGCAGGCCCGATCCGTATCCCCCGCAGGCGTTGATCCGACCGACTTTTCGTCCACCATGCGCGCGCGTATGCATGACCTTGAGCGCACGCGAGACGACTGCGCCTTCCCCTAGTCTGGCCGCATCACGCTGCCGCACGGGCGGCGCAGGAAACCCCCGATGCTGACCATCCGCGAGCTGTCGAAGACCTACGCCAACGGTGTGCGGGCGCTGCGCGGCGTGTCGCTGGACATCCCCAGCGGCATGTTCGGCCTGCTCGGCCCGAACGGCGCCGGCAAGTCCTCGCTGATGCGCACCATCGCCACGCTGCAGGACCCGGACGAAGGCACCATCAAGCTCGACGAGATGGACCTGCTCGCCGACAAGCAGGCCATCCGGCGCCTGCTCGGCTACCTGCCGCAGGAATTCGGCGTCTACCCGAAGGTGTCGGCCGAGGCGATGCTCGAGCACTTCGCCGTGCTCAAGGGCGTCACCGTGACAAGCGAGCGGCGCGAGCTGGTCGAATCGCTGCTGCGCCAGGTGAACCTGTGGGACGTGCGCAAGCGCAAGCTCGGCACCTACTCCGGCGGCATGCGCCAGCGCTTCGGCATCGCCCAGGCGCTGATCGGCGATCCGCGGCTGGTGATCGTGGACGAGCCCACCGCGGGTCTCGACCCGGAGGAGCGCAACCGCTTCCTCAACCTGCTGGCCGAGATCGGCGAGCGGGTGGTGGTGATCCTGTCCACCCACATCGTGGAAGACGTCACCGACCTGTGCCCACGCATGGCGATCATCGGCCAGGGCCAGGTACTGCTTGCCGGCGAACCGGTCGAGGCGATCCGCTCGCTGGAAGGCCGCGTCTGGCGGCGCACCATCGACAAGGCCGAGCTGGATGGCTACCGCGCCCGCATGAACATCCTGTCCACCCGCCTCGCCGGCGGTCGCACCCTGCTGCACGTGCTGGCCGACGCACTGCCGGAAGAAGGCTTCGAACCCGTCGCGCCCGACCTGGAGGACGTCTATTTCGGCCGCCTGCGCGCGCAGGCCACCGCCCGCGCCGCCTGACGACGCCGATATTCCGCGGTAGGAGCCCGCTGGCGGGCGATGCTGTTGCTCTGATCTTTCATCGAGGCATCAAGGCAACAGCATCGCCCGCCAGCGGGCTCCTACGACGATCAGACAGGGATCACTGATGTTCTCGCAGTCGACCTTCTTCGAAATACTCCACTTCGAACTGCGCCAGCAGCTGAAGGCGCCGCTGTTCTGGATTGTCGCGGCGGCATTCGGCGCACTGGCCTTCGCGCTGGCCAGCACCGATGCAGTGATCGTCGGCGGCGCCAGCGGCAACGTGCTGCGCAACGCGCCGCTGGTGATCGCGCGGCTGCTCGGTGTGCTCACCGTGCTCAGCACCTTCCTGGTCACGGTGTTCGTGGCTGGCGCGGCGCTGCGCGACTTCGACCAGCGCACGTCCGAACTGTTCTTCACCACGCCGATCAGCCGCGGCGCCTATCTCGGCGGCCGCTTCGCCGCCGGCTACCTCGCCGCGCTGGCGGTCATGCTGGCCTGCGCGCTGGGCCTGGCGATCGGCGGCGTTATGCCGTGGATCGACGCGGCGCGGCTGGGCCCGGCAAGCTGGCACGGCTATGCCTGGGCGTTCGGCGTGATGGTGCTGCCGAACCTGCTGTTCATCGGCGCGCTGCTGTTCCTGCTCGCCACCACCACGCGCTCGCTGCTGGCCACCTACATCGGCCTGATCGTCTACTTCGTGCTCAACGCCGTGGTCGGCCTGCTGAGCCGCGACGTCAACAACCACCTCATCGCCGCGATGCTCGACCCGTTCGGCGGCCGCACCCTGGCCCTGGTCACGCGCTACTGGTCGGCCGACCAGGCCAACCACGAGCTGCCCGCGCTGGACGGCGTACTACTGTTCAATCGCGTGCTGTGGAGCGCGATCGGCGTGGCCATGCTGGGCGCCGCCGCCGCGCTATTCCGACCGAACCGCGAAGGCCTGCAACTGCCGCGGCGCAGGCAACGGTCAGAGCCGCCGCTGCTGCGCCCACAGGCCGGCGCCGCCGCGCTGGCACTGCCGAAGGTGCGGCTGGCCGACGGCCTGCGCGCACACCTGCTGCAGCTGCGCGCGCAGCTCGCATTCGACACGCTCGGCGTGCTGCGCGGCGTGCCGTTCCTGGTCATGCTGGCGTTGGGGCTGTTCAACCTGGTCTTCGCGCTGGCGCTGTCCAGCCAGATCTACGGCACCGCCACCTGGCCGGTGACGCACCAGATGCTGGAGAACGTGCGCGGCGGCTTCCAGTGGCTGCTGTACATCATCGTCACGTTCTACGCCGGCGAGCTGGTGTGGCGCGAGCGCAGCCAGCGCTCGGCCGAGGTCACCGACGCGTTCCCGGTGCCGGACTGGGTGCCGCTGACCGCCAAGCTGGGCGCGCTGCTGGCGGTGATCGCTGCGTTCCTGCTGGTCGGCGCCGTGGTGGGCATCGGCTGGCAGCTGGGCCACGGCTACACGCAGCTGGAACCGGGGCTGTACCTGGCCACGCTGGCGCTGAACGCGATCCCGTTCGTGCTGCTGGCGGTGCTGGCGCTGTTCCTGCAGGTGGTCGCCAACAACAAGTTCCTCGGCTACCTGCTGACCATCGTCTGGCTGGTGCTGGGCACGGTCGGCTTCGACCTGCTGCACTGGGAACAGCACCTGTACAACTACGGCAGCACGCCGGGCTTGCCGTATTCGGACATGAACGGCTTCGGTCATTTCCTCCGGGCCGTGCTGTGGTTCGAGTTCTACTGGACCTGCTTTGCCGTGGCGCTGCTGGTGCTGGCCGCGCTGTTCTGGGTGCGCGGCACCGGGCAGTCGTGGCGCGAACGCCTGCGCGAGGCGCGCACGCGGCTGCATGCGCCGGCGAAGATCGTGCTGACGCTCAGCCTGCTCGCATTCGCCGCCAGCGGCGCGTGGATCTACTACAACACCAATGTGCTCAACCACTACCGCAGCAGCAGCGACAAGCTGCAACAGCGCGCCGACTACGAGAAGAAGTACGCGAGATACAAGCACCTGCCGCAGCCGCGCATCACCGCGGTAACGGCCGCGGTGGACATCTTCCCGTACCGGCGCCGGCTGGATATCCGCGGCCGCTACACCCTGGTCAACAAGACCCCCGCGCCGATCGCGGAGCTCCACGTGAACTTCAGCGACGGCTTCACGGTGAAGTCGCTGGACTTCGCCCCGCACGACACGCTCAGCGCCGACAAGGCACTCGGCTACACCATCTGCCGGCTGAAGACGCCGCTGGCGCCGGGCGCGTCGATGGCGTTCGATTTCACGCTGGAATACGCGCCGAAGGGCTTCACCAACAGTCCCGAAGGCCAGTTCCTCGCCCACGACGGCACGTTCTTCAACAACAGCGTGATGCCGCAGTTCGGCTATCAGACGCAGGCGCAGCTCACCGACCGCAACGACCGCCGCAAGTACGGGCTTTCCGCCGAAGTGCCGCGGATGCCGAAATTGGGCGACGAGGAAGCTCGTGCGAACACCTACAGCAGCAACGACGCGGACTGGATCGACTTCGACACCACCGTTTCCACCGCGCCCGACCAGATCGCCATCGCGCCGGGCACGCTGCAGAAGGAATGGACAGCCAACGGCCGGCGCTATTTCCACTACGCCATGGCGCAAGACGGGAGGGAGCAGTCGATGCTGCCGTTCTTCTCGTACCTGTCGGCGCGCTACGCGGTGAAGCACGAGGCGTGGAAGGGCGTGGACATCGCGGTGTACTACAACCCCGCGCATGCCTGGAACGTGCAGCGCATGATCCAGGGCGCAAAGGACGCGCTGGACTACTACGACGCGAACTTCACACCGTATCAGTTCAGGCAGCTGCGTATCCTGGAGTTCCCGAACTACGCCAGCTACGCGCAGTCGTTCGCCAACACCATCCCGTACTCCGAGTCGATCGGCTTCATCGCCGACCTGCGCGACAAGAGCAAGATCGACTACGTCTATTACGTCACAGCGCACGAGGTGGCGCACCAGTGGTGGGCGCACCGGGTGATCGGCGCGAACATGCAGGGCTCGACCATGCTCAGCGAGTCGCTGGCGCAGTACTCCGCGCTGATGGTGATGAAGCACAAGTACGGCACCGACCAGATGCACAAGTTCCTGAAGTACGAACTGGACGGCTATCTGGCCGGCCGCGCCACCGAGAAGCTGGCCGAGGAGCCGCTGGCCAGGGTGGAGAACCAGCAGTACATCCACTACAAGAAAGGCTCACTGGTGTTCTACGCGCTGCAGGACTACATCGGCGAAGGCAGCTTGAACGCAGTACTGAAGCAGTTCCTGCTCGACAAGGGGTTCCAGCAGCCGCCGTACACCACCTCGCAGGAATTCATGGACGCGCTGGGACACGCGCTGGGCCCGAGGTGGCAGCCGCTGCTGGACGATCTCTTCTGGAAGATCACCCTGTTCGACAACCGCCTCATCAACGCCAGCGCGAAGCCGCTGCCGGGCGACAAGTACGAGGTGACCCTGAAGGTGCATGCCGGCAAGGTCCGCGTGGACGGCACCGGCAAGGAGACCCGGGCGAAGCCGGACATCCCGATCGAGATCGGCGTGTTCGCCGCATCAAAGGGTGATGGCAAGGACGGCACGCCGCTGTACCTGGAGAAGCGCCTGCTGCCCGACGGCGACAGCACGCTCACCGTCACCGTGGACGGCAAGCCCGCCGTGGCCGGCATCGACCCCTACAACGAGCTGATCGACAAGGTCTCCAGCGACAACCGCCGCGCCGTCACGCTGCCCTAGGCCCCACCGGGGCCGGGGTTGCCGTGCACCAGGGTGACCTGCTGCGGCCCCACCGGAATGCTGATCTGCTGCGCGTCGATCTGCCGCTTGATCGCGTGCAGCAGATCGGTCTGCGCGTCCCAGCCGTCGCTGACGAGGGTCCAGCCGCGCAGCACCAGGTTCACCGTCTGCCCGCTCAGGTTCTCGATCCACACCCCGGGCGCCGGATCCTTCAGGATGCGCCGGTCCGCCGCCATCAGCTGCCTGATCGCGGCCATCACCTGTTCCGCGTCGTCGCGATAGGCGATGCCCAGCTTCAGCTCGAAGCGGCGCGTACCCCGGCGGTTGTAGTTGATGATGGCGTCGCCGCCGACCTTCGCGTTCGGCAGGATCGCCTCGCGGTTGTCCGGCAGCAGCAGCTGGGTATGCATCAGGTTGATGCTCTGCACGGTGCCCTCGGTGCCGCCGGCGCTGACGTAGTCGCCAACCCGGAACGGGCGGAACAACACCAGCAGCACGCCCCACGCCAGGTTGCTGAGCGAGCCCTGCAGGGCCAACCCCACCGCCAGCCCGGCGGTGCCGAGCGCGGCGACCATCGGCGCCGACGGCACACCCAGCACGCCCAAAGCGGTGACCACCAGCAGCACCACCAGCACGCCGTAGATCAGGTTGCGCAGGAATCCGCTGAGGGTGGAATCCAGGTTGGCCCGGCCCAGCGCCGCGCGGGCGAAATTGGCCAGCCTGCTCGCCACCCACATGCCGACCAGCAGCACCACCAGCGCTCCGAGCAGGCGCAGGCCAAGCTGCATCGCCTGGTCGGTGTAGGTGGACATTGCGTCGGCCGCCACCGGTGCGGCGGAAACATCGAACATAAATCTTGCCTTCTGCAAAAAACCTGAAACGAGCCTAGCAGGATCACCTGCGACTTCATCGTTATCGCCATGACATCGGCCAACCTCACTCCGCACTCTGTGTTGGGTTTGGAAGCGTCACACAGCTCGGTGCTACCAGTGAGAAGCAGTGTGCCGCTGACAATTTTTAGCGGTAGGCTTGCTCGCAGACTGCAAAAGGAGTCCGCAGATGGGGACGACGCGATGGTGGTTTGCCGCTGGTCTGCTGGCCAGCGTGGGTTTGTCGCACGCAGGCGACATCTACACCTGCAAGGGTGCGAACGGGGTGAACGTGTACCAGAACACACCGTGCCCGACGAAGCAGCCGGAGCTGAGGCATAGCACGTACGATGAATCCCTGTCGCGCGTGCGGGTGGAGCAGGAAGCGGAACCGCAGGTGGTGCAGCAGCGCGTGGTGCAGGAACAGGCGCCGGCCGGCGCCTACGCGAACACCGCGGGCCACGGAAGTGAGGGGCCACCCGCGCCCACCGTTGCATACCAATGCACGGCGGGCCGCCGCACGTGGATCCAGAAAACGCCATGTCCGTCGACGTACAGCCAGGCGGCGCCGGTGGACGTTTCGGGGTTCACAGCCAGCGGGCAGCACTTCACCGGCAGTGGCTGGGTGGACCAGCGAGTACCGGTGCGCCAGCAGTCGATGGACCAGTCTGACTTATGCGACAGGGTGCGAGCCGGCGCCAACGTGGGTGGCGGTTCCGAGTCGTCGCGGTCCTACGAGCGGAACAAGATCAAGCGCGACCTATGCGGTGGATGACGCTGCTGCAGCGCTATGACGTACTGCCGCCGGACGCCGGCATTTCCGCGGTGAACACCACGTTCTCGGTGTTGGTGTTCATGGTAACGGCCTAGGCCACACTGACGAAGGATGACTTCTGACGTGATCGCACGGAAGACCAGTCCGGCCTACGCTGGTTGCTGGTGCTCGGACGCCCATGTTGATGTGGTGACTGCTGAGCTGAAAAAAAGCCCCGCCAAAGCGGGGCTTTTTACTGAACCACTAGCCAGATATCACACGGCTTCCGCCACCTTGCCGCTCTCAATGATCTTGGCCAGATGCGCATTGATGTATGCAAATTCGGCGCACGCTTCCTCGAGCAACAGGATCAGATCTTCACGATTCTTGGGTGCGTAGAGGGAATGCAAATTGAGTTTAGGGCCTGCGGTATCCATGATAGTTCTCCTGCTTGTCTCCTGTGGTCACTGTTTCTGGCTGCGGAGTTTTCGAATGCAGTCCTGATATTCAGCCTCATCGCCGTTCTTCAACGACACATGGGTGCGTCGGATCAGATGTATGGCTTGTTGGCAGTTGAGCAACTGCATAGTCCTAGTTGGATCGTCTTGAATCTGTGAACTGTTCAGCACGACACTAACTATTGGTTCAACTAGCTGAATGGCCGCGATGATCTGGCCAATACTGGGGTTGGCTAGAGCTACAAATTTTTCGAAACCGAACGATGAGTCTGCTTCGACCACATGGTTGATTGACTCAATAATCCGACTCCAAAGCTCGTGAACAAGCTTGCTCAGCTGAGCGTCCACTGGATCCTTCACCATGCTTTGGTTCCCCTTCAGATGCTAGTGGCGCCCAGTTACGAGGCACCTGCCTTCCCAAGCCAGTTAACAATAGTAGCATCTGATGCTAGCGCTTTACCACACCCATGGCGTATGTCAAGAGTCACAACACCATTGCCGCAGCTTCGCATGAAGCCAAGCAGGGAAAGTGCCAAGCACCGTAGGGTGAAGTACTTGGCACTCACTCCGGCTCAACGAGGCAGTGGCGCTTGTGGTTGGCACCCCCACAGAGCTGACGTTTTACGGCATGTTATGACGCCATCTGCCACTACCCCACGACCAACTTGGGGCGCGCCTCGGTAGTCCTCAATCAATTAACCAACCGATTGGAGAGCGGTAGGCCCACAGCAGCAACTCTGGGATCCGAGGTAGCCATGCAGGAGTATCGGCAGTCACGTAGCGCAACTGCCAGCAATACGCACCGACCGGACGTTTCAGAGCCTGCGATCCTCGATCTCGCTGACCCGGCCGTCGACGATGGTGACCACGGTGACGTGGTCGCCGCGGCGATAGCGCCATTGTTCGCCGCCCTGGTGCTGGTCCACCACGCGGACACCCCCACGGCGGCTGCCGTGGCTGCGCGGCTTGCGCGCATGCGATTTCGAGGTGGGCTTGCCCAGCAGTTCAACTACCCGCTCGCGGCTGTCGCCGGCGGTGAGCACCTGGTTGCCCACGCGCAGCGTGCTGGACGCCTGCACGGCGGCACTGAACGCGAACAAGGCGACGACGAGACGAATGCGCATGACCTGCTCCCTGGTCCGATTGGAATGATCCCGTTGGAATGATCCGGTTGGAACGATTGCCGTGGCGTCGCAGTCCACGGGTCGTCCCGTACCTCAGAAACCGGCACCTGGCTGCGCCAGGTAGTGCAGTTCTTCCGGCGTGCTGGGACGACCGAGGACGGCGTTGCGGTGAGGGAAGCGGCCGAAACGCGCGATCACCTGGTGGTGGCGCCGAGCATAATCCACGTAATCGTCGAAAAGCGGTCGTTGTTCGGCCTCCGCTTCCGCCGCCAGCGCCTCGAACAACGCCACCGAACGCCGCTGCAGCGCCAGATCCTCGGCATGCTCCAGCGGCAGGTAGGCGAACACGCGCTGCACGGCGGGCAGTTGCCGGTCGTCACCACGGGCCAGCCCCGACAGCGCCATACGCTGCGCACCGGCGTCCGCCGCCCAGGCGCGCGGGTCGTTGCGGTACAGGTTGCGCGGGAACTGGTCGAGCAGGATCAGCAGCGCCAGCCAGCCCGGCGGGGTGTGCGCCCAGTCGTCCAGGCGCCCTTCGGCGGCGCCTTGTGCGGCGGCGCCGAAGCGTTCGCGGATCTGTGCGTCGAAGGTGTCATCGACAACGAACCAGCGGGCAGCATTCGCCTCGGCGAACCAGAAATCCAGCACGTCCTGCGCGGTCGTCGGCATCAGCAACCTCGTTCAATAGCGTGCGCTACCGCCCAGACTGTGCATGTCCAGGTGGATGCCGCGCAAGCGCGGCAGTTGCCGGCGCAGCACCAGCACCGACCCCACCGGCGCCGCGGCGATGGCTTGCTCGAAGCGGCGCAGCAGCATGCTCTCGTCGTGCGCCAGCAGATGGATCCAGGCATGGTCGCGGCGTGCGGCGCTGCGCATCAGCCAGCCGGCCAGATGGCGGTGTACGACACCATGCCAGCTGCCGCGCCGACACGGCCGGGCGCCACGGTCGGAAAGCGGCGCCTGCAGGTCGGCGACCAGCAAATCCAGCGTGTGCGCGTTGTCGTTCAGCACCATGCGCAGGCCGGGCTCGCAGGCCGTCGCGGCATGCCGATAGAGCTGGCGCAGGTCGATGCTGCGCCGGATCAGGGCATTGCAGGTGGAGGCAGGCAACTGCAGCGGCATGCGGGATCGGTGGCCATGGACGGTGCGCCATCCTCGCCCCGGCCCACTTAGCCGCAGATTAACCCCGGGCGAGCGAGTGCCCGCCGGTCAGCCTCACTCACTGTCCGACCTGCAGCAGATTCAGCGGCTGGCCGTTGCCGCCGCGCACGCCCTGCTGCAGGGCCGCCAGCCGCTGGATCGACGGGCACAGCGCCTCGACCTGCGGGCGCAGCACCTGCAGGCGCGCTTGCAGACGCGGGCGCAACGCGGTGGCAAGGTCGGCGGCGCGGTCGCGCAGGCTGGCGGCGGTCTGCAGGTCGCCGGCCAGCGCGGCGTTGACCGCCTGCTGCCCGAGGTCGGCCGCCAGCAGCGGCAACAGGTCGTCAGCGATCTGGTTCATCGCCTGGGTGGCGGCGTCACCCTGCCAGTCGTGTGTGCTCTGGCTGACCGAGATACGCCGCTTCAGGTCGGCCGCATGCGCGCCCAGCCTACGGTTGAATTCGGCACGGGTATCGGCACCCAGGCCCATGCCCTCGGCTTCCGCACGCAACGCCTGCGCGGCGATGTCCACGCCGTTGCGCGCCACCGTGCGCACCCGCGGCGCCAGCGCGCGCAGCTCGCGCTCGAACACCGCCATACGGTCCTCGTCCTCCGCATTCAACTTCACCACGGCGCCGTCGGTGCGCAGCGCACCGTGCTGCAGCTCGACGTGGAACGGCGCCGGCGACGGCCGATCGAACAGCAAGCTGTCGGGCTTCAGGGTGACGTCGTAGCTGCTGCTGGCGTGGCAGGTCGTCGCCAGGTCCTGCGCGTGCAGGCTTGTCACCAACAGCAGAAGGACGACCAGGGCAAGTCGACGCATGGATGAGGCTCCGGGACGAATGACGTCGATCAGCAATATATGCTCGCTCGATAACCCCTACTGAACCACGCTACACGCGCGAGACGTTCGAGGTCCGCCGGCTCCTCAGCTGTTGTCCAGCGAGGTGAGCAGCTTCAATCGCCGATCCGGCTGGAAAGCCACGCCTGCGGGCATGGCGTCCGAATTCTCGGCGAGTGCCCCGGGATCGTCATGCCATGGCGCTGGCGTATTGGGCCCGGGCACATAACCCACCCACTTGCCATACGCCTCTTGGGCGCAACGGACATCCGGACAGAAATTCACCGGAATCAAGGCGTACCAATGCTGCAAGCCGGCCTCCCTGCCTGAGGTTGGCGGGTTGAATTTCCAGTGCCGCGCAGCCTCTACGGCAGCGTTGGCGAGATCCTTCCGGAAAATCGCCATGCTGCTCTCGGTTGCAATAACGTGCAGATTGACTTGGCGGGCAACCTGATCCTCGACCCTGCCGTCGCGTCCAATGCGCACCTCCACATAGACGGTGCCGCCCACGCCATCGTGCAAGGACTTCGATGGATAACGTGGCGCGGCCAGGCTTTTCCCGGTAAGCCTGTCGCTGGAAGCTTTCCCCTCGGCGGAGGCATCCTCGCCGAAGGATGCCTTGCTGATGCTCACCGAGTACTGCTGACTGTCGGCGGCCACGGCGAGCACGCGCAGATTCATCGTTGTCTTGAGCAGCTTGGCCTGGCTTATGCGCATGTACTCCTGGAAGTCGGCGACATCGATAGCGAAGCTCCAGTGCGGCACAGTCTTGCTGATGACTTCAAGCACCAGCGGCGGCAACTTGTCCTGCTTGTCCAGCGTGTAACTGTCCACGCTGCCATCCTGCGCCACGACGATCGAACCGGTCACCAGCATGCTGGCCTGCACCTGCCTGCGCACGGCGCCGACTCCTCCGTCAGCCAATACTGCACCGCTGAAAAACACGCAAAGCCATCCCATCAGCAACCGTTTCATCTGTACCCCCGTTTTCCAGAGAACGCCTACCGCCTTGTATTGTGCTCGCGCAATCAGCGCCGCGCAGGCAATGCCGACTCTCCCCTCTTCAGCGTGAGCTCCATCGTCGAAACTGAGTCCGCACCGCCGGCCGGCCAAGCTGCCAGGCCAGCCACAGCAGCAACGGGATCGCGGCGGCTTTCAGCGCCAGGCCGACCTGCCACACGCGCTCGGCGCGCGCGATCATCCATAGCGTCACCTCGCCCATTTGCGGCTGGGCCTGCGCGTGCTGCCGCGCGGTGTCGAAGTCATTCCACTGCTGCAGCATCAGCACACCCGACACCAGCGCCCACGCGGCCAGCAGCATGGCCAGCAGCTGCAGTACCGGGCGCGCCCACGCCTGGCGCAGGATGCCGCCGGCGCAGGCCACGATGACCAGCAGCGAGGCGGCCAGATACGCGTACTCGCCATGCCGCAGGTACTGCACGAAGCCCAGCGCAGCAAACAACAGCAGCACCCACGGGCCGATGGCCCAGGCCGCGAAGCGTCGTGCCGGCACGGTGTCGTTGCGCACCGCCGGCGGCATCAGGCGGCCGCCTTCTGGCGGCACGCACGGGCATATAGCGGAGCCGGAGCAGGCAAACGGCAGGGACGGCGCATCACGGATTCTCGATTCGGGAAAGGCACGGTTGCAGGCCGCCCAAGTTTACCGCGTCCAAGAAGAAGGGCGCCGTGCGGCGCCCTTCTTTGTCACCCCGGCACGCATCATTTCCTGCTGATGGTGAACTTGCCCACCGAGATGCCCAGGTTGACGCCTTCGCCGGTGCCGGACAACGCCAGCGAGGTGGTGCCCTTGGTCAGCAGCTGCGCGGTGCCGCTCTTGACCACGCCGGCTTCGGCGCCGGCCTGCGCATAGTTGCCGTAGATGTCGGCGATGTCGTGCACCTTGCTGATCTCGCCCTTGCCGTTGTCGATGTGGTATTTGCCGGCGGTAAGGCCGCCGCCGACCACGGCGATCTTCACGTTCGCGCGCTGGCCGTTGCTGCAGGTGACCGTGCCGGTGCCTTCGGCATGCTTGTAGATCAGCGACCAGCCGGACAGGTTGTACACCAGGTCGCATTTCACCGAGGCCTCGGCGGCCCGTGCGTTGCTGGTCGGCAGCGCGGTCATGGCGCCCGCGCAGGCGATTATCAGCGCGGCCATTCCAAACGTATGCTTGATCATCGTCGTCTCCTTTCGCGTTCTGCAGGTGAGTTGGTGCGCCGCGGAGGCAAGGCGGAGCGGCAGCCGCGGCGAGGTGAGCGCAGAGTGTGCACGGCGATGTGACAATCATGTGCAGAAGCCCGACGACCGTTCAGCTTCTCGCCATGGACCGCCGAAGAGCGCCCATGGTTGTCGCGCGGCGGACGCCACGCATAGACTCGTCCTGCAACGGCGGTCGGCGAGGCGAAGGGCATCATGGTCAAGTATTCACTGGTCGGTTACGACGGTTCGGATGCCTCCCGCCGCGCGTTCGAGTTTGCGGTCGAGCTCGCCCGCTGCAGCCACGGTCGCGTGCGCGTGGTCTCGGTGCTGCAGGTCACCGAGGGCGGCGCCGACGCCTGCGCCTTGCTGATGGCCGACAACGGCACCGAACGCGCGCGGGAACTGCTTGAAGAACTGACCGCGATCGTGCCTGACGCGGCCGAGCTGATCGACGTCGAACTCACCCTGGGCAGCCCCGGCGACGTGCTGCTGAACCAGATCGAGCAGCATGGCGTGGACCACATCGTGATCGGCCATACCGAACGCGGCGCGTTGGCGCGCTGGCTGCTCGGGTCGGTATCCGGCAACGTGCTGGCGCGCGCCCACGTGCCGGTGACGGTGGTGCGTTGAGCAGAAGCGGCAAGTCGGCCGGCGTTAATCCGTTGCCGCGACCACGCCGTATGCTCTGTCATCGTGCTGTCATCCCACGGGCCGTCAGGAAGCGCCTTGCCGCTGCCGCGGCCATCGCCATACGGGGAAACCTGCCTTGAGCCAAGCTGCCGACCTGCCCTGGACCCTGGAAAGCATCGACCTCGACCGCATCGAGGTCGCCTGCGTGCGCCACGACGAAGACCTGTTCTTCCTGCTGTGCAGCGCGTCCTTCGTCGAAAGCGGCTCGGACCTGTACGCGAGCAACCTGATCGACCATTTCGCCGGCGACGAGGAGCTGGGCGGCTGGCTCCGCCAGCACTGGGAGCAGGAAGAACTGCAGCACGGCCGCGCGCTGGCCGCGTACGTACGCAAGGTCTGGCCGGAGTTCGACTGGGACAAGGGCTTCGCCACGTTCTGGAACGAGTACGGCGCGGTGTGCACCGCCGAGCAGCTGGAGTCGTGCCGCGGGCTGGAGCTGGCCGCGCGCTGCGTGGTGGAAACCGGCACCGCCAGCCTGTACCGCGCGCTCAACGACATCACCGACGAACCGGTGCTGAAGCAGCTGACCAACCACATCAAGAGCGACGAGGTGCGCCATTTCAAGTACTTCTACCAGCACTATCGGCGCTACCGCGAGCGCGAGGGCTTCGGTCGCTACCAGGTGTTCCGCGCGCTGCTGCGCCGGGTCAACGAGATCAAGAGCGAGGACAGCGACATCGCGCTGCGTCACGTGTTCAACCAGTGCTATCCGCAGCACCAGGGCAACGAGGCCGAATTCCGCCGCATCAGCGATCGCGCGCAGGGCCGCCTGCGGCGGAACATCCCGGCCGCGATGACGGTGAAGATGCTGCTCAAGCCGCTGGACCTGCCGCCGCGCCTGCAGAACGCGCTGGAAAAGCCGCTGGCGAAGATCACCGAGAAGCTGTTCCTGCACTGACCGGCGCCGGCGCAGCCGGTGCCGGCACGGGACTCCGAGCTTGTGAAGAAAACCACTTCCTGTGGTTTTCTTCAGTCGCGAGTCCGGTACACGCGGACTCGCTCACATGAAACATGTCACTGACGTGACTGTTTCATGCCCGGCCCTCGGGCAACTGCTCCCGGCATTGCCTCAACTCGGGCATCGGGCAACCGCTCCTGCGTTGCCTCCACTCGGGCATCCATGCCCTCGCCGTGGCCGGCCTGAGAGGTTGAAAAATTCACAACCTCTCAGTGCGCCGCGGCGGGCGGTTGCCCTTCGCGCGCCGCACTCTCGATCTGCCGCTGCTTCTGCTGCGCGACCTTGAGGCTCTTCACGTCGACCGGGCGGATGCGGGTGATCGTGCAGGGGAAATTGCGCGCCCCGGTGAGCACCTTGTCGAAGCCGACCATCACCTGACCGACGTTGGAGGTGATCCCGATCGCGTTGACGAACATCAGGTCATGGCAGCCGCCGAGGTCCAGCAGCCAAGCCTGGTTAGGCCGCGTGTAGACGGCCAGCTCGGTGTCGCCGAGCGGCTCCCACGAGTACAGGTTGAAGAAGCGGAAGCTGTTCACCGGCGCGCCGGCCGCCGCGGCATAGGCGGCCTGGCGCTGGCCCACGCGCTGGGCGTAAGGCACGCTGGAGCAGGCAACGAGCAGGCCGAGCAGGCTGGCGGCGAGCATGAGGCGTGGCGTTTTCATGGCATCCATCTCCATCGGGCGGGATACATGCAAACGCGCGAGGCGGCTTGCGGCTGACCGCGCTACTTCTTTTTCGGTTTGCCCACGGCGACCCACTTGGCCGGGTCGAAGCCGCCCACTTCGTAGACCAGGCTCTGCTTCTTCTCGCCCTCGACCAGGGTGACGTTCAGCGTGATCTTCTTTGCCTTGCGCAGCATCGCGAGGAAGCCGTTGTCGTCGCGGATCATCAGCGCCGGCTCGCCGGTGGACGGCGCGAACGCCTTGATCCGCACCGGCTTGCCGTCGACCTCGCCGGCGATGGTGCAGTTGCCGCGGCAGACGAAGCCGGGCTTGCTGCCGTACAGGAACACGCTCTGGCCCCACTCGGTGTGCCGGCGCAGCACCAGCCGCACGCGCTCGCCGCTGGCGGGCTGGCTGTTCTGGATGCTGGCGGTGGATTGCGTGCCGCCGGCCATCGGCGCCACCTGGTACAACCACAGCCCAGCCAGCCGGTTCTTCTCGCTGGCCGCGGTGTAGCGCTGCTCGATCGCCGGCAGGGTCTGCAGCACCTCCTTCGCCGCGGCGCTGTCCGGAAACCGCTTGACGATGTCCTTGCCCATCGACACCGCCATCTCGTCGTTACGGATGCGCAGCAGCTGGCGGTAGGTGTCGAGGTTGCGCGCCGCGTCGGCCGACTGGGCCTGGGCCTGCTGCTGTTCCGCCGTCGGTGCCGGTGCGCCGCCCTGGGGCGAGCAGCCGGCCAGCAGCCAGGCGGCGCAGAAAACCAGCGGAACATGACGGAGAAAAGCACGATTCATCGGCGACCTGCCAGGCGGGAACAGGCGGCTAGCTTGGAACGACCGGCCGTCGCCGCGCAACCGTCCGTGTTCAATCCTGCCGGCCGAAACGCTCGCGCAGCGCGGCGCGATGGCGCCGGCTGCAGGGAATCTTCACGCCGTCGCGCATCTGCAGGCGCGCGTCGCCGGTTTCCAGCGGCTCGATCTCGGCCAGGTAGTCGAGGTTGACGAAGTAGCCGCGATGCACCCGCACGAAGCGCGCCGGGTCCAGCCGCTCCTCGATGCCGGCCATGGTGGCGCGCAGGGGATAATCGCGGCTGCGCACGTGCAGGTTCACGTAATTGCCGGCAGCCTGCAGCCACTCGATCTCGCTGGCGTTGAGCAGGAATTCCTTGCCCAGCTTGCGCACCAGGAAGCGCTCCGGCCGCTCCACCGGCTCCACCGGCGCACCCTCGTACGGCGCGGCCAGCAGTTTCGCCTCGCCCTGCTGGCGCAGCAGCCACAGCCGCGACAGGCAGATCAGCGCGACGATGATGAAATAGCTGCGGATGTCCTTCAGGTACTCGTAGCCGAAGTTCGGCCACCACGCGCCCATATGGTAATGCCGGCCAACCACCGCATACGCCAACCCGCGCAGCCCGAACATGCCGGCCACATGGATCAGGCTGAACGCCACACTGGCCAGCAGATGCCATGGCAGGCTGTGACGCCACGTATCGAAGCGAAACGGCCAGCGCCACTCCACCATCCTCACGAAGGGGATCAGCAGCAGGATCAGCAGCGCGCTGCTCGATTCCCACACCCACGGTTCCCAGGCCGCCGTGCGGGCATGGTCGATCTGCGCAACGAGGCCGTTGAACACCGTGTTGAGGATGGTCAGCGCCACCCAGAAGGCAGCCTCGACCAAGGGTGGCCAACGCTGAAAATCCCTGTACCCACCATCCGCCTGCTCGCTCATGCCGGCGATTCTACGGGGCCGCGGCGAGATCCCCACGCGCCCCGTCCCGCACCGGGGTCGCTTCGTCCCCGGCGGCCCGCCATCCGTCACCCCCGGCTGGGAATGACGGCAGCACCCGCCCATGCTGGTGCCCGTCCATCCAGTCCGGAGCGATACGATGAAAAGGCGCGACTTGCTGAAAGCGGCCGTCACCCTGCCGCTGCTGCCCTTGCTGATGCGCAGCGGCACCGCCCTGGCGCACAGCGCCGGCAACCTTGCGACGACCCTGCGCTCGCGGCTGCGCCCGGGCCAGCCGGGCTGGCCCGCGGCCGCGGAATGGGAACAGCTGAAACGCCAGGTCGGCGGCCGGCTGCTGAAGCTGGAATCGCCTTTCGCCCACTGCGACGCGTCGCCGCCGGACGGCGCCTGCGCGCAGGCGCTCAAGCAGCTGGGCAACCCGTTCGCGGTGGGCGACAACCCCGCGCTGACCCAGACCAGCGGCTGGGCCGATGCCTGGAGCTCGCAGCCCAGCGCCTACGCGGTGGCAGCCGAGAACCCGGCTGACGTGGGTGCGGCCGTCAACTTCGCCCGCAAGCACCACCTGCGACTGGTGGTGAAGGGCGGCGGCCACAGCTACCAGGGCACCTCGGATGCGCCGGATTCGCTGCTGGTGTGGACTCGGCACATGAACCAGGTGAGCCTGCACGACGCCTTCGTGCCGCAAGGCTGCGCCGGCCATCTGGCGCCGCAGCCGGCGGCAAGCGTGCAGGCGGGCGCGATGTGGATCGACGCCTACGCCGCCGTGACCACCGGTGGCGGGCGCTACGTGCAGGGCGGCGGCTGCACCACGGTGGGCGTGGCCGGCTTGGTCCAGAGCGGCGGCTTCGGCAGCTTCTCCAAGCGCTGGGGCACCGCGGCATCCAACCTGCTGGAGGCGGAAGTGGTAACCGCCGACGGCCAGCTGCGCATCGCCAATGCCTGCACGAATCCCGAGCTGTTCTGGGGTCTCAAGGGCGGTGGTGGCGGCAGCCTGGGCGTGGTCACGCGGCTGACCCTGCGCACCTTCGAGCTGCCCGAGTTCTTCGGCGGCGTCAACCTCACCGTCAAGGCCGACTCGGACGCGGCTTACCGCGCCCTGATCGCCGAGGCGGTGGGCTTCTACCAGCGCGCGCTGTTCAACCCGCACTGGGGCGAGCAGATGAAATTCTACGGTGGCAACACCTTCGAAGTTTCCATGGTGTTCCAGGGCCTCACCCAGCAGCAGGCCGAACAGACCTGGGCGCCGTTCCTCGACTGGGTGCATGCGCGCAGGGATTGCCACGTCAGCAAACCGTTCCAGGCGCTGGCGGCGCCCGCCCGACATCTGTGGGACGCCGAATTCCTGCGCAAATACCTGCCGAGCGCCATCGTGTCGGACGACCGGCCCGACGCCCCCCGCCACCACTTCCTGTGGTCTGGCGACCACGACCAGGTCGGCTGGTTCATCCAGGGCTACCAGTCGGCCTGGCTACCGGCGTCGCTGCTGCAGCCGGAGCGGCAGGCGCGCTTGGTGGATGCCTTGTTCGAGGCCGTGCAGCACCAGGGTGTCTCGCTGCATTTCAACAAGGGGCTGGCCGGCGCACCGGCCGACGCGATCGCCCGCGCCCGCGACACCGCCACCCATCCGCAGGTGCTCGACGCCTTCGCCCTGGCCATCAGCGCCAGCGGCGACGACCCCGCCTTTCCCGGCATGCCCGGTGCGAAACCGGACCTGGCCATGGCGCGGCGCAGGGCGGCAGCCGTCGACAGGACGATGGAGGCGCTGCGTGCCGCGGCACCCGACGCTGGCTCCTACGTCTCGGAAAGCGACTACTTCCTGCGCGACTGGCAGCAGGGATTCTGGGGCGGCAACTATCCGCGCCTCGCCGCGGCGAAGCGCAGGTACGACCCCGACGGTCTGTTCTTCGTGCACCACGGCGTCGGCAGCGAGCAGTGGAGCGCGGACGGCTTCACCCGATTGCGGATGTAGAACGCCAAACTGCCTGCGCCCCGAGCTTGTGAAGGAAAGCACTTCCCGTGGTTTTCTTCCGCCTGGCCGGGCTTCGGGCCCGAAAAATTCACGAACTCTCAGAGCTTGGGAAGAAAACCACATCCTGTGGTTTTCTTCAGTCGCGAGTCCGGTACACGCGCGGACTCGCTCACATGAAACAGTCACTTGCGTGACTGTTTCATGCCCAGCCCTCCGTGGCCGGCCTGAGAGGTTGAAAAACCACAACCTCTCAGTTTTCGCTGGCCATGGACGAGTCGAGATGCTCGACCCGCACGATCTGGTCAAGCCAGACCTGCTGGCTCCATTCCGGCACGTCGGGCCGTTCCAGCCGCACGGTGGCGTTGATGCCTTCGCGCTCGTCGGCGTCGCGGAACATCTGCACGTTCGGTCGCGTGACGACCACGCCATCGCAGCTGCTGCCGTCCTTGAGGAGCAGCACCACATGGCCGTTGGCCGGTAGTTCCTCCACCAGCGATTCGAGCTGCTGGATGCTGGCCCGGTCGGTGTAGACGCGTTCCGCTGCTCTGCCCATGGCATTTGCCTCGCGTGACGTGATCGGGCATCAGGGTGGTTGGCCACATGGCAAGCGCGCGTCAATTCGTCTATCCGCCAGCTGAACGGCAGGCAGGGTGCCGCACGCCATGCGCCGCGCGGTAGCGGGTCACGATCGGGCTGGCAGCAGGCGGCAAACGGGAGCCGCCGCACGGGAAGAACCGGCAGCGGATATGCTTTCACGCCCCCGCATTGAGCTGCGCCATGATCACCACTTCGCCGAGCGAGTTCCTCGAAGCATTTGCCACACTGGCGCCATTGCCGGGAGCGGCGGCGACCGCGCGGGCCGCGTTTATGGTGGCGCCGGCCGAATTCGCCCTGGCGCAGGAATCAGCGCGCGACAACCGCTACATGGACCTGGGCCTGGCGGTCGACCCACTGAGGGCGCTGGCCCAGCACGGCGCGCTGGCGCAGGCGCTGCGCGTGGACGTGCCGGTGATCACCTTTCCCGGTGACCCGGCGACGCCCGACGCGGTGTTTCCGAACAACGTGTTCGCCACCGCCCCGGGGCGGCTGATCGTCGGCCGCATGCGCCACCCGGTGCGCCAGCGCGAGGCCACGCGCGCCGACATCCGCGGCTTCTTCGGCGCCGTGCTGGGCTACGACGAGATCGACCTGTCCGGCCGCAGCGATCTGGTCGCCGAACTGACCGGCTCGCTGGTCATCGACCGTGCCCGCGGCATCGGCTACTGCGGCCTCAGCGAGCGCTGCGACCCGGCCGGTGCCGAGGCGATGCACCAGGCGTTCGGCCTGCGCCTGACCTACTGCTTCGAGCTGGCCGAGACCGAGTACCACACCAACGTGGTGCTGACCCTGCTGGCCGGCCGCGCCGCGATCATCGCCGCCGACGGCTTCCGCAACCCGGCCGCGGCACGGGTGATCGCCACCGCCTGTGGCGACCGCGCGGTCTGGCTGAGCCCGGCGCAGAAACAGGCCTTCGCCGGCAACGCGATCGCCCTCTCCGAGCACCGCGTGTGGATGAGCGCCCGCGCCGTCCATTCGCTCACCGACGCCCAGCGCGAAGCGCTGGCCGGCTACGGTTTCGCGGTGGGCGTGGTGGAACTGGACGAGATCGAGAAAGCCGGCGGCAGCCTGCGCTGCTGCGTGGGCGAGATTTACTGAGAGGTTGTGAGTTTTTCAACCTCGAAGCCCGGCCATGAATGGCCGGGCGCGGATCGGGCACGCCAGTGCCTGATTCGCGTGAGCGAGTCCGGACAAATCCATCAGGAACGGATTTGAACAGCCGCAGGCTGGCCCGCAGGGTGCATGCCAGGATGGCATGCATACATGTGCCGGACTCGCGACAGAAGAAAACCACAGGAAGTGGTTTTCTTCACAAGCACTGAGGCAGGTCCGCGTTGCGCGGCCGCCAGTGCCGGGGCATGCTCGGCGCATGTCAGTGTCGATACCCTGCACACGCCTGCTGCGCTTGATCGTACTCGCGCTCCCGCTGGCCGCAGCCGGTGCGCGGGCCGCGCCCGCCGCCACCGGCGCGCGCACCTGGGCCAATCCGCTGGATATCGACTACCGCTACAACTACGAGCAGATGAACCAGGGCATCTCGTACCGCACCGGCGCTGACCCGGCGTTCGTGCGCTACGGCGACGCGTACTACCTGTTCCTGACCCTGGCCGACGGCTACTGGCGTTCGACCGACCTGCTGCACTGGCAGTTCGTGCAACCGGACCGATGGCCGTTCGACGGCCCGGTGGCGCCGGCCACCCTGGTCGCCGACGGCAAGCTGTTCCTGATGTCGTCCGCAATGGAGCCGCGCCCACTGCTGTACTCGACCGATCCGGCGCACAGTCGATGGCAGTTCTGGACGCGTCTGCTGCCGGCGGTACCCGGCGCGGTATGGGCCGGGCACGAGAGCGAAATGAAGCCGGGCGACCTGCCGCCTGGTCCGTGGGACCCGAGCCTGTTCCGCGACGAGGACGGCAAGACCTATCTGTACTGGGATTCCTCCAACGTCTTTCCGTTGTACGGCGCGCAGATCGACCTGGCGCTGGACCACGCCGACGAGGGCGAAGGCAAGCGGATGGCCTTCGTCACCACGCCGGCCGCGCTGCTCAAGGCCGACCCCGCCACGCATGGCTGGGAACGCTTCGGACAGGACCACGCTGACACCCGCATCGCGCCCTTTGTCGAGGGTGCCTGGATCAACCGACACGGCGACCGCTACTACCTGCAGTACGCCGCGCCGGGCACCGAGTACAACGTGTACGCCACCGGCGTTTACGTCGGCAGCAACCCGCTGGGACCATTCACCCACGCGCCATACAACCCGGTCGGCTACAAGCCCGGCGGCTTCGCCACCGGCGCCGGGCACGGCTCCACTTTCCAGGACGCGCATGGCAACTGGTGGAACAGCGGCACCATGTGGGTGGGCCTGAACTGGACGTTCGAACGGCGCATCGAACTGTTCCCCGCCGGCTTCCACGCGGACGGCCAGATGTGGGTCGACACGCGCTTTGGCGATTTCCCGCAGCGCATGCCCGACCATGCGCTGGGCGAGGGCGAGAGCACCTTCACCGGCTGGATGCTGCTGTCGTACCGCAAGTCCGCGCACGCTTCGTCGCAACTGCCGCAACACCCGCCCTCCGCCGTCACCGACGAGAACCCCCGCACGTTCTGGGCGGCGGCAAGCAACACCGCCGGACAGACGCTCACGCTCGACCTGGGCGGCCCGCGCACGGTGCGCGCCGTGCAGGTGGACTACGCCGACTACCGCTCCGGCCGCTACGGCGACGCGCCCGACATCGTCACCCGGTTCCGCCTCGACGGCTCGGCGGACGGCAGGCGATGGACCACCCTGGCCGACCTCTCGCACGAAACCCGCGACCGGCCGAACGCCTATCTCGAACTCGACCATCCGGCACGCATCCGCTACCTGCGCTACGTGCACGGCCACGTCGGCGCACGCACGCTGGCGATCTCCGACCTGCGCGTGTTCGGCAACGCCGACGGCCCGCCGCCACCGGCGCCGGTGCTGGTTTCCGCCCGCCGCCTGGCCGACACCCGCGATGCCGAGGTCGTCTGGCAACCGGTGCCCGGCGCGGTCGGCTACAACGTGCGCTGGGGGCTGGCCGCCGATCGCCTGCACGAGACGTACCAGCGCTTCGCCGACCAGCCGGCACGACTGACCCTGCACGCATTGAACAAGGGCGTGGCCTACGTCGTGGCGGTCGAGGCGTTCGACGAACGCGGCGTGTCGACGCTGTCGCGGGTCGCCACGCTGCAGCCCTGAGCTTGCGTGCCCCCGTGCAGTGCGCTCTGATGCGTGGATGATCGTCGTCCACCACCTCAACAACTCGCGTTCGCAACGCATCCTGTGGCTGCTGGAAGAACTCGGCGTGCCATACGAGATCAGGCGCTACCAGCGCGATCCGCAGACCATGCTGGCGCCGCCGGCATTGCGCGCGATCCACCCGCTGGGCAAGTCGCCGATGATCACCGACGGCGAACTCACCCTGGCCGAGTCCGGCGCGATCGTGGAATACCTTGCCGACCGCTACGGTGCAGCCAGGCTGATCCCCGCGCCCGGCACGCCCGAGCGGCTGCGCTGCAACTACTGGCTGCACTACGCCGAAGGCTCGGCGATGCCGCCGCTGCTGCTGAAGCTGGTGTTCCGCAGGATCGAGACGACGCCGATGCCGTTCTTCGCGAAGCCCGTCGCAAGGGGCATCGCGCGCAAGGTGCAGGGCGGCTTCGTCGACCCGCAGCTGAAACTGCACCTGGATTACCTCGAAGGCGAACTCGGCAAGAGCGAGTGGTTCGGCGGCGACACGTTCGGCGTCGCCGACATCCAGTTGAGCTTCCCGCTAGAAGCGTTCGCCGCGCGCGGCGGACTGGACGACCGTTACCCGCGGCTGGCCACCTTCCTGCAACGCATCCACGCGCGGCCGGCTTACCAGCGCGCGCTGCAGCAGGGCGGCGAATACCGGCTCGGCTGAACGGATCGCGCTGCCGCGCGGCGCTGTTTACGCCTCGCTCACGACGGCGCTGGCAGCCTCGGAAGCCCGCCGAGGAGAACACTCCCATGCGCCACCACGATATCGAGAGCCGGCTCCGCGATGCCGGCGAACGCGCCGGCCAACAGGCGCAGCGCTACGCCGATGGCGCTGCCGACCACGCGCATACCCTGCTGGAACGCAGCCGCGAGCTGGGCTCGCGCTGGAGCCGGCGCCGCGATTCGTACGGCCGTCAGCTGTCGCACGCGGCCGAGGATTTCGCCGACGAGGCGAACTACCAGTACCGCCGCCTGCGCCGCCAGGTAAACCGCCACCCGCTGGCCACCGCGGCGGTCGTGGCCGGTACGCTCGGGGCGTTCCTGCTGCTGCGCCGCGTGTTCCGCAACGACGACGAGTGAGCGCCGCGCACCCTTAGAACGCGCACGCGGAGCAGCGCAGCGGTGCGTGCCCGCCGCGGTATGCTGGCCGCCTGTATGTCAGGGGCGGATGCATGCGTTCGAGGGACCTCACCTTCCACCACCCGGTGGCGTTCTGGCTCGGCTGCGCCATGGTGATCGCCGGCGTGCTGGCGCATCTGCCGATGCTGGCGATGGCCGCGCCGATGCACTTCCGCCTCGCCGGCATGCCGATGGACAACCTGATGCTGGCCGGCATGGCGCTGGTGCCGCTCGGCGTGCTGCTCGCCGGCTATGGCCTGATGCCGCGGCTGCAGCAGATGCGGCGCACGCTGCACCCCGACCGCGAGCCGCTGCCATTCCACGCCGCCGACCACGTGCCGCTCAACCGCGAGCACTGGAAACTGGTGGCGGTGCTGACCATCGCGCTGGCGGTGGACGTGATGAAGCCGGCCACGATCGGTTTCGTGATGCCGGGGCTGTCGGCCGAGTACGGCATCAGCGGCGCGACCGCCGGCTGGCTGGCGTTGTCGGCACTGACCGGTACCGTGGTCGGCTCGATCGTGTGGGGCCGGCTCGGCGACCTGTTCGGCCGCCGCGCGACGATCCTGCTGTCGGCGCTGATGTTCATGGGTACCGCGATCTGCGGCGCGATGCCGAGCTTCGGCTGGAACCTGGTGATGTGCTTCATGATGGGCGCGGCCGCCGGCGGCATGCTGCCGATCACCTTCACCCTGATGGCCGAGACCATCCCGACCCGCCACCGCGGCTGGTTGCTGGTGGCGCTGGGCGGCGTCGGCACCTCGGCCGGCTACCTGCTGGCCTCGGGTGCCGCCGCGCTGTTCGAGCCGGCGTGGAGCTGGCGCTCGCTGTGGCTGCTCAACCTGCCCACCGGCGCGCTGATCATCCTGCTCAACCGCTATATCCCCGAGTCACCGCGCTTCCTCGCCCTGGCCGGTCTGGAGGATCAGGCGCGCGCGGTGCTGCAGCGCTTCTCGGGCGGCGTGGCGCCAGTGGCCTCCGCGCCTGCGTGCGACGCCGCCCACGCGCCGTCGCACGCGCCTGCACGCACCAGCATGCGCCAGTTGCTGCGCGGCCGGCATGCGGCGATCAGCTGGGGCCTGATGGTATGCGCGGTGGCCTGGGGCCTGGCGAACTTCGGCTTCCTGCTATGGCTGCCGGCGAACCTGGTGGCGCTGGGCATCGACGCGCAGGCCAGCGCGGCGCTGCTGGCGCGCTCGGCGATCATTGCCCTGCCCGGCATCGGCGTGGTGGTGTGGGCCTACCAGCGCTGGAGCAGCATCCGCAGCCTGGTGCTGTTCATCGCGCTGACCGCGCTGTCGCTGCTGTTCTTCTTCGCCATCGCGCTGGTCGACCTGCGCTCGACCGCGCTCACCACGGCAGGCACGGTGGCGCTGCTGCTGTGCATCAGCGGGGTGGTCGCCACGCTGATTCCGTACGCGGCGGAGATCTACCCGGTGCACCTGCGCAGTACCGGCGCGGGGCTGATCGCCGGCGGCTCGAAATTCGGCGGCATCCTCGGCGCACTGATCGGCGTGGCCGGCCTGTTCGAGCACTTCATGCTGTCGGCGCTGCTGCTCGCGCTGCCGATGGTGCTGGCCGGCTGGATGCTTGCGCGCAGCGGCATCGAGACGCGCGGGCACGGGCTGGAAGCGATCCAGCAGGCACTGTCGGAATAGTTGCAAGGAAAAGCCGCCTCGCGGCGGCTTTCCTGGCGTTGACGCCGAAGGCCAACAAGATCACACCGTCAGCGGGTTCGGCTTGTTCGGATCGAGCTTGTACTCGCGGATCGCGCGGGCCACGTCCTTGGCGTTGACCTTGCCTTCCTTCGCCAGCGCGGCCAGCGCGGCGTGGGCGATCCAGTAGCGGCTGATCTCGAAGAACTCGCGCAGGTGCTCGCGGGTATCCGAGCGGCCGAACCCGTCGGCGCCCAGCGCGGTGAAGGAGCGGCCCTCGGGCACGAACGCACGCACCTGGTCCACCACGCCGCGCACGTACTCGCTGGCGGCGATCACCGGACCGTCGTGCCCATCCAGGCACTGCGCGACGTGCGGCACGCGCGGCGTCTTGGCTTCCGGATGCAGGCGGTTCCATCGTTCGCAATCGAAGCCGTCGCGCGACAATTCGCTGAAGCTGGGGCAGGACCACACGTCGGCCTTCACGCCGAAGTCGGCATCCAGCAGTTCCGCGGCCGCGACCGCCTCCAGCACGGAACCGCCCGCGGCCATCAACTGCACGCGCGGTGCACCGTTCTTGCCCTTGCCCTTGGCGGCGCCGGCTCCCGAATCCCGGAACAGGTACATGCCCTTGACGATGCCGTCGTAGCAGCCCTCGGGCATGTCCGGGTGGGTGTAGTTCTCGTTGGTGGTGGTGATGTAGTAGAAGACGTCCTGCTGTTCCTCATACATCTCCTGCACGCCACGATGCAGCAGCACCGCCACCTCGTAGGAGAAGGTGGGGTCGTAGGCGCGGCAGTTGGGCACGGTGCCGGCCATCAGCTGCGAGGCGCAGTCGGAATGCTGCAGGCCTTCGCCGGGGAAGCTGGCGCCGGCGGTGGCGCCGACCAGGAAGCCGCGCGCACGCTGGTCGCCGGCGGCCCAGATCAGGTCGCCCACGCGGCGGAAGCCGAAGAACGAGTAGTAGATGAAGAACGGCAGCGTCGGCTGGTTGGACACCGAGTAGCTGGTGGCCGCGGCGATCCATGCCGACATGCCACCGGCCTCGGAGATGCCTTCCTGCAGCACCTGACCGTCCTGCGCCTCGCGGTAGTACAAGAGCTGGTCGGCGTCCTGCGGGCGGTACTTCTGGCCGAACGGCGCGTAGATGCCGATCTGGCGGAACATGCCTTCCATGCCGAAGGTGCGCGCCTCGTCGGCCACGATCGGCACCACGCGCGGGCCGAGCTGCTTGTCGCGCAGCAGGAGGTTCATGCCGCGCACCAGCGCCATGGTGTTGGAGATCTCGCGCTCGCCGGTGCCGGCGGTGATCTGCGCGAAGGCGGACAGCTCCGGCGCCTTGCACGGCACGTCGGTGCGGCGGCGACGCTGCGGCAGGAAGCCGCCCAGGGCGCGGCGGCGCTCCAGCATGTATTCCACCTCGGCCGAGTTCGCGCCGGGGTGGTAGTAGGGCACGCTGTCGAGCTTGTCGTCGGCGATCGGGATCTGGAAGCGGTCGCGGAAGTGCCGCACCGCATCGCCGGTCATCTTCTTCTGCTGGTGGGTGGGGTTTTCCGCCTCGCCCGAACCGATGCCCATGCCGTAACCCTTCACCGTCTTGGCCAGGATCACGGTGGGCATGCCCTTGGTGTTCACCGCCGCGTGGTAGGCGGCGTAGACCTTGTGCGGGTCGTGGCCGCCGCGGTTGAGGCGCCAGATGTCGTCGTCGCTGAGGTTGGCGACCATCTCACGGGTCTGCGGGTACTTGCCGAAGAAGTGCTCGCGCGTGTACGCGCCGCCGAACGCCTTGCACGCCTGGTACTCGCCGTCGACGGTTTCCATCATCAGCTTGCGCAGGATGCCGTCCTTGTCGCGCGCCAGCAGCGGATCCCAGTAGCTGCCCCAGATCACCTTGATCGCGTTCCAGCCGGCGCCGCGGAACTGGCCTTCCAGCTCCTGGATGATCTTGCCGTTGCCGCGCACCGGGCCGTCCAGGCGCTGCAGGTTGGCGTTGATCACGAAGATCAGGTTGTCCAGCCCCTCGCGGCCGGCCAGCGAGATCGCGCCCAGCGACTCGGGCTCGTCCACCTCGCCGTCGCCGAGGAAGCACCACACCTTGCGGTCGGACCTGGGAATCAGGCCGCGGTTTTCCAGGTAGCGGAAGAACTGCGCCTGGTAGATCGCCTGGATCGGGCCCAGCCCCATCGACACGGTGGGCATCTGCCAGTAGTCGGGCATCAGCCACGGGTGCGGGTAGGAGGTGAGCGAGCGCTCGCCACCGATCACGTCGGCGCGGAACAGGTCGAGCCGGTCTTCGCTGATGCGGCCCTCGAGGAAGGAGCGCGCGTAGATGCCGGGGCTGATGTGGCCCTGGTAGCCGATCAGGTCGCCGGGGTGCTCCGCGCTGGGTGCGCGCCAGAAGTGGTTGAAGCCCACGTCGTACAGCGTGGCCGAGGAGGCGAAGCTGGCGATGTGGCCGCCCAGCATGCCGGGCTTGCGGTTGGTGCGCACCACCATCGCCATCGCGTTCCAGCGGATCAGCGAGCGGATGCGCCATTCCATCGCCGCGTCGCCAGGGCTCTTCGCTTCGTTCGCCGGCGCGATGGTGTTGACGTAGGCGGTGGTCGGGTCGAACGGCAGGTGGCCACCCGAGCGGCGGGTGGTGTCGACCATCTGCTCCAGCAGGAAATGCGCACGTTCGGTGCCGTCGTGATGGATCACCGCATCGAGCGAGTCGATCCACTCCCGGGTTTCGGTGGGGTCGATGTCCTGGTTGAGGATGTCGTCGAGCTGATCCATGAAGATTCTCCGCGGCGCCGTTGCAGCGCCCATGCTTGTGGGGATATCCCGCCGCCGGGGGTCGCGGCGGGATCGGCATCCAAGTCTAGCCGCTGGGCCCGGGGGTCGCCATCGGCCTGTGCCCATGCGCCGGCGCACGGCGATGGCGGCGGCGACCGCGACGGATTGCCGCGCGCCGCCCGGCGGGCCGCCGCCGACTCAGCCGCTGTGGCGATTCGCCGCGCGGATCTGCGCCTCGACGCAGGCCACCGCACTCATGTTCACCACCCGGCGCACGGTCGACTGCGGCATGAGGATGTGCGCCGGCTTCGCCACACCCATCAGGATCGGCCCGATCACCACGCCGTCGGAGAGCATGCGGGTCATGTTGTAGGCGATGTTGGCCGCGTCCAGGTTGGGGAACACGAACACGTTCGCCTTGCCCTCCAGCCGCGAATTCGGGAACAGCTTCTCGCGCAGCGAGGGCACCAGCGCCACGTCGGCCTGCATCTCGCCCTCCACCTCCAACCGCGGCGCACGGGCGCGGATCAGTTCCAGCGCCCTATGCATCTTCTTGGCGCCGCAGGTGTCGCGGCTGCCGAAGTTGCCGCCGGACAGCAGTGCGATCTTCGGCGTGATGCCGAACAGCTTCAACCGGATCGAGGCCTGCAGGGTCGCCTCGGCGATCTGCTCCGGGCAGGGATCGTCCTGCACGTGGGTGTCGAGGTAGAAGAAGGTGCCCTTGTCGGTGGCCACCGCGGCCATCGCCGACGGCTCGACCACGCCGGCATCCAGGCCGATGATGTCGCGGATGTAGCGCAGCTTGCCCTGGTACTGGCCGACCAGGCCGCAGATCATCGCGTCGGCCTCGCCCCGCTCGACCATCAGGGAGGCGATCGCGGTGGGCCGCGAGCGCACCACCGCCTTGGCCATCGACGGAGTCACGCCGCGGCGCTCCATCAGCCGGTGGTAGTGCTGCCAGTAGTCGTCGAAGCGCGGGTCGGAGTTGATGTTGCAGATCTCGATATCCACGCCTGGACGGATGCGCAGGCCAGCGCGCTTGATGCGCTTTTCGATCACTTCCGGGCGGCCGATCAGGATGGGCCGTGCCAGGCCTTCGTCGACCACCACCTGCACCGCGCGCAGCACGGTCTCTTCCTCGCCCTCGGCGTAGACCAGTCGCGCCGGCGCGGACTTGGCCCGCTCGAACACCGGCTTCATCAGCAGCCCGGTGCGGAACACGAAGCTGGTCAGCTGGTCGTTGTACGCGGCGAAGTCCGCGATCGGCCGCGTCGCCACGCCCGACTCCATCGCCGCCCGCGCCACCGCCGGCGGCAACTGGATCAGCAAGCGCGGGTCGAACGGCTGCGGGATCAGGTACTCCGCGCCGAAGCTCGGCGGCTTGCCGCCGTAGGCACGCGCGCTGACGTCGGACGACTCGCGCCGCGCCAGCGCCGCGATCGCCTTGACGCAGGCGATCTTCATCGGCTCGTTGATCACCGTGGCGCCCACGTCCAGCGCGCCGCGGAACAGGTAGGGGAAGCACAGCGCATTGTTGACCTGGTTCGGGTAGTCCGAACGGCCGGTGGCCATGATGCAGTCCGGCCGCACCGCCTTCGCCTCTTCCGGGGTGATCTCCGGGTTCGGATTGGCCAGCGCGAAGATGATCGGTCGCGCAGCCATGGTGGCGACCATTTCCGGCTTGAGGATGCCGCCGGCGGACAGGCCGAGGAACACGTCCGCGCCCTCGACGATCTCGGCCAGCGTGCGTGCCTTGGTGTCGCGCGCGTAACGCTGCTTGTCGGGGTCGAGATCGGTGCGTTCGGTGTGGATCACGCCGTTGCGGTCGAATGCCAGGATGTGCTCCGGCTTCACGCCCAGCGCCACCAGCATATCGAGGCAGGAGATGCCCGCCGCGCCGGCGCCGGTGGTGGCCACGCGGATGTCCCCGATCTTCTTGCCGACCACGATAAGCGCGTTGAGCAGCGCCGCGCCGACGATGATCGAGGTGCCGTGCTGGTCGTCGTGGAACACCGGGATCTTCATCCGCTCGCGCAGCTTGCGTTCGACGATGAAGCACTCCGGCGCCTTGATGTCCTCCAGGTTGATGCCGCCGAAGGTCGGCTCAAGGCTGGCGATGATGTCGACCAGCTTGTCCGGGTCGTTCTCGGCGATTTCGATGTCGAACACATCGATGCCGGCGAACTTCTGGAACAGCACGCCCTTGCCTTCCATCACCGGCTTGGCTGCCAGCGGTCCGATGTTGCCCAGGCCGAGCACCGCGGTGCCGTTGGTGATCACCGCGACCAGGTTGGAGCGCGCGGTGTACTCGGCCGCCGTGGTCGGATCTTCCACGATCGCATCGCAGGCTGCGGCCACGCCGGGCGAGTACGCCAGCGACAGGTCGCGCTGGGTCAGCAAGGAAGTGGTCGGGGTGACCTTGATCTTGCCGGGGCGCGGCAGGCGGTGGTACTCGAGGGCAGCGAGACGCAGTTCTTCGGGCAGTGACATGGTTGCAGCTTTGCTTGAATGAGTCCCGTGATGTTATCAGGGACCACATGTCGGCACGCTGTCATGGCACCGGCTGCGGAAGTAGCCGCGGCAATCCGACACGCCAGGTCAGACGTCCAGCGACAGATCGCCAGCCTGCACCTTGCTCATGTGGATGCCGTTGACGAAGACCGAGAATGCGAGTTTTCCGGCCAGCCCGTGCACGTGCTGCATCCACGGCGGCAGCCAGCGCGGCGGCAGGATCGCGCCGGAGTCGAAGTGCGGCTGCAGCGCGACCACGTCGTGCAGGGTCAGCTTGCCGGCAAACAGATGCCGCAGAAGGTCCATCCGTCGCTGCCGCAACGCCCAGCGGAAGAACGTGTGCACGGTGAGCAGGCCGGACAGGTAGACGTTGTCCTTGGCGAACGCCGCACCGCCACCCAGCGGCACGCCGCGGAACACGCGCTGGGCCGAATGGAAACTGTCCGCCGCGTTCTGGCCGCAGGCGCTGAAATACTTGTAGACCTCGACGAAGTCGGCGCCGTTGAGCGCCATGTCGATCGCCAGGATGCGCAGGCTGATGCGCTTGAGCCGGGCAATATCGATCGCGCCGGACATCAGCTCGGCGAACACCGCCAGTCCTTCCTGGGTCGCGGTGACCCGCGGCGAGGTGCGCGCCAGCGAGGCCAGCAGCGGCTGCCGGCGGCCGTTCAGCGCGGTCAGCGAATGTACGAACGCCTCGTGCGCCAGCAGCTGGTGGCGGTCGTATGCGCTGAAGCTGGCGCCGCCGCGCAGGCGGATGCGGGTGGCGCCGGCGGCGGCCTTGGCGGTCAGCTCGGGGTCGACCTCGACGCTGATGGTGCCGGCGCCGAAGAACTCGTCCAGGGTGGCAGCCAGATCGCTGCGCAATACGTCGGCTGGCATGTTCACGCTGCTGTCGTCAGCCAGCAGGTCCGCACCCAGCTCGTCGGACAGCTCGACGAAGTAGCGCGCCGCGTCGAGGTTGCTGCGCTGGCTGCCGGGGATGGTGTCGTCCGGCCGCCCGTACAACACGATCGACGGTGCGGTGACGCCGGCGCTGCCGACCGACTCCAGCATGCCGGCGGCGATGCGCCAGGATTCGGCAGTGCGGCGCAGGTAGTCGCCCAGCGGGTCGCTGTCCGCCGGGTCCCCGCCGCCGGCGGCCGCCTCGATCGCCGCCAGTTCGGCGCGCGCCGCGGACAGGTCCGGCCGCGCGTAGCTCACCTGCGGCAAGGCGAAGCGGCCGCCGGCGTAGTCCGCGATCATGCGATCCTCCAGCGATGCCGGCCACGCCACCGTGGGCAGGATGCGGATGCCGCGCACCGCCGCCAGCAGGCGCTGATCGAGCGCGGCGTAGCGCTGCAGCTGCGGCGCCACGGCGCCGTCCGCCGTGCTCATCGCGCGGCCCCACGCGACGCGCCGGAACGACGGCACGGCCCGGGACCTGACGACGACAACCGGCGCATGCCTGCCCTCCGCTGCAACAATGCCGCGATACTAGATGCTTTGGCGTGCCCCGTCCGCAAGGCCACGCGTGCCGGTTTCAATCCCGCTCGCGCTGCCCGCGATGGCCATGCGGGCGCTCGATGGGCCGGCCGCCGCGCTGGCGGCGCAGGCGCGCTTCCAGGGTCGCCGCCTGCTCCTCGCGCTCATCGTGCAGCTTGAGGAAGCTGCGCCAGCGCCCAGGCGCCAGCTCGCCGCTGTCCAGCGCCGCCTGTACCGCGCAGCCCGGCTCGCTGCCGTGGCCGCAGTCGGCGAAACGGCATTGCTCGGCCAGCGCCTCGATGTCGGCGAACAGGTCGAGGCTTTCCTCGCCGGTCAGCTTCAGCTCGCGCATGCCGGGGGTGTCGATCAGGCAGCCGCCCGAGGGCAGCTGCAGCAGCGCGCGATGGGTGGTGGTGTGGCGACCGCGGCTGTCGTGGCGGCGCACCTCGGCGGTAGCCATGCGGGCGATGCCGAGCAAGGTGTTGGTCAAGGTGGACTTGCCGGCGCCGGAGGAGCCGACCAGCACCGCGCTGTCGCCTGGCTGCAGGTAGGCGGCCAGCGGCGCCACGCTGGCCGGGTCCTTGCCGTTCAGCGCGTGGATCGGCGTGCCCGCGGGCAGTCGCGCGCGCAGGGCGTCGAGCTGGGCGGCGGCGTCCTCGCGCGTGTCGAGCTTGCTCAGCAGCACCACCGGTTGCGCGCCGGAACCCTCGGTCAGCGACAGGTAGCGCTCGATCCGCGCCGGGTTGAAATCACCGTCAAGCCCGGTCAGCACCAGCACGTAGTCGATGTTGGCGGCGATCAGCTGGCGCTCGTAGCGCTCGCCCGCCGCCGCGCGCGACAGCAGCGTACGCCGCGACAGCACCTTGACGATGTGCGGCGGCCGCCCCGGCTCGACCTCGACGAAATCGCCGACCACCGGCCGCTCGGCCGGGTCGAGGCCGCGCTTGAGAAAACGCCCGTCCGGCTGCGCGCCGAACAGGCTCTCGCCGTCGTGCAGCTCATAGCCGGCGCGATGCTGGGCCACCACCCGCGCCAGCCGCAGCCCGGCGCCGGGCAGCGCGCCGCCGCGCCAGCCGATGCGGCGCAGGCGTTCGATCGTTGCGGCTTCACTCATGGGGAGGATCGGTCGGCACGGTCCGGCGATTATGCCCTGCCTGAAGATTGCCCGACGATGAACCGGAAATCGGCCCGAAACCCGCTCGCGCTGCACTGCACCACGCTGCTAGCATCAGGGCCGTCGAACCCATCCCAGGCATGCAGAGGACACCGGCATTGGCCCCGATCACACCCAGTGCGCACCTGGCGGACGTGCGCTACGAAATCCGCGGCGCGCTGACCCGGCGTGCACGAGAGCTGGAGGCTGCCGGCCTCGACATCATCAAGCTCAACATCGGCAACCCCGGCCGCTACGGCTTCGCGGCGCCGGCGCACCTGCGCGAGGCGATCGCCACCCACCTGCACGACAGCGAGGCCTACGGCCACGAGCAGGGGCTGGAGCCGGCCCGCGAAGCGATCGCCGCGCAGCAGCGCGCACGCGGTGCGCGCGGCGTCGAGGCCGAGCGCATCTTCATCGGCAACGGCGTCAGCGAACTGATCGACCTGAGCCTGCGCGCGCTGCTGCAGGCCGGCGACGAGGTGCTGCTGCCCAGCCCCGACTACCCGCTGTGGAGCGCCGCCACCATTCTCAACGGCGGCCAGCCGCGCTACTACCGCTGCCTGGCCCGCGACGGCCACCTGCCCGATCCGGACGAGGTCGAGGCGCTGGTCACCCCGCGCACTCGCGCGCTGGTGCTGATCAACCCGAACAACCCCACCGGCGCGGTGTACCCGCGCGCGCTGCTGCAGCGGCTGGTGGACATCGCCGCGCGGCACCGGCTGCTGCTGCTGTCCGACGAGATCTACGACGAGATCCTGTACGACGGCGCCGCATTCCAGCCGCTGGCCGAGGTGGCCGGCGAGGTGCCCTGCCTCAGCTTCGGCGGCCTGTCCAAGGTGCACCGCGCCTGCGGCTACCGGGTCGGCTGGATGAGTCTGTCCGGTGCTCGCGCACGCACCGCCGCGTACCGCGATGCGCTGCAGCTGCTGGCCGCGCTGCGCCTGTGCGCAAACGTCACCGCGCAGTGGGCGGTGCTGCCGGCGCTGCAGGACGCGCCCACGATCGGCACGCTGACCGCGCCCGGCGGGCGCCTGCACGAGGCGCGCCGGATCGTGCTGGAAGGGGTGGCGGCCAGCGACCATCTGGAACTGGTCGCCCCGGGTGGCGCGCTGTACGCGTTCCCACAGGTACGCGCCGAGCGCATTCCCAGCTTCGACGACGAGGCCTTCGCGCTGCGCCTGCTGGAAGAGGAATCGGTGCTGGTGGTGCCCGGCAGCAGCTTCAACGTGCCGGGCAGCCGCCACTTCCGGCTGACCCTGCTGCCGCCGCCGGCGCAGCTGCGCGAGGTGTTCGTGCGGATCGAGCGGGTGCTCTCGCGGATGGCGCATGAGCAGTCGCCCAACCCCGCCGTCGCGGTGGCCTGACCGCATGCCGAGCTGGCTCGCCCTTGGCGACTCCTACACCATCGGCGAAGCGGTGGCCACGCACGAGCGCTGGCCGGCCGTGCTGGCGCAGCGGCTGCGCCGGGCCGGCTTGCCGATCGGCGAGCCGCAGATCGTCGCCGTCACCGGCTGGACCACCGACGAACTGGCGCAGGGCATGGACGCCGCGCCGCTGGCGCCGCCCTACGCGCTGGTGACGCTGCAGATCGGCGTGAACAACCAGTACCGCGGCCGCCCGGCCGAGGACTACCGCAGCGAGTTCGCCGGCCTGCTGGCCCGCGCGATCACGCTGGCCGGCGAGCGCGCGACGCGGGTGGTGGTGGCGTCGATCCCCGACTGGGGCGTCACCCGCTTCGCCGCCAGGCAGGGCCGCGACGGCGCGCGCATCGCCGCAGAACTGGACATCTACAACGCGATCGCCGGCGACGCCTGCCGCCGCGCCGGCGTGCGTTTCGTCGACGTCACCGGCATCTCGCGCCGACACCCCGAGCTGCTCGCCGAGGACGGCCTGCACCCTTCCGCCGCGCAGTACGTGCTGTGGGCGGAGGCGATCGAGCCGGGCGCGCGCGCGGCGCTTCGCTCCTGACCGCAACGACCCTGCAACCATTCCGCCATCGCACGGTGACGTGGCGATCGCACACTGGCGCCCCGGGCCACCACCGGGGAATGCGCCATGACCAGCCTGCACTGCCGCAGCGCCTTCATCTCCGACGTGCACCTGGGCACGCCGGACTGCAAGGCCGCCTACCTGCTCGACTTCCTGCGCCGGCTGCGCTGCGAGAAGCTCTACCTGGTCGGCGACATCATCGACCTGGAGGCACTGTCCCGACGCCAGGGCTGGCGCGCCGAACACGGCGCGGTAATCGCCGAGGTGCTGGCGCTGGCGCGCCGCGGTGTCGAGGTGACCTACATCCCCGGCAACCACGATGCGCCGATGCGGGGCCTGCACGGGCAATGCATCGGCGGCGTGCGGATTGCGCTGGACGCCGTGCACATCGGCGCCGACGGTCGCCGCTACCGGGTCAGCCACGGCGACGAGTTCGACCCCGAACGGCTCGGCCGCCGCTGGATGCTGCAGCTCGGCGAGGCGATGCATCGACTCATCTGCTGGAGCAACCGCCGGCTGCATGCGCTGCGCCAGCGGCTGGAACTGCCGTACCTGCCGCTGTCGATCATCCTCAAGTCGCGCATCGCACGGGCGCTGGCATATATCCGCGCCTACGAGCAGCGCGTGGCCGCCGATGCGCGCGAACGCGGCTTCGACGGCCACATCTGCGGGCACATCCACTTCGGCCACGTGCGCGAGCTGGACGGCGTGCTCTACCTCAACGACGGCGACTGGGTCGAGCACTGCACCGCGCTGGTCGAGGACCACACTGGCGCAATGGAGCTGATCCACTGGAGCGAGCAGCCCACCGCGCTGGGCCGGGCCAGCCGCGAACTGGTGTGGCCCTCCCCTGCCGCGGTGCTGGCGCTGGCGCCGCTGGGCGCGTGCCGGCACGACCTGGGCGAACTGCACCGGGCCGCCTGAAGCGGGCGGGCTTGAAGGTCGGCGGGCCTCCCGCATATCGGACGGCGTATCATTGGTCTTCTTCCCCGGAGTTTCCCATGTCCCTCGACGCCGCCACCCGCGAACGTATTGAAACCCTGCTCAAGGACCACCGCGTGGTGCTGTTCATGAAGGGCAACCGCCAACAGCCGATGTGCGGCTTCTCCGCCGCCGCCACCAACACGCTGAACGAGCTGCTGCCCGAGTACCACACGGTCAACGTCCTGGACGATCCGGAGATCCGCGAGGGCATCAAGGCCTACGGCGAATGGCCCACGATCCCGCAGCTGTACGTGGAAGGCGAACTCGTCGGTGGTGCCGACATCATCCGCCAGATGTACGGCAGCGGCGAGCTGCACGCGCTGTTCGGCATCGCCGCGCCGGACCGTACCCCACCGGAAATCACCGTCACCGATGCCGCCGCCGAGGCGATCCGCCAGGGCACTGCCGGCGCGCAGGGCATGGCGCTGCACCTGGAGATCGGCCCCGACCACAGCGCCGGCTTCCAGCTGGCGCCGGCCGGCGAACACGACATCGTGGCCGCGGCGAACGGGCTGGAAATCCACTTCGACCCGGCCAGCGCGCAGCGCGCGAAGGGCGTCGTGATCGACTGGGTCTCCACCGTGCAGGGCGAGGGCCTCAGCCTGAAGTTCCCCGGCGCCGTCGAGATCAAGTCGCTCAGCGTGCAGCAGCTGCAGCAGCGCCTGGCCGCCAACGACATCACCCTGGTCGACGTGCGCCCCGCCGCCGGCCGCGCCATGGCCGCGCCGCTGGCGCAGGCGCGGGTGCTGGAAGAGGAAGGCTACGAAAACCTGGCCAGCCTGCCGAAAGACACCGCGCTGGCCTTCATCTGCCACCATGGCATGTCCAGCCGCGCCATGGCCGAACGCTTCGCCGCGCACGGCTTCAGCAACCTGCACAATGTGGAAGGCGGCATGGATGCGTGGGCCAGTGAGATCGACCCGGGCATGCCATGCTACTGAGCGGCATCGCAGCCGGCTGACACAGGAAAACGGCGCCTGGAGGCGCCGTTTTCACTGGGGCCGATGCGGCGCCGATCAGGCAGGGCCGGCAGGCAGCTCGCACGACGCGTTGAAGTCGCCGATGGTCTCGACCAGGTCGGTGACCGCCGCCTGCTCCGCCTCGGTCAGGTCGGGGTTCCAGCTGTCCAGAATCAGCACCACGCGGGTGAACTGACTGCGGTTCCAGGCCTCGTGCTCGAAGGTGTCGTCGAACGTGACGCAACTTCCCTCGCGCCAGGAATGGATCTGCCCGCCCACGCGCAGCGCGCAGTCGGACGGCACGATCAGCGGCAGGTGGGTGACCAGGCGGGTGTTGGTCACGCCGCGGTGCGGCAGGATATGGGTGCCCGGGCGCAGTACCGAAAACAGCGCTTCCGGCGCATGGTCGCGGATGCGTACCAGCGGCACCGCATCCAGCAGGGCGCTGGTGCGCGGGCAGGCGGCGCAATGGTCCTCGTAGCGGTCGCCATGGCGATGGAAGAAGTAGGCATCCCATGCGGCGGCGTGGCCATCCGACCCACGCAGCATCGACTGCGCCTGGGCGGGGTCGTCCACGCCGAGGAAGGACTCCAGCGGCTGCTCGCCCGCCAGCACGCCCAGCAGTTCTTCGCGCACCGCCGCGGCGGCCGCCTCCAGCGTCTCGTGCCAGGGGAAGCGCTCGCGCGGATAGAACGGCTGGCTGGGAACGTCGGGAAAATAGAGGAACAGCGGACGCTGGCGCGGATCGATCGACGGCATCGGCTCCAGCCCGAGATGGATCGCCAGCGCACGATCCACCCGGCGCAGCTCGGAGCGGCCGTAGCGCTCGCGCAACGGCTCCAGCGCCGCATCGAACAGGCGCCTGCGCCCGGCATTGGCGTAACTCATTGCGTATTTCACCGACTCGCGCAGGCCGGGCGCGGTGGTCGCGTCACTGAGCCAGCGGCCCTGCTCCTGCGCACTGCGCACGGCCATGAAATAGGCGGCCAGCGCCTGCTCTGCCCGCCCCAGCTGCTCCAGCGCGATACCCAGGCGCAACCGCGCCAGGAACATGTGCGGCGCTGCCGCCAGCGCCCGTTGCAGGTGGCTGGCGGCGGCATCGAAGTCGCCGCTGGCAAGATGCACGTTGCCCAGCTGGTGAGCCACGCCGGGATGGTCGGGATGCGCCCGCTCGGCCCGGTTCAGCAGCAGCAAGGCCTGCGGCGCGTTGCGCCGGGCCAGCTCGCGGTCGGCCAGGAAGATCAGTGCGTCGGCATCATCGGGCTCGTGCTCGAGCAATTGCCGACAGGAGGATTCCGCCGCCGCCATCTGTCCGCCCTGCAACTGCGCGCGAACGGCCTCCCGCAATGACGACACTGGGTCGGACGTAGGGGAAACGCTCATCGATGGTGCTCCGCGGGTTGTGCCATGCCACAGCTGCCCGAACCAAGCGGACCGTGGTCGAGCAGGCATAATAGCCGTTCGCGGCGCGGCCGCGCCCACCACACATCACGGAGCCCGGATGTCGGCACGACTGCATGGCCTCACCCCTGACCTGACGCGGGCCGTATCCGCCGTCGCGCGGGCGCTCGACGACGGCCGTCTCGATGTCGCGATCGCACGCATGGCGCCGCTGCTCGCGAGCCAGCCCGATCATCCCGAAGTGCAGCGCCTGCACGCCGGCATCCTGGGCATGCAGGGGCGCCACCAGGAAGCCATCGCCCTGATGCGCACGGCACTCGCCGGCCAGCCGGACGACCCGGTCTACCTCAACACGCTGGCCACCCTGCTCGGCCAGGCCGGCGAATACGATGGCGCCATCGATGCCCTGCAGGCCGCCTGCCGGCTGCAGCCGGACATGGCGCTGGCCTGGTACAACCTCGGCGTCATGCTGACCCGCAGCGTGCGCAACGACGAGGCCGAGGCCGCCCTGCGCCGCGCGGTGGAGCTCGACCCGCACGCCACCGACGCACGCGCGCTGCGGGCGGACATGCTGCGCATGCGCGGGCAACCGGCCGAAGCCGCCGCCGAATACCGCCGCGTGCTGGCCGAACGGGCATGGGCCGGCATGGCGTGGTGGGGGCTGGCCGACCTCAAGACCACGCGCATGGGCGAGGCCGACGTCGCCGCCATGCAGGCCGCATTGCGGGAACCGCGCGCCACCGACGACGACCGCATCGCGATCGGCTTCGCGCTGGCGCGCGCGCTGGACGACCAGGGCCAGTACGCCGAATCACTGCAGGCGATCGCCACGGCAAACACCATCGCGCGGCGGCGCCAGCAATGGAACGCCGCCGGCTACTCGGCGGCGATCGGCGCCCTGGCGGCGGCCTTCGATCCGCCGCCGGCGGGCGCGGACGAGCCCGGCCTGGGGCACGAGGTGATCTTCATCGTCGGCCTGCCGCGGTCCGGCTCCACGCTCGCCGAGCAGATCCTCGCCTCGCATCCGCAGGTGGAGGGCACCGGCGAGCTGCCGGACCTGCCGCAGGTGCTGGCCGAGGAGTCGCGTCGGCGCGGGCAGCCGTTTCCGCGCTGGGTGCCGCACATGCAGCCCGCCGACTGGTCGCGACTCGGCCACCGCTATCTCGAACGCACGGCCCATTGGCGCAAGCACCGCCCGCGCTTCACCGACAAGTTGCCGAGCAACTGGATCTATGCCGAAGCCATCCGCGCCATGCTGCCGGGAGCGCGCATCGTCGGCTGCCGTCGCGACGCGCTGGAGACCTGCTTCTCCTGTTATCGCCAGCGCCTGGACAACAACGAGTACAGCCGCGACTTCGGCGACCTGGCCAGTTTCTGGCGCGACTGCGACCGCAGTCTGCAGCGGCTCGCCGGGCGCCATCCGCGGGCGGTGCTGCTGCACGACTACGAGGCGCTGCTGGCCGAGCCGGAAGCCCGCATCCGCGCCTTGCTGGACTTCTGCGGGCTGCCGTTCAACCCGGCCTGCCTGAGTTTCCATGAAAACACCCGCGAGGTGCGCTCGCCCAGCGCCAGCCAGGTGCGCCAGCCGCTGCGCGGCGACACCGCGCACAGCACACGCTATGGCGCCTTGCTCGACCCGCTGCGCACGGCGCTCGACCTGCCGCCCTGGCCGGTCTGACCGCATCCGCGGAAGCGCCCATGACGCCGACCTCGCCTGCACTTCCGGATGAGCAGCTGTCGCTGCAAGCCGCGCAGGCGCAGGTCTTGCGCGGCGACGTGGCGGCTGCAGCGAGTACGCTGGAAGCGGCCGTCGCCGCGCATCCCGAATCCGACGAGCTTGCGCTGGCGCTCGCCGGCCTGGCGATCCAGCGCGGCGATCGACGCGGCGCCGAACGGCGCCTGCGAGGCATCCTGCAGCGCGCGCCGGGCCATCTGCCCGCCGCCTTCGTGCTGGCGCGCCTGCTGCGCGAGCAGGGCCGGATGGTGGCTGCCGGCGAGGTGCTGACCGGCGCCTGCACGGCCAGCACCGCCAGTATGGAGCAGCGGCTCACCGCGGTGGAGTTGCTCGACGACTGCGGGCGCCAGGCGCAGGCGCTGCAGCTGTGCACGGACGCCTTCGCCCGCGGCCTCGACGATCCCCGCCTGCGTGCGCACGCCGGCGCGCTGGCGTCGCAACTGGGACGTTTCGACGAGGCACGCCTGCATCAGCAGGCAGCGCTGGCTGGCAGCCCGCTGGCGCTGGAATGGCACGTCCCGCTCGGCCTGGCCGGCCTGCAGCGCTACCGCGACCGCCAGCATCCAGACCTCGCGCTGTTTGAACATTACCTGGCGCGCAACGATCTGAGCCCGCACGCGCGCAGCGGTCTGCTGTTCGCGTTGGGCAAGGCCTGCGACGATCTCGGCGAGCATGCCCGCGCCGCCGCCGCCTGGGCCGAGGCCAACCGCATGGTGCGCGAGCGGCAGCCATGGAACCGCAAGGCATGGCGGCGCAGCGTGGAACTGCGGCTGGCGCGGCCGGCGCCGCCCGTCCAGCCGGATACGGGCCACGACTGGACGCCCATCTTCATCGTGGGCATGCCGAGGTCCGGCAGCACGCTGCTGGCCGAACAGCTGGCCCGGCACCCGGCGGTGCGGCATCGCGGGGAGCTGCCCTGGCTGCCGACGCTGGCACCGCGCCTGGATGCCATCGCCTCGGACCGCGAACGCGCCGCGCAGATGCCGCTGGCCGCCGCGGCCTATACGGCGCAACTGGTGCAGGACGATGCCCCGGCGCGCTGGTACATCGACAAGCAGCCGCACAACGACATGCACGTGGACCTGATCCTCGCGCTGTTCCCGCAGGCGCGGGTGATCCATTGCCGCCGCAACGCCCGCGACAACGCGCTCTCGCTGTGGATGCAGTCGTTCCATCCCGGCACGCAGGACTTTGCCTGTGATTTCGCCGACATCGCGGCGGTCATCCACGGCACGCGGCGGCTGATGGCGCACTGGCAACGGCGTTACCCGACCGCCGTGCGCGAAGTGCGTTATGAAGACCTGGTCGCCGACCCCGCCGCCTGCATCGGCGCCCTGGCCGACTGGCTCGGGCTGCCCGCTGCCATCCCGCCCGTGGCGCCCGGCCAGGAACGCGCCATCAACACGGCCAGCCTGTGGCAGGCGCGCCAGCCCGTGCACTCCCGCTCGGTGCAGCGTTGGCGCGCCTACGCCGCACTGCTGCCGGAGCTTGCATGCATGGCGGACGACTGAGGATCAGCCGCCAGCGGACTCGTCGGCGTCCGCGACGGGATAGCCCCAGTGCCGGAGCATCGGGTCGAGGATCGGCAGCGCCGGGGCCAGCGCCTCGCGATAGCGCTTCCAGCGATCGAGCCCCTTGCGGTTCACCGGCTGGGTGACCTGCGCGTAGCTCGGCGTGGCGATGAAGCCCTTGTCGCGCGCGTGGCGATCGAAATGCAGCAGCGGCGTGGCGTCCTCCAGGCCGAGGAAGTCGGCGATGCGCCGCGTCTGCGCCGCCGGGTCGGCCACCAGGTCCTCATAGCGGGAAACGAACACGTTTGGCTGGAACAACGCCACGTCGTGCAGCCAGCATTCCATCGCCGTCACGTACGCGGTCGCCAGCTTCTCCATCGAGGCGCACGCCACGGCCAGCACGGCCGCACGGAAGTTCTGCATGTAGTTGCTGACCAGCACGTCGCACGGGTGGCGCAGTGCGAGGATGAACTTCGCCTCGGGGAACAGCCGGTAGATCAACGGCAGCCACAGCATGTTCAGCGGATTCTTGTCGACCAGCTGTGCACTCCAGTGCCGCTGGATCTTCGAGCAGACCAGGCTCACGTAGCCCTTGCGCAACTCGTCGCAAGCGTGCTGATCGAGCTTGTGCAGATCCTGCGGCACCACGATGCCGTGATCGGCAAGCTGGTCGGAAAGGATGGTGAAGAACGGCCGCTCGTCCATTGACTGCAGCGCCGGGTGGGCGTCGAGCATCAGTTCCAGCAGGGTCGTGCCCGAGCGCGGGTAGCCCACGATGAACACGGGGGAGCTCGCGCTGTCGGGCCCCTGCAGCACCGGCCAGCGTCGGAACTCCTCGGCGCCGATGCGTTCCACCGCGGCCGGAAGCACCGGCGCAGCGGGATCGAAGCGACGCGGCGCATTGTGCTTCAGCTCCTCGATCTGGCGCGCATGCGCCTCGTGCAGCGCGGCGATCGCACCGGGGTAATCGCGCAGCTTGTCGCAGGCCTCGGCCAGGGAAAAGAAATGCGCATAATCGTCGGACGTGCGCGGCCCGGCTTGCTCAAGCAGCCGCCGCGCCTGCTCGGTTTGCCCGCGTCGCAACGCCAGCTTCGCGCGCTGATGGACGATCTCCAACTGCGCCTCGGCATCCAGTGCCGGATGATTTCGCTCCACCTGGTCGAGCAGGGCCGCGCTGCCGTCGAGGTCGTTGACGCGTTCATAGACCGCGGCCAGCAACAGCCGCGCCGGGAGATGGCCGGGCGTGCGCCCCAGCAGCTCCTCCAGCAACACGCGGGCGATGTTCGCCTCGCCGAGCACCAGTTGCAGGTCGGCCAGTTCCAGCTGCAGCGCATCGTCCAGCGAGGTCCAGTCGCGCCAGGGACGGAGCAGTTCCTCCGCACGCGAGTCGCGGCAGGCCGAACAGGCGCGCGCAGCATGGATGCGTGCAGCCGGCGCTGCCGGATCCAGCGCGTGGGCGCGCAGCAGCGTGTCGCGGGCGGCCTGGTAATCCTTTCGTTCGAGCTGCAACAGGCCCAGGTTGGTCAGCTGCTCCCCGTTGTCGGGCGCCAGTGCGATCGAACGCAGGTAAGCGTTCTCAGCTTCCTGTACGCGCCCCGCCTCACGCAGCGCGGTCGCGTAATTGCCCCAGTGCAGCGAGTCGTCGGGATGCTTCTGCGCCAATGCCGCGTAAACCTCCAGCGCCTCGGCCAAACGGCCCTGCTGCTGCAAGCCGATCGCGAGAAAGAGGGCGAGGTCGGGATCGTCGGGACGGGCGGCCAGGGCCACCCTTGAAAGGCGCTCCACCTCGGCCGGCCGGCCGGACTGCAGGGCGCTGAGAATGTCGTTGATCACGGGAGAGGCAACTATCCAAAAAAGAAGAGCCGCGCGGGTTGCCCGCGCGGCTCGTCAGCTTCAGCTACTCAGTACTGTCCAGTCAATCAGAACGACACCGTCACGCGGCCCCAGAAGTAGCGGCCCTGCAGGTCGAAGTCGCTCGGATCGGTGTTGGCGTTGAGCGTGTTGTTGGCGTACAGGAACGGTGGCTGCTTGTCGAACAGGTTGTTCACGCCAAAGTCCACGCGCGTGTTGAACTGTTCGATGTTGTAGCCGATCGACACGTCGTTGTAGATCGTCGCGCCGTACTTGAACTCGACGCCGTGCAACTGAGCCGCCGGGTCTACCGTGATCTGCGCCGGGAAGGTGTCCTGCGACGGGCTCTTCGAGCCGTTGCGGAACGCGCCGATATAGCGCACGCGCCACGAGGCGTTCCAGCCGCCCAGGTTCCAGTTCACGAAGCCGTTGCCGCGCCAGCGCGGGAACAGGCATACGCCGCCACCGCTCGGGCAGGTCGACGCCTGGCTGGAGCCGAACGGCATGAAGTGGCCGGCGTCGTGGAACACCGTGTTGGCACTGGTGCCCGGCGCGGTCTGCTGGTCATAGCGCGACATGTAGGTCCCATCCAGGCCCACCACGAACTTGCCGAACGAGAACTCCGGCAGGCTGTAGCGACCGGAGAAGTCGACACCCGACACGTCCGTGCGGCCCAGGTTGCCGGTCGGCTCGACGATCTGCGCGATTTGGCCGGGGTTGGCACTGCCAGTCGGGAAGCGGGTGATCAGCGGGCAGTACTGGCTGATGCCGGCGTAGCAGAGGTCGAGCACGGTCTGGGCGCCGATCGAGGAGATCGTGTCCTTCAGGTACAGGTGCCACGCGTCGACACTGAGCGACAGCCCCGGCACGTAGCTCGGCGAGTAGACGAAGCCGACGTCGAACGACTTGCCCTTCTCCGGCCCCAGCGGGAACCCGGCGTACTTCGAGCCGGAGGAAATGCCCTTGATCTGCTGGCCGAGCGCCACGTCCTGGTTGACGAAGCTGCCATCGGTCGGCACGCCCACGCAGGCCGGATTGGCGGTGGTGATGCCGTTGCAGGGGTCGTTGCTGAGCTTCGGCGCGTCACTGATCGGCGCGCCGAAGACGTTGTTGATGGTCGGCGCACGGAACACCTCGGACACCGTGCCGCGCAGCAGCAGGTCGGTGATCGGGCGGTATTCCACCGCGAACTTCTTGTTGTTGGTGCTGCCGAAGGTGCTGTACTTCGAGTAGCGGTCACCGATGGTGACGTTCAGCGACTGCGCGAACGGCAGATCGGTCAGGATCGGCACGAACACCTCGGCGTAGGCCTCCTTCACGTTGTAGCCGCCACGCAGCGGCGAGCTGCACTGGCTGCCCAGGGTGCAGTTGCCGGTGGCCGGGTCGATCAGCAGCAGCGGATCGATTTCCGAGCGGGTGTATTCCTTGCGGTAGGAAGCGCCCGCGGCCAGCTGCACGGTACCGGCCGGCAGGTCGAACACGCCACCGTTGACGTCGGCCGAGTACACACGCTGGATGTTGAACTGGTTGCTGATCGCCGGCACGGCGGCCGCCTGGAGGGCCGCCACCGAGTTCGGGTCGAACAGGTTGAACGGGTTGAACGGCGTGCAGCCGGCCGCGCCCGAATCGCAAACCACCTTGCCGGTGGCAGCATCCAGATGCGATGGACCCAGGTCCGCGTTGATCTTGTCCTGGTTCGGCAGGCCGCGGGTGATGGTCTGCTGCGAGAAGTGGCCGTACCCCATGCCCACGTCCCAGTTCCAGTCGTGGTTCAGCAGGTTGAAGTCACCCTTGAAACCGGTGTGGATCTGGTCGGTGGTGGTACCGAAGTTGGCCGCGCGATTGCCGGCGGACACCAGGCGTGCGCGGTAGTCCAGACCGGCCGACGAATACTCCTGGCCGAACGGGTTGTAGTAGCTGTCGGCCGAGATCACCGCGCCGTATAGGCTGCCGAGCAGCGCCGGAGCCAGCTGGAAGCCCGAGCTGGTCTTGTTGTGGTACGCGTCCATGTAGGTCTGGACGTGGTCACCCAGATTGTAGGTGCCCTTCAGCCAGAAGCTGGTGCGCTCCTGCGGGGTCTGGATCAGGTTGACCGTCGCATAGTTGTACTTGTCGGCGTTGGTGAAGCAGTGGTAGTCGGTGGCGATGTTCTGGCCGCTGGCACCCGGATTCAACGCCACGTTCTTGCAGTCGTACTGTCCCGGGCCGGTACCCCGATACTGGGTCGGCAACTGGACGCGGCCGTAGGCCGGGAAGCTGGAGCCACCGACGTAGCTGTAGATCGGGGTCTGGCTGCTGCCGTAGATCGACACCGCGTTCTTGGAGAAATCGCGGTTCTTGGCCAGCACGGCTTCGGTCTTGTTGTAGTCGACGCCGCCCATGATGCTGCCCTTGTCGGACGTCTGGCCGAACGTGAACCGGTAACCGGTCGAAGCGCCATCATTGCGGTCGGACTCGCCATAGGTCGCCGCGAACTGGGCGCCCTGGTAGTCCTTCTTGAGGATGAAGTTCACCACGCCGCCGATCGCGTCGGAGCCGTAGACCGAGGACGCGCCGTCAGTCAGCACCTCGATGCGCTCGATCATGTCAGCCGGGATCGAGTTCGGATCGCCGTTGATGATGCGCTTGCCGTCGATCAGGATCAGGGTGCGCTGGGCGCCCAGGCCACGCAGGCCGATCGAGGAACCGCCGGTGCCGCCGCTGTTGTTGACCTGCGGGTTGATGTTGCCGCCGGTCACCGCCGGCAGCTGCTGCACGATGTCGCCCAGCGTGAGCTTGCCGGTGGCCTTGATCTGCGCGGCATCAATGGTCACGACCGGGTTGGACGTTTCCAGGTCCACGCGACGGATGTGCGAGCCGGTGACCACGACGGTCTGCAGTGTCTGGGCCTTTTCCTGACTGGGCTTGTTCGTGTCCTGGCTACCCGTGTCCTGGGCGAAGACCGTGCCCGAGGCACCTACTGCAATGACCGCACCCAACGAAAGCGCGAGGCGGACTGATGAAGAAAGTTTTGTGACCCCAAGTTTCATGAAAACACCCTCCGATTAATTTTTGTCGTAAGCCAGAATCTGCATGAATCCTGCCCCAAAACACCACCCGATCTGGTTGCCGAACCCCTGACCCCGGGGTACCCAGACCGGGCCGATACTAACAGGCAAATAACACTATGTGTGAACTAGCATCAAGGGCAAACCTTGCCGAGGCGGCCTGATGGTCGTCCACGCGTCCCGCGGTTCGACCGATGCAGCCGGCGTTCCGGCGGCTACTGTATTACGCCATGTTTACATGTTGTCAACTATTTCAAAACACGAAAGTTTTTGCGTTTGGTGGCGAGCCCGCCGCTACCCTGTGGTGGCCATGAAATCCCGCGCCGGGCCGCGCCACCTCCGATGGGCTCAGTCCGTCTCCGCCTCGGCCTCGAAGCGCAGGTGCTTCACGCTGCGTCCGTTGCGGCGCACCAATTTGAGTGCCTCGATGCCAATGCGGATATGCGCCTCGACAAATGCCGAGGTGATCCGGCGGTCGCTGGCCTCGGTCTTCACGCCTTCCGGGATCATCGGCTGGTCGGACACCAGCAGCAGCGCGCCGCATGGGATGCGGTTGGCGAAGCCGGCGGCGAAGATGGTCGCGGTCTCCATGTCCACCGCCATGCAGCGGGTACGCCGCAGGTAGTCCTTGAACGCCTCGTCGTGCTCCCACACGCGCCGGTTGGTGGTGTACACCGTGCCGGTCCAGTAGTCGTGGCCGAGGTCGCGGATCATGGTGGAGACCGCGCGCTGCAGCTGGAACGCCGGCAACGCCGGCACCTCCGGCAGCAGGTAGTCGTTGCTGGTGCCCTCGCCGCGGATCGCCGCGATCGGCAGCACCAGGTCGCCGAGCTGGTTTTTCTTCTTGACCCCCCCACACTTGCCGAGGAACAGCGCGGCCTTCGGTCCGATCGCGCTGAGCAGGTCCATCATGGTGGCGGCATTGGGGCTGCCCATGCCGAAGTTGATCAGGGTGATGCCGTCGGCGGTGGCGCTCGGCATCGGCCGGTCGCGCCCCTGCACCTCCACGCCGTGCCATTGCGCGAACAACTCCACGTAGTGGCCGAAGTTGGTCAGCAGGATGTGCTCGCCGAACTGTTCGAGCGGCACGCCGGTGTAGCGCGGCAGCCAATTGGAGACGATTTCCTGTTTGCTTTTCATGAGTGAAGCGATGCCCGATGGGGTTGCCGGCGACGCCACGCCGGCGGGATGCCAGATCAGTCGCGCCATCTTAGAGCCTGTTCACACGCACCCGGCGACGCCGTCGCCGCACCGGCGTGCCACCGCGCACGACCATCGGGCGAATGCCGCTGCCGCAGCCACCATGCTATGTTTCCCCTGCACATTGATGATCGGGGGGTCACGCGATGAGGATGGGCCTGGCAATCGATGCATCCTGCGACCTGCCGCAGGAATTCCTGCAGAAGCACCGTGTCGCGATCATGCCGATTACCGTGCGGCTGGACAGCGAGGTCTTCATGGACGCTCGCAACCCGGCCGAGATCCAGCGTTTCATCGACCGCCGCCTGGGCAGTCGCAGCCACTCGGCGGAGACCGAACCCTGCCCGGTGGAAGAGGTGCAGAAGCTGTTCCTGGAAAAGCTGGTGCTGGAGCAGGACTGTGTGTTCTGCCTGACCATTACCGCCACCCGCAGCCCGATCAACGAGAACGTCAACAAGGCCAGCTTCGCGATCCTGAAGAACTACCGCCAGGTGCGCGAGAAGGCCGGCGTGCCCGGCCCGTTCATGATGCGCGTGGTGGACACCGGCAACGTCTTCACCGGCGCGGCGCCGGCCGTTTGCGAAGCGGCCCGCCTGATCGCCGCCAACGAGTCGCCGTCGACGATCCGCGAGCGCCTGGTGCACATCGCCAGCCACAGCTACGGCTACATGCTGCCGCGCGACCTGATCCATCTGCGCAACCGCATCAAGAAGCGCGGCGATCGCAGCGTCAGCCTGCTCAGCGCGATGGTCGGCACGGCGCTGGACATCAAGCCCATCCTGCGCTGCTTCCGCGGCGAGACCAGCCCGGTCGGCAAGGTGCGCGGTTTCGACCAGGGTGCGGAGGCGCTGTTCGGCTACGTTGCGCGGCGGGTGCGCGCCGGCCTGATGGTGCCGGTGGTCTGCATCAGCTACGGCGGCGACCTGGAGGTACTGCCCCACTTGCCGGGCTATACCGAGCTGCGCCAGGCCTGTGCGGAATGCGGCGTCGAACTGATGGAGGCGCCGATGAGCATCACCGGCATGGTCAACGTGGGCGAAGGGGCAGTGACCGTCGGCTTTGCCGCCGAGGAGCACGAGGCCGAGTTCTGAGGCGAGCGCTCAGAAGCCGTAGCTCAGGAACCCGCCGTCCACCGCCAGCACCTGGCCGGTGATGTAGCTGGCGGCCGGCAGGCACAGGAAGGCGATCGCCGCGGCCACTTCCTCCGGCTCGCCGATGCGTTCCAGCGGGGTGCGCTCGAGCACCTCGTCCAGGTAGTCGGCATCGGCCAGCGCCGGATCGGTGCGCTGGGTGCGGATATACCACGGCGCCACCGCGTTGACGCGGATGCCGTCCACCGCCCATTCGGCGGCCAGGTTGCGGGTGAGCTGGTGCAGCGCCGCCTTGCTCATGCCGTAGGGCGAACCGGTGCGCACGTGGGTGATGCCGGAGACCGAACCGACGTTGACGATCGCCGCGTTCGCGTGCTGCACCAGCTGCGGATGCGCCAGCCGGCACATCTCGAAGGCGGAGAACAGGTTCTGCTCGAAGATCGCGCGGTAGTCGTCCTCGCGATAGTCCAGCGTGGCCCCGGGCTGGTTGCCGCCGGCGTTGTTGACCAGCAGCGACACCGGTGCGCCGAGGTCGGCGATCCAGTCGAACACCGCCAGGCGGTCCTCCGCCTCGGTCAGGTCGGCGCCGAACGCCAGCACCTCCACGTCGGCGAACTCGTCGGCCAGCTCTACCCGCACCTGTTCCAGGTAGTCCTCGTCGCGCGCCACCAGCAGCAGGTCGGCGCCGAGCCCGGCCAGCTCGCGCGCGGTGGCGTAGCCGATGCCCTTGCTGGCGCCGGTGATCAGGGCGGTGTGGCCATGCAGTTGCCAGGCGTCGAGGCGGCTGTTCATGGACGCAGCTTAAAGCGCGGGGACTGCGCCTTGCCAGCCGGGCCGCCGCGGCGGGACACTCGGCGGCGTCGATTCCCCACGAGAACCGCCATGAAGCTGCTGCCGCCCCTGCTCTGCGTCCTCGCCCTCGCCGCCTGCTCCGGCAAACCACCGGAGCCGCAGGCCAAGCCCGCGCAACAGGTGGCCACGCCGTTCGACGAGATGAAGAAGGCCGAACAGCGCGCCAAGGACGTGCAGAAGACGGTCGACCAGCAGGCTGAGGAACAGCGCAAGCAGATCGAGGCGCAGAGCCAGTAGGCAGATCAGCGCGGAACGCTGGTCAGCGCGGGCGGCACAGGCAGTCCGCGTAGATGTTCGGCGTGCCTGCCTTCGCCTGGCGCAGCAGTTCGAGCTCCGGCGCCAGCGCCGGCAGCCGGGCGAACCAGTCCGGCAGGCGCACGCCCCACGACTGCAGCACGTGCATGGCCGCGTTCTGGTTCATCCCGAGCAGGAAGCGCTCGAAACCGCCCAGCGGCGCTTCCACGTAGCGCACCGGATAGCCCTTGCCGAGTTTGGCCAGGCTGGCCGCGTCAGCGACCGCGTCCCGCAAGCCGCCGAGCTGGTCGACCAGACCGCGTTCAAGCGCCTGTCGACCGGTCCACACCCGGCCCTGCGCGATCGCGTCGATCGCCTCGTAACTCTTGCCGCGCGCCCTGGCCACGTTGCCGACGAAGTCGCGGTAGCCCTTGTCGATGATCGCCTGGATCACCGTGCCGACCTTCGGGTCGAGCGGGCGGCTGATGTCGAACGCGCCAGCCAGCGGGCCGGTGCCGACGCCATCGCTCCTGACGCCGAGCTTGGCCAGCGTGTTCGGCACCGTGTAGTACATGCCGAAGATGCCGATCGAGCCGGTGATGGTGTTCGGCTCGGCGTAGATGCGGTTCGCATTCATCGCGATCCAGTAGCCGCCGCTGGCCGCCACGTCGCCCATCGACACCACCACCGGGATGCCCGCGCTGCGGGTCAGTTCGATCTCGCGGCGGATCTGCTCGGCGGCGTACACCTCGCCGCCGGGCGAGTTCACCCGCAGCACCAGCGCCTTGGTCTTGCGGTCCTCGCGCGCCTCGCGGATCAGCGCCGCGGTGGATTCGCCACCGATCGAGCCGGCCGCGCGCTTGCCGCCGGCGATCTCGCCCTCGGCCACCACGATCGCCACGCCCGGTGCGAACGCCTCGCCGTCGTTCGGCAGCGCAGCCGCGTAACGGGCGAAGTCGACCTGGCGGAAACTGTGGCCCTTGCGGTCGGCCGGCACACCTTCCCTGCGCATCATCGCGATCAACTCGGCGCGGGTGGCCAGGCCGTCGACCAGATGCTGCTGCAGCGCCAGCTGGGCCAGGTTGCCCTGGGTGCTGGCGATGTGTTGCGGCAGGTTGTCGATGTCGTCGCGCAGCGTGGCCGGGTCCAGCTTGCGCATGGCCGCCACCTCGTCGAGCCAGCCGTTCCACAGGCCGCCCATCCAGTAGCTGTCGGCCTGCTTCGCCTCGGCCGAGGCGTGGTCGAGGATGTACGGCTCGGCCGCGCTCTTGAACTCGCCCACGCGGAACAGGTGCACATCAACGCCGAGCTTGTCCAGCAGGTCCTTGTAGAACAGCCGGTAGTTGGCCAGCCCGGTGATCATCACCCCGCCCTGCGGATCGACCAGCAGGCGATCGGCGTGCGCGGCGAGGTAATACTGGCCCTGGTCCAGGTTCACCGCCCAGGCGACCACCGGCTTGCCCGCGGCGCGGAAGCGGTCCAGCGCCGCGCCGACCTCGCGCAGCGCGGCAAAGCCGCCGCCCTGCAGTTCGTCGGGCAGCAGCAGGATGCGGCTGATCCGCCGGTCCTTCGCCGCCGCGTCGATCGCGTCGACCAGGTCGCGCAGCTGCACCTGCTTGGGCTGCTCGCCGGACAAGCTGGCCAGCGCGCGCTGCAGCGGGTCGATGCTGTACTGCTCGACCAGCTGGCCCTGCGGCCGGATCACCAGCACGCTGGCGTCCTGCACCATGCGCGCGCCGCGGCTGCCCAGCACGCCCGCGGCCAGCAGCAACAGCAGTACGCCCAGCACGCCGAAGAACACCAGGTTGAGGATCACCAGCCGCAGCAGGTTGATGCCGCGCCCGAGCGTGCGCAGGAAGGCCCAGAAGCCGTGGCGGCGGGGCGGTGGCGGCGGGGGAAGCGTCATGTAGGCAGGTATCCGGAATCGTCGGGGCAAGCGTAGCCGCTCAGGCTGGCGCGGTCATCGGCACGGGGCGGCGCCAGCGCTGTCGCCAGGCGCTGCGCCAGAAGCGGGTGAACAGCATCGCGGCCGCCGCCGAGAGACCGGCGATCAGGCCGATCCACATCCCGCGCGCACCCATGCCATGGTGGAACGCCAGCCACCAGCCCACCGGCATGCCGATCATCCAGTAGGCAAACAGGGTGATCGCCATCGGCACGCGGGTGTCCTTGAGGCCGCGCAGCGCGCCGTTGGCGGCGACCTGGATGCCGTCGGAGAACTGGAACAGCCCGGCCAGCATGATCAGCTGCGCGGCCAGCGCAATCACCTTCGGCTCGTGCGTGTACAGCGAGGCGATGAAATGCGGCAGGCCCAGCATCAGGACGGCCGAGAACAGCTGGGTGAGCAGGGTCAGGCCGATCCCGCAGAAACCGGCGTAGCGCACGCCGCGCTCGTCGCCGCGGCCCACCGCGTTGCCCACGCGCACGGTGATCGCCATCGCCAGGCCCAGCGGGATCATGAAGAACAGCGAGGCGATGTTGATCGCCACCTGGTGACTGGCGATCACGTCCTCGCCCAGCGTGGCGATGATCAGCGCGGTGGCCACGAACAGCCCGGCCTCGGCCAGCAAGGTCACCGCCATCGGCAGGCCGATGTGCACCAGCTGGCCGATCCGGCCCGGGTCCGGCCACTGGAAACGGTCGAACAGGCCCAGTCCGCGATAGTTGCGCCGGAAGATCACGTAGACGCCGAACGCCAGCAGCTCCAGCCACAGCACGATCGCGGTGGCCACGCCGCAGCCGTGCGCGCCCTGCGGCGGGATGCCCAGCTTGCCGAACATCAGCACGTAGCCCAGCGGCACCAGCAGCACCAGCCCGCCGAGGCTGAAGTACATCGACGGCCGGGTCAGCGACAACCCCTCGGACAGCCCACGCAGCGCGAAATAACAGGTCAGCGCCGGCGCGCCCCAGCTGATCGCCAGCAGGAAACGCTGCACGTCGTGGCGCAGGCTCGGCGTCACTCCGATCAGCTCGATCAGCGGTTCCGCATGCCGCACTGCGAACCACAGCAGCACGCCCATGCCCAGCGCCAGCCACAACGCCTGCTGGAACACCGCGCCGACCTCGCCGCGGCGGCCGGCGCCGTCCAGCTGGGCCACCGACGGCGGCACCGCCATCATCATGCCGATGCCGCAGACGATCGCCAGCGACCAGATGCTGGCGCCCACCGCCACCGCGCCCAGCACATGCGCGCTGACGTGGCCGGCCAGCACCGCATCGATCACGTTGCTGCCGACCGCGGCCAGCTGCGCGGCAATCAGCGGCAGCGCGAGGCGCACGGTAGCGCGCACTTCATGCAGCAGATGCGCGCGTTCGGGGCGGAAGGGTTTCATCGGCAGAGCAGACTCCAGGGCCGGTCATTCTACCTGAGCCATTGGTCACGGCCGGCCCGCCGCCGGCGTGTGCGAAGATCGCCCGCTGCAACGGACGGAAACCGCGATGAAGCAGCTGACCAGCCACGAAGGATTGCACTGCGCCAACTGCGGCGCCGCAATGCAGGGCGAGTTCTGCCATGAGTGCGGGCAGTCGATCCACGGCGTGCTGAAGCCGATGCACCACATGGTCGAGGAAACCGTCGAGACGGTACTGCACATCGACGGCCGCATCGTGCACACGCTGCCGCCCCTGCTGCTGAAACCCGGCTTCCTCACCCTGGAATATTTCGCTGGCCGGCGGGTGCGCTACATCGCGCCGTTCCGGCTGATGTTCGTGCTGTGCCTGCTGTCGTTCTTCGTGTTTCACCTGGCCATCGACCAGGTCGCCGACAAGCTCCCCGCGAACGGCCATCCACTGGTGAGCGTGGACAGCAGTGCGATCGAGGCCGCCACCAGCCCCGCCGAAGTGCGCAAGGCGCTGCAGGACGAACTGGATGGCCTGCAGCGCGCCAGGGACACCGGCGTGCTGCCGCCGAACGTACTGGAGCAGGCCCGTGTCGGCGAACAGGAACTGCGTCAGGCAGCCAATCAACGCCTTGCCGCACTTGGCGCGGCACCGATGTCGGCCGCCTCGCTCGCCGCATCGCCGGCAGCCGCGACGGTGAAACCCGCCAGCGACGCCAAGCCGCGCGACGCCAAACGCAAGGCATCCGGGGGTACATCGGAACCGATCCGGATCGCCTGGCTGCCGGACGTGGCCAACGCGCGCCTGACTGCGCTGGCCCGCCAGTTCCAAAAGAACTGGCACACCTTCAAGCGTGGCGATCCCGCGGCGAGCGCCGAGGCGAAGCAGCGGATGATCAACGGCGTGTTCAGCGCGCTGCCGCCGACCATGTTCGTGATGATCCCGGTCTTCGCGATCCTGCTGAAGCTGTTCTACGTATTCCGCCGGCGGCTGTACATGGAGCATCTGATCGTGGCCCTGCACAGCCATGCCTTCATGTTCCTCAGCCTGCTGCTGATCACCCTCGCCGGCATGCTGTCGACCTGGCTGCGGCCGCACGCGGCATGGACCGGCTACGCGCTGGGCTGGCTGCAGGCCGCGCTGATCCTGTGGATCCCGACCTACCTGCTGATCATGCAGAAACGGGTCTATCACCAGGGCTGGCCGATGACCCTGCTGAAATTCTGGTTCGTCGGCTGGTGCTACTTCTGGCTGCTGACGCTCGTGCTGATGGTCGCCGCCGTGCTTGGCATGGCCCGCTGAAGCTCCGGCGCGGCCGGTTTTGCACAGCGTCACCGGCCTGTCAAGGCAGGCGCAAGCGAGTTGTCAATTGTGTGAACTGCAACTTGCTGAAATTTGCAGGTCATTGAATGCAAAGGTCTTTTTTTTGTGACCAAAACCTCGTCAGAGTGTCGCCGAAGGCGTCACGGTGCGCTTTGAGGCCCCCCCTACCCGCGGCATCCACAGACTTATCCACAACGTTTGTGGATAAGCGCAAAAACCTCTGGGCGCTAACCACTTACCCACAACTCCTCGACAAGCGGGCAGCAAGTCCGCGCAAGCTGACCGCGGCGGCACACCTGCCGCGGCAGCTATCGAACGCGTGCTGCCGCGGGTGGCGGTTACACTGGCCTGCCACGAGGTAGCCCATGCCCGCCGTTCTTCGCGTCGCCCTGCCGGTTCCCCTGCCCAGCCTGTTTGACTACCTGCCGCCGGCCAGCGGCGAAGCCGGTGTGGGCAGCCGGGTGCTGGTGCCGTTCGGTCGTCACCGGCTGGTTGGCGTGGTGGTGGCGATCGACGCCGAAACCGCGGTGGATGGTGGCCGGCTGAAGCAGGCGCTGCGCCTGCTCGACGACGACGCGCTGCTCGATGCCGAGCTGATGCAGACCCTGGCCTGGGCTGCCGACTACTGGCTTGGCGCGCCGGGCGAGGCCTACGCCAACGCCTTGCCGCTGGCCCTGCGCGAGCCGAAGCCGCTGCCGCCGATCGGCGACGAATACTGGTCGCTCACCAGCGCCGGTCACAGCGCCCATGACGCCGGCAGCCGCCGGGGCGGCAGCAAGGCGCTGCTGGCCCTGCTGAGCGGCGGTGCGCTGAGCGCACAGCAACTGGGCGAACGCCAGCCTGGCTGGCGCGAGGCGGCGCGCCGGCTGGCCGCAGCCGGCCTGCTCGAACGCAGCGAGCGGCCGCCGTCCGTCCGCCCGCTGGCGCTGTCGCGGGCGCCGCCGCTCAACGACGAGCAACGCCAGGCGGTGGCCAGCGTCGGCGCCAGCCTCGGCCAGTACCAGCCGTTCATGCTCGACGGTGTCACCGGCAGCGGCAAGACCGAGGTCTACCTGGCCTTGATCGAACAGGTGCTGGCCCAGGACAAACAGGCGCTGCTGCTGGTGCCGGAGATCGGCCTGGCACCGCAGACCGTGCGGCGCCTGCGCGAGCGGCTCGGAGTGGGCGTCGAGGTGCTGCACTCGAACCTGTCCGAAGGTGATCGCGCGCGCGCCTGGCTGCGCGCGCGCGCGGGCAGCGCGCAGGTGATCCTGGGTACCCGCTCGGCGGTGTTCACCCCGCTGCCGCGGGCCGGTCTGATCATCGTCGACGAGGAACACGACGGCGCCTACAAGCAGCAGGAAGGCTTCCGCTACCACGCCCGCGACCTGGCCCTGGTGCGCGCCCGCGCGCTGGGCGTGCCGGTGCTGCTGGGCTCGGGCACACCGTCGCTGGAATCGCTGGCCAACGTCGAGGCCGGCCGCTACCGCAGCCTGCACCTGCGCGCCCGCCCAGGTGCGGTGCGGCCGCCCATGGTGCAGATCATCGACATGCGCGCGCAGCATCTGGAACACGGCCTGTCACCCGCGCTGCTGGCCGCGGTGGCCGAGACGGTGGCGCGCGGCGAGCAGGCGCTGGTGTTCCGCAACCGCCGCGGCTACGCACCGGTGCTGCTATGCCATGCCTGCGGCTGGCATGCCGGCTGCCCGCGCTGCGAGCGTCCGCTGACCCTGCACGCCGGCCGGCGCCAGCTGATCTGCCACCACTGCGACTACTGCCAGCGCCTGCCGTCGACCTGCCCGACCTGCGGGGCTGGCGAGCTGAAAGCCCAAGGCCAGGGCACCGAGCGGCTGGAGGAGGCGCTGCTGGCGCAGTTCCCACAGGTGCCGGTGCTGCGCGTGGACCGCGAGACCACCCGTCGCCGCGACGCGTTCGAGGATATGCTCGCCACGCTCAAGGACGACCAGCCGGCGATTCTGGTCGGCACCCAGATGCTGGCCAAGGGCCATGACCTGCCCAACCTCACCCTGGTCGCGATCGTCGGCGTGGACGAAGGCCTGCACAGCATCGACTTCCGCGCCGGCGAACGGCTGGCGCAGCTGGTGGTGCAGGTGGCCGGCCGCGCCGGCCGCGCGCGCAAGCCCGGCCGCGTACTGCTGCAGACGCACCAGCCCGAACACCCGCTGCTGCGCTGCCTGCTCGCCCAGGGTTATGCCGCGGCCGCGCGCGAACTGCTGGCCGAGCGCCGGCTGATCCGGCTGCCGCCGTACAGCCACCAGGTGCTGCTGCGCGCCGAGGCGACGCAGCGCGAGCAGGTCGAGGCCTTCCTCGCCGCCGCGCACGCCGCGCTTCCGCCCGGCGCACCGATCGAGGTCGCCGGGCCGATGCCTGCACCGATGCCGCTGCGCGCTGGCCGCCAGCGTGGCCAGCTGCTGCTGGAATCGGCCAGCCGGCAGGCGTTGCACGCGATGCTGCGGCCGTGGCAGCTGGCGCTCGGCGCACTGCCGGCGGCGCGCAAGGTGCGCTGGTCGCTGGACGTCGACCCGATCGACCTTTACTGAAAAGGCTCTCAGCCGGCGTCGCGTTTCAACGAGCCCGGCTTCACCAGCCAGCGCACCGCCAGCATGCCCAGCTCGTAGAGCAGGCACATCGGCACCGCCAGCATGATCATCGAGGTGATGTCCGGCGGGGTGATGAACGCGGCGATCGCGAACGCGCCGACGATGGCGTAGCGCCGGCTGGCGCGCAGCTTGTCCAGGTCGACGACGCCCACCGCGGCAAGCACCACCACCGCCACCGGCACCTCGAAGCACAGCCCGAACGCGAAGAACATCAGCATCACGAAATCGAGGTAGTGGGTGATGTCGGTCATCATCTCCACCCCCTGCGGCGTGATCGCGGTGAGGAAGCGGAACGCCGCCGGCAACACCAGGAAATAGGCGAACGCGCAGCCGATGTAGAACAGCACCAGCGCCGCGGCGAGCAACGGCCTGGCGAGGCGTTTCTCGTGCTTGTACAGGCCGGGGCTGACGAAGGCCCACAGCTGGTACAGGATCATCGGCATGCTGATGAACAGTGCCACGTAGAACGCCAGCTTCAACGGCGTGATGAACGGGCTGGCCACCTCGGTGGCGATCAGGTGCGCGCCTTGGGGCAGTCGCGCCACCAGCGGCGCGGCCAGTTCCGTGTACAGGCGATTGGCGAACGGCACCAGCGCCAGCAGCACCACCAGCACGGTGGCGCTGGCCTTGAGCAGGCGCGAGCGCAGTTCCAGCAGGTGCGAGAACAGACCTTGCTGCAGGTCGACCTCCGGCTCAGGCGTGGCCATGCGGCGACTCCGGGGTTTTCGGTGCCGGCGCAGCGGTGTCGGCGAACAGGTCGCCGGTGGCGCGGTCCGGCTCCGCTGCCGCCTGCGGCTCGGCCGCAGCGCCGGCGACCGCGGCGGGCGGCTCGGCGGCTGCCGGG
>NZ_AJXW01000073.1 GCF_000264375.1 Rhodanobacter thiooxydans LCS2
TTTCTTGACCGTCAACACCCGAAGCAAGGAAACTTTCAGCGTGGGGTGTCGCGGAGACCTTCGCGAAAGGGCGCGTCGTCGAAGGGGCGAGAATCATAGCGCCGAGCCACGCATCTGGGAAGGGGCACATGCACTTTTTTCGGGGAAGCAGCGCTCGGCCGCGGCGCTACACTGCCCATCATGCCCCCGCCGCAACGAGCATCTGTAATGAAACGATGGGTTGCCCCGATGCTTTTCCTGCTGGCCGGTTGCTCGGGCCCTGCTCCCACACCATCCAAGGCAGCGGCGGTCGAGCTGCAAGGGCAACGTTTTTCGGTGGAGCTCGCCACCGACGACGCCAGCCGCCAGCACGGCCTGATGATGCGCACCGCGCTGGCGCCCGACCGCGGCATGCTGTTCGTGTTTCCCCGCACCGGGCCGCAGGCGTTCTGGATGAAGAACACCCTGATCCCGCTCGACATCCTGTACTTCGATGCGGGGCGCCGGCTGGTCTCGATGCAGGTGGACGTGCCACCATGCAAGGCCGACCCTTGCCCGACCTACCCCAGCGACGCGCCGGCGATCTACGTGCTGGAACTGTCTGCCGGCACAGCGCGGCGCATCGGCGCGAAGCCCGGGGACGTGTTGAAGATCGAGGGCGATATCGGGCCGGTACGCTGAACAACGGCACCAGGCGCATCAAGCATGCCGGCACGATAGGGGATCAGGTCCTCGGGACGCAGGTTTTCCAGTACGTCCCAGTCGTCTTCGAACGGAATGAACTGTCGCATGAGATGTTCCTGAATACGGCGCGCCGCTTGACCGGCGCAGGAACATCAAAGCAGCCAGCCCGGTCAATGCACTGACGGAATCGGGCCGTTTGCGGGCAGGGATCGGCGTTCAGTCGATCACGATCATCTCGAAATCGTCCTTGGTCGTGCCGCAATCCGGGCAGGTCCAGGTATCCGGCACGTCTTCCCAGCGGGTGCCGGCGGGAATGCCTTCGTCGGGCACGCCTTCGGCTTCGTCGTAGATGTAGCCGCAGACGACGCACATCCATTTGCGCAAGGCGGCTTCGGTGGAACTCTGGCTCATGATCGGGTTTCTTCGGATCGCTAAGGAATGGAGCATTCTCGCAACTCGCCCGACAATACGAAAGCGCGACGACGATGCCACTACCTTCCCCACCCACCCGCGAGGTGACGATTTGAAGATGCCAATACTCCCACTTGGCGGCGGCCTGTACGCCATCACCGACGGGCCGCGCACCGACCTGCTCGACGTCGTCGCCCAGGCCCTGGCCGGCGGCGCAAGGCTGCTGCAGTACCGCGACCTGAGCGACGACGCAGCGCGGCGCCACGCCGAAGCGACGGCGCTCGTGCAGCTGTGCCGCGCTCATCACGTATCGCTGATCATCGACCACGACATCGCGCTGGCCCAGGCCGTAGGCGCCGACGGCGTGCACCTGGGCAAGGACGATGACGATCCCGCTGCCGTGCGTGCCGTGCTGGGCGAACAGGCGATCGTCGGCGTGTCGTGCTACGGCTCGTTGCCGCGCGCACAGGCTGCCGCACGCGCCGGCGCCAGCTACGTGTCGTTCGGCGCGTTCTACCCTTCGCCGACCAAGCCACTGGCGCCGTGCGTTCCGCTCGAGCTGCTGAGGCAAAGCGCCGCGTTGGGTGTGCCGCGGGTGGCGATCGGCGGGATCACGCCGGACAATGGCGCCTTGCTGGTCGAAGCCGGCGCCGATTACCTGGCCGCCATCACGGCCGTGTTCGCCGCCCGCGACGTGCGCGCTGCCGCACAGCGCTTCGCCGACCTGTACTCCTCCGATCGAGAATCCGCACGATGAGCAACCACGACCTCTTCCAGCGCGCCCAGAAGTTGATGCCCGGCGGCGTGAACTCGCCGGTGCGTGCGTTCAAGTCGGTCGGCGGCGAACCCTTCTTCACCGCGCGCGCCGACGGCGCCTACCTGTGGGACGTGGAGGGCACGCGCTACATCGACTACGTCGGTTCGTGGGGGCCGATGATCGTCGGCCACAACCACCCGGCCGTGCGCGAAGCGGTCGAGCGCGCGGTGAAGAACGGCCTGTCGTTCGGCACGCCCTGCCCGGCCGAGGTGACCATGGCCGAGACGATTACCCGGCTAGTTCCCTCGGTCGAGATGGTGCGCATGGTCAACTCCGGCACCGAGGCGACGATGTCGGCGATCCGCCTCGCCCGCGGCGCCACCGGCCGCAGCAAGATCGTGAAATTCGAGGGCTGCTATCACGGCCACGGCGACAGCTTCCTGGTCAAGGCCGGCTCCGGCGCGCTGACCTTCGGCGTGCCGACCTCGCCCGGCGTGCCGAAGGCAAATGCCGACCTCACGCTCACCCTGCCCTACAACGACCTCGCCGCAGCGCAGGCGCTGTTCGCCGAGCAGGGCAGCGAGATCGCCGGCCTGATCATCGAGCCGGTCGCCGGCAACATGAACTGCATCCCGCCGCTGGACGGCTACCTGCAAGGCCTGCGCGAGCTGTGCACGCAGCACGGCGCGCTGCTGATCTTCGACGAAGTGATGACCGGCTTCCGCGTGGCGCTGGGCGGCGCACAGGCGCATTACGGCGTGACGCCGGATATCACCACCTTCGGCAAGATCATCGGCGGCGGCATGCCGGTGGGCGCTTACGGCGGCCGCCGCGAATTGATGGAGCAGATCGCGCCGAGCGGACCGATCTACCAAGCTGGCACGCTCTCCGGCAACCCGGTGGCGATGGCGGCCGGCCTGGCGATGCTGGAGCTGATCCAGGCGCCCGGCTTCCACGACCAGCTGGCCGCACGCACGCGCCTGCTCTGTGACGGCTTCCAGTCAGTCGCCGACGGCGAAGGCATCGCGTTCAGCACCAACCGCGTCGGCGGCATGTTCGGCCTGTTCTTCAGCGCCGAAAAAGTACAGAGCTATGCGCAGGCGACGGCGGCGGACGCCGCGCTGTTCAACCGCTTCTTCCACGGCATGTTGAAGCGTGGCGTGTACCTGGCGCCATCGGCATTCGAAGCCGGCTTCATGTCCAGCGCGCACAGCGACCAGGACATCGCCGACACGGTGGAAGCCGCTCGCGGCGCCCTGTGCGAGGCGAAGGGCTGATTCACCAGCTGCCGGTATTCGGCATCGACGCCCACGGCTCGCGCGGCGGCAGGTGGCCTTCCTGCAACAACTCGATCGAGATCAGGTCGGGCGAGCGCACGAAGGCCATGTGGCCGTCACGCGGCGGGCGATGGATGGTGTAGCCCATGTCCATCAGGTGCTGGCAGGTGGCGTAGATGTCCTCCACGCGGAACGCCAGATGGCCGAAGTTGCGCGCGCTGCCGTAGCCCTCGGTGGAACCCCAGTTGTACGTGAGTTCGACCTCGGCCTCGGGGCTGTCCGGCGCGGCGAGGAATACCAGGGTGAACTTGCCCTGGGCGTTCTCCATGCGGCGCACCTCGCGCAGGCCCAGACCATCGCAATAGAAACGCAGCGAGGCGTCGATGTCGCGCACGCGCACCATGGTGTGCAGGTATTTCATCGGAACACTCCTGACCGGCCGGCCTCAGCCTGCCGCAAAATCACTCAACGCCGCGTGCAGGCGCCCGAGGCCATCGGCGAGCTCTTCGTCGGTGATGGTCAGCGGCGGCACGAAGCGCAGCACGTCCGGCCCCGCCTGCAGCAGCAGCAAGCCATGCGCGGCGGCGTGGTCGAGGATCGCGCCAGCCTTGCCCTTGTACGCATCGACCAGCACCGCGCCGATCATCAGGCCGCGGCCGCGCACCTCGGAGAACAACTGCAGCTCGTGGTTGATGCGCGCCAGCCCCGCGCGCAGGTCGTTCGCCTGCCGCTCCACGTTCATCAGCACCGCCGACGAGGACAGCTTGGCCAGCGCCACGCGCGCTACCGCGGCGGCCATCGGGTTGCCGCCGAAAGTGGTGCCGTGCGCGCCGTACTGCATCACCTCGGCCACCTTGGGCCCGGCCAGCATCGCGCCGATCGGGAAACCGCCGCCGAGCGCCTTGGCCAGGGTCACGATGTCCGGCGCGACATTGTCGTGCGCGTGTGCGAACAACGTGCCGGTGCGGCCCATGCCGCACTGGATCTCGTCCAGCACCAACAATGCGCCGTGCGCGTCGCACAGCTCGCGCACGCGCTTCAGGAAGCCCGGCGCGGCCGGCACCACGCCACCTTCGCCTTGCACCGGCTCCAGCATCACCGCGGCGATGTCGCCGTCGGCGAACGCCGCCTCCAGCGCCGCGGCATCGTTGAAGTCGAGGTAGCGGAAACCCGCCGGCAGCGGCTCGTAGCCCTGCTGGTACTTCGGCTGCGCGGTGGCGGTGACGGTGGCCAGCGTACGGCCGTGGAACGAGCCCTTGAAGGTGATGATGACGCGCCGCTCCGGCGCCCGGCCCTGCGCCGCCGCCCATTTGCGCACCAGCTTGATCGCCGCCTCGTTCGCCTCGGCGCCGGAGTTGCACAGGAACACCCGCTCGGCGAAACCGCTCGCCTGCACCAGCTCTTCCGCCAGCCGCAGCGGCGGCTCGGTGTAGAACACATTGCTGCTGTGCCACAGCTTGTGCGCCTGCGCGGTCAGCGCGGCGAGCAGGTCCCGATCCTGGTGACCGAGCGCGTTCACCGCGATGCCGGCGCCGAAATCCACGTAGTCGCGGCCTTCGGTATCCCACACCCGCGCGCCCTTGCCATGGTCGAGCACCAACTCGCGCGGCTTGTACACCGGCAGCCAATAGCGCTTGCCAAGCGAGATCAGGTTTTCGGTGGTGGCATCAGGGTGGGGCATGAGGTGTTCCGGCCGCGGGAAAGGTAAGGGTTGCGCATGCTAGCGCCAGGTGCGGGCAATGGCACAGCCGACTTCAGTCGAGGAAGAGATCCGGCAGCAGGGCGGCGCCCGGCTGTACGGCATAGCCGTCGAAATCGCTCACGCCGGCCTCGTGCAGGATCTCCTCGTCGATCGCGAAATGACCGGTGTAGCTGCGCGCCGGGCGGGTCAGGATAGCGTGGGCGGCGTCGGCCACGATCTCCGGCTTGCGGCAGTGCTCGGCCTTCACGCCGTCGATCATGCCGATCGCCGCGGTGGCGATCACCGTGCGCGGCCACAGCGCGTTCACCGCGATGCCCAGCGGCGCGAACTCCGGGCTCATGCCCAGCACGCACAGGCTCATGCCCATCTTGGCGATGGTATAGGCGGTATGCGGCGCGAACCATTTCGGGTCGAGGCTGGGCGGCGGCGACAACATCAGCACATGCGGATTGGCCGCTTTCTTCAAGTACGGCAGGCAGGCCTGGGTGACCAGGAAGGTGCCGCGGGTGTTGACCTGCTGCATCAGGTCGAAGCGCTTCATCGGCGTGCCTTCGGTGCCGGCCAGCCAGATCGCACTGGCGTTGTTGACCACCACGTCGATGCCACCGAAACGCTCGGCCGCCTGCGCCGCGGCGGCCACCACCTGAGCCTCCTCGCGGATGTCCACCTGCAGCGCCAGCGCCTTGCCGCCGGCCGCCTCGACCTCCGCCGCCGCGGTGTGGATGGTGCCGGGCAGCTTCGGATTCGGCATGCCGCTCTTGGCCGCGATCACGATGTTGGCGCCGTCGCGCGCGGCGCGCAGCGCAATCGCCAGGCCGATGCCCCGCGAGGCACCGCTGATGAACAGGGTCTTGCCGGCAAGGTCGGTCATGCGCGTTGCTCCGTCGAATAAAGTGTTCAGTGTAGAACCCGCCGGGCTCACGGCTTCTGGAAGCGCGGCAGGATGTCGCGCAGTTCGGCCAGCCGTTGCACCGGATCAGGCAGTTCGAGCATGCGCTGCTGTTCGCCGGCGTCCAGCGGCAGCAGCTCAGCCAGCCGGAAGCCCAGCCAGCTGGAGTCGTCGTAGGCGCTGCGCGGTGCATCGCGCCATTGCGGCGCCATCGTCTCGATCAACCGCTCCAGGATGGTCTGCAGCAGGGCGAACTCCACCGGCACCGGCTGCTCCGGCTCGTCCGGCCAGACCTCCACGTCGCCGCGCAGCAGGCCGTCGACGCGTGCCCGGCTGCGTGCCACGCGAAAACGCGAGCCGCCTTCGGCGACGATGCCGAGCAGGCCATCGTCGCCGCGGTGGAAATCGCTGATCCGCGCGATGGTGCCGATCGCCGCCGGCAGCGCCGGCTCACCCACTTCCTTGCCCTCCAGGATCAGGCAGACGCCGAAACCGGTGCCGTGCCGCGCGCATTCACGCACCAGGTCGAGATAGCGCGGCTCGAAGATGCGCAGCTGCAGCTGACTGCCGGGAAACAGCACCGAGGCCAGCGGAAACAGCGGCATCTCGACGAGCGGCGACTGGGATTGGGCGACCATCCGGCGAGTGTACCCAGAGCCGGCGCCCCGGTCTGCGGCGACCGGCTCAGGCCTGCCGCAGGCTTTCCACGAAACGGCGCGGCGCCGCCTCGAAACCGCCGTTGGACATGAAGATCACCTGGTCGCCCGCCCGTGCCTGTGCGCGCAGCGCGGCAATCAGCGCATCGACCGTCGGCGCCGTGGCGCCGCGGCCGCCCAGCGCCGCGGTGATCCGGCCAGCGTCCCACGACAACTCGGGGCGATGCAGGAACACCACCGCATCGGCGTCGGCCAGCGACGGCGCCAGCGCCTCGGCGTGCGCGCCCTGGCGCATCGAGTTGGAACGTGGCTCCAACGCCACCAGGATGCGCGCGTCGCCCACCTTCGCGCGCAGTCCGGCCAGGGTGGTGGCGATCGCGGTGGGGTGGTGGGCGAAGTCATCGTAGACGCGCACGCCGTTCACCTCGCCGACCAGTTCCATCCGCCGCTTCACGCTCTCGAAGCTGGCGAAGGCCGGCAGCAACGCTTGCGGATCGGCGCCGGCGGCAGCCGCCGCGGCGAGCGCGGCCAGCGCGTTCATCACGCTGTGCTGGCCGAGCAGCGACCAGCGCACCTCGCCCATGGCTTCGCCGTGGCGCATCACCCTGAACGCGCTGCCGTCCGCCTCGATCAGTTCCGCCTGCCAGTCACCGATGCCGATGCCGAAGCTTTCCACCGGCGTCCAGCAGCCCATCGCCAGCACCTCGGCCAGGCGCTCGTCGTGCGCGTTGACGATCAGCCGGCCGTTGCCCGGCACGGTGCGCACCAGATGATGGAACTGGCGCTGGATCGCGGCCACGTCGGGGAAGATGTCCGCGTGGTCGTATTCGAGGTTGTTGAGGATCGCAATGCGCGGGCGGTAATGCACGAATTTCGAGCGTTTGTCGAAGAACGCGGTGTCGTACTCGTCCGCTTCAATCACAAATGGCGCCGCCACCGGCGGCACGACACTCCCTTCCCCCTCCGGGGGAAGGGAGCGCGCAGCGCCGGATGAGGGCCCGGGGCTTGTGTGTCCCGAGCTGCCCCCCAACCGCGCGGAAACGCCGAAGTTGCCCGGCACCCCGCCGATCAAAAAGCCCGGCGCGAGCCCCGCGCTCTCCAGCAGATGCGCCAGCAGGCTGGTGGTGGTGGTCTTGCCGTGGGTACCGGCCACGGCCAGCACGTCGCGGTCAGCCAGCACCGTCTCGCCCAGCCATTGCGGGCCGGAGATGTAGCGCAGACGCGCATCGAGCATGTACTCGACGGCCGGGTTGCCGCGGCTCATCGCATTGCCGACCACAACGAGATCGGGGGCCGGCTGCAGATGCTCGGCGGTGTAGCCGCTCATCAGTCCGATGCCGAGCGCCTCCAGCTGGGTGCTCATCGGCGGATAGACGTTGGCATCGGAGCCTTCGACTGCGTGGCCCAGCTCGCGCGCGAGCGCGGCGAGCCCGCCCATGAAGGTGCCGCAAATACCGAGGATGTGCAGACGCATGGTGAGCGATTCCCTTGCCGGGAGCGGGAAGCGGGCTCAGCCGTTCGCGGCGGCGGCTTCGTTCTGCAGTGCGCGCTCGATCCGCGCGGTGACCTCGGTCAGTTCGCCGACGCCATCCACTACCTGCAGCTTGCCGCGGCTGGCGTAGAAATCCGCCACCGGCGCGGTCTGCTCGGCATAGATGGCGAGGCGCTTGCGCACGGTATCCGGGTTGTCGTCGGCGCGGCCTTCCGCCTTGAAGCGGATTTCGACGCGCTTGATGATCGCCGCGTCCGGCACATCCAGCTTCACCACCGCATCCAGCGGCTGGCCGAGCTTGGCCAGCAAGTGGTCGAGCGCGTCGGCCTGGGCCAGGTTGCGCGGGTAGCCGTCGAGGATGAAGCCGGCCTTCGCGTCGGCCTGGGCCAGGCGTTCTTCCAGCATGCCGAGCAGGATGTCATCGGAAACCAGCTGGCCGGCGTCCATCACCGCCTTGGCCTTGAGTCCCATCGCGGTGCCGGCGGCGACGGCGGCGCGCAGCATGTCGCCGGTCGAGATATGCGGAACGCCCAGCGCCGTCTTCAGCCGGGTCGCCTGCGTACCTTTGCCCGAGCCGGGCGCACCAAGTAGGACGAGTCGCATAATGCTCCACAAGTTCGGCAGGCCGCCGCATGTTGCAGCCGCCTGCCCGATGCACGGAATTGCCTGTCAAATTAGCCGCTGCACCGGGTGCCGTCAAACAGCGACCTTCGTCGCATTCGGCCAAGTACCTGTTGCAGAAAAGATTTGCCGACGACCGTGGCCAACCACCCCGCTGCCTGACCGAGGATCCCATGAGCCCGAACCGCCGTTCACCCGCCATCGCCGGCAACCTGCTGTACGCCCAGTCCGGCGGTGTCACCGCCGTGATCAACGCCACCGCCGCCGGCGTGATCGAGGCCGCCCGCGGCAAGGGCGTGAAGGTCTACGCCGCGCGCAACGGCATCCTCGGCGCGCTGCGCGAGGAGCTGATCGACACCTCGAAGGAATCGGCTGCCGCGATCGCCGCGCTGCGCCACACGCCCGGTGGCGCGTTCGGCTCGTGCCGCTACAAGCTGAAGTCGCTGGAGGAGAACCGCGCCGAGTACGAGCGGCTGATCGAGGTGTTCCGCGCCCACGACATCCGCTGGTTCCTCTACAACGGCGGCAACGACTCGGCCGACACCGCGCTGAAGCTGTCGCAGATCGGCAAGGCACTCGGCTACGACATCCGCTGCATCGGCGTGCCGAAGACGGTGGACAACGACCTGGCCGTCACCGACTGCTGCCCCGGCTTCGGCTCGGTGGCGAAGTACACCGCCATATCCACGCTGGAGGCCAGCCTCGACGTGGCCTCGATGGCCGAGACCTCGACCAAGGTGTTCATCCTGGAAGTGATGGGCCGTCACGCCGGCTGGATCGCCGCCGCTGCGGGCCTGGCCGGCGAAGGCGCGGACGCAGCGCCGCACCTCATCCTGTTTCCCGAGAACGCATTCGACGAGGCCGCCTTTCTGGCCAAGGTGAAAGCCACCGTCGAGCGCGTCGGCTGGTGCACGGTGGTCGCCTCCGAGGGCGTGCGCAACGCGGCCGGCCAGTTCCTCGCCGAGGCCGGCACCCGTGACGCGTTCGGCCACGCCCAGCTCGGCGGCGTGGCGCCGGTGCTGGCGGCGCTGGTGAAGGAGCAGCTCGGCTACAAGTACCACTGGGCGCTGCCCGACTACCTGCAGCGCTCGGCGCGGCATGCCGCCTCGCAGGTCGACGCGGAGCAGGCCTACGCCGTGGGCAAGGCCGCGGTCGACTACGCGCTGGCCGGGATGAACGCGGTGATGCCGGTGATCGTGCGCACGTCCGATACACCGTACCGCTGGAAGATCAAACCCGCTGCGCTGGCGAAGATCGCCAACCGCGAAAAGAAGATGCCGAAAAACTTCATCAGCCGCGACGGTTTCGGCATCACCGCCGCCGCCCGCCGGTACCTGGCACCGCTGATCCGCGGCGAAGCCCCGCTGCCTTACGGCAAGGACGGGCTGCCGCGCTACGTGCGACTGAAGAACGTGGCGGTGGCGAACAGGCTGGCGGCATTCCGGCGCTGAGCCCACCCTTCCCGTGACGGGTTTCACCATGCTGAGCACCACCTGAAACCCGGCTGCCGGGATCGGGTTCTGTTCAGTCGTAACTTCCTACGCTCCATCCTGCCCGGGTCGATCGCCGCGCTGTGCGGCCACGACCTGCCACGGGAGGAGACCCGAGATGAAACTCGTCCACCGCCTGCTCATCGCCCTCGCCCTGCTTACCACCGGCAGCCTCGCGCTGGCCGCCCCGGGCCCCGGCCCGGATGATTATGGCCGGCACGGTCATGACCGTGGCTACGACCGTCATCACGACGGCCGCCGCTGGCACGACGACCGCCGCCATGGCGACTGGCGCCGCGACCATCGCCGCCATGACGACCGTAGCCATGGTTACGACCATCGCGACTACCGCTACGCCGGTCCGCGCTATTACCCGGCGCACCCCCATCGCTGGGAACGCGGTCACCGCTACTACGGCCCGAGCTACGTGGTGCGCGACTACCGCCATTACCGCCTGCACCCGCCGCCGCGCGGCTATCACTGGGTGCGCGCGAACAATGACTACCTGCTGGTCGCGATCGCCACCGGCATCATCCTGGACTACGCGCTGCGGTAAATCCGCACCGAGGCGAACGATCCGGGGCCATGCATCCGTGCATGGCCCTTTTCATTGATGCGCGGCGCTGCGCCGCACAACGGCCTGCGCCGCCGCCTCTGCCTATACTCCCCGGGACCGCCCGTTCCGGACGGCCACTTACAACCCATGGGGAGGCTCCGATGCTGCAGCAGTATGGCTGGTGGATCGTCGTTGCGTGTGCGGTAGTGGCGGTTCTGTATGGCGCGCTGTCCGCGCGCTGGATCCTGGCGAAATCGCCGGGCAACGAACGGATGCAGGAGATCGCCGCGGCCATCCAGGAAGGCGCGCGCGCCTACCTCAACCGCCAGTACACCACCATCGGCCTGGTCGGCGTGGTGTTGCTGCTGCTGATCGGTTTCTTCCTCACCTGGCCGACCGCGATCGGCTTCCTGCTTGGCGCGGTGCTGTCCGGCGCGGCCGGCTACATCGGCATGAATGTCTCGGTGCGTGCCAACGTGCGCACCGCCGAGGCGGCGCGCAGCGGCCTCGGCGCGGCGATGGACGTGGCGTTCCGCGGCGGCGCGATCACCGGCATGCTGGTGGTCGGCCTGGCCCTGCTCGGCGTGGCCGGCTACTGGCTGGCGCTCGGCCACTTCGGCGTCACCGGCGAAGCCGCCCTGCACGCGCTGGTCGGCCTCGCCTTCGGCAGTTCGCTGATCTCGATCTTCGCGCGCCTGGGCGGCGGCATCTTCACCAAGGGCGCCGACGTCGGCGCCGACCTGGTCGGCAAGGTCGAGGCCGGCATCCCCGAGGACGACCCGCGCAACCCGGCGGTGATCGCCGACAACGTCGGCGACAACGTGGGCGACTGCGCCGGCATGGCCGCCGACCTGTTCGAGACCTACGCGGTGACGGTGATCGCCACCATGCTGCTGGCCGGGCTGACCTTCACCGACAGCCTGGCGGCGGTGCTGTACCCGCTGCTGCTCGGCGGCGTGTCGATCATTGCCTCGATCATCGCCACCTTCTTCGTCCGGGTGAAAGCCGGCGGCTCGATCATGGGCGCGCTGTACAAGGGTGTGATCGTATCGGCGGTGCTCTCGGCGGTCGCGTTCTGGTTCGTCACCGGCAGCCTGCTGCCGCAGGGCCTGAGCGCCGGCGACGGCAGCGTCATCTCCAGCCACGCGCTGTTCCACTGCGCGCTGATCGGCCTGGTGCTGACCGGCCTGATCGTGTGGATCACCGAGTTCTACACCGGCACCCAGTACAAGCCGGTGCAGCACATCGCGGCGGCGTCCACCACCGGCCACGGCACCAATATCATCGCCGGCCTCGGCGTGTCGATGAAGTCGACCGCGATGCCGGTGATCGTGATCTGCGCGGCGATCTGGGGCGCCTACAGCCAGGGTGGCCTGTACGGCATCGCGATCGCCGCCACTGCCATGCTGTCGATGGCCGGCATGATCGTGGCGCTGGACGCCTATGGCCCGATCACCGACAACGCCGGCGGCATCGCCGAGATGGCCGATCTGCCGCCGGAAGTGCGCGGCGTGACCGACCCGCTGGACGCGGTCGGCAACACCACCAAGGCGGTGACCAAGGGCTACGCGATCGGTTCGGCCGCGCTGGCTGCGCTGGTACTGTTCGCCGACTACACGCACAACCTCGACGTCGCCGCGCAGGCCAAGGCGGTGGCCGCGGGCACCACGTATACCCCGCTGACCTTCGACCTGTCCGACCACATGGTGATCATCGGCCTGCTGATCGGCGGCCTGATCCCCTACCTGTTCGGCGCGATGGCGATGGAGGCGGTGGGCCGCGCCGCCGGCGCGGTGGTGGAGGAAGTGCGTCGCCAGTTCCGCGACATCGCCGGCATCATGCAGGGCACCGGCAAGCCGGAATATTCGCGCGCGGTGGACATGCTGACCCGCTCGGCGATCCGCGAGATGATCGTGCCGTCGCTGCTGCCGGTCGCCGTGCCGATCGTGGTCGGCTTACTGCTGGGCCCCAAGGCGCTCGGCGGCGTGCTGATCGGCACCATCGTCACCGGCCTGTTCGTGGCCATCTCGATGACCACCGGCGGCGGCGCCTGGGACAACGCGAAGAAGTACATCGAGGACGGCCACCACGGCGGCAAGGGCTCGGAGGCGCACAAGGCCGCGGTCACCGGCGACACCGTGGGCGACCCGTACAAGGACACCGCCGGCCCCGCGGTGAACCCGCTGATCAAGATCATCAACATCGTGGCGCTACTGATGATTCCGCTGCTGTAAGCCGCGGCTTCGTCTCTCGCAGAAATCCCGCCCGCGTGGCGGGATTTCTGTTTTCAGCCCGCGCGCCTGACTTTAGTCACGGGCGGTGGCCGGCCAAGCCCGGCTACGCTCGGCGGGGCAGGCCGCGCCCACATCCAGCCGCACACCTGGGGATACACGATGAAGGCAGTCTGGCTGACGCTGGCGCTCGGCGTCACACTGGCGGGCATGAACGACAGCCACGCCCGCGATACCAGCCCCGCTCCGGCCGCCACTTCCGCCAGCGACGACCCGTTCCTGTGGCTGGAGGGCATCCACGGCGAGCGCGCACTGGACTGGGTGAAACAGCAGAACGCGGCGGCCGCGAAGCGGTTCGTCGACAACGCCGAGTTCGCCCGCACCCGCGACCGCATCCTCGAGGTGCTCGACTCGGAGGCGCGCATTCCCTACGTCAACCGCATGGGCGACCACCTGTACAACTTCTGGCGCGACAAGGCGCATCCGCGCGGCATCTGGCGGCGCACCACGCTGGCCGAGTACCGCAAGGCCGAGCCGGCATGGGAGCTGCTGCTGGACCTCGACGCCTTGAACCAGGCCGAGGGCAAGCGCTGGGTGTTCAAGGGCGTGCGGTGCCTGAAGCCGGCGTACGAGCGCTGCCTGGTCTCGCTGTCGCCGGACGGCGGCGACGCCGTGGCCGTGCGCGAATTCAGCATCCCGCACAAGGCGTTCGTGAAGGACGGCTTCGTCCTGCCGGTGGCCAAGAGCGAGGTCGACTGGATCGACGAGGACACCCTCTACGTCGGCACCGACTTCGGCCCCGGCTCGATGACCGAGTCGAGCTACCCGCGCATCGCCAAGGAGTGGAAGCGCGGCACGCCGCTGACCGCAGCCACCACCGTGTACGAGGGCAAGCCGAGCGACCTGGCGGTCAGCGCGCACCATGACCGCACGCCAGGCTACGAGCGCGACTTCGTTTCTGTCGCCCGGGACTTCTATCACAGCGATCTGTACCAGCGCCTCGGGGACAAGCTGGCCCGCGTCGAGGTGCCGGCCGACGCGGAAGCCGAAGCGCATCGCGACTGGCTGCTGGTGCGCACCCGCTCGCCGTGGACGGTGGACGGCACCACCTACCCTGCCGGTGTGCTGCTGGCCGCGCCGTTCGACGGCTTCATGGCCGGCAAGCGCCAGTTCACCGTGCTGTTCCAGCCCGACGCGCATACCTCGCTGGATGCCTACGCCTGGACGAAGAACCACCTGATCCTCAACCTGATGGACGACGTCAAGAGCCGACTGGAGGTGCTGACCCCGCCGCAGATGGCGATGCCCGACGGGGACTGGAAGCGTGCGGCGATGCCGGGCGCGCCGGCGATGAGCACGGTCAGCGTGGTCGACACCGACCCGGACCACAGCGACGAGTACTGGCTCGACGTGACCGGTTTCCTGGCGCCGTCGTCGCTGGAACGCGGCGTGCTCGGCGAGGCGGCGGCGCAGACGGTCAAGCAGGCGCCGGCGTTCTTCGACGCTTCGAAGTTCGCGGTCAGCCAGCATTTCGTGCAGTCGAAGGACGGCACCCGCGTACCGTACTTCGAGATCGCGCCGAAGGGCATCAAGCTCGACGGCAGCAACCGCACCCTGCTGTACGGCTACGGCGGCTTCGAGGTCTCGCTGCAGCCGTATTACAGCGGCAGCGTCGGCCGCGCCTGGCTCGAGCGCGGCGGCGTCTACGTGATCGCCAACATCCGTGGCGGCGGCGAATATGGCCCGCAGTGGCACCAGGCCGCGCTGAAGGCGAACCGTCCGCGCGCCTACGAGGATTTCGCCGCGGTGGCCGAGGACCTGGTGAAGCGCGGCGTCACCTCGGCGCAGCACCTGGGCGCCGAAGGCGGCAGCAATGGCGGCCTGCTGATGGGCAACATGCTCACCATATACCCGCAGCTGTTCGGCGCGATCGCCTGCGAGGTGCCGCTGCTGGACATGAAGCGCTACATCCACCTGTCCGCCGGTGCCTCGTGGATGGCCGAATACGGCAACCCGGACACGGCCGACTGGAACTTCATCCGGACCTTCTCGCCGTACCAGAACGTGAGCAAGGACGGCCGCTACCCGCCGGTGCTGTTCTACACCGCCACCAGCGACGACCGCGTCGGCCCGGTGCAGGCGCGCAAGATGGCGGCGAAGATGCAGGCGCAGGGTCACCGCAACGTGTGGTTCTACGAGAACCTGGAAGGCGGCCACGGCGCCGGCGCGGACAACCAGCAGTCCGCCCACATGCATGCGATGGCCTACGACTTTCTGTGGGACCAGTTGAAGTAGCCGATCCACCATGGTGCAGCACCCGCGAGCCGGCATTTGCCGGCTCGCGTCGTATGGCGGTGGCCATCGACAGGCTCTGAAGTAAGCTCTGGCGTTCCGCCACCTTGTTTCTTGCCATGCACTCACGCACCACCATCAGCCACGAACTGCGCGAGTGGATCCTCGCCACCACGCGCGCCGGCCACGGCGTGCCGGAGGTGCTGAAGCTGATGAAGGAGCACGGCTACGACCCGCGGCAGAGCCGCAGCATCGTCGCCGAGGTGCTGAAGCTGCCGCTGGCGACGCTGCCGGCCAGCACCGCCAGCGGGTCGCCGCCGGGGCTGCGCCCGAAGCATCCCGGGGCGCCCGAAGTCCGCGCCGACGGGCACGCCATCGGCGTCTCGCTCAGCGTCGACGCGCCGGCACTGCGGGTGCTGGAGAACATCCTCAGCGCTCGGGAATGCGACGAACTGATCGCGCTGGCGCGGCCGCGCCTCCAGCGTGCGCTCACCGTCGACAGCGAGGGCCGCCAGCAGGTGGACCGGCGGCGCACCAGCGAGGGCATGTTCTTCACCCTGGACGAAGTGCCGCTGGTTGGCCGCATCGAACGGCGCGTGGCCGCCCTGCTCGACGTGCCGGCGAGCCACGGCGAGGGGCTGCAGATCCTGCACTACCTGCCGGGGCAGGCGTACGAGCCGCACTTCGACTGGTTCGACCCGGACCAACCGGGTTACGAAACGATCACCGCGGTCGGCGGGCAGCGCATCGCCAGCGTGGTGATGTACCTGAACACACCCGCGCGGGGCGGCGGCACGGCGTTCCCCGCGCTCGGCCTCACCGTCACCGCACGACGCGGCGCGGCGGTGTATTTCGCCTACGAGGGCGGCGACTGCAGCTCGCTGCATGCCGGCCTGCCGGTGCTCGAGGGCGAGAAGTGGATCGCCACCAAATGGCTGCGCGAGCGGCCCTACCGGAGGCCGACGAAGGCCTGAACGCTGGCGCAGTGAAGCCCGCCGCTGCTGCATCGCAGCAGCGTTTGGCGTATCCTTGCGGACCCTCTTTTCCCCTTCATCGCCAAGGACAGTCCATGGGTCTGCACCTCGTCTCCGCCGGTCGCAACGTGCCGGAAGAAATCAACGTCATCATCGAGATCCCCAAGGACGCCGAGCCGGTCAAGTACGAGGTGGAGAAGGAGTCGGGTGCGATCTTCGTGGACCGCATCCTGTCCACCCCGATGCGCTACCCGTGCAACTACGGCTACGTGCCGCGCACCCTGGGCGGCGACGGCGACCCGCTGGACGCGGTGGTGATCCTGCCGCTGCCGCTGGCGGTCGGTTCGGTGATCCGCTGCCACCCGGTCGGCATGCTGAAGATGACCGACGAGGCCGGCAGCGACGAGAAGCTGGTAGTGATCCCCTCGCCGAAGGTGTTCCCCGGCTATGCGCACATCAACGACATGAAGGGCGTCTCGCCGCACTGGCTGGAGCGCATCGGCCACTTCTTCGAGCACTACAAGGACCTGGAGAAGGGCAAGTGGGTGAAGGTGGACGGCTGGGTCGGCGCCGATGAGGCGAAGGCCGAGATCCTCGCCGGCTTCCAGCGCTACCAGGACGCCATCAGCGGCTGAGCCTGTCGCGAACCAAAAGTATCCGCACACACACAGACCCCGCCTCGGCGGGGTTTGTCGTTCATGTGCTCAGCCGCGCCTGAGCAGTTCGCGCAGGTCGATCAGCGCCGCGTTCGCGCGCGACACGTAGTTCGCCATCACCAGCGAGTGGTTGGCGAAGAAGCCGAACGGCGAGCCGTTCAGCACCATCGGGCTGTGCAGCGGGCGCTGCGCCTCCTCCAGCTCGCGGATCACCTGGTCCAGGCTGACGTCGGCGTGCTTGGAGCGCAGGATCGGGCCGAAGTCCTGGCGGAACGCCTTGAGCTGTTCCAGCAGCGTCCAGGTGTAGCCGCGGGCCTCGTAGAAGTTGTCGTCGATCTTCGTCCACGGCGTCTTCACCAGGCGGCCGCCGCCGGAAGCGGCCACCGTGCCGGCGGCGGCCGGCTCATCGGCGCTGGCCACCTCGCCGATGCGGATCTGGCCCACGCTGGCCGACAGCCGCTGCGACAGCGAACCCAGCCGCGCCGAAGCCAGCTGCAGGTAGTCAGCCAGGTTGTCGGCGCGCGCGTAGAAGTGCGCGTTGCTGTCGTCGGCGTCGCCGAGCCGTTGCAGATAGCCGTCCAGACGGCTGATCGCCTTGCGGTACTGGCTTTCCGAGCTGGGCAGCAGCCAGCGGTCGTTCGGGCTGTTGAGCAGCGGGTCGGCCTCGGCCAGGTCCTTGTCCTCGGTCGACTGCGTCTGCGAGCGGCTGAAGTCGTTGCGCAGCGCACGCACCAGGTCGCGCGAAGCGGTCAGCGAGCCGAATTCCCAGTTGGGGATGTTGTCCATCAGCACGCCGGGCGGCAGCTTGTCGTTGCTGAGGTAGCCGCCGCGCTTGTCCAGCAGCGTGCGCACCGAGGCGATCAGGGTGGCGGTGGTGGTCGCGCCGGTGCTGACCGGCCGCTTCAGCTCCTGCAGCTGAGCCTGGGTCACCGCCACCGGATCGAACAACGCCGGCTCGGTGTCCCACCACCACATCAGCGCCGCCACGCCCAGCACCAGCAGCGCGAGCAATGCCAGGATGGCGTGGCGGATACCGTGACGCGAGGAGTTTGAAGTATCCGGGGTCTGCATCGCGCGGCTCCTGCGGGGAATGGGCCAAGCTTACAGGCTCGGCGTGGCGCCGCGTGACCAGCGCCGAGCCGGAGCCGACGCCGGCACCGTCCCGTCACGCCGCCGGGGCGTACGATCGCAGGCGAGGTCGCCTGCCCGCCCTCCCTGCGGAGGAAGCAAGGGCGGCCTTCGAAGCCTCAAAGGAGTTGCCGCATGAAAGCCGTCGCGCTCACCCGCTACCTGTCGATCGACGATCCGCAGTCGTTGTTCGACATCGAACTGCCGCCGCCGACGCCGGGTGAGCATGACCTGCTGGTACGCGTGGAGGCGGTCTCGGTGAATCCGGTCGACACCAAGATCCGCTCGCCCAAGCCGCAGATCGAGACGCAGCCGAAGGTGCTCGGCTACGACGCCGCCGGGGTGGTGGAGGCGACCGGCGACGCGGTCGATGGTTTCCGGCCGGGCGACCGCGTGTACTACGCCGGTGACGTCACCCGCCCCGGCAGCAACGCGCAGTTCCAGCGGGTCGACGCGCGCCTGGCCGGCCATGCGCCGCGCTCGCTGGACCTGGCCGAGGCGGCGGCGCTGCCGCTGACCGCACTGACCGCGTGGGAGCTGCTGTTCCAGCGCATGCCGTTCGACAGCGAGGATGGCGGCGAAGGCAAGTCGCTGCTGATCATCGGCGGCGCCGGCGGCGTGGGCTCGATCGCCATCCAGCTGGCGCGGCGCGCGGGCTTCACGGTGATCGCCACCGCCTCGCGCGGCGAAACCACCGACTGGTGCCGCACGATGGGTGCACACCATGTGGCGAATCATCGCCACCCGCTGGCACTGCAGCTGGAGGCGCTGGGTTTCAACCAGGTCGACGCCGTGCTCAACCTCGCCGACACCGACCACTACTGGGACGCGGTCGGCCAGCTGCTGGCGCCGCAAGCCCACGTGGGCCTGATCGTGGAACCGGCCGGCGCGCTGAGGGTCGGCGATCCGTACAAGGCCAAGTGCATCGGCATCCACTGGGAATTCATGTTCGCCCGCGCGCGTTTCAACACGCCCGACATGGCCGAGCAGGGCCGCATCCTCGAACGGGTCGCCGCGCTGATCGATACCGGCGAATTGCGCGGCACGCGCACCGAGACGCTGGCGCCGATCAACGCGGCGAACCTGCGCGAGGCGCACCGCCGGCTGGAGTCGGGCCGCACGATCGGCAAGCTGGTGCTGGCCGGCTGGTGATCCCGCGCCGGCGGCGTGCGCCGCGCCGGCAGTCGCTCAGCTGCGCTTGCCCGCGGCCTTCCCGGCGGGCGAAGGCTTGGCCGGCTCACCCTTCTTGCCGAGCTGCTCCAGCAGCGTGTTCATGTCCTCGGCGTGCTCTTCCTCCATCGCCAGGATGCCTTCCAGCACGCGGCGCGTGGTCGGGTCGTCGGTGCCGATGTAGGCGATCATCTCGCGGTAGCTGTCGATCGCGATGCGCTCGGCGACCAGATCCTCCTTGATCATGTCGACGATGTCCTCACCCTCGACATAGTCGGAGTGGCTGCGGCTGAGCAGGCCTTCCGGCGACAGGTTCGGCTTGCCGTCGAGCTGGGTGATGCGCTCGGCGATCAGGTCGGCGTGGCCCTGCTCCTCGTTTGCGTGCTGCAGGAACTCGGCCTTGATCGCCTGCGAGTGGATGCCCGAAGCCATGTAGTAGTGGTACTTGTAGCGCAGCACGCAGACGATTTCGGTGGCCAGCGCATGGTTGAGCAACTTGACCACCGTTCCGCGATCGGCGCGGTAACCCGCCGTTATCGCGCCCTTGTCGATATCCTGGCGCGCACGCTTGCGGATGTTCTCGATGTCGCTGACGAACGGCTTGGTCTTGGCCATGGCTTGCTCCTGCGGGCACGGATGGGCAGCGGCGAGCGTGCCGATGCCGTCGGAAGTCCGGTCAGCCTAGGAACGCGCATGAAAAAGCCAGGTGAAGAGGACTTCACCCGGCTCGTTTCGCCGATACCGGCTCAGCGCGGCTGATAGGCACGCAGGAACATCGCGACGCCGGCCCGCGCGGTGCTCTCGATCTCCTCGGCGTAGCTCTCCGCACAGTCGGTGCAGCCGAACATCTGGCGCATCATCAGGTTGCCCTTGATCAGGCTGAGGAACTGCCCGCTGGCGCGCACCACGTCGTCGATGTCGAGCTGGCCGGCGTCAATCGCCTGCTGCAGCAGCCGTTCCATCAGGCCATGCGTACGCGCCGCACCCTCTTCCCAGATCAGCTTGCCGTAGCGAGGGTTGCCCTGGCGGCAATCGCTGAGGATGGCGCGGAAGGTGCCGACGGTCTCGGCGTTGCAGTCGAGGTGGGCGTGGGTCAGCGCCACCCGCAGCAGGGTGTCGCGGATGTCGGCAGTGGGATCGAAGAAGTAGGTCTCTTCCGGCAGCAAGTCCTGGATGCGCGAGCGGATCACCTCGCGGAACAGGTTGTCCTTGTCACCGAAATGGCTGTACACGGTGAGCTTGGACACGCCCGCGTCCGCGGCGATCGCGTCCATACTGGTGCCGGCAAACGCGTTGCGGATGAACAGGGCCTTCGCCGCCGACAGGATCGCCGCACGCTTCTCCATGTCCTTCGGGCGGCCGGGGCCCTGGGATTTGACCTGCGCGCTGTTCATGCCACCACCTTCACGCCTTCACAAAGAAATAGCCAAGCTTTATTATACGCAACGGTTCAATTATTTCCAGAACGACGCCAACGCCGTCAGTGTCCGCCGTCTGTGCGCCGGACACCATGACGAATGTCAGCGCGCCGCGGTGACTTCCGGCACTTCGTGGCCCCGCAGGCAACCGTCAGGCTTGCCAGCACCCCGGAGCGTCGTTGTCGAGGCGGGCGCCAGCGCTTATCCTTTCTGGTCTTTTTTCGCTCCCCACGGGACACGGCAGATGGTGATGAATATCGAACAGGCGCGGGTGAACATGGTGGAAAACCAGGTGCGCCCGTGGGAAGTACTGGACGGCCGCGTACTGGAGGTGCTCGGCCGCGTGCGCCGCGAGGATTTCGTCGCCGCCCAGCATCGCCAGCTGGCGTTCGCCGATCTGTGCCTGCCGCTGGGCCACGGCGAGGTGATGATGAAGCCGGTGGTGGAAGGCCGCGTGCTGCAGGCGCTGGAGCTGGCGCCCACCGACCGCGTGCTGGAGATCGGCACCGGCTCGGGCTTCCTCACCGCCTGCCTGGCCGGCCTTGGCGGGCAGGTGACCAGTGTCGACATCCACGCCGATTTCACCGCCGCCGCCACGCAGCGCCTGCAGGCCGCCGGCGTCACTAATGCGATACTGGCCACCGGCGAGGCGGTGCGCGAGTGGCAACCCGACGGCCTGTTCGACGCATTGGTGGTGACCGGCGCGGTACATGCGGTGCCGTCGCGCTGGCTGGACTGGCTCAAGCCCGGTGCGCGCGCACTGGTGATTCGCGGCCTGTCGCCGGTGCAGCAGGCTGCCTTGCTCACCCATGAGGGCGCCGGCCGCTATCGCGAAGAAACCCTGTTCGAAACCGATCTGCCCTACCTGACCCACGCCGAGCCGCCACCGCGGTTCGTGTTCTGACTCCGCCCCCGCACCGATCCTCACGAGGCACCCCATGCGTTTGAAGCTGCTTACCCTTGCCCTGGCCCTGGCTGCCGTCTCGCTGCCCGGTCACGGCGAGGATCTGCTCGATGCCTATCGCGATGCGCGCGCCAACGATCCGGTGTTGTCGCAGGCCGACGCCACCCGCCTGGCCACCGCCGAGGGGGTGGACCAGGCGCGCGCGCTGCTGCTGCCGCAGATCGGCGCCAGCATGAGCCTCAACCAGATCAACGGCGGCAACCAGATCGGCCACAGCCGCACGCGCTCGATCAACGGCACGCTCAGCCAGACCGTGCTCGACTTCAGCAAGTACGCCAACCTCAAGGCCGCCCACTCGGCCTCCGATGCGCAGGACGAGCTGTACCAGGCCGCGGCGCAGGAGCTCTACGGGCGCGTGGCCGCGGCCTACTTCGGCGTGCTCACCAGCGAGGACGAGCTGACCTACGCCAGGGCCAACGAGGATGCCTTCCGCCAGCAGTACGAGCAGTCCGACCAGCGCTTCAAGGTCGGCCTCTCGGCGATCACCGACGTGTACCAGGCCAAGGCCTACTACGAGGCGGCCAAGTCGCAGACCATCGCCGCGCAGAATGCGCTCAACGACGCCCGCGAGGCGCTCACCCAGGTCACCGGCAAGCCGGCCGGCGAGCTGAAAAAGCTGCGCGACGACCTGCCGATGCAGCCGCCGACACCAGCCGACCAGGACAGCTGGGTCAAGCAGGCGCTGGAGACCAACCCCAACCTGCTCACCCAGAAGTACAACGTGCAGACGGCGCAGCACAACATCAGCGCCGCGCGCGCCGGCCACCTGCCGACGATCACCGCCGGCGTCAGCTACGGCAAGGGTGCCGGCTGGTCGGACAGCAATGCCGGCGCACGCTACCGCGACCCGGCCTCGACCACCATCGGCCTGACCTTGAACGTGCCGATCTTCTCCGGCGGCTTCACCCAGTCGCGCGTACGCCAGTCGATCTACCAGCGCGACGCCGCCACCGACGCGCTGGAAGCGCAGCGCCGCCAGGTGGTGCGCGACACGCTCAACTACTACCGCTCGGTGATCGCCGGCATCGCCCAGGTGGAATCGGCCAAGGCCTCGGTGGAGTCGGGCCGCAAGGCGCTGGAGGCGACCCGTGCCGGCTTCGAGGTGGGCACCCAGACAATGACCAACGTGCTGCTGGCGATCCAGGTCCTGACCTCCTCGGAGAGCAGCTACTCGCAGGCCCGCCATCAGTTCATCCTGAACAAGCTGCTGCTCAGGCAGACCGCCGGCACCGCCGAGCTCAAGGACATCGAGGAGATCAACGCGCTGCTGCAGTAAACCGCCACGCGTTGCACGCAAGCACGGCCGGGCCCACGCCCGGCCGTGCCGTTTTCCGGCCGGTCATTCCTGCAGCAGGGCGTCGATCAGCCGCATGACCCGCTGCACCGCGCCGCGTTCGCGCTCGAACACGCGCTGTGCAGCTTGCCCCATGCGCGCGCGCGCGGCCGCATCGAGCAACAGCTTCAGCGCGGCCGGCCCCAGCCGTGCGGCATCCGCCACGCGCTCGGCGCCGCCTTCCCCGATCAGGCTGCGGGTGATCTCCTCGAAGTTGAAGGTGTGCGGCCCCACCAGCACCGGCACCGACAGCGCCGCTGGCTCCAGCACGTTGTGGCCGCCGATCGGCACCAGGCTGCCGCCGACGAAGGCCAGGTCGGAGGCCGCGAAGAACGGCATCAGCTGCCCCATGGCGTCGATCACGAACACCTGGTGCGCGACCGACGGCACGCCTTCGAGGCTGCGCGTAGCGACCGTGAAGCCCAGGCTGCGCACCGTGTGTTCGACCAGCTTGAAGCGTTCCGGGTGGCGCGGCGCCAGCAGCAGCAGCGCGTCAGGCAGGCGCTTCAGCACCTGCAGGTGCGCCTCCAGCACCGCCAGTTCCTCGCCCTCGTGGGTGCTGGCCGCGATCCACACCGGCCGCCGCGGCCCCCAGTGCCCGCGCATGGTGGCGCCCTCGGCCACCGCGCCGTCGGGGATCGGCATGTCGAACTTCATGTTGCCGGTGACCAGCACCTGCTCCGGGGCGGCCCCGAGCAGGCGGTAGCGGGCCGCATCGGTGCGCGACTGCGCGGCGATCAGCCGCACGCAGCGCAGCGCCGAGCGCAGCAGCCCGCGCAACGGCTTGTAGCCGCGCAGCGAGCGCTCCGACAGCCGCGCATTGACGATCATCAGCGGAATGCCGCGCCGGCGGCAGGCGAAGTACAGGTTCGGCCAGATCTCGGTTTCCACGATCAGCGCCAGCCGCGGCCGGATCTTCTTCAGGAAGCGGCCCACCGAGTACGGCAGATCGTACGGCAGGTAGACGTGGAACACGCTGTCGCCGAACAACTGCTGCACGCGTGCGGTACCGGTCGGCGTGACCGTGGTGATCACCAGCGGCGCGTTCGGGTAGTCGCGCCGCAGCGCCTTGATCAACGGCTCGGCCGCGTTCACCTCGCCCACCGACACCGCATGCACCCACAGGCTGCCGCGGAAACCGGGCGGGTCGAAGAAACCGAAGCGCTCCGGCCAACGCCAGTGGTATGGCCGCGAACGCACGCCGCGCGCGAGCAGCCGCAGCACCAGCAGCGGTGTCGCCAGATACATCGCGAGGGTATAGAGATAACGCAACGTGGGGGCCCGTCAGTCCAGCGCGGCAGTATACGAGAGCGCGCGCCGCCACCGCCGCGCACGCGGCATGCCGTCGCGGCGCGGTGCCGGCTGGCGGCCTCCACTACAATGCGCACGATGCCCGGCATGCCCCGCCCCACCTTCACCCGTTCGCTGCTTGCGCCGCGCCACTGGCCGGCGTGGCTGGGTGTGGGCGCGATCTGGCTGATCGCGCGGCTGCCGCAGCGCGCGCTGATGTGGCTGGGCCGGCGGCTGGGCGCGCTGGTGCGGCGGGTTCCCTCCGAGCGCCGGCGCATCGCCGCGGCGAACATCGCGTTGTGCTTTCCCGAGCTCGATGCCGCCGCGCGTGCCGCACTGGTCGACGCGAACCTGCGCGACATCGGCCTGATGCTGGTGGAGTTCGCGCTGGGCTGGATGGGCAGCGACCGCCGCATGGCTGCCATCCCGACCCGCATCGAGGGGCTGGAACACCTCGCCGCGGCACGCGCGCAGGGCAAGGGCGTGCTGCTGGTCGGCGGGCACTTCTCGCACCTGGAGCTGTGTGCGCGGCTGGTCTCGCAGCGCATCCGCATCGCCGGCATGTACCGGCGGATGGACTCGGCCGTGTTCGAGTGGGCGGTGCTGCGCGCACGACTGGACTACGCCGACGCGATGTTCGAGAAGGACGACCTCCGCGGCACCGTGAAGTACCTGCGCGGCGGCGGCACGCTGTGGTACGCGCCGGACCAGGACATGCGCAGCAAGGACACGGTGTTCGTGCCGTTCTTCGGCGTGCCGGCGGCCACCATCACCGCCACCCATCACCTGGCGCGCATGTCCGGCGCGCTGGTGATCCCGTTCTTCCATCGCCGCCTGCCGGATGGCGGGGGCTACGCGCTGCGCCTCGGCGCACCACTGGACGGCTTCCCCGGCACCGACGCGGCAGCCGACACCGCCCGCGTCAACGCCTGCATCGAGCAGATGGTGCGCGAAGCGCCCGAGCAGTATCTGTGGGTGCACAAGCGCTTCAAGACCCGCCCGCCTGGCGCACCCGCGATCTACTGATCCGTAAGCCGGGTGAAAGCCTGGCGCGCCGAAAATTGCGCCATCTACGGGGCCCGGGTCGACTCCGCCGACCCGCCCCGCATTCGAGTGGCGACTTTGCGCAACCACCCCGATCCGCGCAGGCCGCCGGCCCTTCCAGGCTGGCGGTGCAAGCGGAGCGGCGGGTTCGCGCAGCGGTGCGCCGCTTCCCCAGCGCCGCACCGGCACAGGAGTTGGAAAGTGAGCGACGCCGTTGCGCAGGGCACACCGCCCTTGCCCATCCTGATGTATCACAACATTGCGCGCGCCCCGCGCGACCTGCGCGTGTACCGCAGCCTGTTCGTGAGCCCGACGGCATTCGCGCGGCAGATGTGGCTGTTGCGCCGGCTCGGTTACCGCGGACTGTCGATGTCGGCCGCGATGCCCTACCTGCGCGGCGAGCGCAGTGGCCGCGTCGCCGTGATCACGCTGGACGACGGCTACGTGGACAACCTGGATGCCGCCCTGCCCATCCTGCAGCGCCACGGCTTCAGCGCCACCTGCTACGTCGTCAGCGGCAGCATCGGCCGCTACAACCAGTGGGACGCCGAGCGGCTGGGCGTGCGCAAGCCGCTGATGTCGGCGGAACAGCTGCGCGACTGGCACCGCGGCGGCATGGAGGTTGGCGCGCACAGCCGCAGCCATCCTCGCCTGACGCAATGCACTGACGCCCAGCTGCGCGACGAGATCCACGGCAGCAAGGCCACGCTGGAGGATCGCCTCGGCACCCCGGTCAGCCAGTTCTGCTACCCGTACGGCGACGCCGACGACCGCGTGGCCGGCGTGGTGCGCGAGGCCGGCTTCGATGCCGCCACCACCACCCGGCGCGGCCGCGCCGTCACCGGCTTGGACCTGTGGCAGCTGCCGCGGGTGCAGGTGGCGCGCCACCACCTGCTGCCGCAATTCGCCCTGCGCGTGCTGTCGCGCTACGAGGATCGCCGCGCGTGAAGCTGCTCTTCGTCGGCACCAATCCCGAGAACACCGGCGCCACCAGCCACTTCGTCGCCCTGGCGCAGGCGATGGCCGTGGCCGGACACCAGGTCGGCGCAGTGGTCTATCCCGACGGGCTGATCTGGCAGGGGCTGGCCGGCTCCGACGTGCGCCTGAGCAAGGCGAAGTTCCGCAACGCGTTCGACCTGCGCGGCTATCTCGCCGTCATCAGGGCGGCGCGGCAGCTGAAACCGGACTGGCTGGTGGGCAATTTCGGCAAGGAGTACTGGCCGCTGATCCTGATCGGGCGGCTGCTGCGCATTCCAGTGGCGCTGTTCCGGCATCGCACGCCACCGATGAAGCGCCTTTCCGGCTGGCTGATCCCGCGCCTCGCACAGCGCTTCCTCGCCGTCTCCGAGCATGCGCGCCAGGCCTATCTGGACCGCGGCGTCCCCAGCCATCTGGTACGGGTGCTCTACAACCCGGTCAACATGGCGCAGTGCCGGCCAGACTCGCAGCGGCGCCGCGAGATCCTGCGCGCGCTTGGCCTGGACGAGCAGGCGATCGTGCTCGGCTACAGCGGCCGCATGCACGGCGGCAAGGGCATCTTCCCGCTATTCGAGGCGGCCAGCGCGGCAATGGCGCAGCAACCGCGGCTGCATTGTCTGTGGCTGGGCGACGGCCCGGACGCAGCGGCGCTGCGCGAACGCGCCGCGGCAGATCCGACCGCGGACCGGCACCACTTCCTGGGCTGGATCCCCGACGTGCTGCCGTATTACAGCGCGCTCTCGATGCTGGCCTTCCCGTCGGTCGCCACGGAAACCTTCGGGAGGGTGTCGGTCGAGGCGCAAGCCGCTGGCGTGCCGGTGCTGGGCAGCGACATCGGCGGGATACCCGAGACGCTGCAGGCCGGCGTGACCGGCCTGCTGCTGCCGCCGGGCGACGTGGCGGCGTGGCGCGAGGCGATCCTGAAGCTGTGCGATCCGGCCCTGCTGGCGTCGATGGGCGCCGCCGCGCACGACTACGTGGAGCAGCACTTCAGCATGCTGGTGATCGCCGGCCAGTTCCTGCAGATCCTCAGCGGCGACTGAGCCCCCGGATCAGTCCCGCGGCCGTCGTCGCTCGTACAGCTTGGCGTACTTCAGGAACGCGTAGAACGCGTGGATGCGCGCCGCGATGAAGCCAGCCCAGCCGGAACGCCAGTGCCCGCGCAGCACGTAGTAGCGCAGGAACGCCACGGTCGGATACGCCACCATGCGCAGCCGCAGCCAGCCGACCCGGCGTTTGGCCAGGTCGGCCTGCTGCAGGCTGGAGTAGCGGTTCGCCTTGGCCACGCGGCCGGCGATGTCGGGCTCGCCGTGGTGGTCGATGACCACGTCGAGTACGCCCACCGGGCCGTCCACCTGCACTTCCTCGTGCACTTCATGGTCGCTCATGCGCGCACGCTGCCGGTCGAACAGGCGCACGTAGTGGTTGAGCCGGCCGCGTCGCGACTGCCAGCGCCAGAACTGCCACTCGCGCCGCCACAACTGGTAGCCCGCGCAGTCCGGCGCGAGCAGCGCCCGTTGCAGGGGCGCCGTGGCGTCCGCATCGAGCGATTCATCGGAATCCAGCAGCAGCACCCAGCGGTGGCTGGCCAGGTCGATCGCCGCCTGCTTCTGTGCGCTGTAGCCGGCGAACGGCTGCGCGTGGAGGCGCGCGCCGTAGTGCTCGGCGATCGCCGCGGTGGCGTCGGTCGAGCCGGAGTCCAGCACCACGATCTCGTCGGCCCAGGCCACCCCGCGCAGGCAGGCGTCGAGCGTGCCGGCACTGTTGAAGGTGGTCACCACCACCGACAGCTGTTCACGCCCCACCGCGCGTCCCCTGAGGTCGTGCTTCTTCGAGGAGGCCGGCACGGATGCCGGGCTCTTCTTTGCCGGCAGGGATGCCGGCTACAAATAGACTGGCGCACCACAAGCCGAGCAGCCAGGCGAACAGCAGCCCCCACCAGGCCGAGTAGAACGCCAGGTGGGTGTTCAGCGGGAACAGCATCACGCCGAGCGCCAGCGTGGCCGGAAACGCGCGTGCGCGTGCCGCCGCGCCCACCCGGCGCCACGCACGCAGCGCCAGCACCAGCGCAGCGAGCCACAGCAGCAGGCCGAGCGTGCCGGTTTCGGTGAGGATCTCCAGCACCAGCTGGTGCGCGTGGCAGGCGCCCTCGCCCACGCCGCAGGCCTCGGTGGTCACCACGAAATGATCGTTGGCCGCGGCGTACTGCGGATACGCGTAACGGAAACCACGCACGCCGACGCCGTTGACCGGGTGCGCCATGAACATGTTGACGCTGGTGTGCCAGATCTCGAGGCGGCCGCTGAGCGCGCTGTCGACGGACTGGTCGGTGCCGTGCAACGCCAGCAAGGTTCGCTCCATGCGGTCGTGGAAGCGCGTCGAGGTCTTCCAGGCCACGCCGCCGGCCAGCGCCAGCAGTGCCGCTGCGACCGCGCAGAAGCCGGCAAAACGCAGCGGCGAGCGCGCCTCGCGCCAGGCGAAGCCCAGCGCCACCAGCGCGTAGCACAGCCACGCCGCGCGCGAGCCGGCCAGCAGTACCGGGCCGAGGATCAGCACGAAGGCGAGCGCCAGCCCCGGCAACCCCCAGCGCCGCCGTGCGGCCCACAACGCGAACGGCGACAGCACCGCCAGGCTCGGCCCCAGCTTGAGGTTGTCCGCGCCGAAGATGCCGGACACCCGCTCGGCCTCGGCATGCCCACCCAGGCTCCAGCCGGTCAACGCCTGCAGCCAGGCATCGGCGCTCCACAGTGCCAGTACCCAGGCCACCGCCACGTACAGCGCCTGCAGCCTCTGCTCGCGGCGGATCGCGAAGCAGGCGTACAGGCCCAGCGGCACATAACGCAGCAGGGCAACCACTGTGCTCCAGCTCTTGCCCGGCCGGATTGCGTCGACTGCAGAAAGCAGCGCGGCCCCCACATAGGCGGCCAGCAGCCACAGCAGCAGCTGTGCCCCGGGATGCTGGCGCAGTGCGTGCGGCTCGCGTGCGAACAACAGGACCACGCCAAGCAGGCACAGCGCGGTGCCCAGTTCGGCGCTGCGCCCGAACGGCAGCAGCGCGATCACCAGCCAGAACGGCAGCAGCGGGGAACGCAGCGCGACCCTGCAGGAGTTGGCGATGGAATTCATGTGCGGACCGGGGCGAAGACGATCACGCATTGTAGGCGAGCGCATGCGCCCGTTGCCGCCTCAACCGGCGGCTACTTCGTCGTACAGCGCCAGCGTGGCCTGCTGCATGTCGACCAGGCGGTAGCTCTGCAGCGGCGAGATCGGCGGCGCCACCCGCAGCAGTTCGGCGGCCCGCTCGACCAGCCGCTCGCGGTCGCCCGGCGGCACGCGGCCGGCCGGGTACAGTTCGGCCAGCAACTCGCCCACGCCGCCGTGCGCGTAGCCCAGCACCGGACGGCACAGCGACAGCGCCTCGATCACCGTGCGCCCGAACGACTCGGGCCGGTTCGATAGCTGCAGCACCAGCGCCGAGATCGCGTAGATGTCGCGCACGTCGTCGCGCGGCGGCGTCAGCACCACCTGCGAGGCCACTCCCCGCACGCGGATCAGCTCGCGCAGTTCGGCCACATAGGCTTCGCGGCCGGGCTCGACCACTCCCAGCAGCAGCAGCCGCGCCTCGATGCCGCGACGCTTGAGGTCGGCCAGCAGCTCGACCGCATCATGGTGGCCCTTCAGCCGCGTGCCGCGCCCGGGCAGGGTCAGCAGCGGCGCACCGGCCAGTGCCGGAAACTCGGCGAAGAAGGCCTTCTGCCAGGCGTCATCCGGCCGGTGTCCGTAGGGAAACGTCAGCGGATCGATGCCGCGCGGGATCACCCGCACCTTGCCCGGTTCCAGCCAGCGGTAATGGCTCAGCACGTAGTCGCGCAGGGTCTGCGATACCGCAATCACGCGTTCGCCGCGCAGCAGGATCGCGCTGTAGCGCCCGGGCGAGTTGAGCCCGTGCACGGTGGTGACGAAATGCGGCCGCGGCGACATCCCCTTCAGCGCCCACCAGCCCATCCAGGCCGGCAGCCGCGAACGGGCGTGCACGATGTCGGGCTTCAGCTCACGCAGCACCCGTCGCAACGCGCCGAGCCGGCCCAGCGTGGCCAGCGACTTGCGCCCCAGGTCCAGCGTGATGTGCTCGCTGCCTTCAGCCTGCAACTGCGCGACCAGCCGCCCGCCGGCCGAGATCACCACCGAGCGGTGGCCGGCCTGCACCAGGCCGCGGGCAATTTCCAGCGCCGAACGCTCCGCGCCGCCGGAATGCAGCGCGGGGATCAGCTGGACCACGGTCAGCAGCTTGACGGGCACGACCATGCTGGACATGAGCTCGGGGCTGGAGGCTTTCATCCTCTGGAGACAAGCAAGAACAATGCCGCCAGCGGGCTGAACGCAGCCGGAGAATCAGTCGCGCAGCACGTAATGCGCGCCACAGTAGGCGCAGACGGTCTCGCCGCCGTCGTCGACGATCGGCAGGTACACCCGCGGATGGGAATTCCACAGCGCCATGCCGGGCATCGGGCAGGACAGCGGCAGGTCGGCGCGCGTCACTTCGTAACGATTTTCGGCATTTGCCGGCACCAGCGGCACCGCCGCGGAGAGGGGGGACGACATCGGCGGACTCCGGACTGGACATCAAGCCGCAAATGGTAGCAGGCTGCAGCCTTCTGTCGGAGGCAGCACAGGGAACACCGGAGAGCAGCCATGGCGGAGCCGCCACCGGGTTGCCGCCACGACCGTCATGAAGTGAGCACACCAATCTCAACCCGGCGCACGCACCGGGTCAGACGCATGAGTTTAGGAGCCGATCATGGATTTCGGAAAGATCATTGAACGCATCAAGGCCATCCTGACCACGCCCGGGGCCGAATGGCCGGTTGTCGCCGCCGAACCGGCCAACGTGAAGGGGCTGTACGCCGGCTACATCGCGCTCGTCGCCGCGCTGCCGGTGATCGCCGGTTTCATCAAGGGCAGCCTGATCGGCAGCAGTGCGTTCGGCATCACCGTGCGCACGCCGATCGGCATGGGCATCGCCGGCATGCTGCTGCACTACGTGCTGGCGCTGGTGCTGGTCTACATGGTGGCGTTGATCGTCAACGCGCTGGCGCCGACCTTCGGCGGCGAGAAGGACATGAACCAGGCGCTGAAGACGGTGGCCTACGCATGGACCGCCAGCTGGGTCGCCGGCATCGGCGTGATCGTGCCGTGGCTGAGCCTGCTGATCGTGCTGATCGGCGGTGTCTACAGCATCTACCTGCTGTACCTGGGCCTGCCGCACACCATGAAGTGTCCGCCGGAGAAAGCCGGCGGCTACACCGCGGTCAGCGTGATCATCGCGATCGTGCTGGGCTGGATCGTCGACCTGGTCGTTGCCGGCGTGATCGGCACCGCCGCGCTGACCGGCGCAGCGGTCGGCAGCATGCATGTCACCGGCAGCGGCGGCGACAACGTCAGCATCGACAGCAACAGTGCGCTGGGCAAGCTCGCCGCGATGGGCGAGCGCGCCGAGCAGGCCAGCAAGGAACTGGACGCAGCGCAGAAATCCGGCGACAGCACCGCACAGTCCGCCGCGATGGGCAAGCTGATGGGCACGATGTCCGTCAGCAATGGCGGCATCGAGGCGCTGGCGCCCGAGCAGATCAAGGCATTCCTGCCCGAAAGCCTGGGCAGCTTCAAGCGCAACAGCACGATGGGCATGCGGATTTCCCAGGCCAGCGCCGACTACGCCGCCGACAACGGCCAGCACATCACGCTGGAAGTCTCCGACACCGGCGGCGCCAAGGGCTTCATGTCGCTGGCCTCCGCGATGGCGCCGGAAGAGGAGAAGCAGACCGAGCACGGCTACGAGAAGACCTACAGCGCCAATGGCAACCTGGTCCACGAGGAATGGGACACCCAGTCGAAATACGGCGAGTACAGCGTGGTGGTCGGCAAGCGCTTCACGGTGAAGGCGAACGGCAACGTCGATGGCATCGAGCAGCTGAAGCAGGCGGTGGCCAGCGTCGACCTGGCCAAGCTGGAATCGCTCAAGGACGCCGGCGTGAAGTCGAACTGAGCCGGCGCATCCACACAAAAAAACCGCGCCGGCATGGCGCGGTTTTTTTGTGGGTGACGGCGACTTACTTGGCCGCGGCCTGCTTCGGCACCGAGGCTTCGGTGGTGATGCGGATGGCCAGCTCGTCGCTGACGTTCGGCACATAGGCGCCGACACCGAACTCCGAGCGCTTGATGCTGGCGGTGGCGTCGAAGCCGACCGAGGACGCCTTGGTCATCGGGTGCGGGCCGATCTTGTTCAGTGTCGCGTCGAGCACCACCGGCTTGGTCACGCCGTGCACGGTGAGGTTGCCGCTGACCTTGAACTTGTTGGCGCCGAGCGCCTGCACGGCGGTGCTCTTGAAGGTCACCACCGGATACTGGGCGGCGTCGAGGAAGTCCGCCTTCTTCAGGTGCTCGTCCAGCGCCGGCACATGGGTGTCGAGCAGGTCGAGCGGCAGCTTCACCTCCACGCTGGAGTTGGCCGGGTGCTGCTCGTCGAACACCAGGGTGCCCTCGCCCAGGCCAAGGTTGGCGGTGGGGTTGGAGTAGCCGAAGTGGTTCCAGCTGAACAGCACCATCGTGTGGGCAGGGTCGAGCTGGTAGGTGACCGGGGCGGCCTGGACCGACAAGGCGGCGCCGAGCAGGCCGGCGAGAGCGAGATACTTCAATGCACGCATGGAAAGACTCCTTGGAAAATGAGGGACGGAAAAGCGGGGTAGGACGCGGGCTTCAGGCGATCGTGCAGGCTTCGTCGAACGTCAGGCGGGGACTGCGCGGAAACAGGTTGCGGCTGGCGTCGCCGTAACCGATGCTGATCAGGAAATTCGACTTGACCGTGGTGCCGGCGAAGAACGCCGCATCCACGCCGGCGTTGTCGAAGCCGGACATCGGGCCGCAGTCCAGCCCGACCGCGCGCGCCGCCAGCAGCAGGTAGGCACCCTGCAACGTGGCATTGCGGAACGCGGTGGTGTCGATCAGCGGCTGGTTGCCGACGAACCAGCTTTTCGCGTCGGCATGCGGGAACAGCTTCGGCAACTGCTCGTAGAACGCGTAGTCGGTGGCCACGATCGCGGTGACCGGCGCCTCCATGGTCTTGGCGCGGTTGCCATCGGACAGGAACGGCTCCAGCTTCGCCTTCGCCGCCTTCGACTTCACGAAGACCACCCGCATCGGCGAGCAGTTCGCGCTGGTCGGACCGAACTTGGCCAAGTCGAAGACCTGCTGTAGCTGTTCGCCGCTCACTTCTTTCGGCAGCCACGCGTTGAAGGTGCGGGCATTGCGGAACAACTGGTCCAGACTGGCCTCGGAAAGCAACTCGCTCATCGGTATCCTCTGCGGAAAGACGCGCCGGCAATGACGCCATCGTGCAAGTGTATAGGCGCTCGCACGCGAACAGCCCACCCAATAAGGGAACATACCGTGCACATTCGGGAAACAATGCCGCGGCGCCCGCACGCATGCTGAAGCTGCGCGGCGAATGCTGGGTGATCACCGACAGCGCCGCCGGCAATCAGCGCCAGGCGCTGGCGCTGGCCGAATACCTGCAACTGCCGCTGCGCCACCTGGTACTGCAGCCGCGGGCACCGTGGGCGTGGCTGGCGCCGCGGCTGACCTTGGGCGGCCGGCTCGCCCTGCCCGCCCGCCAGCGGCGACTGTTCGTGCCACCGTGGCCGGCCGTGGCGATCGGCTGCGGCCGCGCCGCCGCGCTGTGCACC
>NZ_AJXW01000074.1 GCF_000264375.1 Rhodanobacter thiooxydans LCS2
TAATTACGGATAAGTTCTAAGCCACACCGTAAAGCAGATCGGGGGAACCCACCACGCGCTCGCCCACCGGCTCGCCACGCACGAAGGCGAGCGCGACCTCGATCACCTCCGGCGCATCGAGCACGCGGCGATGACCCAGGCCCTGCGTGGTGTACAGCCGCGCACCGGGCCAGCACCGGGCGTAGCGCTCGCCTTCGCCCCACGGCACGTCCTCGTCGTCCAGGTCGTGCACGATCAGCGCGGGCTGGCCCAGCGCCGGCAGCCGGCGCTCCACGCGCAGCTCGTCGATGTGCACGCCGGTGCGCCGGTGCAGCCATGCGTAGAACGGCGGGCGCAGGTAGCCGGCCAGGTGCACGAAGCGGAAGAAGCGCCCCGTCGCCGCCCTCATGTCGGCCGCCGGCGCCACCAGGATCAGCCGCGATGCCTGCCAGTGTTCGTCCTGCGCCAGCGCGAGCGCGGCGCCGCCGAGCGAATGGCCGATGGCCAGCGCCGCGTTGCCGTAATGCGCACCGACGGCGCGGATCGTCGCGATGAACTCCGGCAGGGTGCACAGCCTGCCACTGCTGTGGCCGTGGCCGGGCTGGTCAAACGTCACCACCGCAAAACCCAGCGCGCGCAGCGACGCCACCCACGGCAGAAAGCGCAGGCCGAAGCTGGACCAGCCGTGCGCCAGCAGCGCGTAGGGCTGGGTCGCGGGGTCACCCCAGACATAGGTGGCGATGGTTTCGCCGCCGACCTGCAGCTGGCCGCGCTGCATCTCCGCGTCGCCCTGCGCCGCCCTGGCGCGGCTGCGGCTGCTGGCGAACGGGGTGGCGAACAGGCGCGCGGCGCGGTCTGCCGTGCGCTGTGGTACGAGCCGGCCACCCAGCACGAAGCCGGTGCGCACGGTGGTGAGCTTGAGTCGGTCGATCACGGTGGACATGGGCGTTGCCTCAGGTTTGCCAGCTGCGCCACAGGCGCTCGAAGGCCGCGCGGGTGCGCTGGCCGGCTTCGTCGAATCCGAACAGCCCGGCGTCGTGGTGCAGGCCGAGCATCAGGGCGTAGATCTCGAAGGAGAGCTGGGCGACGTCGGTGTCGGCGCGCAGTTCGCCCAGTTCGACCGCCTGCGCGATCGCCTTCTGCAACTCGTCGCGCCAGCCGGCCTGCTGCCGCACCACGCCGTCGTGCAGCGCGCCGTCGCGGCCGTCGTACTCGCTGGCGGCGGACAGCAGCACGCAGCCGCTCTGGTGCTCGCGGCCCCATTCGAACCAGTTCGCCACGATCGCGCGCAGCCGCGGCAGCCCGCGTGGCTGCTTCAGTGCCGGCAGCAGCACCTGGGTCACGAAGCGCTGGCGGCCGGTGTCGAGCACGGCCAGCTGCAGGTCTTCGCGCGAGCCGAAGTGGGCGAACACGCCGCTCTTGGACATGCCCACGTCGCTCGCCAGGCCACCGATCGAGAGGCCTTCCAGCCCGTCGCGGCGGGCCAGCGCATAAGCGTGGTCGAGGATGGTGTCGCGGGTGGCCGCGCGCTTGCCGGGGTTCGTGGCGATCGTCATGGCATCGAAAAATAGCACGACCGTTCGTTCTATATCAAGCGCAAGCTCACGCGACCTCGGCAAATCTTGCGGGTATGCTTCGCCACCGCATGCCAAGGAGGATCCCCATGAAATTCCGCAACCTGAGCATCCCGCTGGCCACCGCCCTGCTGGCCGCCTGTGTCACCTCGCCGACCGGCCGCTCGCAGCTGATGATGGTGTCGGACAGCCAGATGAGCCAAATGGGCCTGAGCGCATTCAACGACATGCGCAAGCAGGGCAAGTTCGTCGACGCGCCGCGCGAACGCGCCTATGCCACCTGCGTGTCCAACGCGCTGATCGCGGTGCTGCCGCCGCCGTGGAACACCCAGCAGTGGGAGGTGCAGATCATCGGCGACGACACGGCCAACGCGTTCGCCCTGCCCGGCGGCCGCATCGGCGTGAACCGCGGCATGTTCAAGATCGCCACCGACCAGGACCAGCTGGCGGTGGTGCTGGGCCACGAGCTGTCGCATGTGGTGTCGCGCCATGGCGCCGAGCGCGTTTCGGACAACATGGCGGCGCAGGCAGCGGTGGCCGCCGGCACCATCTATGCCGGTTCGCGCGGCAGCGATGCCGGCAACGCCGCGGCCCTGCTCGGCGTGGGCGCGCAGGTGGGCATCCTGCTGCCGTTCTCGCGCACCCAGGAAAGCGAGGCCGATACGCTGGGCCAGCGCTACATGGCGCAGGCCGGTTTCGACCCGCGCGCGGCGGCAGCGCTGTGGGGCAAGATGGGCGCGCAGGGCGGCAGCAAGCCGCCGGTGTTCCTGTCCACCCACCCTTCTTCCGGCAACCGCGCGCAGGTGCTGGACCGGCAGGCGCAACAGCTGCTGCCGGTGTACCAGCAGGCGCGCGCCAGCGGCCACGCGCCGAACTGCCGGATGTAGGCAACGAACCCGTACCGCACTGCCTGCGCCTGCAGCTTGTTGCGTCGCGTCATCACCGGCGGGAGCGACGTATTAAACTTGACGCTTTGATTCATCGCCCCGACCCCGGTCGGGGCGATGAGTTTCAGGCGTTTTCACACCCTCCGGCGGAGTCCCGCAGTTCCTTCCGCCACCTTCTGTAGATGCCATCGGCACCGCAAATCAATGGAGTCACCGTTCCAATGATCTTTGAAACCATCGCCAACACGGGTCACGAAGAAGTCGTCTTCTGCCACAACAAGGACGCCGGCCTGAAGGCCATCATCGCGATCCACAACACGGTGCTGGGCCCCGCGCTCGGCGGTCTGCGCATGTGGCCGTACAAGACCGAGCAGGAGGCGGTGAACGACGTGCTGCGCCTGTCGCGCGGCATGACGTTCAAGAACGCGGTGGCCGGCCTGAACCTGGGCGGCGGCAAGGCGGTGATCATCGGCGACCCGAGCAAGGACAAGTCCGAGGCGCTGTTCCGCGCGTTCGGCCGCTTCGTCAACTCGTTGAACGGCCGCTACATCACCGCCGAGGACGTCGGCATCGACGTCAACGACATGGAATACGTGTTCCGCGAGACCGAGTACGTCACCGGCGTGCACCAGGTGCACGGCGGCTCGGGCGACCCGTCGCCGTTCACCGCCTATGGCTCGCTGCAGGGCCTGATGGCCGCGCTGCAGTTCAAGCACGGCAACGAGGACGTGGGCAAGTACAGCTACGCGGTGCAGGGCGCCGGCCACGTCGGCGGCGAGTTCATCAAGCTGCTGCGCGAGCAGGGCGCCAAGGTGTTCGTCACCGACATCAACAAGGAAGCGGTGCAGCGCTGCGTGGACGAGCTGGGCTGCGAGGCGGTGGGCCTGGACGAGATCTACGACGTCGACGCCGACGTGTACTCGCCGTGCGCGCTGGGCGGCACGCTGAACGAGCAGACCATCGATCGCATCAAGGCCAAGATCATCTGCGGCCCGGCCAATAACCAGCTGGCCACCGACGCGATCGGCGACGAGCTGAACCGCCGCGGCGTGCTGTACGCGCCGGACTACGCGGTGAACGCCGGTGGCGTGATGAACGTGTCGCTGGAGATCGATGGCTACAACCGCGAGCGCGCGATGCGCATGATGCGCACGATCTACTACAACCTCGGGCGCATCTTCGAGATCTCGAAGACCGAGAACATCCCGACCTACAAGGCGGCCGACCGCCTGGCCGAAGAGCGCATCAGCGCGATCGGCAAGCTGAAGCTGTCGCACATGGGCAACGGCGGCACCCGCTTCCAGGGTCGCATGCGCGGCCAGTAAGCCACGCCGCTGCGGGCAGGCCGGCCTCCGGCCTGCCCAGGTTCCACGAAGGCCTGCCGCCACCTGTGCGGCGGGCCTTTGCTTATGCGGGGCATTGATCGAATAATCAGCTGCAGGAGGGGGTGCCAGAGGTGCGCAGGATGATGATCTGGCTGGGATGGGGCTTATTCGCGCTGGTGCTGCTGGTGATCAGCGGGCTACTGCTGGCCGACCACCTGACCCCGCGCGCCACCGGCGCGCCCAGCACCGCGTTGCCACCGCAGCCCGCACAGACCCCGATCGACCGCGAGCTGACCCCGTACCTTGCCAGACACCCGGGGGAGACGGCGGCGACCTTGCTGTCCGACGGACTGGACGCGTTCGCTGCGCGCGCGGCGTCCGCGCGCCTGGCCGGGCGCAGCCTCGACCTGCAGTACTACATATGGCACGACGATCTGGTCGGCCATCTGCTGGCGCGCGAGGTATACGCCGCAGCCGAGCGCGGCGTGCGTGTGCGCCTGCTGCTCGACGACATCAACACCAAGGGACTGGACCCGGCGCTGCTGGCGCTGGACGCGCACCCGAACATCGAGGTGCGACTGTACAACCCGTTCCGCAACCGCAGCGGCGTGTGGCGATTGCTGGAGATGGTGCAGCGCTTCTTCAGCGTCAACCACCGCATGCACAACAAGGCGTGGATCGCCGACGGTCGGGTCGCGCTGGTCGGCGGGCGCAACATCGGCAACGAATATTTTGATGCCGACCAGCGCGTGAACTTCCGCGACCTCGACATGCTTCTGCTCGGCCCGGCGGTGGCCGACGCCAGCACGATCTTCGACGATTTCTGGAACTCCAGCGCCGCCGTGCCGATCAGGGCGCTGAACCCGCAGACATCGGAAAACCTGCGCAAGCTGGTGGCCGCGCTCAGCCACGAGTCCGCCGACGCCGTTGCGCAGGTCTACCTGGACCGGGTTGCCGCCTCGCCCTCGGCGCAGCGTCTGGTCAACCACGACCTGTCGCCGCACTGGAGCGCGAACATCGTGGTGGCGTCCGACCCGCCGCTGAAGACGAAGGCCGCCGACCGCAGCAACTGGCTGCAGCCTCGGCTGGTCGCCCACTTGGGTGGCGTGCACAGCGAAGTGCTGCTGATCTCGCCCTACTTCGTTCCCGGCAGGAAAGGCACGGCGACCCTGCTCGGCCTGGTACACGACGGCACCCGCGTCGGCGTGATCACCAACTCGCTGGCGGCGAACGACGTGCCCGCCGTGCACAGCGGCTACGAGCGCTACCGCCGGCAACTGCTGAACGGTGGCGTGGGCCTGTTCGAGATCCGCCGCGACGGCCCGGTCGCCACCCACGGCCTGTTCGGCAGCAGCGGCGCCAGCCTGCACACCAAGACGTTCGTGATCGACGCCGCGCGCGGCTTCGTCGGCTCGTTCAACCTGGACCCGCGCTCGGCCAACCTCAATACCGAGATGGGTGTGCTGTTCGACGACCCCGGCCTGGCCCACGACCTGCGCCAGGAATACCTGCGGCTGGCCGCGCCGGCACTGAGCTACCAGTTGCGCCGTGGCGCGGACGGTTCGCCGCAGTGGCTGGACCGCAGCGTGCAACCGCCGCAGGTGCTCGAACACGAGCCCGATGCCGGCTGGTGGCTGCGCACCGTCACCCGGGCGATCAGCTGGTTGCCGATCGAATCGCAACTGTAGGGGCACACAGCCACGCGGTGCCGCGTGCGCTAAAATCGCCGGTCTGCATCCAAGGAGTTCGTCATGCGTCCGTTTCCGCTCGGAGAAGACATCGACCTGCTGCGCGAGTCCGTGCATGCCTTCGCGGAAAAGGAGATCGCGCCGCGCGCCGACCGCATCGACCGCGACAACCTGTTCCCCGCCGACCTGTGGCGCAAGTTCGGCGAGATGGGCCTGCTCGGGGTGACCGTACCTGAAACCTATGGCGGCAGTGGCATGGGCTTCCTCGCGCACATGGTGGCCATGGAGGAGATCTCGCGCGCCTCCGGCTCGGTCGGCCTGTCGTACGGCGCGCACTCCAACCTGTGCCTCAACAACATTTACCACAACGGCAACGAGGCACAGCGCCGGAAGTACCTGCCGAAGCTGTGCAGCGGCGAGTACGTCGGCGCACTGGCGATGAGCGAACCTGGCGCCGGTTCCGACGTGGTCGGCTCGATGAGCTGCAAGGCGGAACTGCATGGCGACGCGTGGGTCGCCAGCGGCAGCAAGATGTGGATCACCAACGGCCCCGACGCCGACGTGCTGCTGGTCTACATGCGCACCGCACCGCGCACCGCCGGCAGCCGCTGCATGACCGCCTTCATCGTCGAGAAGGGCATGAAGGGTTTCAGCACCGCGCAGAAGCTGGACAAGCTCGGCATGCGCGGCTCCAACACCTGCGAGCTGGTGTTCGACAACTGCGAGATCCCCGCCGAGAACATCGTCGGTGAGGTCAACGAAGGCGTGCGCGTACTGATGAACGGGTTGGACACCGAACGCCTGGTGCTGTCCGGCGGCCCGATCGGCCTGATGCAGGCGGCGCTCGACCTCACCCTGCCCTACGTGCGCGAGCGCAAGCAGTTCAACGCTCCGATCGGCACGTTCGAGATCATGCAGGCCAAGGTCGCCGACATGTACACCGCGCTGCAGAGCTCGCGCGGCTTCGCCTACATGGTGGCGCAGCAGTTCGACAACGGCGTGAAGTCGCGCATCGATCCGGCTGCCTGCCTGCTCAACGCCTCGACCAACGCGGTGAAGGTGGCGCTGGAGGCGATCCAGTCGCTGGGCGGCAACGGCTACATCAACGAGTTCCCCGCCGGCCGCCTGCTGCGCGACGCCAAGTTGTACGAGATCGGCGCGGGCACCAACGAGATCCGCCGCATGCTGATCGGCCGCGAACTGTTCCACGG
>NZ_AJXW01000075.1 GCF_000264375.1 Rhodanobacter thiooxydans LCS2
CGCCGGCACCGCCTCGCCTTCGGCGACGTGCACGCTATCGCCCGGCAACAGGGCGATCGCGGCCACGGTTTCCAGCTCGCCGTCGGCGCGGCGTCGCTGCGCCAGCAACGGGGTGGCGTCGATGGCGGCATCGCCAAGCGCACCGCTGCGGTGGCGCGAGCGCAGTTCCACGTAGCGCCCGGCGAGCAGCAGGAACACGAACATGGTCACCGAGTCGAAGTAGATTTCGCCGCTGCCGCGCAGCGTATGGAAAGCGCTGGCCAGGAAGACCAGCAGCACCGCCAGCGCCACCGGCAGGTTGATGCCGAGCCGCCGCTCGCCCAGTTCGCGCAAGGCACCGCGGAAGAATGGCAGCGCCGAGTAGAACACCACCGGCAGGGTGGTCAGCAAGCCCAGCCAGCGGAACAGACTGCGCGTGCTGAAGTCGACGAAATCGACCACGCCGACGTAGATCACGAACGCGTAGGTCATCACCTGCATCGAACACATGCCGGCGACCAGCAGGCGCTTCAGCGCGTCGTGCTGCTCGTGCGCGCGGGCGTCGTCGATGCTGCCGTACTGCAGCGGCTGCGCCGGGCAGTTCGCGGCGGCGAAGTTGTCGAGCAGGGCCGGCAGCGACATGCACCGTGCATCCCATACCACCCGCACGCGTTGTGCCGGCCGGTCGATGGCCACGCGCCGCACGCCGGGCAGGGCGCTGATGCGCTGTTCCAGCCAGAGCACCTGGCGCGCATCGTCCAGAGCCTCGACGCGCAGGGCGATTTCGCTGCAGCCGTCGCGGCGCGGGCGCAGGACCTGCGCGGCGAGTTGCGGATGGGCCCAGGCCGCGTAGGCGTTCATCGCGGCGGGTCGGTCGGCGGGCGCGGCGGGCTGGCGCTGGTGTGCGCGCTGACCGGCACGCCGAACACGGTGTGCGCCGTCTTCAGCGGCGTATCGGCGTGGCTCGCGCCGAGCACGATGATCCACACGCAGCCGGCCAGCGAGGCCACGAAAACGAACACGCCCAGCCACAGCACCGGCTGGCGATACCAGGCCGATGCCGTGCGGGCGGCGATGTCATGGCTTGCCGGCATCGGCCTGGTGCGACTGGCGGTAGACGTAGGCGGCGAGCACGCGGATCTGGTCGTCGGACAGACGCGGGCTCCACGCCGGCATGTGGCCCTGGCGACCCTCGCCGATGGTCTTCTCGATGTCGGCCACGCTGCCGCCGTGCAACCAGATGTGGTCGGTGAGATTCGGTGCGCCCAGCGCCTGGTTGCCCTTGCCGTCGGCGCCATGGCAGGCCGCGCAGGTGCCGAACAACGGCTGGCCGGCGGCGGCCCTGGCGGCATCGTGCGGCGAGCCGGACAGGCTCAACACGTACTGCGCCAGGTTCTTCACGTTGTCGGCGCCCAGGCTGGCCCACGGCGGCATCACGCCGCTGCGGCCGTCGTGGATCGAGGTGGTGATGTCGTTGCCGCTGCCGCCGTAGAGCCAGTCGTTGTCGCTGAGGTCGGGCGCGCCGAGCACCACGTTGCCTTTCGCGCTGCGCTGGTGGCAGGCCGCGCAGTTGTCCTCGAACAGCACCTTGCCCACCTGCAATGCGGCCGGATCGTTAGCCAGCTGTTCCACCGGGTACAGCCTGAAGCGTTCGACCAGCGGCGCGCGCTTCGCGTCGTTGGCGGCCACCGCGTTCGCCAGCTCGCCGTGCGAGGTCCAGCCCAGCACGCCCTTGAAGTTGCCGAAACCGGGGAACAGTGCCAGGTAGACGAAGCCGGCCACGAACATCCCTCCGGACAGCACGATCCACCACATCGGCAGCGGGCGCACGCCTTCGCGCAGCGTGCCATGGGCCCAGACGTGGCCGCTGGTGCCGTCGGGCAGGGTGGGGATCTTCGCGCGCGGGCCCCACAGGTACAGGAAGAACGTGATGCCCAGGTTGAGCACCACCAGGAACATCACCCAAAACGACCATCCCGTGCTCATGGGCGATCCTCCCTGTTGTCGAAAGCGGGTTCGTCTTCCATCGGCAAGCGCGCCATGCGGTTGAACGTGGGTTTGTGGTATTTGCGCCAGGCCCAGATCCAGATGCCGATGAAGCTGAACATCATCAGCAGGATGAGCACGCCGGCGAGGTGGCCCCAGATCGGGTTCATCGGAATCATGGCGTGCCTCCCGTGCCGGCCGATGCGGTGGCGGCGTCAGGCTCGTTCTTGATGCCGAGTCCTTGCAGATACGCGATCAGCGCATCCATTTCGGTCTTGCCTTCCACCGCGGCGGGCGCGCCGGCAATGTCGGCGTCGCTGTACGGGTCGCCCAGCTTGCGCAGGGTGCGCATGCGCGCCTGGATGTCGGCGGCGTCGAGCTTCTTGCCGACCAGCCACGGGTAGGCCGGCATGTTGGACTGCGGCACCACCTGGCGCGGGTCCAGCAGATGCTTGCGCTGCCAGTCGTCGGAGTACTTGCCGCCGACGCGGGCGAGATCCGGGCCGGTGCGCTTGGAGCCCCACTGGAACGGGCGGTCATAGACCGATTCGGCGGCGGTCGAGAAGTGGCCATAGCGCTCGGTCTCGAAGCGCAGCGCGCGAATCATCTGCGAGTGGCACAGGTAGCAGCCCTCGCGCACGTAGACGTCCTTGCCGGCAAGCCGCAGCGGGTCGTAGGGATGCACGTTCGGTGGCGCCTTCAGCGAATGCGCCTCGACGAACAGCGGGGTGATCTCGGCGAGGCCGCCCAGCGAGACCATGATCGCAATACCGATCGCGAGCAGGCCGGCGTGTTTCTCGATTGCTTCGAATTGCTTGTAAGACATGATGTTGTCGTCCTCAACCGGCGGCGGGCAGGGGAGCCGGCACCTGGTGCGGCACCGGCTCGGGCACCGGCACCGGGATCGGCTTGATCAGCCGTGCGCGCGCATCCGCCGCGGTGTGCCACAGGTTCCACGCCATCACCCACATGCCGGACAGGATCAGCATGCCGCCCAGCCAGCGGATCACGTACATCGGCTTGATCGCGATCAGGCTGTCGAGGAAGCCGTAGGTAAGCGCCCCGTCGGGCTGGGTGGCGCGCCACATGTGGCCTTCCACGCCGCCGGCGGTCCACATGGCGCCCACGTAGAACAGGGTGCCCAGCATGTGCAGCCAGAAATGCACTTCCATGCCCTTGTGCGAATACATCTCCGGGCGGCCCAGCGCACGCGGCGCCATCGCGTACAGCGAGCCGATGGTGATCATCGCCACCCAGCCCAGCGAACCGGAGTGCACGTGGGCGATGGTCCAGTCGGTGTAGTGGGTGAACTGGTTCACCGTCTTGATCGCCATCATCGAACCTTCGAAGGTCGAGGCGGCATAGAACACCAGCGACATCACCATGAACTTCGCGGCGGGGTCGGTCTTGAGCTTGTACCAGGAGCCGTTGAAGGTGAGCAGGCCGTTGGCCGCCGAACCCCAGCTCGGCATCAGCAGCACCAGCGAGAACGCCATGCCGACTGATTGCACCCAGTCCGGCAGCGCCGTGTACATCAGGTGGTGCGCGCCGGCCCACATGTAGACCGAGATCAGCGCCCAGAAATTGACGATCGAGAAGCGGTAGCTCCACAGCGGCTGCTGCGCCTGCCGCGGCACGAAGTAGTACATCATGCCGAGAAAGCCGGCGGTGAGGAAGAACGCCACCGCGTTGTGGCCGTACCACCACTGCACCATCGCGTCGACCACGCCCGAGTAGATCGGGTAGGACTTGGTCCAGGACACCGGGAGCGCCAGATTGTTGACGATGTGCAGCAGGCCCACCGCGATGATGAACGCGCCGTAGTACCAGTTCGCCACGTAGATGTGCTTGATGCGCCGGCGCGCCAGTGAGCCGAAGAACACCACCCCGAAGCTCACCCACACCACCGCGATCAGGATGTCGACGAACCATTCCGGCTCGGCGTATTCCTTGCTCTGGGTCAGCCCCAGCGGCATCGTGGTCATCGCCAGCACGCAGACCAGTTGCCAGCCCCAGAAGGTGAAGGCGGCCAATTTCTTGAACGCCAGCCGCGCGTGGCCGGTGCGTTGCACCACGTAGTAGCAGGTGCCCATCAGCGCCGAGCCGCCGAAGGCGAAGATCACACCGAAGGTATGGTCGGGGCGCAGCCGGCTGAAGGTCAGCCAGGGAATCTCGAAATTCAGTGCGGGCCACATCAGCTCGGCGGCGGCATACACGCCGACCGACATGCCGATGATGCCCCACACAGCCGCGGCCAGCAGGAATTGGCGCACGACTTTGTCGTTGTAATACTCGGTGTTCGGCATGGACTTCCCCGGGAAGATAGCTGCGTAATTTGGCGCGAAGCATGGCGGGTAATCGTGACTTCAATCAAGCGGCTGCGGCAATCCGTCACTGTCCGCCGGCGACGGTCTGTGGCAAGTGGATGGCGGGTGGCGGGTGGCGGCGCGTCACCTGCGGAGGAACGGGCCCGAGGTTCTGGCGGCGCCTTGCCGCGATTGCTGTCGCCACCGGCGGCTCGCATCAAGGCGGCGCCAGCGTGCGCCGATTTGTCACGGGAAGGTACCCATGATCGGGTATCCTTCTTGCTTCGCTGCGCGCCGTCGCAGCCCTGCATTCCGGTTGATTCCATGAGCGAGATTGCTGCACAGAAACCGCACCCGGCCGCCCCCGCGCCTCGCCGGCCCAGCGTGGCCGTTCAGGTCGGCAAGGTGATGGTGGGTGGCGGCGCGCCGGTGGTGGTGCAGTCGATGACCAACACGGACACCGAGGACCCGGCCAGCACCGCGAAACAGATCGCCGAGCTGGCGCGTGCCGGCTCCGAACTGGTGCGCATCACGGTGAACACGCCGGCCGCCGCCGCAGCGGTGCCGCGGATCGCCGAACGGCTGGCGATGATGGGCGTGGAGGTGCCGATCGTGGGCGACTTCCACTACAACGGCCACCAGTTGCTGGAACGCGAGCCGGCCTGCGCCGAGGCGCTGGCGAAGTACCGCATCAACCCCGGCAACGTCGGTTTCGGCAAGAAGCACGAGAGCCAGTTCGGCGCGATCATCGAGAAGGCGCTGCGCTACGCCAAGCCGGTGCGCATCGGCGCGAACTGGGGCTCGCTGGACCAGGGCATGCTCACCGCGCTGATGGACGAGAACGCCCGCCGCGCCGAGCCGTGGGACGCCAGCCACGTGGCGCGCGAGGCGCTGATCCGTTCGGCGCTGGATTCGGCCGTGCTGGCCGAGAAGATCGGCTTGCCGCGCGAGCGCATCATCCTGTCGTGCAAGGTCTCCGGCGTGCAGGAGCTGATCGCGGTGTACCGCGACCTCGCCGCCCGCTGCGATTACGCGCTGCACCTGGGCCTGACCGAGGCCGGCATGGGTTCCAAGGGCATCACCGCGTCCAGCGCAGCGCTGGCCGTGCTGCTGCAGGAAGGCATCGGCGACACCATCCGCATCTCGCTGACACCGGAGCCGGGCGCCTCGCGCACCGGCGAGGTGATCGTGGCGCAGGAGCTGCTGCAGACCATGGGCCTGCGCTCGTTCACCCCGCTGGTCACTGCCTGCCCGGGCTGCGGGCGCACCACCAGCGAGTTCTTCCAGGAACTGGCCAAGACCGTGCAGGAACACGTGCGCGAGCAGATGCCGGTGTGGCGCATCAAGTACGACGGCGTGGAGAACCTCACGCTGGCGGTGATGGGCTGCATCGTCAACGGCCCGGGCGAGTCCAAGCACGCCAACATCGGCATCTCGCTGCCGGGCAACGGCGAGACGCCGGCGGCGCCGGTGTTCATCGACGGCGAGAAGGCGATGACGCTGCGCGGCGACAACATCGCCAACGAGTTCGTCGGCATCCTCGACGACTACGTCGCGCGCAAGTACGCGGCGCGGGCGGGCTGAGGCTTCGGTCACAACGCCGCGCCCGGCCTTCATCCATGCTGGCGTGACCGGCACGATGCGCGACAGCGTGGATGTGCGCGATCCCGCCGAAGGAGCCCTGGTGAGAATCAGTCCGCAGTCCCGCACGGTCCTGCTTTACGTGCTGCTGGCCGCGTTGTGGATCTGGTTGTCCGATCGCGCGCTGGATGCGCTGGTGCGCAGCCGGGCGGAGCTGAGCTGGCTGCAGAGCGTCAAGGGTTGGCTGTTTGTGGCCAGCACCGGTGCGCTGCTGTACTGGATGATCAGCCGCGACCTGCGCCGACTGCAGGCCGCCAACCGCAGGCTGCTGGACGGGTACGAGCAGGCCCTGCGCGTGCTGGTGTCGGCGATGGACATCCGCCACCGCGAGACCGGTGACCATTCCGACCGGGTGATGCGCATGGCCACCGGCCTGGCGCGGCTGGCTGGCGTGGATGGCGAGGCGCTGCGCAACCTGAGCTTCGGTGCGCTGCTGCACGACATCGGCAAGCTGGCCTTGCCGGACGCGGTGCTGATCAAGCCGGGCAAGCTGGACGACGAGGAGATGGCGGTGATGCGCCAGCACCCGCAACTCGGCCACGAGCTGCTGCAGCGGGTGGATTTCCTGCGCGACGCCGGCGAGATTCCCTACAGCCATCACGAGCGCTGGGACGGCGGCGGTTATCCGCAGGGCCTCGCCGGCGAGGGCATCCCGCTGGCGGCGCGCGTCTTCAGCGTGGTCGACGTGTGGGATGCGCTGATCACCGCGCGCGTGTACAAGCCGGCGTGGCCCGAGGTGGACGTGCTGGCCTACCTGCGCGCCGCCGCCGGCAGCCAGCTCGACCCCGAGCTGGTGGCCTTGTTCCTGGCGAACTACGACCAGCTCAAGGCGCTCGCGCGCTGAGCTTCAGTTGCCGGCGCCGGGCTGGATCAGCCGCGGCGTGAAGGCGGCCCAGCTGCCGACCAGGCCGGGCTTCCGGCCGAGCTGCGCGACCTGGCGCAGGAATTCCGCGCGCGGCATCTCGACGGCGCCCAGGCCCAGCGTATGCGGGTTGGCGACCTGGGCGTCGAGCAGCGGGAAGTCCATCTCGTGCAGCAAGCGCGCCAGCGCCACCAGGGCGAGCTTGGAGCCACCGCTTTCGGCGCTGAACATCGATTCGCCACAGAACAGCCGGCCGATGGCCACGCCGTAGATGCCGCCGACCAGCTGCTCGTCGTCCCACACCTCGACGCTGTGCGCATGGCCGAGCCGGTGCAACTGCAGGTAGGCGTTGATCATCGCCGGCACCAGCCAGGTGCCGGAGTCGTGTGTGCGCGGCGCGGCGCAGGCGCGGAGGACCTGCTCGAACGCACGGTCCACGCTGAGCCGCCATGGCTTGCCCCTGAGCTGGCGGCGCAGGCTGCGGTTGATGCGCAGGGTTTCGGTATGGAACACGCAGCGCGGGTCGGGCGACCACCACAGGATGGGCTCACGCGCGCCGAACCACGGGAAGATGCCGAGGCTGTACGCGGCCAGCAGTCGCTGCGGCGACAGGTCGCCGCCGAACGCGAGCAGGCCGTTCGGCTCGGCCAGTGCCTGGCGCGGGTCGGGAAAGCGGTCCCAGGCTTCGGGATCCAGCAGCGGCAGGCGGTTCATCGTTCGACCTGGCCCTGATTGGCATAGGGGCTGTGATCCCACAGCTCGGCAGCATAAGCGTCGACCGCTTCGGCCTCGCTGGCAAGCGAGGCCGCCACCGCGGCGCGAAAATCCGGGTGCGCCAGGTAGTGGCGCGAGTGCGTGCGCACCGGCAGGAAGCCGCGCGCCAGCTTGTGCTCGCCCTGCGCGCCCGGTTCGAAGCGATCGAGCCGGTGCGCGATCGCGTACTCGATGCCGCGGTAGTAGCACAGCTCGAAATGCAGGCCGGGCACGTCCACCGACGCACCCCAATAGCGGCCGTACAGCACGTTGTCGCCTTGCACGAACAGCGCCATCGCCACGATGGCGTCGCCGTCGCGGGCCAGCGCCAGCTGCGCGGTCGCGCCCAGCTCGCCGAGTCGGCGGAAAAACGCCGCGGTCAGCGCCGCATGGTTGCCCTTGGCGTCAAAAGTGGCTTCGTACAGCGCGTGCACCTGCCGCCACTCGTCGTCGTCCAGCGTGTCGCCGCCGCGCCACTCGATGGCCAGCCCGCTCGCCGCCACCTGGCGGCGTTCGCGCAGGATGTTCTTGCGCTTCTTGTGGCTGAGCGCGGCGAGGAAGTCGGGGAAGTGGCGGTAACCGCGGTTGTGCCAGTGGAACTGCACGTCGGAGCGGGCCAGCCAGTCGTGGCCGAAGGCGGGGAGTTCGGCGTTCGGCAGGAAATTCGCGTGTACCGACGACAGCCCCAGCCGCCCGGCCTCGCCACGCATCGCCTCGACCAGCGCGCGTTGCAGCGCGGGCGTGCCGGCCAGCAGACGCGGGCCGGGCACCGGCGAGTAGGGCACGCCGCAAAGCAGTTTCGGGTAGTACGCGCCACCGGCGCGCTCCCAGGCGCGCGCCCAGCTCCAGTCGAACACGAACTCGCCGTGCGAGTTGCCCTTCAGGTACAGCGGCGCGGCGGCGACCAGCCGACCGTTGTCGTACAGGCCCAGATGGTGCGCCTGCCAGCCCCAATCGGGGCGGATGCAGCCGGTGTCTTCCAGCGCCGCGAGAAACGCATGCGACACGAACGGATTCGCGTCGCCACGCAAGGCATCCCATTCCGCGGCAGGCAATTCGGCGATCGCAGCGTGGAAGCGGATGTGCATGGCATGGCTTGTAGGAGCCCGCTCGCGGGCGATGCTTCTGGTCGGGATTCGAGGCTCGGGATCGCAAGGGCCAAGAGCATCGCCCGCGAGCGGGCTCCTACAGATAGATCAGCCCGCCGGGGTCTGCTGGTCCAGCCAGCGTTCGGCGTCCAGCGCGGCCATGCAGCCGAAGCCGGCCGAGGTGACCGCCTGGCGGTAGATGTGGTCGGCCACGTCGCCAGCGGCGAACACGCCGGGTACGGAAGTCATGGTGGCCATGCCGTGCTGGCCACTGTGGATCTTGATGTAGCCGTCGTGCATGTCGAGCTGGCCTTCGAAAATGCCGGTGTTGGGCGTATGGCCGATCGCCACGAAGAAGCCGGTGGCGGCGATGTCGCGGGTGGCGCCGGAGTTGATGTCTTTCACGCGTACGCCGGTGACGCCGGTGTCGTCGCCGAGCACCTCGTCGATGGTGTGGTTCCAGACCAGCTCGATCTTGCCGGCGGCGGCCTTCTCGAACAGTTTGTCCTGCATGATCTTCTCCGCGCGCAGCTTGTCGCGGCGATGCACCAGGTAGACCTTGCGGCCGATGTTGGACAGGTACAGCGCTTCCTCCACCGCGGTGTTGCCGCCGCCGATCACCACCACGTCCTGGTCGCGGAAGAAGAAGCCGTCGCAGGTGGCGCAGGCGGAGACGCCCTTGCCCTTGTACTTCTCCTCGCTGGCGATGCCGAGGTATTTGGCGGTGGCGCCGGTGGCGATGATCAGCGCGTCGGCGGTGTATTCGCCGGAGTCGCCCTTGAGCCGGAACGGGCGCTGCTTCAGGTCCACCGTGTGGATGTGGTCGAAGATCATCTCAGTGTGGAAGCGCTCGGCGTGCTCGGCCATGCGCTGCATCAGCGCCGGGCCCTGCAGGCCCTCGACGTCGCCCGGCCAGTTGTCCACGTCGGTGGTGGTCATCAGCTGGCCGCCCTGCTGCAGGCCGGTGATCATGGTCGGCTTGAGGTTGCCGCGGGCCGCGTACACCGCAGCGGTGTAGCCGGCGGGACCGGAGCCGAGGATCAGCAGGCGGCTGTGTTTGGAGGAGCTCATGGTGGTTATAATCCTTGGGTTTTCGGGTGACTTGAGTGGCTATTCGCTCCAGCCCCTGCAGCCATTTCCTTTCGGGCCGCAGCAGGCGATGACGACGGAGCACACGACCCCGGAAGAATGGGGAATCCGCGGCACCGATTCAAGGCATCGGCAGATCGGCGGCACGACCGCGTCGGTGGCGCGATGGGTTCAACCTTTCACAGGACACCTTATTCCATGCGCATCGGCATTCCCTCCGAAACCAAGACGATGGAAGGGCGTGTTGCCCTGATTCCCGCCGCCGCCGCCGACCTGGTGCATCGTGGCCATGAGGTGTTCATCCAGTCCGGCGCCGGCATGGAGAGCGGTTTTACCGACGCAGCCTACGCCCGGGAAGGGATCACGGTGGTGGCGGACGCCGCCGCGCTGTACGCGGCTGGCCAGCTGATCGTCAAGGTGAAGGAGCCGATCGCCGGCGACCTGGCGCTGCTGCAGAAGCACCACCTGCTGTTCTGCTACCTGCACCTGGCCGCCGAACCCGAGCTGACCCGCCACCTGCTCGACATCGGCCTCACCGCCGTGGCGTTCGAGTCGGTGACGGAAAACGGCATGTTGCCGCTGCTGCTGCCGATGTCGGTGATCGCCGGTCGCATCGCCATCCAGCTCGGCACCACGCTGCTGCTTCGGCCGCAGGGCGGCAAGGGCAAGCTGCTCGGCGGCATGGCATCCACGGCGCGCGGCAAGGTGGTGGTGCTGGGTGCGGGCACTGCCGGTGGCCATGCCGTGGCGCTGGCCGCGGCCGCCGGCGCCAACGTGGTGGTGTTCGACAAGCGCCAGGACCGCCTGGCCGAGACGATGGCGCTGGCCCCGAACATCACCGCGCTGTACGCCTACGAGTCGTCGGTGGCCGAGGAAGTGCGCGATGCCGACATCGTGGTCGGCGCGGTGCTGGTCCCCAGCGCCCGGGCGCCGCACGTGGTCACCGAAGCGATGGTGAAGGCGATGGAGCCGGGCAGCGTACTGGTGGACATCGCGATCGACCAGGGCGGCTGCTTCGAGACCTCGAAGCCGACCACCTGGGAGAGTCCCACCTACGACGTGCACGGCGTCACCCACTTCTGCGTGACCAACATGCCGGGCGCGGTGCCGCAGACTTCCTCGCTGGCGATCTCCGCCGCGATCCTGCCGTACGTGCAGCGACTGGCCGCGGGCAGCGGGTGGCGCCAGTTCGCCCCGCTGAGCAGCGGCATCAATGTCGACGGCGGCAAGCTGGTGCATCCCGCGCTGCAAGGTATGCTCTGACCTTGGCAAGCACGAGAGGGGCCCCCGGAGTGGCGCGCAGCACGAACGTCAAGCAACAACCCAGGCAGGGCCTCAGCGACGAGCTGAAGCGCCGGCTGCGCGAGGCCGGCGCGCTGCTGCTGCTGCCGCTGGCGCTGTACCTGCTGGTGTGCCTGTTCAGCTACGACCCGCACGACCCCAGCTGGACGAATGCCGGCCAGCTCGAACACGCGCGCAATTTCGGTGGCACCGTGGGGGCGTACATCGCCGACCTGCTGCGCTGGATCTTCGGCCTGGTGGCCTATTGCTTCCCGTTGCTGCTGCTGTTGCTGGGCGTGCAGGTGCTGCGCCAGCGCGGCGAGCAGGCGGTGCACCCGTGGGAGCCGGCGCTGCGCCTGATCGGCTTCGTGTTCTTCTTCATTACCGGCCCGGCGCTGCTGTACCTCAATTTCCACGATGAGCCGGTGCTGCCGCAGGGCGTGGGCGGGATCATCGGCGTGTGGGTAGGCAGTGCCCTGCTCAGCGCGTTCGGCGACAAGGGTGCGCCGCTGCTGCTGCTGGCGCTGTTCCTGATCGCGGTGACCCTGGCTACCGGGCTGTCCTGGTTCAAGGTGGCGGACTGGACCGGGCACGGCGTGTTGAAGCTGTTCGACTGGCTCAAGGACAAGCTGCACGAGGCGCCGCAGGTGCTGGCCGCGCGGCAGGCGCGCACCGAGCGCGAGGTGGTCAAGAAGGCCGACGCGGTGCGTCAGGCCAAGCGCGAGCCGGTGCGCATCGAGGCCCCGCCGGCGCCAGTGACCAAGAGCGAGCGGGCCCGGCTGGAAACCCAGATCCCGCTGTTCACCGGCGCTGCTGCGCCGGGCGAGCTGCCGCCACTGTCGCTGCTGGACGAGGCGCCGCCGCAGGGGCCGGGTTACTCGGAGGAGACCCTGGAGGTGCTCTCGCGCCAGGTCGAGTTCAAGCTGAAGGACTTCAAGATCGACGTGAAGGTGGTCGGCGCCTATCCCGGCCCGGTGATCACCCGCTTCGAAATGGAACCGGCGCCGGGCATCCGCGGTTCGCAGGTGTCCAGCCTGGACAAGGACATCGCGCGCGGCCTGTCGGTGGTCAGCGTGCGCGTGGTCGACGTGATCCCCGGCAAGAACGTGATCGGCCTGGAGATTCCCAATACCAACAAGCAGATCGTCTACCTTTCCGAAATCCTGCGCTCGGACAAGTACGACCAGGCCAAGTCGCCGCTGTCGCTGGCGCTGGGCAAGGACATCGGCGGCAAGCCGGTAGTGGTCGATCTGGGCAAGATGCCGCATCTGCTGGTGGCCGGTACCACCGGTTCCGGCAAGTCGGTGGCGGTCAATGCGATGGTGCTTTCGCTGCTGTACAAGGCCAGCCCGAAAGACGTGCGGATGATCATGATCGACCCGAAGATGCTGGAGCTCTCGGTGTACGAGGGCATCCCGCACCTGCTGGCGCCGGTGGTCACCGACATGAAGGAAGCCGCCAACGCATTGCGCTGGTGCGTGGCCGAGATGGAGCGCCGCTACAAGCTGATGGCCGCCGTCGGCGTGCGCAACCTGGCCGGCTTCAACAAGAAGGTGAAGGACGCCGAGAACGCCGGCCAGCCGCTGCTGGACCCGCTGTTCCGGCCGAACCCGGAGATGCCGAACCTCGCCGCCGAGCCGCTGGAGCCGCTGCCGTACATCGTGGTCTTCATCGACGAATTCGCCGACATGATGATGATCGTCGGCAAGAAGGTGGAGGAACTGATCGCCCGCCTGGCGCAGAAGGCGCGCGCGGCTGGCGTGCACCTGATCCTGGCCACCCAGCGCCCGTCGGTGGACGTGATCACCGGCCTGATCAAGGCGAACATCCCCACCCGCATCGCGTTCCAGGTCTCCAGCAAGATCGACTCGCGCACGATCCTCGACCAGAGCGGCGCCGAGACCCTGCTCGGCCACGGCGACATGCTGTACCTGCCGCCGGGTACCGCCACGCCGGAACGCGTGCACGGCGCCTTCGTCGACGACCATGAAGTGCACCATGTGGTCGGCTGGCTGAAATCGCAGGGCGCGCCGAACTACGTCGAGGGTGTGCTGGAGGAAGTGCAGGCCACCAGCGACGGTAAGTTCATCAACGACTCGGGCCTGCCGCAGGAAGGCGAAGAGGGCGGCGATGCGGATACGCAGCTGTACGACAAGGCCGTGGCGGTGGTCACGCAGACCCGTCGCGCCTCGATCTCCGGCGTGCAGCGGCACCTGCGCATCGGCTACAACCGCGCCGCGCGGCTGGTCGAGCAGATGGAGCAGGACGGCGTGGTCAGCGCGCCCCAGCACAACGGCAACCGCGAGGTGCTGGCGCCGCCGCCGCCGAAGAATTGAGCCTTGGTAGGGCGGGCACTGCCCGCCGGCTTCTGCTCTCCTCTCTGGCGGGGTGAAAGCGGCGGGCAGTTGCCCGCCCTACGGATCCGTTAAGCCGATACGCTCCACAATCCACCGCCATCATCACCTTCCAGGGAATCCGATGAAACGCTTCATGCTCGCCCTGTCCGCCGTCGCGCTGACGCTGTCGCTGAACGCCGTGGCGCAGGCCGCCACCGGCCCGGCGCGTGCGCGGCTGGATGCGTTCGCCAGCGGCCTGCATTCACTGACCGGCCACTTCAGCCAGACCCTGACCGACGTCAACGGCCACGCCGGCAAGACCAGTTCCGGCACGCTGGCGCTGCAGGCGCCACGCCAGTTCCGCTGGGACACGCTGGCGCCGTACAAGCAGACCATCGTCGCCGATGGCAGCCGGGTTTGGCTGTACGACCCGGAGCTGGAGCAGGTCACCGTGCGCATCCAGTCGAGCGAGGAGGCGCACAGCCCGCTCACCGTGCTGACCGACCTCAAGCAGATGGACAAGGACTTCACGGTGGTCGAGCAGGGTGAGCACGACGGCCTGGCCTGGCTGCGGCTCAGTTCCACCGCGAAGGACCCGCAATTCGACCATGCCGACCTCGGCTTCGACGCGAACGGCCTGGCCCGCATGACGTTCCGCGACCAGTTGGGTTCTACCACCGAGATCCGTTTCTCCGGCTGGCAGCGCAACGCGCCGGTCCCGCCGGCCACCTTCAACTTCGTGCCGCCGAAGGGCGCCGACGTGATCGGCGACGCGCCGGTGATCGACGTGCAGCCGCTGAAGGACTAGCCGGACAATCTGCGGACGAGCGGAGCCAGCCGGCTGTTTCCGGTGCACGAGCAGGGCATCTTCGCGCTCACCAGTCACCCATGAGGCCGCTACCCGGGTAGTGTGGAGAAGTTATGCCGGTCGCTTGCTGGTTATCTGCAGCAGGCCCCGCATGATCGCCAGTGGCGTGGGCGGGCAGCCGGCGACCACGGCATCCACCGGGACGATGGCACTGATCGGCCCCCGGGTCGCATAGTTGGCGCCGAACAGGCCGCCGCAGACCGCGCAGTCGCCCACGGCGAGCACCCACTTGGGATCGGGCATCGCTTCATAGGTTTGCCTGAGGGCGTCTTCCATGTTGACCGAGACCGGTCCGGTGACCAGCAACACGTCGGCATGGCGCGGGCTGGCCACAAACCGGATGCCGGCGCCTTCCAGGTTGTAGTACGCATTGCTCAGCGCGTGGATTTCGAGCTCGCAACCATTGCAGGAGCCGGCGTCGACATGGCGAATGCACAAGGCGCGTCCGAACACGGCGTGCAGCTCACGCTGGATCGCGGTGGACGCCGTCTGGTCGGTATCCGGCACCGGATACGGTTCGCTCAGGCGGCCGGTTCGACGAATGCGTGAAAGGATATCGAACATGCGCGCTTACCCGTCGTGCCCGCTGTAGGAAAGGTTGAAGGATTTGTTGATCAGCGGGAAGTCCGCCACGATGTTGCCCAGGATGGCGACTTCGAGCAGCGGCCAGTTCTGCCACGAGGGATCATGCGCGCGGCAGCGCCGGATGCCACCGGCGGGGCCGGTTTCCAGCGCCAGCATGACCGGACCTCGCCAGCCTTCGATCAGGCCGATGCCGAGCTGGCCGGCGGGCGCCACCGGCACCTCGCAGACCCGCTCACCCGCTGGCAGCGCCTGCAGCCATTGCCGGCACAGCCGCAGTGATTCCAGCGTTTCCTCGAAGCGTACCTGCACGCGCGCCGCCACATCGCCTTCGGTGCTGGTGGCCAACGCCGGCGACGATTGATCATACGGCGACCATGGCTGGTCCACGCGCAGGTCGCGGGCGACGCCGGAAGCACGCCCGGCCAGGCCTATCGCACCCAAGGCGGCAGCCTGGGCGGGGGTCAAGCGGCCGGCACCGAGGAAACGATCCTGCAGGCCCTCATGCCGGGCGTAGATTCCGCGCAGGTCGCCTACCGCGCGTTCCAGTGCCGCGATCTCGTCGAGCATGCCCGGCAGCGCGCGTGCCGGCAGGTCGCTGGCGACGCCACCGGGGACCACGAAATCGAACAGGTAGCGCTGGCCGAACAGTTCCGCGTTGTGCCGCAGAAGCTGCTCTTTCAGGCTGGAAAACTGGGTCTGGCCGAAGGCAAAGCCGACATCGTTGGCCAGTCCGCCCAGATCGCCCAGATGATTGGCGATGCGCTCGCGTTCGAGCGCCAGCCCACGCAGGACGAGGGCGCGCGGCGAGGGTGTGCTGGCGGTGATCGCTTCCAGCGCGGCGCAATACGCCCAGCTGAAAGCCACCGTCGAATCGCCGCAGATATGGGCGGCCAGACGGTGGGCGTCGCACTGGGCCATTGCCTCGAAGCGCTTGGCGATGCCCTTGTGCGTGTAGCCGAGGCGAACCTCCAGGCGCAGCACCTTTTCGCCCACCACGGCCAGCTGGAAACGTCCCGGCTCGATGGTGCCGGCATGTACCGGACCGGCGGTCATCTCGTGCACGCCGTCTCCGCTGACCGGGATGAACGGATATGGCGAACTGGTCACCGGCCAGGTCTGGGTCGCCGCGACGTCGCGGCGCAGCGGGAACACGCCCTCCGGCCAGCCGCCGTGGCGCAACCACGGCCGCATATCGCCAGCGTCGGCGCGGATGCCGAGCAGATCGTAGGTCGCGCGCTGCAGCCGCCCGGCCGCCGGAAAGCGCGTGGCCAGCGAGGGGTAGATGGGCCGGTCGGCGGGCATCGCGTGCTCCACCACCACCACCCGATCGCGCAGCAGGTAGGCCGCGTGCACGCGCAGGCACTGGTCGCGATCGCGATCGTCGCTGCCCCACAACGACAGCAGGTCCGCACCTGCCTCGCGCATCGCATCCGCGGCCTCGCACCAGCGAGCGGCATCGACCTGTACGCGGCAGGCCGCCACGTTGGAGGGCAAGGGCACGCATTCGGTGTCGAGAAAGTCAGGCCACATGGGATTCATCCGATCAGGCTCGCGGCAAGCCGATACCACTGGGCCAGGGCCGGCGGTATGTACAGGCCGAGCATCAGCACGATCGACAGGTGCACAAACACCGGCACCAGTGCCGGCGGGTGCGGCAGACGCTGTGCATCCGTTTCGCCGAACACCATCGGCTGCACCTTGAAGAAGATCGCGGCGAATGCCACGGCCAGGGCGACGAGCAGGAGCGGTGTCGCCCACGGGTGGTCGCGCATGGCCGTGATCAAGACCATGTATTCGCTGGTGAATACGCCGAACGGCGGTGTGCCGAGGATCGCCAGCGAGCCCAGCATCAGTCCCCAGCCGACGGTGGGACTCACCGTCAGCAGGCCGCGGATGCCATCAATGCGCTGGGTGCCCGCAATCTGCGAGGCATGGCCGGCGGCGAAGAAGATCGCCGACTTGGTCAACGAGTGCACCGTCATGTGCAGCAGCGCGGCGAAATTTGCCAGCGGCCCGCCCATGCCGAATGCAAAGGTGATGATGCCCATGTGCTCGATCGAGGAGTAGCCGAACAGGCGCTTGATGTCGCGTTGACGCCACAGCAGGAACGCCGCCAGCACCGTCGAGAACAAACCGAACGCCATCAGCATGCGTCCGGGCAGCGCCGAGTGCATCGCGCCGACCGCAAGGATCTTGCAACGGACCACGGCGTACATCGCCACGTTGAGCAGCAGCCCCGACAACACCGCCGAGACCGGAGTGGGACCCTCCGCGTGGGCATCGGGCAGCCAGTTGTGCAGGGGGGCGAGACCGACCTTGGTGCCGTAGCCGACCAGCAGAAAGACGAACGCGAGCCCGATCACCGTCGGGTCGAGCTGCCCTTTCACCGCGTTGAGGTGGGTCCACAACAGTGCCCGCATGCCCTCGCCACCGAGCAGCCGCTCCGCAGCGAAATACAGCAGGATCGTGCCGAACAGCGCCAGCGCGATGCCGACGCCGCACAGGATGAAATATTTCCAGGCCGCCTCGATGCTGGCGCGGGTGCGGTACAACGACACCAGCAGCACGGTGGACAGCGTCGCCGCCTCCATCGCCACCCACAGCAACCCCATGTTGTTGGTCGACAGTGCCACCAGCATGGCGGCCATGAACAGCTGGTACATGCTGTGATAGAGCCGCAGGCGGTGCGCGTTGAGCCGACCGTGATCCTGCTCGATACGCATGTAGGGGCGCGAAAACACCGCCGTGGTGAAACCGATCAGCGCGGTCAGCGCGATCAGGAACACGTTGAACGGATCGACGAAGAACTGCTCGTGGGCCACCGTCATCGAGCCCTGGCCGATGATCCTGAGTACCAGCGCCGCGGCAGCGATCAACGTCGCCAGGCTGATCACGACGTTGAGTTCGGCGGCGGAGCGCCGCGCACCGAACACGGCCAGCACGATCGCACCGAACAAGGGAGTACCCAGCACCCACGCAAGCTCCACGTCAGTCCTCCTTGAGTGCTTCGAGCTGATGCAGGTCGAGGCTGTCGAACTGCTCGCGGATCTGGAAGAAGAAGATGCCGAAGATGAACACGCCGACCAGCAGATCGAGCGCAATGCCCAGCTCGACCACCATCGGCATGCCGTAGGTCGTGCTGGTGGCGGCGAAGAACAGGCCGTTCTCCATCGCCAGGAAACCGATCACCTGGGTCACCGCCTTGTGTCGGGCAATCATCATCAGGAAGGCCAGCAGGATCACCGCCATCGCAATGCCCAGCGTCTGTCGGGTGACCGTGGTGGCCAGCGAACTGATCGGCTGGGCCAGTCCGAACGCGAAGATCACCAGACCCAGCCCGACCAGCATCAGCGTGGGAATGTTTACCAGCGGATCGCTGTCGCCCTCGATGCCCAGGCGACGCATCAGCCGCAGCAGGATCCACGGCATCAGCCAGACCTTTTCGATCAGGGTCAGCGCCGCGGAGTAGTACAGATGCTGCAGGTGCGCCGTGACGGCGACCAGCAGCGTGGAGGCGGTCAGCACCACACCCTGCCAGGCCAGCAGCACGATCAGCCGCCGTGTCCGCCGCTGCGCGAGCATGGAGAACGAGATCATCAGCAGGCCGGCGGCGAGCACGTGCAGCAGCTGGGTGACGAGGTTGAGTGGAGGCATCATTCAGGATTGCAGCAGGAGGTGAACGAGCAGGCCCAGCACGGCGAGCAGGAACGCCATGCTCAGGAACTCCGGCGCCCGGAAGATGCGCAGCTTGGCCGAGACCGTTTCGATCACCGCCAGCACCGCGCCGGCGACGGCCAGCTTGGCCAGCAACCACACGATGGCGAGCAACAGACCCAGTGGGCCGGCCGTGCGCGGCGCGATGCCCCAGGGCACGAACAGCGTGAAACCGATGCACGCATAGTTGAACAGCTTCAACCAGGACGCCCACTCGATGAGGGCCAGATGGCGCGCGGAATATTCCAGCACCATCGACTCATGGATCATCGTTACTTCAAGGTGTGTGCCGGGGTTGTCGATCGGAATGCGGGCGTTCTCGGCCAGCAATACCATCACGAAAGCGACACCGGCGAAGGCCAGGCTCGGATGCAAGGTCAGCCCGTCGGCGTCCAGGGTGCCTTTCACGATGGTTGGCAACGCCGTGCTGCCGAACATCAGGAACGCGTTGAACAACACCATCAGCAGCGCCGGCTCGGCGAGAAACCCGATCATCATCTCGCGTCGCGCGCCCATGCTGCCGAAGACCGTGCCGATATCCATCGCCGCCAGGGCGATGAACACGCGTGCCGTCGCGAACAGGCCGACCAACGCGATGGCATCGGCCACCCGTGCGAGGGGCAGGTCGGTGGTTACCGAGGGAATGATCGCCGCCGCCGTAGCCATCGCGCCGAACACGGCGTAGGGCGCGGCACGGAACAAGGGCGAGGCCTGCGTGGCCAGCGCCGCATCCTTGCGGAACAGCTTGCGCAAGGTGCGGTAGGGCAGCAGCAAGGAAGGCGCCGACCGGCTCTGCAGCCAGGCCCGGCATTGGGCGACCCAGCCGGCCAACAGCGGTGCCAGTGCCACGGCCAGTACCACGCCGCCGAGCTGGCTGACGAGTGCGAGCGCGTTCACAGGACAAACACCAGCAATACGATCAGGGTCAGGAAGCTGTACATCAGATAGACGGCCAGACGGCCACGCTGCAGCATGGACAGCGCATCGGCCAGCCAGCCGACGATGCGGGCCAGCGGAAGATACAGGCCATGCCAGAAGTGGTCATCGATCTGGATGCGGTAACGCGGGGCGGGGTCATCCGCCGCCGGCACTTCGCGCTCCATGCGGAAAAACGGCCCGAACATGTGCCGGATCGGCTGACCGAATCCTTCGGCGGTGTCCTGCATGCGCGGGGTCAGCTCGGGGTAACCGCAATTCCATGGTGGCACCCGGCGCACACGACCGTGGTACATCCGCCGTACCAGCACGAACATCATTGCGATCACGCCGGCCATGCCCAACAGCAGCCATAGGCCACTGTAGGAAGCCTGCGCCTGCGCCACCGGGGCGATCCACCATGGCGCCGGACCGCGCTGGACCACGGTGCCGAGCAGGGTCTGGGTCACGCCGGCGATGGCATCCAGCGCGGCTTGCGGAAACACGCCAATGAAGATGCAGCCCAACGCCAGCCAGGCCAGCCCCACCCGTTCCAGCCAACCCGCATCGTGGGCCTGCATTAGCGAAGGTTCGCGTGGCTGGCCGAGGAATATGACGCCGTAGAACTTGACCATCACGTAGCCGGCCAGCGCGGCGGTGAGTGCCACCACGGCCGCGCCCAGCGGCACGATCATGTTGATGAACGCATGCGGGATGGACGGCGTGGACAAGAATGCCTGCAGCAGCAGCCATTCGGAAACGAAACCGTTGAGCGGTGGCAACCCGGCGAGGGACAGGGTGCCGACCAGGGCCAGCGCGGCGACCCATGGCATCCGTCGGATCAGCCCGCCGAGTTTGCCCAGGCTGCGCTCGTGGGTGGCGTGCAGCACCGAGCCGGTGGCGAGAAACAGCAGGCTCTTGAACAGTGCGTGGTTGAGTGCATGCAGCAACGCCGCGGTGAGTGCCAACGCCGCCAGCAGGCGCATGTTGAACGCGTAGCACAGCAACGCCAGGCCAAGCGCGGCGAAGATCAGGCCGATGTTCTCGATGGAGGAATAGGCCAGCAACCGCTTCATGTCGGTCTGCACGGCAGCGAACACCGCACCGAACAGCGCCGTGCCCAGTCCCACTGCCAGCGTCAGCATGCCCCACCACCATGGGCCGGCATGGAGCAGATCGAAACTGACCCGCAGCATGCCGTAGACCGCCACCTTGAGCATCAAGCCACTCATCATCGCGGACACCGGAGATGGCGCGGCCGGATGGGCTTCCGGCAGCCACACATGCAAGGGCACTAGGCCCGCCTTGGCGCCGAAACCGAACAAGGCCAGCAGGAAGGCCGCCGCGGCCCAGGCCGGCGACAGGGTGGCCGCACGCATCGAGTCAAACGTCATCAGCCAGCTGCCGCCGTGCAGCACACCGAAGCAGAGCAGCAGTGCCAGTGCTCCCACGTGCGCCATCAGCAGGTACAGGAAGCCGGCGCGCTGGATCTCCGGAATACGGTGCTGGGTGGTCACCAGGAAATACGAACTGAGCGCCATCGTTTCCCACGCCACCATGAACAGATAGGCGTCATCGGCCAGCACGACCAGCGCCATGCTGGCCAGGAATACGTGGTACTGCAGGCACAGCAGCCCCGGCGCCGTACCTTCGCCGTGCCGGAAGTAACCGGCGGCGAAGATCGAGATGCCAGCCCCGGCACTTCCGAGCAGCAGCAAGAAGAAGCCTGACAGCGCATCCAGACGCACATGAAACGGCATGTCCGGAAGCCCGAAGGCAAGCACGCCGGTCTGCGCGGCAAAGCCGGTGCCCAGGGACATGGCGCCCATGCCGGCCACGCCCAGTGCGACCAGCGCGCCCAGCGGGAACAGTGTGCGTGCGACCCAACCGATGCGATTGGACTGGACCAGGCCGAGTGCACCAATCAGCAACCATGAAGCAACCAGAACCAGCAATGCCGTCAGTGCCGTGGTTGTCGTCAGTGCACTTACCCCATGCATACGGTGGACTCGAGCAGGTCGCTGGTCGAGCGGCTGTTGAGCGGTACCGGCTGGACGTTTGTCATGATAACTTTATTATCATAAGATGATTGCTCAGTGTACAGCCGATGATACTCGCATGCCAACAGAAAGCCGTACGGCCCGCCTGACGGTCCTGATCGACCCACGCAAGAAGGCGGTGTTCGAGCGCTTGTGTGCGGCAGACGACACCACGCCGTCGCAGGTGGTGCGCCAGCTGATCCGGGACTATATCGAGCAGAAGTCCGGGCACTCCTGGCAAAGCGAGTACAACCTTGCCGAAAAGACCGCGACTGCAGCCAGAAGGCCGCGGACGCGCTAGCGGCTGCCAGCGTCACCTGTTCATGCCCTGGCTGCAGGGATGGGGCCGGACAAGACGACGGGAAACAGCGTGGCGGCGGGCCGATCACCGCCAGGACAAACACGGGCTTCGTTGGGCACCCGAGGTGAGCTGCATCGACCTGGACAAGGCAGCCCTCATGCGGGCACGCGTACCATGTCAGAAGTCAGCCGCCCGGACGGACCTGTCGTGGTGGTTCAACGTGCCGGCTTGTCGCACTGAGCGGCTGCGTCAAATCGTCAGCAGCACAACAGGTGTGGCCGCTGCCGGATGCCGGTCGGCCTTCAGGGCTCTATCCGGCTTCGGTGGGGATCGGGTTGCGGAACGGCAAGGCGAGCACCTGCAGCGGCATGGTGTTCCGCACCACCATGTCCCGGCCGCGCTCACCGGACTGTGTGGCGTGGGCTACGGCATCTACCGCCAGTACACGATGACGGTGGGAATCCGCTCCGACTAAGAACTTATCCGTAATTAGCA
>NZ_AJXW01000076.1 GCF_000264375.1 Rhodanobacter thiooxydans LCS2
GGCCCTGCCCGCCGCTCTCGCTGGCAGAAGCTGGCGTGGAGTGCCTGCCCCATGGATCGGTTGAGCTTCCCGGTTGAGGGCATCGGCGGCGGCTCGATCTCGATGCGGAGCGTGCCGTTCGGCCGAGTGCCGCTGCAGTCGCGGAGGGCGTGATGGCGACCGAGGCTCGTGCGTTCTTGCCACGACATGGGTCCGCCGTCACAAGGCCGAGGTCTGCGCATCGTTGTCGATGGGAATGACCTGTCCCGAAATCGACTTGCCTGCATCTGACGCGAGGAACACGATCAGGCTGGCGATGTCCTTCGGGTCGACGAAGCGTTTGATCGACTGGATGCTCATCATGGCTTGCCGCTCTTCTTCCAGCGACGTGTGGTCCGCATCGGCGCGGCCCTGCAGTACGCGTTCCATGCGTTCGCCGCCCACCGCCCCCGGCGCGATCGCGTTGCAACGGATGCCGTACTGGCCCAGTTCGCGCGACAGCGTCTTGGTGAAGCCGATCAGCCCCATCTTCGCGACGCAGTAGGCGCTCCGGTTCGGATAGCCGTAGCGGCCGCCGAGCGAGGACATGCAGACGATGCTGCCGGCCGGGGATTGCTTCAGGTACGGGATCGCCAGCCGCGTGACGTGGAAGGTGCCGATGACGTCGACGGCCATTACCGCCTCCCACTGATCGGGATCCGCTGTCTCGACGGGCGCGGTGGGGCCGGCGATGCCGGCGTTGTTGACCAGCACGTCCAGCCCACCCAGTGCCTCGGTGGCGCTGGCGACCATGCGTTCGATGTCCTGTCGCTTCGACACGTCGCAGACGAGGGTCACCAGGCCGGGAATGTCATTCGCGACCGTCTCCAGCGCCTGCACATTGATGTCGCAGACGCAGACGGTGGCGCCGCTGGCGACGAATGCCCGCGCGATTTCCTTGCCGATGCCGCTGGCGCCGGCGGTCACCAGAACACGTTGTGTCATGTCGGTTTCTCCTGACTTCAATGTTTTTCCATGGTGGTCGGTTTCAGTGAGCCGTCCGCGCACCCACCGGATACACCCGGCCGGTCATGAAACCGATCGAGGGGCTGCCGTCGCTGACATCGCCGATGCAAACCCTGGTGCCCTGTCTGGCCAAGGCGAGAGCCGTCGCCCCAAAGCCGCTGACCGCGCCCGTAATCAGAACGTCCTTTCCCGAGCAATCCAGCGGCAGACTTCATCGGGGTCACTCCACCCGCGCAAGGTTGCGCGATTCCTGCGCAAGACCCCGATCACTTCTCCCGCGCCGTGCGTGGCGCGCCCGGGCTGCGATAGACGCGGCCGCTCTTCATCACGAAGTCCACCCCGGCGGTGGCGCTGATGTCGGCCAGCGGATCGCCCGGCATGGCCACGATGTCGGCGTGTTTGCCCACGGCCAGCACCCCGATGTCGTCCTGGCCGAGCAGCTCCGCCGCCACGCTGGTAGCGGCCCTCAGCGCGCGCAGCGGGGTGAGGCCGGCCGCCACCATCGCCTGGAATTCGAGGATGCCGTGGCTGAAGGGGAACATGCCGCAGTCAGTGCCGTAGGCGATCTTCACCTCGCTCTGCGCGATCAGCCGCTGCGAGTCGACGATCGTGCCGCTGTCGCGGCTGAACTTCCACACCGCCTGGCACGGCAGGGTGTGCTCGTGCAGCGCGTGCAGGTCTTCGCGGGTCATCTGCATGGTCGGCACCAGGAAGGTGCCGGCCTGCTGCGCCATCGCCAGCGCGGCATCGTCGATCAGGTAGGCGTGTTCCAGGCTGCGGGCGCCGGCGCGGATGGCCTGCCTGCAACCGTCGGCGGCGCCGGTGTGCACCGCTACCGGCATGCCCAGTTGCTGCGCGGTGGCGGCCAGCAGGTTCATCTCGTCGTCGAACCACGTCACGCGGGCGGGGTCGTCGCCGGGGCTGAAGTAGCCGCCGGTGTTGGTGGTCTTGATCCAGTCGCTGCCGAAGGCGTGCTCGCGGCGTACCAGCGCCTTGATCGCGCCCGCATCGTCGGCGATGGCGGAAACGGGGATGTCCCAGCGCGGCCCGTAGAAACCGCGCAGGTCGCCATGCCCGCCGGACGAGCTGATGATGTGCGCGGCGACGATCAGCCGCGGCCCCTCGACGAGGCCGGCGGCCAACGCATTGCGCAGGTCCACGGTGGGGAAGTCCGGATCGACGCAGCCCATGTCGCGCAACGTGGTGAAGCCGTAGCGCATGTACTCGCGGGCGATGCTCAATCCCTTCAGTGCCTTGGTCGCGGACGACGCCAGCGTCTGTCGGGCCAGATCGGCGGCATCCATGGTCAGGTGGACGTGGCTGTCGATGAAGCCGGGGCTCACGGTGCGCCCGGACAGGTCGATCGTCCGCACATCGGGCGGCCGGCGCACCGTGGGGCCGATCTCGGCAATGCGGTCGTCTTCCACGAGGATCTCGACCGGGCCGGTCAGCCGGTCGGCCCGGCCATCGAACATCCGGCCGCACAGCAATACGCAGGTTCCCATTTCAGTTCCCTTCGTCGTGGTGCCGCCGGCGTGGGGCGTCCGCTGCCTCCTCCTGCGGCGGCTGGGCCGTCGGCAGGTGCCAGCCGTACCGGATCGCCATGAAGCGCAGCGCGAAGCACAGGCCGCCGCCGAGCAGCGCGGCGACCATCGGGTGCAGGTGCAGCAGGTGGGCGCTCACCACCACGCTGGCGCCGGCCAGCGCCGCCAGCGCATACAGGTCGGCGCGCAACACGGCCGGAATCTCGGATACCAGCACGTCGCGCAGCATGCCGCCGCCGATGCCGGTGACCATGCCGAGCAGGGCCGCCATGATCGGGTGGATGCCGTGCAGCAGCGCCTTCTCCGCACCGGCGACCGCGAAGAACGCCAGTCCCACGGCGTCCAGCCACTGCACGTCGCGGCGCAACCGGTGGGTCACCGGATACCAGTAGAAGGTAAGCAACCCGGCTAGCGCGGACACGCCGGAATATTTCAGGTCGGCGATCGCCGACGGCGGCACCGCGCCGATCAGCAGGTCGCGCGTGATGCCGCCCGCGTTGCCCGCCGCGAACGCCAGCACCAGCACGCCGAAGATGTCGAGCCGGTGCCGGACCGCGACCATCGCGCCGCTGATGGCGAACACGAAGGTGCCGCCGAGGTCCAGCACCAACGGCAGGACGTGCAGCACAGCCCGGGTGGCTTCGGTCGGCTGTTCCATGGTTCAGCGCGCCGCCGCCAGCCATGCCCGCGCGGCCACCATCAGCGTCTCCACGCCGGTCTCCAGGGTCGGGTGCAGCACCGGCAGGAAGCGCGGGTTGTGGTTGGTGGGGATCTCGTTGAGCCGGTTCGCGGCCTTGGCCTTGGCGTAGATGTCGGGGTCGGTGCCGCCGACGAACCAGAACACCGACGGCACGCCCCATTCGGCGCCGAACGAGCCGAAATCCTCGCTGGCCGAGGTCGGCCCGGTTTCGCGGATGCGTTCGGCGGGGAAGTGCCGGCGGAACGCCTCGACCACGGTCGTTGTCGCCGTGTCGTCGTTGGTCACCAGCGAGTAGTTGTCCAGCGGCGTGATCTCCGGCGGCTTCGGCGCGCCCGAGGCGGCCGCCTCGGCGTTGACGATGCGGGTGATCGCGGCCAGCACGCGCTTGCGTACGCCCTCGTCGAAGGTGCGCACGTTGAGCTTGATCACGGCCTCGTCGGGAATCACGTTTTCCTTGGTGCCGGCCTGCAGCGAGCCGATGGTGAGCACCGCCGCCTCGGTCGGCGCCAGCTCGCGCGCGACGATGGTCTGCAGCCGCAGCACCGTCGCCGCCGCCATCACCACCGGATCGATGCTGGCCTGCGGCATCGAGCCGTGCGCGCCGCGCCCGAACAGGCGGATCTGCAGGCTGTCGGCGGCCGAGGTGATCACCCCTTTGCGTCCGCCGACGGCGCCCGCCGGGCCGACCATCACATGCTGGCCGAGCACCACGTCGGGTTTGGAGAAACGCTTGAACAAGCCGTCGTCGATCATCGCCTGGGCGCCTTGGGCGGTCTCTTCCGCCGGCTGGAACACCGCCATCAGCGTGCCGCGCCAGCTGTCGCGGGTCTGCGCCATCAGCGTGGTCGCACCGACCAGCCAGGTGACGTGCATGTCGTGGCCGCAGGCGTGCATCACCGGCACGCTCTTGCCCTCGGGGTCGGTTGCGGTGACCTTGCTCGCGTAAGCCACGCCGGTCGCTTCCTCGACCGGCAGCGCGTCCATGTCGGCACGCAGCATCACGGTGGGGCCGTCGCCGTTGCGCAGCAGGCCGACCACGCCGGTCTTGCCGACCCCGGTGGTCACTTCGTAGCCGGCGGCGCGCAGGTGGTCGGCGGCCAGGCCCGCGGTACGCGTTTCCTGCATCGACAGTTCCGGGTGTGCGTGGATGTCGGTGTACAGCGCTTCCAGTTGCGGCAGCAGCTGCTGGAGATTTCCCGGCAGTGCTTCGGGAGAGGGCATAGTGTTCTCGTTCATGGGTGCTGGCGCTCCTGGATGTAGTGCGCGAGTGGGAACCTCGAAAGACCTCCGGTCAGATCATTCCCGCTTGACCGGCCTTCGGCCGTTGAAAAGCGCCTCGCGGGAATGACGACAGCCCGGGCCCTGTTCAGGGCCCTGTGGTCATGACTGCCGGGCGATCACCCGGCCGATGGCGTGCACCAGCGTGTCGAAATCGCCCTGGTACAGGTAGCCGTTGACGTAGAAGCTCGGCGTGCCGTTGACGCCGCTGCGCACGCCGCCCATGAAGTCGCGGCGGATGTGCGCATCGATGCCGGGACTGCGCAGGGTGGCGGCGAGCGCCTGCTCGTCCAGGCCCAGCGCGCGCACGCCGGCTTCCAGCCCGGCGCCGCCGTAGGGAGCCCATTCCTCCTGGTGCTCGTACAGCCAGTCGTGCATCGCCCAGAAGCGGCCCTCGACCGCGGCGGCCTCGGCCAGCTCGGCGGCGAGGGTCGCGTACGGGTGCGCCTGGGCCAGCGGGAAGTGGCGGAACACGAAGCGCAGGTTGCCGGCGTAACGGTGCTGCAACTGCTTCACCAGCGGGTAGGCCATGCCGCAGGCCGGGCACTGGAAATCGCCGTACTCCACCAGGGTCACCACGGCATGCGCGTTGCCCTGGATATGGTCGTGCGCGGCTACCGGCACGGCCAGGATCGAGTCCTCGTGCAGCATCATGCAGTCTCCTGTGCGGTGTCGGCGGGCAGCGTTTTCTGGATGTTGTTCGACGGCAGCGCTTCCAGCGCCTTGATGATGCCGGCGGCGCCCGGGTTCACGCCCATCGGCGACAGGTAGCTCCAGCAGATCACGCCGTCGCCGTCGATCACGAACAGCGCGCGGCCCGCGACGCCGTGCTCCGCGTCGTACGCGCCATAGGCGCGCGCCACTTCGCCCTTCGGCTCGAAGTCGGACAGCAGCGGGAAGTGGAACTTGCGCTCGCGTGCCAGCGCGGCATGGCTCCACACGCCGTCCACCGAGATCGCCAGCAGCTGCGCGTTGAGCCGGGCGAACTCGTCCAGCAACTCGTTGTACAGCGCCAGCTGGTCGCTGCACACCGGGCTCCAGTCGGCGGGGTAGAACGCCAGGATCACGTTGCGGCCGCGGAACTCCTTCAGCGCCACGCTCTGGTCGGGGGTGGAATGCAGGGTGAACTCCGGCGCGGTGGTGCCGGCGACGAGGATGGTCATGGCAGTCTCTGGTCTGATGGTTCCGTGCTGCGAAATTTGTGTGTCCGCGGGGATGCTTCCATGGTTGTCGGTCGTTGTCGTGACGGCCTCTCCCGCGGCGCGAAGATCGTGATTCCTTGCGGATGATCCGTGCGCAATGGCGTTTCCCTGCAGGAGATCCATACACGACCACCCATGCGGGAACACCTGTCGAATGATGTGCCTTGGCACCGTTCTGAATCGGTGAAAATCGGCGCGTCCCTGCGCGGGGCACGCGCCTCTCCCGGCGGGATGATCGCGTGGTCAGTGCGCGGCGGCTGCGGGCGTGGCCGGCGGGTTGGCAAACAGTACCGTGAGGCCCTCGGCGATCGTGGGGTGGGTAAAGATGGTGTCGCGCAAGGCGGTGTAGGGAAGTCCGGCCAGCATCGCGGTCTGCACCACCGCGATCACCTCACCGCCCGATACGCCCAGCGCGGTGAAGCCGAGCAGGCGATCGCTGTCGGCGGCCACCAGCGCCTTGAGAAACCCGCCCGTCTCGGACAAGGTGCGGGTGCGCAACACCGCCGCCATCGGCGTGCGGGCAACGCGGTAGGCGATGCCGGCGCGCCGTGCCGCCGTCTCGTTCAGACCGACCCGGCCAAGCTCCGGATCGGTGAACATGCAATACGGCACCAGCCGGTCCCGGGTCGTGCGCTGGCCACCGGCGAGGTTGTCCCTGACCACCCGGAAGTCATCGAACGCAACGTGGGTGAACTGCGGACTCCCCGCGCAGTCGCCCATCGCCCACACCCCGGGCGCGCTGGTCTCCAGGCGTTCGTTGACCTGCACATAGCCGCGCGCATCGAGGTTCACACCCGCGACGTCAAGACCGATCGCCTGCGTATTCGGCGTGCGTCCGGCCGCCACCAGGATGTCGCTGCCCTCGATGACCTTGTCGCCCGCCGCGGTCTGCACATGGCAGCGGACCTTGTCGCCGGAGCGACCCTCGACCCTGCTCGGCCGGGCATTCAGCTCGACCACGATGCCTTCGTCGGCGAAGCGCCGCATCAGCAGCTGCGCCACGTCGGGGTCCTCGTGGCCGGCCAGCTGCGGGCCCTGCTCCACCACCGTGACGCGACTGCCGAAGCGCCGCATCGGCTGCGCGAACTCGAGGCCGACATAACCCCCGCCCAGCACGATCAGGTGTTCCGGCACGCGGTCCAGTTCGAGCGCCTCGACGTGCGTGAGTGGCGTGGACTGGTGCAGGCCCGGTACGTCGGGGATCGCCGCACGGGTACCCAGGTTCAGATAGACGAGCTCGCCGCTCAGCACGCGGGTGCCGCCATCCTGCAGTTGCACCTCGATCGTCTTCGGTGCGATGAACCGGCCTTCGCCCATGATCAGCTCCGCGCCGCTGTTCGTGTAGTTGTTGCGGTGGATCGCGATGAGCTCATTGACCATCGTGCGCTTGCGCTCGCGCACCCCCGCCATGTCGATGCCGACCGGGCCCGCAGCGATGCCGAACTCCTTGCCGCGGCGAACCAGTGATGCCACCTGCGCGCTGTAGATGACGTTCTTGCTCGGCAGGCAGGCGATGTTCGGACAGGAGCCGCCGATCCAGCGGCGTTCGATCACGGCGACGCGGTGGCCAGCCCTGGCCATGGTCCATGCCAGGTATTTTCCCGATTCGCCGCTGCCGAGGATGAGGAAGTCGTAGTGCTGCGGGCTGGATGCCATGGTTGCCACCGATGACGGTAGACGATCAGAAAGACGGCGTGTGCTTCGCGCTACGAAAGAGTTCGTAAAATAGGTTTGTCCGTGTTGGCGGCGCGTCAACACAGAAGCGCAGGTAAATGCGTGAGGGATTCGAGCACGCGGGAACGCCGGCATGCCCGGGCAATTCGGGCGATTCCGTCAACTATGTCTGTATTCGCCCGCAACCCGGATACCGGGGCGGCGTTGTCGACACGCCCGCGGCCGGCCTGCTCCTTCGGACGGACTAGCGCGCCGCGTCGGCCTCCTGGCGGCGTTCTTCCTGCACGGTGAGGATCGCTTCGGGTGTGCTTTCGAGCCGGGCCTGCGGGATCGGGTCGCCGCTGAGGTCCGACTGGCCGTAGCTGCCTTCCGCGATCTTCTGCAGCGCACGCTCGATGTTCGCCACGCGGCGATCGTCCACGTTGTGCAGGGCCTGGTCGACTTCCCGCCGCGACAGATCCTGCGCGTCGTCCTCTTCTTCTTCGGCCTCTTCGCCGTGCTGCCGCTGGAACGCCCGCTTGCCGGCCAGATCGTTTTCCTCGCCGCCAAGCAACTGCTTGCGCAACGCCAGCAGGCGCAGGCGCTGCTGCTCGACGAACTCCTGGCTCAAGTCGGCGTGCCGCTTCGGCGACATGGGATGCTCCTGACCGTGGCACCCGCACCTGGGCGCCCGCTTACATTGCGATCAGCCGGGTGAATGCGCTGTGTAAAAAAACGCTGTCGAACAGCCGCCCGGCAGGGCGCCGCCCGCTCAGCGGGCGGCTTGCGGTGTGCCGCGCAGTTCCGTCACGGCGGCGGCAGCGTTCACCTGCAGCACGCCGCCGGAGAGTCTGCTGCTGCGTAGCAGCAGGTCGCGGATCGCGCGCACGTCCAGCCTCGGCGCCAGCGACAGCAGCAGGGCGGCCATGCCGCTCACGTGCGGCGCGGCCATCGACGGCCCGGAGGTGAAGTCGTAGCCCCCCTCGGGCTGAGTGGTCAGGATGTCGTTTCCGGGAGCGCTCAGCACGCCAGGCGGCGCCGTCGACGGGCCGCTCATCCTGACCAGCAGCACGCCGGGCGTGCTGTCGGGAAAACCCGCCAGGTTGCCCTCCGGCGGGATCGCGGCCACCACGATGCGGCCCTGCTGCAGGATCTGCACCAGCAGCAGGTCGAGCAGCGGATCGGCGGGGCCGCCGAGGCTCAGGTTGATGATGCGGTCGTCGGTGTCGATGATCGCGGCCAGCGCCTTGGCCAGCGTGAAGGAGTTGCAGCGCGCGCCGGCATTCGGCGCGGGCGGATACCAGCAGGCCTTGTACACGCTGAGCTCGGCCTGCGGGGCGATGCCCACGATGCCCAGGTGGTTGTCGCCGACCGCGGCGATGACGCCGGCGACCTCGGTGCCGTGGCTGTCGCGGTCGAACGCCGCCGCGTCGTCGTCGACCAGGTTGTGCGCGTCGTGGATGCGTCCCTCGAGGTCGGGATGGGCCAGGTCGACACCGGTGTCGACCACCGCCACGCGCACCCCGCGGCCTTCGCTGTAGCGGTGCGCGCGCGCCGCCTCGGTCTCGATGAAGCCGCGCTGCAGGCCGACGTAGGGGTCGTTGTACGCGTGCCCGCCGGCGGCGCTTTGCGCGTACACGGCGAAGTCGTGCAGCGGTTGCGCCAGCTGCACGCGACGATCCGCGGCGAGCGCCTGCAGCAGGCTGTCGCGGCTGGTGCCGGGCGGCGGCTGCAGCACGATGCAGTACAGCTTGAGCGCCTTGATCGGCCAGCCGGCGAGCTCGCTGAAGGCATAGCGCTGGCGCAGCGCGGCCAGCGTCGAGGCCGCCTGCTGGCCGGCGCCGTAGTAGCGCGACGGGGCGTAGCCGAGCACGCTGGAGCCGGCGTGGATCGGCGGCGGCTGCAGCGGGTTGGCGACCGCCAGGATGATGTCGCGCTGGCTGTCCATCGCGGCCGCGTCGCCAGCCGTGGTGCGGCCGGGGCCGCTGCCGGCCAGCGGCGGGGTGGACGCGCACGCGGCCAGGGCGAGCGCCATGACGAGAACGGGCAGGCCGCGCTTCATGGCGTGGCGACGGGCTCCGCCAGCACGATGCCGCGCGTGCTGCGCAGCTGCTGCAGCGCCTGCTGCGCGGTCGAGGCGGAACTTGCCGGCGCCACCGTATAGGCGCCGACGTCGTTGGGGCCGGCCACCACCTGCAGCCGCAGCGCGTGCAGCAGCGCGTTCCAGTCGGCCAGCGTCATGCCGGCGTCGGGCACCACGCGGATCGTCCCCGCCAGCGCGGGCTGGCCTGGCTGGCTCAGCGTGCGATAGGCAGGCGTGCCGTCCGCCGACCACAGCTTCACGCCGAGGATGCCAATGCCGAGCGCCTGCACCAGCACCGCGGCGACCAGCGCGCGGTTGATCCAGCCGGCCGCGCGCGCACGCGCCGGGGCAGCCGGCGCCGCGGGCGCGTCGAGGCGCTGCAGCAGGCGGCCTAGTCCGGCCTCGACGTCGGGCGCGAGCTGCGCCGGCAGCGACAGCGCCAGCCGCAGCCGGCTCTGCTGGGCGAACTCCGCGCGGCAGGCCGCGCATTGCGCCAGGTGGCCTTCCAGCCACGCGCCCTGTTCCGCTGTGGCGCTGTCCTGCAGCACCCACGGCATCATTTCCCAGGCGCGTACGCAGTCCTTGCCGGAATCCAGCGGGAACGTCATGGCATGGCCTCGGTGTGTTGGGACGGCTCGCCCGCCAGGCTCGGCAGCACGTTGCGCAGCTTGACCCGCGCATGGAACAGGCGCGCCTTCACCGTGCCCACCGGACACTGCATGATCACCGCCACCTCGTCCAGGCTGTGCCCCACGCCGTAGACCAGCTCGACCACCACGCGCTGGTCCGCCGACAGGCGGTCCAGCCCCTTGCTCAGCCAGTCGCGCAGTTCGCGGTCCTCGTCCAGGTCGTGGACGGCGCTGCGCTCCTCGCGGCGGGGGTCGTCCTCGACCGGCGCGTCGCCGTACTGGCGCAGGGTCTTCAGCCCGCTGCGGTAGGCGATGCCCATCAGCCAGGTGGAGACGCGCGAGTCGCCGTGGAAGCTGCCGGCCTTCTGCCAGGCGATCCAGAAGCAGTCGTTGATGACTTCCTCGATGACGTCGGCGCGGCGGGTCAGGCGGCCGAGGAAGCGGCACAGCCGGCCGTGATAGCTGCGGTACAGGATGCCCAGCGCGGCACGATCGCCGCCTGACATGCGCTGCAGCAGCATGCGGTCGGTGACATCGGAATCGAGGTCGTCGTCGTGCATGGGATCCTCGCTTGGGTCGAGGGACGGTGCCGGGTCGCTGGATGGGTGCCGCGTCAGTGCGGAAAGGTTGCCTCCGGTCAGAACGAGCGCGAGACGGTGAGCACCCACGGCGAGGCGTCCAAAGCGTCCGATTGCCAGCGCGTCCGCGGGTCGGCCAGGATGCGCTGGGCTTCCACCCGCCACGCCCCGCGGCTCCATATCAGTCCGAGGTGGCCGTAGCGCCGGAACTCCGCCGCCGGGCGCTGGCGGTAGCCGCCGGCGCGGGCGTATTCGGAGGGGCCCGGGCGGTCGTAGCCGTAGCTATCGTACGGCGCGATCGGGGCTTGCGCGATGCCCGCGCCGGCGGACAGCGAAAACTCGCGCGTCAGCGGCCACTGCAGGCTGGCGTCCGCGGCGCCGCGCAGCCGGTGCCGGCCGCCGATCACGTGGATCGCCGACAGGCCGAGGGTCAGCACGTCGCGGTAGCTCCAGCTCAGCCCCGCTTCGGCGCGGTCGAACGCGTGCGAGCGCGAGCTGCCCTGGTAGCGGTAATAAAACAGGTTCGCCTGCATCTGCCAGTTGTCGGCCAGCGCCCATTGCCGCGAGGCCTGCGCCAGCGCCGCCAGCAGGCGGCCGGGCGAACGCAGCCGCGTGCTGCCGGACAGGCCCAGCGACCAGCCGGCCGGGAAGGTCCACGAGGCGGCGCCCTGCAGGATCGGCGTGTCGGGGGTCATCGCCTGGCCGCGGTCCACCAGTTGCGAGCTGAGCGCGGCTGCGCCGTTGAAGGTGACCTGCGCATGCAGCGCCGGCGCCAGGCCGGCCGCGGCGAGCAGCAGCGCGAGCGCGCCGCGGAAGACCCGACTGCCGCGCGCGCGATACACCTGCGGCCGCGTCACCGGCACCTCAGCCGCACGCGCGCCACACCGGCCGGAGCGCACCGCAAGCCGGGGTGCGGCGGGGGACCGTGCTGCTTGCCAGAGCGTCGTCAAGCCCATCGGTGCGTGATGAAACGGCCAGTATTGATGCCGGCGGCGTTCGCGCCCACCCGGGCGGGAAGGCGCGGGGAGTTTCCATCGTGCTGCGCTGGCCAGAGCATGTCATGGATGAAGGGTCCCAAGGTAGCCGCCGCGAGTCTGGCGCGGCGGCCGTGAGCGTCGCCCGCATGACATCGGAGTCGCTGCCGCCCGGCGAGGTTCCCGCCGCAACCTTTCGCACGCCGGGCGGCACCCAGTGAGGTCGGTCCTCCCCTCGACATCACTGCCGGGCCCGGAACATGGAAATCGAACGCATCCCGTTGCAGAAGCACGGCGACAGCCGCGGCATGCTGGTCGCCCTGGAGCAGGACCGGAACGTGCCGTTCGTGATCCGGCGCGTGTACTACCTGTTCGCCACCCACGACGGCGTGCACCGCGGCCGGCATGCGCACCGCCACCTCAACCAGCTTGCGGTGGCGGTGCGCGGCTCGGTCACCTTTCTGCTGGACGACGGCACCGGCCCGGTGCGGGTGGTGCTCGACGACCCCGCGTACGGCCTGCACCTGGGCAGCATGGTGTGGCGCGAGCTGTACGACTTCAGCGAAGACTGCGTGCTGATGGTGCTGGCCGACCACGTGTACGACCCGGCCGACTACATCACCGACTACGCGGTGTTCCTGCGCGAGGTGCGCGGCCCGGTGTACCAGGAGGGCCTGGCCGCATGCCAAAGCCTCTAGTCCTCGTCGGCGCGGGCGAGTTCGCGCAGATCGCCTGCGAGTACTTCGAGCACGACGGCGACCGCGACGTGGTCGCCTTCAGCGTCGAGCGCGACTACCTTGCGCAGCCGCAGCTGGCCGGACATCCGGTGGTGGCATACGAGACGCTGGAGGCGAGCCACCCGCCGGCGGAGTTCGAGCTGTTCGTCGCCATCCCGGCCAGCCAGCTCAACCGCCTGCGCACGCGCTTCTACCTTGATGCGAAGCGCCGCGGCTACCGGCTCGCCAGCTACGTGAGCTCGCGCGCCTTCGTGTGGCGCAACGCCGAGGTGGGCGAGAACAGCTTCATCTTCGAGGGCAACGTGGTGCAGCCGTTCGTGCGCATCGGCCACAACTGCGTGCTGTGGAGCGGCAACCATGTGGGACACCGCACGGTGGTGCATGACCACGTGTTCGTTGCCTCGCACGCCGTCATCTCCGGCTACTGCGAGATCGGCCAGAGCAGCTTCGTGGGCGTGAACAGCACCTTCAACGACCACGTGAAAGTCGCCGCCGACAACGTGATCGGCGCCGGTGCGCTGGTGACCCGCGACACCGAACCGGGCCGCGTCTACGTCGGCTCGCCGGCGCACGCGCTGCCCGGCAAGTCCAGCCTCGACGTGAGGCTGTGACGCGCGCATGTTCGCCTGGACCAAGCAAGGGCTGGTCTTCGACACCGCGCGGCAGGGAGTGGGCGGCTGGATGCGGCACTCGGCGCTCACCCCCACGCCGTACCGCCTCGACGACGAACTCATCCGCGTCTATGCGGGATTTCGCGACGTCGACGGGGTCAGCCGGATCGGCTACGTCGACGTGCGCGCGGACGACCCCGCGACGGTGGTGCGGGTCAGCACGGAGCCGGTGCTCAACATCGGCCGGGGCGGCTGCTTCGACGACAGCGGCATGATCCTGGGCGACCTGGTCGACGCGCCGGGTGGCCTGCACCTGTTCTACGTCGGTTTCCAGCGCGTGGCCCGGGCCAAGTTCCTGGCCTTCACCGGCCTGGCCATCTCGCGCGATGGCGGCAACAGCTTCCAGCGCACCCAGGACACCCCGATCCTGGATCGCGCGCCCGGCCGCAGCACCATCGCCGCGGTGCATACGGCCATATACGAGGACGGCCGCTGGCGCCTGTGGTACGCGGTGGGCGACGACTGGGAAAGCATCGGCGGCCAGCCGTTTCCGCGTTACCACATCCGCCACGTGGCGACGGACGACCTCTCTGCGATCCCCCGCGCGGATCAGGTCTGCCTGCGCCCGCAGGGCAGCGAATACCGCATCGGCCGGCCGCGCGTGTACCGCTACGGCAGGCGCTACCTGATGTACTTCACCCGCGGCAACGTCAATGGCGACTACTTCCCCGGCGTCGCCGCGAGCGACGACGGCATCGCGTGGCAGCGCCGCGACGCGAGCCTGGGCATCGCGCTGTCCGCCAGCGGCTGGGACTCGCGCGCGCTGTGCTATCCCGCGCTGCTCCGCCAGCGCGACAGGCTGCTGATGTTCTACAACGGCAACGACATGGGCGTGGACGGCTTCGGCCTGGCCACCGCCGACTACGCGGAGGGAGTCGCCGATGTGCAGTGTTAGGCCCTACACCGCCGCCGACGTGCACGCCTGGGACGCGCTGGTCGGGCGCTCGCGCAACGGCAACCTGCTGCATCGGCGCGGCTACATGGACTACCACGCCGAGCGCTTCGTCGACCAGTCGCTGGTGGTCGAGCGGCACGGCGAGGCGGTGGCGGTGTTTCCCGCCAGCCGCCAGGGCGCCGTGGTGACCAGCCACGCCGGCCTCACCTACGCCGGGCTGCTCACCACGCAGGGGCTGCGCGCCGAGTCGACGCTGGGCGTGTTCGAGCAGATCGCCCGCCACTACCGCGCGCTCGGCGTGGAGCGGGTGATCTACAAGGCGGTGCCGCACATCTTCCACGCCTACCCGGCCGAGGAGGACCTGTACGCGCTGCACCGCCTGGGCGCGCGGCTGCAGCGGCGCGACCTCTCCTCGGCGATCGCGCTGCGCGAGTCGTTCCACTTCTCGCAGGGTCGCCAGCGCGCGGTCAACAAGGCGCGCAAGGCCGGCATCGAGCTCAAGCCCGCCACCGACCCGGCACAGTTCCACGCGCTGCTGAGCGAGGTGCTGCGCAAGCACGACGCGCGGCCGACCCACAGCCTGGCGGAACTGCGCCTGCTGCAGGCGCGCTTCCCGCAGCAGCTGGTGCTGCACGAGGCGCGCCGCGAGGGCGAGCTGCTGGCGGGCGTGCTGGTCTACGACCTCGGCAAGGTCGCGCATACCCAGTACATGGCCGTGTCGGAGCAGGGCCGCAGTGCCGGTGCGCTCAGTTTCCTGCTGGCCGAACTGATCGGCGGCGTCTACGCCGACCGCGCGTACTTCAGCTTCGGCATTTCCACCGAACAGGAAGGGCGCGTGCTCAACGGCGGCCTGGTCACGCAGAAGGAATACTTTGGCGCGCGCGCGGTGGTGCACGACTTCTACGAGTGGCCGCTGTGATGGCCGGCGCCGCGAGCGAAGCCGCCCTGGCCGACGTGCCGTTCCTCGACGTCGGGGCGATCAACGCGCGCCATGCCGACGAGCTGAAGGCGGCGGTGGCGCGGGTGATCGACTCGGGCTGGTACGTGATGGGCGCGGAGCTGGCGGCGTTCGAGCACGAGTTCGCCGCCTGGTGCGGCGTGCCCCGCGCGCTGGGCGTGGGCAACGGGCTGGATGCGCTGGCGCTGATCCTGCGCGGCTACCTGCAGCTCGGCGCGCTGCGCGAGGGCGACGAGGTGATCGTGCCGGGCAACACCTTCATCGCCAGCTTCCTCGCGGTCAGCGCGAACCGGCTGCTGCCGGTGCCGGTGGAACCCGACCCGTCCAGCTTCAACCTCGACCCGGCCTGCGTGGAGGCGGCGATCGGGCCGCGCACGCGCGCGATCATGGCGGTGCACCTGTACGGCCAGCTGGCTGACATGCCGGCGCTGGCGGCGCTGGCGGCGCGGCACCGGCTGCTGCTGATCGAGGACGCCGCGCAGGCGCATGGCGCAGCGTGCGACGGCCGCCGCGCCGGCGCGTTCGGCGACGCGGCGGCCTTCAGCTTCTTCCCGGCCAAGAACCTCGGCGCGCTGGGCGATGGCGGCGCGGTGGTGACCGCCGACGCGCGGCTGGCGCGCCAGGTCGCGGCGTTGCGCAACTATGGCTCCGAGGTGAAGTACCGCCACCTCTGCCAGGGCGTCAACTCGCGGCTGGACGAGATCCAGGCGGCGATGCTGCGGGTGAAGCTGCGCCACCTCGACGAGGACGTCGCGCGGCGCCGCGCGGTGGCGCGCCGCTACCGCGACGGCATCTCCCATGCGCAGATCCGGCTGCCGCAGGTGGCGCACGAGGAGGGCCACGCCTGGCACCTGTTCGTGGTGCGCTGCGCCCGGCGCGACGCGCTGCAGCGGCACCTGCTCGCGCACGGCATCCACAGCCAGGTGCACTACCCGGTGCCGCCGCACCGGCAGCCGGCCTACCCGGAGCTGCACCACCTGCGGCTGCCGCTGACCGAACGCCTGCATGACGAAGTGCTGAGCCTGCCGATGGACCCCACGCTGGGCGACGACGCGGTGCAGCGCGTGATCGACGCCTGCCAGACGTTCCGGTGCCCGCCGTGAACATCGCGCGCGCCGGCTTCTACTCCGGCCTGGCCACCGCGGCGCGGCTGCTGGCGGCGCTGGTGGTGGTCAAACTGGTGGCGTGGTTCGCCGGGCCGGAGGGCGTGGGCAAGCTGGGCCAGTTCATGAGCCTGATGTCGCTGCTGGCGGTGCTGGCCGGCGGCGGCATCAGCGCCGGCATCGTGAAGTACGTGGCCGAGTACCGCGAGGATCCGCAGCGCCTCGCGCGCCTGCTGGCCGCCGCGCTGTGGTACGCGCTGTGCGCCTCGCTGCTGATGGGTTGCCTGGCGCTGACGTTCAGCCGGCCGCTGGCGTCGTGGCTGCTGGACGACCCGGCCTACGCGGGGCTGATCCGCGTGCTGGCCGTGGCCCAGCTCGGCATTGCGCTGGTCAACTACATCCTGGCCGTGGTCAACGGCTTCATGGACGTGCGCCGGCTGGCGCTGATCCAGGTGCTGGGCTCGATGCTCAGCATCGTCACGGTGATCGCGCTGGCGCGCTGGCTGCACCTGTACGGCGCGCTGCTGGCGCTGGTGGTGGGCCAGCTGCTGTGGTTGCTGGTCGGGCTGCCGGCGTGGTGGCGCAGCCCGTACTTCCGGCGCAGCATGCTGCGGCTGCGCTTCGACCGCGAGATGACCTGGCGGCTGGCCGCGTTCTCGGTGATGACGCTCACCGCCGCCTTGGTCTCGCCACTGGTGAACATCGCGGTGCGCGACCACCTCGCGCTGGAGCTGGGCTGGCAACAGGTCGGTTACTGGCAGGCGGTGGGCAAGGTGTCGGACGCCTACCTGCTGTTCCTCACCGCGGCCATCAACATCTACTACCTGCCCAAGCTGGCCTCGATCCAGGGGCGCGACGCGCTGCTGGCCGAGCTGCGCCATGCGTACCGCTACATCCTGCCGGTGGTGGTGGTGCTGGCCGCCTCGGTGTACCTGCTGCGCGAGCCGCTGACGCGCTGGCTGTTCAGCGTGGACTTCGCGCCGGCCAATGCGCTGTACGCGCCGCAGCTGGTCGGCGACGTCATCAAGATCGCGGCCTTCATCCTTTCCTACGTGATGCTGGCCAAGGCCATGACGCGGCTGTTCGTGATCTCCGAGTGCCTGTTCGCGGCGAGCTACCTGGCGCTGGTCTACGTGTTCACCGCGCGCTTCGGCCTGGTCGGCGCGATGTACGCCTTCGCCGCCAACTACCTCGGCTACCTCGCCTTCAACCTGCTGGTCGTGCGGCGCTACCTGGGAGGGCTGTGACGATGGCGTACGACGTATCCGCAAGCGCCGCGCCGCCGCTGGTCTCGGTGCTGATTCCGGCGTTCAACCACGAGCGCTTCGTGCGGCGCTGCCTGGACAGCGTGCTGGAGGACCCGTACCCGGCGAAGGAGCTGATCATCATCGACGACGGCTCGACCGACCGCACCGGCGCGCTCATCGCCGACTGGGTGGCGACGCACTGCATGGATATCCCGATCGAGTACGTGCAGCGCGGCAACCGCGGCATCGCCGCGACCCTCAACGAGCTGGCGGCGCGGGCGAACGGCGAGTTCCTGCGCCCGGGCGCCAGCGACGACTACCTGCTGCCCGGCGGCCTCGACGCCCAGGTCCGCTACCTGCAGGAACACCCGGGCAAGGGCGCGGTGATCGGCGACTCGATCGTGGTCGACCAGGATGACCGCAAGCTGCACGACAGCGGCATGTGCGACCTGCACGGCGCCGACAAGAGCCTGTACTGCTCCGACGACGGCATCCGTCGCGCGGTGATCCGGCAGTGGGCGGTGGGCGGGCCGGTCGCGCTGATCCGCAAGAGCGCGCTGGACACCGTCGACCGCTGGAGCGAGGGGCTGCGCATCGAGGACTGGGACCTGTTCCTGCGCCTGGCCGCGCGCGACGCGCTCGGCTTCATCGACGTCGGCGTGTGCGCCTACCGCATGCACGATGCGAACCTGAGCCGCACCCGGCACCTGGAGACGCGCCTGGGCAACCTCGCCGAATCGCGGCACATCGCGCTGCGCCGCGCCGGCCTGTTCGACGAACCGTACCGCACCCTGCTGCGCGCGCAGGCGCACTACATCGACGCCAAGATCGCCTTCCTGCAGCGCCGGCCGGGGCCGCTGCTGGCGCACGTGGCGGCCTACCTGTCGCTGGTGCTGGCGGCGCGCACCCGGCCGCCGCCGCCGACGCCCCACGCGGGGCTGCCATGAAACAGCTGCTGCGGCTTCCCTCCAGCTGGCTCAGCCTGCCGCTGCTGTTCGCCTGCGGGCTGACCTGGTTCACCTATGACCTTTCCGTCGACTACCTGCAGGGCCTGTTGCTGCTGGCCCTGCTCGCGGCGGTGATCATCCTGTTCGACGTGCAGGCGAGCGTGCGGCTGCCGGAGTTCGCGCGTTTCCGCGCGCGCCACTACGCCGGCACCCGCGAGGCGTTCCTTGCGTTGGCGCTGGCCTGGCTGATCGTGCTGTTCTGCGTGCTCGACCTTACGCTGTTCCCGATCCCGCTGTTCGACAAGCCCTCGGCCTATGCGGTGATGGACGGCGGCCGCGCGCACGTGCGGCACGTCTCGGACATGTGCTGGGTGCTGCCGCCGATCGGCCTGCTGTGCGCACGCAGCCGGCGGCTGCGCATCGCGCTGATCGCCATCGGCTTCATGTTCCCGGTGCTGGTGATCGACCGCAACCGGCTGTTCGCCACCTTCTTCTCGTTCGCGCTGGTGCTGGTGCTGCGCCGGGACGAGACGAAGCCGTTGCCGTGGAAAACCCTGCTCCTGCTGGCACTCACCGGCAGCAGCATCTTCTCGATCCTCGGCATCCTGCGCTCGGGGCCGCTGGACTACGTCACGTTGCCGTTCAGCGCGGCCTACCACGCCGCGCCGCAAGGCATCAAATGGCTGCTGCTGTACGCCAGCGCAGGCCCTTACAACTTCAGCGCGATCCTGGCCAAGGGCTACCTCAACCCCGATTTCCTGATCAACCAGCTGGTGCCGCTGCACGGCTCCGTGGTGACGGCCGGCACGAGCATCCCGCTGGATGCGTCGAACATCAACGTGGGCACCGAGTTCTTCCCGTTCCTGATGGCGTTCGGTCCGGTGGGCGCCGCGCTGTCGGTGTTCGCGCTGTACGCGCTGCTGCTGTGGAGCGTGCAGCGGCTGCGCCCGGCGGTGCCGCTGTTCTCCCTGCTGATGTTCCTGCGCATGGCCTACGTCGGCGTGATGTCGCCGTTCGCGCCGCAGGCATTCACCTGGACCAACGCCGGCTTCATCGGCATCTGCCTGGTGCTGCCGGTCATCGCCAGCTGGCTGCCGAACCGGCGCGCGCCGGCCCCTTCACCTTCCACCCAGCGAGTGGCGAATCATGGAACGCGATGAAATCTACCTGATCGACCTGTGGCGGATCTTCACCCGCCAGTGGCTGTGGTTCGTGCTGGTGCTGGTGCTGACCCTGGCC
>NZ_AJXW01000077.1 GCF_000264375.1 Rhodanobacter thiooxydans LCS2
TGGATCCAGATCGCGCAGGTCGGCTCCGTGCCGGCGGGCCAGGACCCGAAGGTCGAGCCGCTGCAGCGGGTCACCGAGCGGCTGCAGCTGGTGCCGTTCCAGAACCAGGTGCTGGCCAGCGCCGGCTACGCGAAAACCACGCCGGTGGCGCGGCTCTACCGCAACAGCCTGAAGCTGGAACCGATGCTCTACGCCGGCTCGCTGGTCAAGCTGACCGTGCGCGCCTACTCGCCCCAGCAGGCCGGCGAACTCGC
>NZ_AJXW01000078.1 GCF_000264375.1 Rhodanobacter thiooxydans LCS2
CCGGCTTGTCCTTCAGCGCCTGCTGGAACAACGCGGCGGCGCTATCGGCGGCGCCGACCAGCCGGCCGGCATGCAGCGCCCGGGCGGCGTGCTCCAGCAGCGCGCGGACCTCGGGCGGGTCCACGCCCAGCTGCTCGGGCAGGTTCGCGTTGCGGCTGCCGCGCGCGGCGATCACCGCCGCCGGCGCCAGCGTCAGCGGCGGCCCGGCGTTCAGTTCGCTGATCGCCGACAGCCGTTCCGGCTGCAGGCCGCTGCCCGGCGTGACCGCCCCCAGTGACATCGAGCGGCGCGGCGCCTGTTCGGGGTTGACGTGGAACAGCCGCGGAAAGAAGTGGTACAGCAGCGCGAACCCCAGCACGATCACCCCGAGCGCCCCGCCAAGCGCGCGCTGACGGCGCAGGGTTGCGTTGTTCGGCATGGATGGGCGTCCTTGGTGCGGCCTGTTATCGTGCGCTGTCCACCATAGGCAGAAACCGCCGTCAGGGCAATCCGCGCCCGAACCCGTCCAAGGAGTACCGATGTCGCCACCCGAAACCGCTGCCGCCGACTGGATCGTCCACCCCGACGCCCTGCAGGCGTGGCTGGCCACGATACCCATCGGCGCCGCTGTCGGCCTGGACACCGAGTTCATGCGTCGCAACACGTTCTACCCGCAACTGGCGCTGCTGCAGCTGGGCTGGAACGGCCGTTACGCGCTGGTCGACCCGCTCGCCTTCGACATCGGCGCGGCGCTGCAACCACGGCTCGGCGGCGACGCGGCGGTTACCATCATGCACAGCGCCGGCGAGGATCTGGAAACGCTTGCGCCGCTGCTGCCGGAAGGGCCGGGCCAGCTGTTCGACACGCAGATCGCCGCCGCCTTCGCCGGCATGGGTCTGGGCATCAGCTATCGCGCGCTGGTCGCCGAGCTGGCAGGGGTGGAGCTGGACAAGGGCGAGACCCGTTCGGACTGGCTGCAGCGTCCGCTTACCGACTCGCAGCGCAACTACGCCGCGCTGGACGTGGTGTACCTGAGGACCCTCCACGAACAACTGGCCGAACGCCTGCAGCAACGTGACCGCAGCGCCTGGCATGCCGAGGACTGCGCACGTCTGAAGCTGCGCGCCAGCCATCGCGAAGGCGACCCGCAGCCGCAGCGTGCGCTGCGCGGCGCCGCCGACTGGCCGCCAGCACAGCAAGCCCTGCTGCGCCGGCTCCTGCTATGGCGCGAACGCAGCGCACGCCGCCTCGACGTGCCACGCCCGTGGCTGCTCGACGACGCCCTGGCGCTCAACCTCGCCCAGCAGCCGCCACGCAGCCTCGGCGATCTCGAGCAGCGCAGCCGCGGTCAGCGTGCGCTGCGCTCGGCCCAGCGCGGCGAGCTGTTCGAGCTGCTCACCGCGCCCGTCAGCGACGAGGAAATCGCCGCCACCGCGCGCATCCCCGGCCACCCTCAGGGCGAGGCGAAGAAGGCGCTGGCCGCGATGAAGACGCTGGTCGACAACCTCGCCGGCGAACTCGACCTGCCGCCAGGCCTGCTGTGCCCGCGCAAGGTGCTGGAGGAGTACGTGGTCACCGCCGAGTGGCCCGAGTTCCTCGAAGGCTGGCGCCGCGACGTGCTGCACGACCGCCTGCCCGCGCTGCTCCCCGGCTGAAATCCGCACGCGGGGTCTTGGCGAAGCCCCGTCACGCTGCTAACATTCGCCGCTTGCCGTGGGGCGGTAGCTCAGCTGGGAGAGCGTCGCGTTCGCAATGCGAAGGTCGTGGGTTCGATCCCCATCCGCTCCACCATTCCATGCACGAAAAAGCCTCCGGTCTCCGGGGGCTTTTTTGTTGGGCGGGGCCGCCGCGCTCGCCGCTGCGGCCAGGCCGCTGCCATGGTCGAAGGACACCGCGGCCCAAGTGCGCGCCGTGGCCGATGCCCTCACCGTCAGCCCTGTCGCGCTCGACACTGACGCACTGGCCAGCCGCGTCACTGCTCGCGGCCCGTGGAGGAAACGCCTGCCGCAGCTGCTGGGCATGCTGGTGGCACTGGGCCGCGCCCGCGAACAGGGCGGCCGCTACACCAACCAGTAAGCTCGCCGGGCTTTTTGCCGGCTGACCTACCAAGCGCCAAGCCTCCGAGCCGCACGCCCCGACCAAGAAAGCCCCGCGCTCCAGGCAAAAAGCTCCACGCTCCGGGTAAAAAAGCCTCACGTCCCGAGCGACAAGCCCCGCACTCCAGCCGAAAAGCTCTACGCTCGGCCCGCACCGCAGGGCGGGCACTGCCCGCCACCTCGGTCCCCGCTTCATGGCCATGCGTGTGAAAGCGCGGCGGGCACTGCCCGCCCTACCACTTCATGGCCCTGCGCGTGAAGGCGCAACGGGCGCTGCCCGCCCTACGATACTGGCGTCGCGATGCTGCATGGCGGATGGTGCCCGCCCTGCGGGATGCGGGGTTCAGTGCGTGCCGCCGGCCCCCGCCCCGCACAGCTTCTCCATCAGCTCGACCTGCACATTGCGGACGGGTTCGCCGGCAGCGGGCGAGAGACGCAGGTACTCGCCGTCGGGCTGCAGCAGCGAGGCGCTGGCGTTGTCGGTGAGGTACAGCTCCAGCGCCTGTCGCACCCGGTGCTGCAGCTTCTTGCCATCGATCGGGAAGGCGGTCTCGACGCGGCGGTCGAGATTGCGTTCCATCAGGTCGGCGCTGGACAGGTACAGCTGCGGCTCGCCGTCGTTGGCGAACCAGTAGACGCGGCTGTGTTCGAGGAAGCGGCCGATGATCGAACGCACGCGGATGTTTTCGGAGACGCCTGCCACGCCCGGCCGCAGGCAGCAGATGCCGCGCACGATCAGATCCACCTGCACGCCGGCGATGCTGGCCTTGTACAGCGCACGGATGACCTTCGGCTCGGTCAGCGCATTGACCTTGATGAGAATCTGCGCCGGCTTGCCCGCCGCCGCGTGCGCGCTCTCGCGCGCGATCAGTTCCAGCAGGGTCTTCTTCAGCGTGAACGGCGCATGCAGCAGCTTCTTCATGTGCAGCACCTTGCCCATGCCGGTGAGCTGGCTGAACAGCTTGTGCACGTCCTCGCACAGCGCCTCGTCGGAGGTGAGCAGGCTGTAGTCGGTGTACACGCGGGCGTTGCCGGTATGGTAGTTGCCGGTGCCGAGGTGGGCGTAGCGCGCCAGCTCGCTGCCCTCGCGGCGCTGGACCAGCATCAGCTTGGCATGCGTCTTGATGCCTACCACGCCGTAGATCACCATGGCGCCGGCCTGCTGCAGGCGCGAGGCGAGCGAGAGGTTGGATTCCTCGTCGAAGCGCGCGCGCAGCTCGACCACCGCGGTCACTTCCTTGCCGGCGCGGGCGGCGTCGACCAGCGCGTCGACGATCTCGGAGTTCGCGTTGGTGCGGTACAGCGTCTGCTTGATCGCCAGCACCTTCGGGTCCGCCGAAGCCTGGCGCAGCAGGTCGACCACCGGCGCGAACGACTCGTACGGATGCAGCAGCAGCACGTCCTGCCGGCCGATCACCTCGAACAGATCCTCGGCGTGCTGCAGCACCTTCGGCAGCGCCGGCGTGAACGGCGGGTACTGCAGCTTCGGGTAGCTGACGTTGTTGGCGATGCGGAACAGCCGCGCCAGGTTCACCGGGCCGTTCACCTCGTACAGCTCCGACTCGTTGAGGCCAAACTGCTTGAGCAAATAGTCGGTCAGCTCCTTCGGGCAGTTGTCGGCCACTTCCAGCCGCACCGCATCGCCGAAGCGGCGCGAGTACAGCTCGCCGCGCAATGCCAGTGCCAGGTCCTCGACGTCTTCCGGGTCGAGCGTGAGGTCGGCGTTGCGGGTCAACCGGAACTGATAGCAGCCGAGCACGGCCATGCCGGGGAACAGTTCCTCCGCATGGGCGTGGATGATCGAGGACAGCAGCACATAGTTGTCGCCGCCGCCCTCGCAGATTTCCAGCGGCATGCGGATCAGCCGCGGCAACACGCGCGGCGCCGGCACGATGGCCAGGCCCGAATCGCGGCCGAACGCATCCACGCCGTCCAGCCGCACGATGAAGTTGAGGCTCTTGTTGACCAGCAGCGGAAACGGATGGGTCGGGTCCAGCCCGATCGGGGTGACCAGCGGCGCCACCTCCTCGCGGAAATAGCGGCGCACCCACAGCTTCTGCTTGTGCGTCCACTGCGTGCGCCGCACGATGCGGATGCCGTGCGTGGCCAGTTCCGGCAGGATGCGCTCGTTGAGGATCGCGTACTGCCGCGCGATCTGCCGGTGCGCGATCTCGCTGATCTCGGCCAGCGCGCGTTTGGGCGGGATGCCGTCCGGCCCGATCATCTCGTGGTCCAGTGCGATCTGCCCTTTCAGCCCGGCCACGCGGATCTCGAAGAACTCGTCCATGTTCGCGGAGAAGATCAGCAGGAACTTCAGCCGTTCCAGCAGCGGCGTGCGCTCGTCCAGCGCCTGGTCCAGCACGCGGATGTTGAACTTGAGCTGCGACAGCTCGCGGTGGATGTACAGACGGCTGTCGCCGAGGTCCGGGCCGGGCGCCGATGGTGCGGCATCGTTGGCGGCCGGCGCCGCAGCGTCGGTCAGCAAGCTCTCGCGGATCAGGCGGCTGGTCATGGGTGCACCGGGTTGGCTCAAGCAGGAAACACCGGACATCGTAGCGCGTCGCGGGCCAAGTCCAGGCGGTCGCAACCTTGCCGGTCATGCACCGCTCAGTGTGCAATCCGCCGTTGACGACGGGATGACAACGACGGGCTCGGCGGGGGTGATGCCAGCAGTGCCGCCAGGAGTGGCGGGCAGTGCCCGCCCTACAACATCCGGCTTCGTAGGCGGGCACTGCCCGCCGTGCTCGGCAGCCTGCCGTCCGGAACGCCGCTGCATGCGTTGGCACATGCGGGCTTGCCAGCGTTTGCCTTATCGTGGGCACTCCCCGCCCCGCCAAGACACCCATGCAGACCCGCGTCGAAAGCGCCCCGCTGTCCCCCGCCGCCACACCCCTGTCCAGCAACACCGCGCCAGCGCACGAGCGCACCCAGTTCGCGGTGCTCGGCGGGATCAGCTTCGCGCACATGCTCAACGACATGATCCAGTCGCTGATCGTGGCGATCTACCCTATCCTGAAGAACGATTTCCAGCTCAGCTTCGCCCAGGTCGGCTTGATCACGCTGACCTTCCAGCTCACCGCCTCGCTGCTGCAGCCGCTGGTGGGCATGGTTACCGACCGCCGGCCGATGCCGTACTCGCTACCGGTGGGCATGGGCTTCACCCTGTGCGGCCTGTTGCTGCTGGCGACGGCACCAAACTTTCCTGTGCTGCTGCTTGCCGCGGCACTGGTCGGCACTGGCTCGTCGGTGTTCCACCCCGAATCCTCGCGCGTGGCGCGGATGGCCTCGGGCGGGCGGCACGGCCTCGCGCAGTCGCTGTTCCAGGTCGGCGGCAACACCGGCTCGTCGCTGGGGCCGCTGCTTGCCGCGTGGATCATCGTGCCGCACGGGCGCGGCAGCGTGGCGTGGTTCTCGCTGGCGGCGCTGCTGGCGATCGTGGTGCTGCTGCAGGTGGGACGCTGGTACAGCCGGCACCATGCGGTGCGCCGCAAGGCCACGGCAGGACGTTTCGAGATCCTCGCGCTGTCGCGCAACCGGATCGTCGGCGCACTGGCGGTGCTCGGGCTGCTGATCTTCTCCAAGTATTTCTACCTGGCCAGCCTCAGCAGCTATTACACCTTCTACCTGATCCACAAGTTCGGCGTGTCGGTGCAGAGCGCGCAGGTGCACCTGTTCGTGTTCCTGTTCGCGGTGGCCGCCGGCTCGCTGATCGGCGGCCCGGTCGGCGACCGGATCGGACGCAAGTGGGTGATCTGGGTGTCGATCCTCGGCGTGGCACCGTTCACCTTGTTGCTGCCGCACGTGGGCTTGATGTGGACCGGCGTGCTGACGGTGCTCATCGGCCTGGTGCTGGCCTCGGCGTTCTCGGCGATCCTGGTCTACGCGCAGGAGCTGATTCCCGGCCGCGTCGGCATGATCTCGGGCCTGTTCTTCGGCTTCGCCTTCGGCATGGGCGGCATCGGCGCCGCCGTGCTCGGCGGCCTGGCCGACACGCACGGCATCGAATACGTCTACCGGTTGTGCGCGTACCTGCCGTTGATGGGGTTGATTACGGTGTTTTTGCCGGATATCGAGAAGCGGGTTCGCGCGTAGCGTAGCTGGGCCTCGGCTTCCTTGCCGCTATCAGAGCAAGAGCTTTCGTCCTCCTTCGGAGGGCGAGTCACTTTTCTCTGGGTGGCCAGAGAAAAGTAACCAAAAGAGAGGCCACCCCGATGGCGCGCC
>NZ_AJXW01000079.1 GCF_000264375.1 Rhodanobacter thiooxydans LCS2
TGCGCGGGTGGGCTACGGGGTCGACAGGCCGCGCAGCGGGCGCTGCCAGGGATGGCAACGCCTTTTCGAGCGGGCACGATGCCCGCTCGAAAAGCCCGGCCCCGACTCACGGACTTGCCGGGCAGGAGCCCGGCAAGCGCCAAGCGGGGTGGCCTTTCTCTTTGGTTACTTTCTCTTTGGCCACGCAAAGAGAAAGTGACTCGGTCGCCGAAGGCGATCGACCGCTCTTGATTTTGAATGCCACGGGAGCGAGAGCGTCGCGCACAGAGTGCGCTCCTACAGGGGCGCGCAAGAGAAAAGCAACTCGGCTGCCGCAGGCCGAGGAAAGCTCTTGCTCTGCCTGGAGGCTCTGCCGCAGACATAATGGATGAAGTGCGATGCCTGCCTTCGCAGGCATGACGGGGTGGAGGGAGGACGGTACCTGCCTTCGCAGGCATGACGGATGTGGAAGGGCGAGGTGCGATGCCTGCCTTCGCAGGCATGACGGGGTGTGCGCAGGCAGACGAAAGCCCTTGCCTCTGAAGCTCTCGGCTCCGAGTGAAGCAGGAGCATCGCGCACGGAGTGCGCCCCACAAAAACTCAGCGCGTGCCGATCACCACCGGCTCCGGCTCCAACTGCACGCCGAACCTGTCGCGCACACCGTGCATCACCCGTTGCGCCAGCGCCCACAACTGCGGACCGGTGGCGTGGCCGTGGTTGACCAGCACCAGTGCATGCCGGCTGGAAATGCCGGCGTCGCCTTCGCGCATGCCCTTGAAGCCGGCGGCCTCGATCATCCACGCGGCGGACACCTTGCAGCGGCCGTCGGGCTGCGGCCAGGCAGCGAGGCCGGGATGCTCGCGCTGCAGCGCCTCGGCCAGCGCAGCGTCGACGATCGGGTTCTTGAAGAAGCTGCCGGCGTTGCCGATCACTGCCGGGTCGGGCAGCTTGCGCATGCGCAACCGCACCACCGCCTCGGCGACATGGAACGGCGCAGGTTTGTCCACGCCCATCCGCGCCAGTTCCTCGTTGATGCCGGCGTAGTCGGTGCGCAGCGGGCGGCTGCGCGGCAGCACGAAGCGCACGGCGGTGACCACGTAGTGGCCGGGCTCGTGCTTGAACAGCGAGTCGCGGTAGGCAAAGGCGCAGGTGGCGTGGTCCAGCGTCACCACGCGGCGCTCGCGGGTGTCCCACGCTTCCACACTTTCGACGAACTCGGCCACTTCGCAGCCGTAGGCGCCGATGTTCTGGATCGGCGCGGCGCCGACCGTGCCGGGGATCAGGATCAGGTTTTCCAGGCCGGCGTAGCCCTGACCCAGCGTCCAGCGCACGAAGTCGTCCCAGCGCTCGCCGGCAGCCACCGCGATGCGCGCGCAGTCACCATCGCTTTCCACCTGCACGCCGCGGGTTTCCATCGCCAGCACGGTGCCGTCGAAATCGCCGGTGAACAGCATGTTGCTGCCCTCGCCCAGCACCAGCAGGCGGCTGTGGCGCACGGCGGGGAAGTCCAGCAGTTCGGGCAGTTTCGCCGCGTCGCGAACTTCCGCCAGCAGCGTCGCCCGCGCATCGACACGCAAGGTGTTGCGCTTCGCCAGCGGAGCGTTCTCGATGAGCATGTAGCCGCCCATATCCACTCGTTCAGGCGGCATCGGCGTTCTCGCGCTGGCGGCGGATCTCGTCGACGCATTCGGCGACCAGCGGCGGACCGCGGTAGATCAGGCCCGAATACAGCTGCACCAGCGAGGCGCCCAGTTCCATCTTCTCGGCAGCGTCGCTGCCGTCCAGGATGCCGCCCACGCCGATCAGCGGGATGCGCCCCTGCAGCCGCGCGTGCATGCCGGAAAGCACTGCGGTGGAGCGCTCGAACAGCGGCTTGCCGGACAACCCGCCGGTTTCGCTGCCGCGCGGGTCGTCGGCCACCGCCGTGTGGTCGATCGTGGTGTTGGTGCAGATCACGCCGTCGATGCCGGTGCGCAGCAGCACCTCGGCGATCGAGTCGAGTTCCGCCTCGGAAAGGTCCGGTGCGATCTTCAGCAGCATCGGCTTCCGCCGGCCGTGCTGCGAGCCCAGCCGCTCCTGTGCCTCGCGCAGCACCGAGATGAAACGGCGCAGCGTGGCTTCCTGCTGCAGGTCGCGCAGGCCCTGGGTGTTCGGCGAGGAAATGTTCACCGTGACGTAGCTGGCCAGCTCGTACACGCGGGTGAGGCACAGCAGGTAGTCGCTGACCGCCTTCTCGTTCGGCGTGTCCTTGTTCTTGCCGATGTTGATGCCGAGCACGCCGTGATAGCCGGACTGCCGCACGTTGCGCACCAGGGCGTCGACGCCGGCATTGTTGAAGCCCATGCGGTTGATGATCGCCTCGTGTCGCGGCAGGCGGAACAGGCGCGGCCGGTCGTTGCCCGCCTGCGGCCGCGGCGTCACCGTGCCCACCTCGATGAAGCCGAAGCCGAGCGCATCGAGCGCATCCAGGTGCTCGGCGTTCTTGTCCAGGCCGGCAGCCAACCCGACCGGGTTCGGAAAGGTGATGCCGAAGGCCCGCGTCGGCAGATCACCGGGTGGCTTGACCAGCCGGTGGGCGAAGCCGCTGCGCTGGGCCACGCCCAGTGCATACAGGGTGGCGCGATGCGCGGTCTCGGCGTCGAGCCTGAACAGCAGCGGGCGCAGCATGTCGTACATGAGTCAGCCCGGTTGGCCCGCGAACGCGCGGGCGGGGTGATCGAAGCGCGCCGCACCGCTCCCGGCGCAGCCGCCAGCGGCGGCGGCGCGACATCCGGAGCAGGCGAACGGCATGCGCGGCATCAATGCCAGTTCGCGAAGGTGAAGCCGAAGATCAAGGCGGCAATCAGCACGAACACCGCCAGCACGCACAGCAGCAGCTGGACATAGCCGAGCACCAGCCCGGCTACCGCCATGCCATCGCCCTCGATGCGGGCATCGAGCGGGCTGCGGCGGATCTCGCCGCGCGCCAGGTGGCCGCAGATGATCGCCACGACCGCGCCGATGAACGGCAGCACGCACCAGGCCAGGATGCCGAAGACCAGGCTCACCACCGCCAGCGAACTGGTGCTGGCGCCCGGACGGTAGGACGGTTGATAGCTCATCGGGTCGCTCGCTCAGGCAAGAGATGGATCGGCGCCGTCGTGTACTGTCGTCGGCCGCGGGCGGCGCATGCCATCACAGGTCGAACTTGATGCCCTGCGCCAGCGGCAGCGCGTCCGAGTAGTTGATGGTATTGGTCTGCCGGCGCATGTAGACCTTCCAGGCGTCCGAGCCGGATTCACGGCCACCGCCGGTCTCCTTCTCGCCGCCGAACGCGCCACCGATCTCGGCGCCGGAGGTGCCGATGTTGACGTTGGCGATGCCGCAATCGGAACCGGCCGCGGAGAGGAACTGCTCGCTGGCGCGCAGGTTGTTGGTGAAGATCGACGAGGACAGGCCCTGCGGCACGTCATTCTGCATCTCGATCGCCTCATCGATGGTCTTGAACGGCATCACGTAGAGGATCGGCGCGAACGTTTCGGCCTGCACCACCTCGTCGGCGTTCTGCAGCCCGGTGATGATGGTGGGCAGCACGAAATTGCCCTTGCGGTCGGTGAGCGCCTTGCCGCCGGTGCGCACCGCACCGCCCGCAGCCTTGGCCTTCTCGATCGCGGCAAGGTAGCCCTGCACGGCCTCGGCGCTGTTCAGCGGCCCCATCAGCGTGGTGGCCTGGGTGGGGTCGCCGATCTTGCCCTCGACCTGCTGGTAGGCCTTGACCAGGGTATCCAGCACGCCATCGAAGATCGACTCGTGCACGAACAGGCGGCGCGTGGTGGTGCAGCGCTGGCCGGCGGTGCCGACCGCGCCGAACACGATGCCGGGAATCGCCAGCTTCAGGTCGGCCGTCTCATCCAGGATGATCGCGTTGTTGCCGCCCAGCTCCAGCAGCGAGCGGCCCATGCGCCGGGCCACGCGCTCGCCGACCATGCGGCCGACCTTGGTCGAGCCGGTGAAGCTGATCAGCGCGATGCGTTTGTCGTCCACGAAGGCCTGCGCGAGATCGCTGCCGGCGTCGTTGAACAGGAAGAACAGGTCGGGGAAACCGCCGGCCTTCAGCGCGTCGTTGCAGATGCGGATGGCAGCGATGGCGGAAAGTGGCGTCTTCGGTGACGGCTTCCAGATACAGATGTCGCCGGCGATGGTGGCCAGCATGGCGTTCCACGCCCACACCGCGACCGGGAAGTTGAACGCGCTGATGATGCCGACCAGGCCCAGCGGATGGTACTGGTCGTACATGCGGTGACCGGGGCGCTCCGAGTGCATGGTGGCGCCGTACATCATGCGGCTCTGGCCCAACGCGAAGTCGGCGATGTCGATCATCTCCTGCACTTCGCCGTCGCCCTCGGGCTTGATCTTGCCCATCTCCAGTGCCACCAGCGAACCCAGCGCGTCCTTGTGCTTGCGCAGCGCCTCGCCGCACAGCCGCACCGCCTCGCCGCGGCGCGGCGCCGGCGTGGCGCGCCAAAGCTTGAACGCTTCCTGCGCGCGCTTGACGATCACCTCGTAGTCGGCGGCGCTGGAGGCATGCACGGTGCCGATCACCTCGCCGGTGGCCGGGTTCACCGGCTGCAGCGTGCCCGCGTCGGTGGTCTTCGACCACTCGCCCTGGCCAAGGTAGCTGCCGGACTGCTCGCCGTGGAGGCCGAGCGCGCTGAGGATTGCATGGGACATGGACGTCTCCTGGACGTGCGGCGCCCGCGGGCGCCGTGGGTGAAATCTGCAATGGACCATTCTAGCAGGCCGGCCGCCTTGCTCCCTGCCCTGCTTGCAGGGAATGGTCGGGGTAGGGTCGCTCTTGATCTTCCTGCAAGCTCGGGCAACTCCCTATCGGCCTCCCCTGCGAGCAAGGGGGGAGCAGCAGAGCCGCGCGATCCATGCGAAAATCCCGCCGCTGCCCTCGTAGCTCAGTTGGATAGAGCGGTCCCCTCCTAATTAGCCGCCCGTTGCGGAAACGGCGCCATATAGCCATTGTTGCAGCGCACGAACGGCGGAAAATGGCGTGTTTTTGCATAGCTCATGGCACAGTTGGCACAGTAGCTCCCGTCCATCGGACCGCGCCTGAATCAAATGGCCGTATGTGGCAAACTGACCCATCCCAAGGAGGCAGGTCGATGGAAGCAACGGTAGACATTGGCGGAAACGCTTACACCCTCGCGTCGGACGACAACTATCTGGCGAACATGGGTGCGTCGTTTGAGCCGGAAACGGTAAAGCTGCTGAAGATTCTGGCGCACGGCGTGGCACTGGACGTTGGCGCGAACATTGGTTGTACGGCGCTCGCAATGGCCCAGGTCTGCGATGTCGTTCACGCCTTCGAGCCATCGCCCAGCACGTATCACTATCTGGCGATGAACACGGCGGTAGCCAGTAACATCAAGACGCACAATGTTGGACTTGGGGCCGAACAAGGCGAATCGGAGCTTACCTTCTCGCCGGATAACCGCTCCGGTGGGTTCGTGTCCAACCAGATGCAGGCCAGCGCGGGACACACGATCGAAACCATCACGATCCGCACAATGGACCAGATGGTGCGGTCGGCCGGGTTATCATCGGTCGATTTCGTCAAGATGGATGTTGAGGGTTTTGAGGTCAGCGTCATCCGTGGAGCACCCGAAACGCTGCGGCGCTTCCGCCCCACGTTTGTCATGGAAATGAATCACTGGTGCCTGAACGCATTTCAGCGCATGTCAGTGCCAGATTTCCTCGATGTGATGCGCGCTGCGTTTCCCGTCCTATACGCCGTGCAGGGCAACACCTACGCCGACCTGCACAACCCTGACTACAGTTACATTGTGATGTACCGGCACATACTGCAAGGCCAATACGCAACGCTGGTGGGCACGTTCGATGCCGCGAGACTGAGCATGTTCAGCAGCCTCTATTCCCACGGCATCGATTAAGAACGCGCCAAGCTTATGAGCGGCGTCGCTTGGCGGTGAAAAGCACATCGCCGCGCATGTAACCGATGGCGTAGCCGTTCTCATAGGCGTAGGCCATGTCAAAACCTCAGTTGCCATGAGACGGTCAGGGATGCGCTTGCAGCTGCGGCGCCCCCTGCTGCATAAACATTCACGTCAAAGGTGGTGACGGAAGACGACAGCGTGCTGGTGGGTTGCACGAAATACGGCGTAGTCCCATGCACTGTAAGTATTGCCTTGCGCGCGAAGGCATTGGAGTTGTGGGTGATGGTAGCCAGACCCGCCGCTGGACCGCGTGCAGCCCACGGCCCCGCCGATCAGTCGCGCGCCGGACTATTACCGGCCACACCAGCTAGATGCCCTTTACGGCTGCACACGCGGGCCGTTGTGGCGCTTCATGGTGAACACGGGTCTACGCAGGGGGGAGATGGCGAAAGCCCGCAGGAGCGACATACGGGACGGCCAGATTATCGTGGAGAGCGTCGCTGATGGACGCACGAAGTCGGGCAAGTGGCGGGCTGTGCCGCTGAATCGGGATGCGCTATCTGCGCTGGCGAGGCTTGGGGAGGATTGGCTGGCAGGCTGCCACCCCGACACGCTGGGCGATTGGTTCGCCGAGGATCGGGACGCCTGCGGCCTGCGCGGCTCCCTGCACTGGACCCGGCACACGTTCTGCACCGCGCTAGTTCAGCAGGGGGTGAGCCTGTACGATGTGCAACGGCTCGCGGGGCACAGCTCGATCAAGGTGACCGAACAGTACGCCCGTCACGCCCCTGGTCATGGTGTTGGAGCGGTGAATTCATTGACGCAATGGCACAGTTTTACGGCACAGCAAACCCGCAAACCCAAGCGCCCTCGTAGCTCAGTTGGATAGAGCGGTCCCCTCCTAAGGGACAGGTCGGACGTTCGAATCGTCTCGAGGGCACCATCTTCCGACGACGAAGCAACCCTGCTTCAAGCTCGTCATCCCAGCGAAAGCTGGGATCCAGCGTCTCCAGGCCCGTGAATAGCCAAGGCTGAATTCCAGCTTTCGCTGGAATGACGAACGTTTGGGGGTTGCAAGGTTCCCATAGGCTCAGGAACTGCATGACAGCGTCGAGCAGCCGGCCTTGTGCCGCGCCCAGTCCGGGCGCTTTTGCGCGTACGCCTCACGGCCGGGCTGGTCGTCGTACGGGTGGCGCAGCACGTCGAGCAATTCGTGGATGCCGGCCATATCGCCCTGCTCCGCGCGGTCGATCGCCTGCTGCGCCAGATAGTTGCGCAGCACGTAGCGCGGGTTGGCCAGGCGCATGCGCTCGCGGCGCTGCGGCGGCGGCAACGGATCGTCGGCCAGCCGCGCCGCGTAGCGGGCCAGCCAGTCGGCAAACGCGGGCTCGGCCGCGCGCCGCTTCGCCTCGTCGTAGAACGCCTCGCCGAACGGCGCCAGCGTGGGCGCCTGCACGTCGACGTCGGCCAGTGCGCGGAACCACAGCGTCATGTCGACCTCGGCCTGCTGCAGCAGCGATTGCAGCGACTGCATCAGCGCCGCGTCCTCCTCGCGGCACTCGGCCAGGCCCAGCTTGGCGGCAACGTTGGCGCGGTCGGCGGCGGCATAGGTGGCGGCGTAATGCTGCAGCCCGGCTTCCAGCAGTTCGACGCCATCGAACAGCGGCGCCAGCGCACCGGTCAGGCAGCTCAGGTTCCACCATGCCACGTTCGGCTGCTGGCCATAGCGGTAGCGGCGGCGCTGCGCGTCGGTGGTGTTCGGGGTCCAGTCCGGGTCGTAGTTGTCGACCCAGCCGTACGGGCCGTAGTCGATGGTGAGGCCGAGGATCGACATGTTGTCGGTGTTTATCACCCCATGCACGAAACCCACGCGCATCCAGTGCGCCAGCAGCGTGGCGGTGCGCTCGCACACCTGCCGGAACCATGCCGCGTAAAGCGTCTCGCCGCTGCCTTCCAGTTCCGGAAAATCGCGGCGGATGGTGAACTCGACCAGCTGGCGCAGCAGGGCGATGTCGCCGCGCGAGGTGGGCAGTTCGAAATTGCCGAAGCGGATGAACGACGGTGCTGCGCGGCACACGATCGCGCCGGATTCCGGCGCGGCGTGGCCGTCGTAGAACATGTCGCGCACCACCGTTTCGCCGGTGCCGACCAGGCTCAGCGCGCGCGTGGTCGGCACCCCCAGGTGGTGCATCGCCTCGCTGCACAGGAATTCGCGCACCGACGAGCGCAGCACCGCGCGGCCATCCGCGCCGCGCGAATACGGCGTCAGCCCGGCGCCCTTCAGCTGCAGTTCCCAGCGCTCGCCGGCGGCGTTGACGACTTCGCCCAGCGAGATCGCGCGGCCGTCGCCGAGCTGCCCGGCCCAGTGGCCGAACTGGTGCCCACCGTAGTTCGCCGCATACGGCTGCATGCCGTCGAGCAGCACATTGCCGCCGAACACCTGGGCGAACTCCGGCGCGGCGAGGTCCGCCGCGCTGAACCCCAGCGCCGTCGCCATCTCGGCCGAATACGCCAGCAGGCGCGGCGCGGCGACCGGCGTGGGATCGACCCGCGAGTACAGCGCGCCGTCGACCTGGCGCAGCCGCGCGCCCTGCTCCGGATCACCGGGCAGCTCGCGCACGAACACATTGTCGAAACGAAGATCGAGCATCGGATCGCCTCGGAAGCTGCAGCCTATATCCGGGCGCCGTCGGCCCGATGCAAGGCCGCAGCGCGGCTAGCGCGCCACCGCCTGTCTGCGGCGCGCCGGGCGATGGATCGCCTGCAGCCGCTGGTAGACGGTCAGCACGGCGCTGCCGTAATCCCGCGCGCGGCTCGGCGTGTGGCTGTGGTAGTAGCCCACGCCGAGCACGCGGTCGCGGGTCTGGCGCATGCCGTCGCGCAGGATTTTCGCCGCCACCGTGATGTTGGTGCGCGGGTTCAGCAGGGTCAGCGGATCGCGCACCGCGTCGCGATGCATCGGGTAGTAGACCTGCATGATGCCGACGTCCTGCACCGCCGAACCGAACTGGCTCGCCGCCGCCATCGCCAGCTGCACGTCATGGCGCTTGCCGCGCACCAGGCGATCGTTGACGCGGAACAGCCACGGCGTAGGCGCAACCTTGCCGTCCGGGTACAGCGCCTTCGACTCCACCAGGGCGATGCTGTACAGCAGCAGTGGATCGACGCCGGCGCTGTGGCCGATCTGCGACCACAGGCTGTCCCGCGAGGTGATGTCCAGGTCGGGCTCCTCGATCGGCATCATCAGGTCCATCGTGCTGACTTCGGACAACAGCGTGCGGCCGCTCTCGACCGGCGCGGAGCGTACTGCCGATGGAACCGCCGCCGCGTTTGCCGGGACTGCCGCGGCAACCGTCAGCATTGGCACCGGCCTGACCGGCAAGGGCGCGGCGCGCAGGGCGGGTGCCGGCGTTGCCGGTGCACCAACCACGACCGCGGCCGATCCTGATCCCGTCGCCGGATGCGTGCCGACGCGCAGCAACACCAGGGCAACGCCGGCGATCGCGCTCGCGGCGACCAGCCGGCGCGCACCCGCCCATTCCGGCCACGTCGAGATGCGCGCGCGTGCCCACGGCACGATCCGGGCGACGACGAGTCGCCGCAAGCCGGCGGCTGCCGTCACCTGCCAACCATCCAGCGGCCAGGTGGGCGGCAACAGCCAGCGTTCGGTTGGCGGCTGCCGCGTACGCGGTGACAGCCGGGCAGGCACGACCCGTGAACGGGCCCACTGGGCAGGTGCCGGCATCACCACGAGCGGGGTGGCGGCGCGGTGGCGTCCCGACGAACCGCCGGACCTCCAGCACGCCGGCGCCATCAGATAAACCTGGCCCGGCTTCCGGGGGATCTCCCGCGCGATCGCGGGGCGCTTGGCCGGATACCTGCCACCGCCCGCCTCGGCGCAAACTTTCCCCCGTGGCGGCACGCCACCGGACGTGACCACGCAAGCATCAACCCCGGCATACCCGCGGCTCGCGCCGTGCGAGGTACCTGCGGTCGTTGGGGTCGAACCATCCACGAGCGAATCCTGTTCAGGGGCACGACCGCGGCGGGTTCCCCGTGCCGGGGACCGCCATTAAATCAGGTTTGTGAAATCGGTTCCCGCATCCGGGTGCTCCCCCGCGAAACCGGATGCAAGCCTGCACGGCCCCGACAGCGCGGGCACAAGCCCGTGCACCAGCCAGCCGCTATAGTCGACTGCCTCTCCCCGCGAAAACCGCATGGACCCGACGCCCGCCAACGACCTCAACGCCGACGCGCTGCCCGGGGACGCGCCCTACCTCGCCGCCACCACGCGCTGGCTGGAACGTGCGGTGATCGGGCTGAACCTGTGCCCGTTCGCCCGCGCGCCGCACGTGCAGGGCAAGCTGCGCCTGCGGGTGAGCCAGGCACGCGACACCGATACGCTGCTCGACGACCTCTGCGGCGAGCTGCAGTCGCTCAATGCGCTGGCGCCGGACGAATGCGAGACCGGCCTGCTGATCCACCCGTTCGTGCTCGGCGACTTCCTCGACTACAACGACTTCCTCGACGTGGCCGACGCCGCCGTGCAGACGCTGGGACTGGAAGGCGAATGGCAGGTGGCGGGCTTCCACCCCGACTACCAGTTCGCCGACAGCGCGCCGGACGACGTCGGCAACCTCAGCAACCGCTCGCCGTATCCCACGCTGCATTTGCTGCGCGAATCCAGCGTCGAGCGTGCGATGGAGGGGATGTGCGATACCGACAGCATCTACCGCCGCAATATCGAGACACTGCAGCGCCTGGGGGCTGATGGCTGGCAGGCGTTGTGGCATGACAAGCCGCGTTGAACAGCCGCCACAACAAAGTGTTCATGCCGGTGCTGTCATGCTGACGCGTGAACAATCTCCCCGATCTCCACGCGGAAAGCACCGACCCCGCCGTGCAATGCACGACCTGCGAAGCGGTGTGCTGTCGCCTCACCGTGGTGCTGATGCCGGAAGACCGCGTGCCCGCCTGGCTGATCGACCACGACGAACATGGCATGGCGACCCTGGCCAAGGGCGAGGACGGCTGGTGCGCCGCGGTCGACCCGAACACCTTCCGCTGCACCATCTACGAAGACCGCCCCACCATCTGCCGCAAGTTCGCGATGGGCAGCCCGAGCTGCCGCGACGAACGACGCAAGTGGTTCGGCAACACGATTCCCACCGTGGTGCACATGCTCTAGTCGAGCAACTTACCTGACCGTACCGCTCAGGGTCCCGTCCATGTAAAACCTCCCATCCGGTTTCAACGTGAACGTGGACGACGCCGTCGGACAAGCTGGTGGGTTCGCGCGGATCGTGAACGTCATGGATGCTGTTTTGCCATCCCCTTCCTCAATCGTGGACTCAGCCACTTCGACCTCGGTGGCATCAGTCAACCAGAGATAGCCGCCCACCGGCGTTTCGCCCAAGTCCCCCATCCGGGCATAGACCAACCCCACCGCGTGTGCGTTACCACGGCTCGGGCGATCTTCCACATCGAAAAACCTGAATACGACGGTTCCCGCACCGTCTTCGGTGGACTTCACGTCCACCGCCAAACGCCCCAAATCCTGCAGCGGGATGACTTGCCTGCGTTCAAACCTCAGTGTTGGGCAGTTTGCGGTGCCCTCCTTCGCGACTGCAGGTTGCACAACAAGTATCAGCACACCAGCACACGCACCAAGCAGGTAACGCATCACGACGACCCCTCGAAATTCGTGAATGATGATTATGGATTGCTGAAAATCAACGCGACCTCGGCGGCATCGAGCGCGCGCCATTCGCCCGGTGCCAACCCGCCCAGCGCGAGCGCGCCGATCGACACCCGCTGCAGCGTCTCCACGTGATTGCCGGCGGCGGCAAACATGCGGCGCACCTGGTGGTAGCGGCCTTCGCTGACGCCGAGCCGGGCATGCCGCGGCCCCAGCACCTCCAGCACGGCAGGTGCGAGCGGGGTGGTTTCCCCTTCCAGCAGCAGCGTGCCGCTGGCGAACAGCGCACCCTCGTCGCCGCGCAGATCCTGCGCCAAGGTCGCCTCGTAGATCTTGGTCACGTTCGCCTTCGGCGAAATGATCCGGTGCAGCAGCGCGCCGTCGTCGGTGAACAGCAGCAGGCCGGAGGTGTCGCGGTCTAGCCGGCCCACGCTGGACAAGGCCGGCGAGCGCACGTTGTAGCGCGGCGGCAACAGGTCATACACCACGCGGCCCGGGTCCTTGCGCGAGCAGGTGACGCCGAGCGGCTTGTTCATCATCAGGGTGAGTCCGGGCGGCGGATCGAGCGGCTCGTCGTCGACGCGGATGGTCTCGTAGGACACCACGTCATCGGCGTACAGCACTTCACCATCGGCATCGGTGATGCGGCCGGAGCGGAACAGCTGGGTCACGTCCTTGCGGCTGCCGTAACCCAGGTTCGCAATCAGCTTGACCAGTTTCATCCACGCACCCCGACCGCTTCGATCACCTTGAATCCTTCCCGCACGACCAGCGTGCGCACGTCATGGAAACGCGAGGCCAGCACGGCCTCGTATGGCAGGTGCCGGTTCGCCACCAGCAACAGCCGGCCATCCGGCAGCAGCGCCTCGGCCGCGCTGACGATGAACGCGCGGCCCAGTTCCGGCAGGTTGGCGCGCCCCTGGTGGAACGGCGGGTTGCTGACGATGGCGTCGTAGCGCTGCGCCAAGCCGCGGGTCACGTCGTGCCAGCGCACAGTCACCGCTACATCGCGTCCGCACTCGCGCTGTGCCCGCGCCAGGTTGAGCCGTGCCGGTTCCAGCGCGCGCGCTTCCGCTTCGTACAGGTCGATCGCCTCGACCCGCGGGCAACGCGCGACGACCTGTGCGGAAAGATAACCGTAGCCGGCGCCGAGATCGGCCACACGGCCGTGCAGGTCCGCCGGCAAGTGTTCCACCAGCAGCGCCGAGGCGCGGTCGATGCGGTCCCAGGCGAACAGGCCGGGGCGGCTGAGGTAGCCGTCGACGATCATGCGCGGCTCGTCCAGCGCCAGCCACGCAGCCAGCAGGTCATGGTCGACGTCGGCCGGCTGCGGCGTGCTCCAGAATACGCGGCACTTGTGCTTGGACAGGTGCTGCACGGCGCCGGACAGTCTCGCCAGGTCCGCTTCGCCCGACTTCGCGCCTTCGGCATTCGGCATCGCGGCCAGCACCGTGCCGCCCGGCGCCAGGTGCCGCAACGCGCGGGCGAACAGGGCGCGTGCCTCGTCGCGCTGGCGCGGCGGCAGCAACAGCACCAGCGGAAATTCTTCATCGGCCGCCGCTTCGCCCACGCGCAAGCCGTTGCGGCCCAGTTCGTCGGCAAACGGCAGGAAGCTCTGCTCGCACAGCCAGCCAGGCTGCGCCATCTCGCGCAGGCGCACACCGGCACGGGCGCGCAGAAAAAGCACGCGGCTGTTCGCCGGCAATTGCAGTTCACCCGACTCGAACGGCACGAACAGGGCCGCCAGCGCCGCATCCGGCCCGGCCGCAAAAAATCCGGCAGCAGTCACGTCATCCCTTCCACCTCGAACGATGACGGCATTGTACGTGGCGACCGGCCGGCGCCGGCTGGCGGGTTCAGCTTCCGCTGTGCTCGTGGACCGCGTCCATCGCGCGGGCGGAGAACACCAGCGCGGTGCCGGCGTTCATCGCTACCGCAACGCCGAGCACCTCGGCGATTTCCTCGCGGCTCGCGCCGTGCATCAGCGCCTCGCCACGTGCACCGTGATGCGGCCGTCGCAGCGGGTGGTCACCGTCACCGCCACCGCCAGCTCGATCAATTCGCGAGTCTTGGCGTCGAGATGACCGGTTTTCCCGCCGGCACCGGTCAGGATCCGGTAGCCCATCAATGTATCCGGGCTGAGCCTGCCGACTTTGCCGATGCGTCCCAGCTTCCTTGCGGTATTGCAGCCAGTCGAACATGGGAATCCCCTTGCGGCCGTGCGATCTGGTGACACGCCAAACCGGAAGGAGATCCTGCGCCCGCGGACGTGAAACCCGGGCATCGGCCGCCGGCGTTTACACCGCCCGACCCATCCGGCCGATCCAGCGGTACATCGCCCAGGTCACGCCAACGAACACCAGGCCGCCGATCCAGATCGCGGCGTAGTGGAAGTTCTCACCCACCAGCGCCAGCGGCGCGTTGCGGTCGGCGAAGCCGAGCTTGTCGGAAAACGCCACCAGCGCGGCGACGATCACGCCGAGCAGGCTCTCGCCCACGATCAGGCCGGAAGCCAGCAGCACGCCCAGCTGCTTGGTGGCCTCCGCCTTCGGGCCGCGATCGGCACGCTTGTCGAACCACGCGCCGACCAGCGCGCCGACCACCACCATCAGCGTGGTGGAAGTGGGCAGGTAGATGCCCAGGCCCACTGCCAGCGGCGGCAGCCGCATCGACTTGCCGGTGCGCGCCAGCGCCTCGTCCAGCACGATGATGCCCACGCCGATCGCGCCGCCGATGGTGATCAGGCTCCAGTCGATGTTGCCGGTGATCACGCCCTGCGCCAGCGCCGAGATCAGCCCGGCCTGCGGCGCCGGCAGCGCGCGCGACGGGTCCACGCCCGGCGCGCCGAGGAAGCCGTAGGCCTGGTTGAGCAGGTCCAGCACCGGCGGGATCACCAGCGCGCCGGCGACCACGCCGATCACCAGCGCCCACTGCTGCAGCGAGGGCGTGGCGTCCACCAGCTGGCCGGTCTTGAGATCCTGCAGGTTGTTGTTGGCGATCGAGGCCACCGCGAACACGATGGCGGTAATGAACAGCGCGAAGGCCACCAGTGCCTTGCCCATGTCGGCGGGGTACAGCGACTTCACGCCGATCACCAGCAGCAGCGCGGCGATGATCACCACCAGGATGCCCACGCCCGACAGCGGGCTGTTGCTCGAACCGATCAGGCCGGCCATGTAGCCGCACACGGCGGAGACCAGGAAGCTCAGGATCACCACGAACACCACGCCGCCGACCACCAGCAGCGTGGTGTGCTCGCCCAGGCCGCTGATGTTGCTGAAGTGGCCCAGCAGCCACCCCACCGGGATCAGGCACAGCAGCGTGATCAGGCCCACCATGCCGATCGGCATGTCGTGCTCGGTGCGCGGCAGCGTGGCCAGCTGACCCGCCTTGCGCACGCGCGAGGCGGCCATCGCGCCGGCCAGCCCACCGATCACCGGTTTGACCAGCTTGGCCAGCGTCCAGATCGCCGCCACGCCGATGGTGCCGGCGCCGACGAAGCGCACGTAATGGCTCCAGGCGCCCTGCGCCACCGCATCGGCGGCGCCGTCGACCGGGTGCAGCAGCAGGAAGTGCGGTACCGCCCAGCCCCAGCCGATCAAGGCGCCCACCAGCATCGCCACGCCCACCCACAGCCCGACCAGGTGGCCCACCGCGAACAGCGCGAACGACAGGCTGAAGTCGAACCCGGTGGCGGCGCCCTTGTCGCCCACGCGGAAATAGCTGGACACCGCGGCGGCGAACAGCCTGGTCTGCACGATCACATAGAACGCCGCCGAGACGACCGCGCCGGCGACCACCGCCTTCAGCCCCGCGCCGCCTGACTCCACCGAGCCGGCCGCCTCCTCCGAACTGGAGCCCACCTTGAGCACCTCGGCGCAGGCCACGCCTTCGGGGTACGGCAGGTCCGAGTCGGTGACCAGCGCGCGGCGCAGCGGGATGGTGTACATCACGCCGAGGATGCCGCCGGTGGCGCAGATGCCGAAGCTCATCCAGAACGGGAAGCCGTTCCACCAGCCGATGATGATCAGGCCCGGCAGCACGAAAATGATCGAGGACAGCGTGCCGGCGGCCGAGGCCACCGTCTGCACGATGTTGTTCTCCTGCATGGTGGAGTTCTTCAGCGAGCGCAGGATGGCCATCGAGATCACCGCCGCCGGAATCGAGGTGGCGAAGGTGAGGCCGGCCTTGAGGCCGAAGAACACGTTGGCTGCGGTGAACACCACGGTGATCACGATGCCGATGACCACCCCGCGCAGGGTGAATTCGACGCGCGGCGACGCGCTGGACATTGGCTGTGCGCTCACAGGATGACTCTCCCCCGGAATGGATGGCTGCGACGCAAGATAGCGTGGAATGCCTGCCGGGGGTTATTCCCGACGGCCCGGACCGCTGCCTGGGCGTAGAATGGGCGGCTGTTGTCCCGAGAGATCCCCATGGCACTCAACGCCACTATCCACAAGGTCGAGCTGCAGGTCAGCGACATGGACCGGCACTACTACGCCGGCCACGCGCTGACCCTGGCGCGGCACCCGTCGGAGACCGCCGAGCGCCTGATGGTGCGCCTGCTCGCGTTCGCGCTGTACGCGGACGAACGGCTGGAGTTCGGCAAGGGTCTCAGCGACGAGGACGAGCCGGCGCTGTGGCGCAAGGCATACAGCGGCGAGATCGAGCTGTGGATCGAGCTCGGCCAGCCCGACGAGGCGCGCATCCGCAAGGCCTGCGGCCGCGCGCGTCAGGTCGTGGTGGTCAGCTACGGCGGCAACGCCGCGGAGCTCTGGTGGAACAAGCTCGGTCATACGCTCGGCCGCCACCGCAACCTCAGCGTGCTCGACATCCCCGCCGCCACCGTCGCCGAACTGGCCGCGCTGCTGCAGCGTGGCATGCGCCTGCAGGCGCTGGTGCAGGACGGCCAACTGCAGCTGATCAGCGAAACCGGCGCGGTCGCGGTCGAACCGCTCAGGCGCATGGGCGCGGCCGAACTGGTCGGCTGACGCAGCACGGTCGGCCGCCACGGCGCGCTTTCCCGCATAATCCCGCCCGACCTCTTCAATCCTTTGGAGTCACCCATGCGCTGGTTGCTGCCCCTGCTCGCCGTGTTCGCCCTCGCCGCCTGCAGCACCCCGCCGCCGGCGCAGGCCAGCGGGCAGGTCGACAAGCTCACCGTGATCGACCAGAAAGTCGGCACCGGCGCCGAAGCGAAGGCCGGCATGGACGTGCTGGTGCACTACACCGGCTGGCTGTACAACGAGCAGGCGAAGGACAAGCACGGTGCCAAGTTCGACAGCTCGTACGACCACGGCGCGCCGTTCAACTTCACGCTGGGCGCCGGCCGGGTGATCGACGGCTGGGACCAGGGCGTGGCCGGCATGCGCGTGGGCGGCAAGCGCATCTTGCTGATCCCCGCCGCGCTCGGCTACGGCGCCCGCGGCGCCGGCGCCGACATCCCGCCGAACGCCTCGCTGGTGTTCGACGTGGAGCTGGTCGACGTCAGCGCACCCTGACCTTTCCCCGCTGGCCATGGCCGCGTAGGGCGGGCACTGCCCGCCGGCTCTTCTGACGTGGTGGAGAGCGGCGGGCAGTGCCCGCCCTACGCTTTTACGCGCGATCAATCGCCCCGCGCCGCCGCCTCGCGCCCCTGCTGGCGGATGAGCGCCTCTTCCCGCGCGTCGATGATCGACTGCATCACGCTGTCGACGTCGGCGATGCTTTCGTCGAACTCGAAGCGACCGCTGAGCTCGCTGTCCGGGTGCAATTCGCCCAGTTCGTACAGCGCCCACATTTCCTCGCCATAGTGGGTGTCGAGCAGTTCCGGTGCAAAACGCGACAGGCTGATCGTGATGTTGCCCACGTCACGCCGCAGCATCATCCGCGCGTTGTTGTTGCCGGCGGCGCTGACCGCCTGCGGCAGGTCGATGATCACCGGGCCGTGCGGCCCGACCAGCACGTTGTATTCGGACAGGTCGCCGTGGATCAGCCCCACGCACAGCATGCGTGCCACCTGCTGCATCAGGAAACGGTGGTAGTCGCGGGCGGTATCGGCCGACAGTTCCACTTCGCCCAGCCGCGGCGCCGAATGGCCGTCTGCATCGGTGACCAGCTCCATCACCAGCACACCGCTGAAATAGCCGTAGGGTTTGGGCACGCGCACGCCGGCGGCGGTGAGCTGGTACAGCGCGTCGACCTCGGCGTTCTTCCACGCCGCCTCGGCCTCCTTGCGGCCGAACTTGGTCGCCTTGCCCATCGCGCGCATCTGCCGACTGCCGCGCAACTTGCGCCCTTCCTGGTATTGCACGCGCGCCTGGAAACTGCGCTGCGCCATATCCTTGTAGACCTTGGCGCAGCGGATGTCCTCGCCCGAGCGCACGACGTAGACGGAAGCTTCCTTGCCGCTCTTCAGTGGCCTGAGCACCTGGTCGATCACGCCTTCGTCGATCAGGTCCTGCAGGCCCTTCGGGGTTTTCATGCGTCGTGGGTTTCGGTCATGGGGAACGTCGCATTATCCCCGATTGGCGACCGGCCCGTGCTGAGCACCCAGCTGGTCGCGTACCGCCGCCGCGATCTCGAACGAGCGCCGCCGCGCCGCGTGATCGAACACGTTGGCGGTGAGCAGCAGCTCGTCCGGCCGGTGCCGGGCGATGAACGCCTCGATGCCATCCTTCACCGTGCCGGCGTCGCCGATCGCTGCGCAGGCCAGCGCGCGCTCCACCATCAGTTTCTCCGGCGGCGTCCAGTACGCCTCGATGTCGTCGATCGGCGACGGGACCAGCCCCGGCTTGCCGCGGCGCAGGTTGATGAAAGTCTGCTGCTGGGTGGTGAACAGCCGCCGTGCCTCGGCGTCGCTGTCGGCGGCGACCACGTTCAGCCCCAGCATCGCGTACGGCTGCTGCAGCCGGGCCGAGGGGCGGAAGTCGCGCCGGTACAGCGCCAGCGCCTCGTCCATCGCGTCCGGCGCGAAGTGCGAGGCGAACGCGTACGGCAGGCCGAGCCGCGCGGCCAGCTGCGCGCCGAACAGGCTGGAGCCGAGCAACCACACCGGCACCTCGACGCCTGCGCCGGGCACGGCGCGCACCGGCTGGCCAGGCGCGGCAGGCTCGAAATAGCCGAGCAGTTCCAGCACGTCCTGCGGGAACGCGTCCGCGCTGTCGAAGTAGCGGCGCAGCGCCCGCGCAGTGGGCTGGTCAGTGCCGGGCGCGCGGCCCAGGCCCAGATCGATGCGCCCGGGGTACAGCGAGGCCAGCGTGCCGAACGCCTCGGCCACCTGCAGCGGCGCGTGGTTCGGCAGCATGATGCCGCCGGCACCGACGCGGATGGTCGAGGTGCCGCCGGCCACGTGGCCGATCAGCACCGCCGTCGCCGCGCTGGCGATGCCGGGCATGTTGTGGTGCTCGGCCAGCCAGTAGCGGTGGTAGCCGAGCCGTTCGGCCAGCCGGGCCAGGTCGAGCGTGTTGCGGAATGCCTGACCGGCGTCGCTGCCTTCGGTAACCGGTGCCAGGTCGAGGATGGAAAACGGGATCATGTCAGGCTCTCACCGAATGGGATGGCCACGATGTGGGGGCTGCCGCGCGGATTGCCACCGCCGCGGCTGCCCCGCGCCAGGCTGCCCCACGGGTGCCGAAACGACCTAGACTGACGTCGCGTCACGCGTCACCTGTCGCCGTCATTCAACCCCACCGGGAGAGCAGCATGAGCAAGGGCATGGACACGAAGAAGGACGAGAAGAAGAAGCCGGCCAAGACGCTGAAGGAAAAGCGGGCCGCCAAGCAGGAAAAGAAGAAGAGCACCAAGTAGGCCAGGCCGGCGCCGCATCCTCGCTAAACTTTCCCCGCGAGGCGCCGATAGCCCGTAACGGGTTGCCCGGGAGTCGGCGCGCGGGGATGAGAGGGACGATGGGGAACATGTGGCGGCGCATTTTCCGCAGCCGACGGCCGAAGCCACGCGCAGGACGCGCGCCGCCTGCCGTCACGACGCCAGCGCGCACCACCGCCACCCGGCCGGTGCTGCCGCTGGTGGCCATCCGCGACCGCTTCCATCGTTTCGTGCTCGGCGTGGCCGACAGCCACGCCAGCGAACCCGGCGCGGCCGAGCTTGCCACGCTCAGGCAGCTGGAGCTGCTCGGCAGCCACTTCGACATGCACAGCCTCCCCCGCCTGCCCACGGTGCTGCCGCAGCTGCTGCGCGCGCTGCGCAACGACAACACCGGCGGCGGCGAACTGGCCCGGTTGATCGGCCGCGATCCGCTGATGGTCGGCGAGATCATGCGGGTCACCGGTAGCGTGCACTACCGTGCGGCGCAGCCGATCACCAGCCTGCAGCAGGCGGTGGTGCTGCTGGGCCAGGACGGGCTGCGCCGTGTACTCACCCAGCACGTGATGAAACCCATCCTGCAGGCCCATGCCGGCGCGTTCGGGCATGCCGCCGGCGAGCGCCTGTGGCATCACGCCGAGCGCTGCGCACATGCCTGCGCGTGGCTCGGTCGCCACAACCACAGCGACGCGTTTGAAGCCTACCTGGCGGGCATCGTCTGCCATGCCGGCGATGGTGCGGTGATCCGCCTGCTGGACCGGACCGGCCTTGCCGACGACGTCGAACCGCCGTCACCCGGCTTCCTCGCCGGCTGTGCCGCGCTCGCCGCGCAGCTTTCGCTGCAGGTGGCGCAGCACTGGGAGCTGCCGCGGCGGGTGATCGACGCACTGGCCGAGCGGCAACTGCCGCCGACGCCGACCGCTTCGCCGCTGGGCAATGCGTTGGCGGTGGCCGACCTGCTGGCGATGGCCCAGCTGCTGGCCGAACACGAGCGCCTGGCCGAGGACCCGGATCTCAGCCAGGGCTGGCCAGAGGTCTTCGCGCCGAACCTGGTGGCACGCTGCCAGCAGGATCTTCGGCGCAACTTTTCCGGGGCGTGAGCGATCCGCGGCCCACGCGGCGAGGCGTCGCGGCGGGAGGCGATGGCGCGCCTCCCGCCGCCGGTCCTGCTGTGGCGTGACGCTGACATCTTCGAGCACGAACGAAGTCTGCAGGCTGCTGTCTTCCGCGCCGTAGAAGTAGACCTGCACGGTCTATCCCCTGTACGCATCGAGGCTGATCGTGGGGGCGTGGAACGGCAGCTGCAGGGCGGCATCGACCCCTGGTGGTCCGGCAACACCGGTGCGGCCGGCGCCGGGCAACAGACCACCCACCCCGCAAGCATCAGGCCGCGGGTCATCCATGTCTTCAATCGCATCGTCAAATTCCTGCGTGTTGGCAAGGATTCCCCGGCGCGTTTTACAGGCGACCAATGATGGCAACGGCATGACCAAAATTCCTGGAAGCCGCCATGCGGCGCCGGCGCGTGGTGCCCGTCAGTGCCGGTCCAGTCGCATCGGCTGGGTCAGCAGCCCGCTGCGGCTGACCGTCGGCGGCCCGCTCCGCACGAAGCCGAAGTGCCGATACACCGGCACTGCCATGGCCGAGGCATTCAGCGTGAACTGCCGCGTACCGGCGCGACGCACCGCGTCCCGCATCGCGCGCTGCCACAGCTGGCGTGCGATACCGCGACCGTGCAGACGAGTGCTGACGAAAAACTGGAACAGGTGGCAGTCGTCCCGCAGCGCCGCCACGCCTGCCAGCCGACCGTCCTGCTGGCAGGCGAGGTGGAAGCGCTGACCGGCGAGGATCTTCCTGCGGATCACCCGCGCGCTCATGCCGTGAAGCAGCTCGGCCGCCGCACTGGCCGGTTGCTCGGGCAGGATCCAGCGCCGCGTCACCCGGCGTGCCAGCCGACCGATCGCCAGCGCATCGTCAGGGCCGGCGAGGCGATAGCGGATGGCAGTGGGCATGTGCTCAGGGATGACGCGCATGCCACGCCGCCAGCGCCGCCTCATAGCGCTCGAGCGCTTCTTCGTAGACGTCGTGGACGCAGCGCACACAACCCTCGCCGCAGCAATCGGCGGCATCCGGCTCGCTCGGCGGCTGCGGCATCGGGTCGGCCGGATCGAGGTTTGGCGGGATGGACGGGACGGGATTCACGACACTCCGGACGGCATCAGCTGCGAGGCGGCGGCCCGCCCGGCAGCTGATGGTGGCGCCGATCGCCGCCGCGACTCAAGCGACGGCGGCGCGGCGGATCATTTCGCCGGCTTGCGGAAGCGGTAGACGAACTGGTCGGTGTGACCGCGTATCGACTTGTCGAACACCTTGGCGTCGTGCGGGTCGGCCGGGTTGCGCAGCGCGTCGCTTTCACCGTCGAACACGAAGCCGGCGGCTTCCACTTCCTGCTTCACCACGGCCGGGTCGATGCGGTGCAGGGTGTCCGTGTCGGCCAGGCCGGAGCCGGCCGGGGCCACATGGTCGATCACCACGAACAGGCCGCCCGGCTTGAGCGCGTCGTAGACCCGCTTGTCGAAGCCGGCCATGTCCACCGGGCCCATGAACGGGTCATGGTAGTCATGGTAGTTCTGCGCGGTGAATACCAGGTCGATCGGCTCCGGCGCGGTCAACAGCGCGGCCGGCTGCTGCAACAGGCTGACGTTCGCATAGTGCGGCGTGGCCACCAGGCCCTGCCAGTTGGCGAAACTTTTTGCGGAGTATTTCCCCATCTCGTGCGGCCACACGGTATAGACGTGTCCCTGCGGGCCGACGATGGCGCTGAACACGCGCGTCCAGTAGCCGCTGCCCGGCACCAGCTCCAGTACCTTCTGGCCCGGCTTCACCTCGGCGAAGGCCATCACCTGGGCCACCTTGCGGTGGGCGTCGTCGGCGCGATCGGTCTGGCGGGCGGGATCAGCGAGCGCTTTCTGCACCACAGCGGAGACCGCCGTTTCGTGCGGTTTCGCCGTCTGGGCCAGAGCCACGGCGGGCAAGCTGGCGGCAAGCAACACGGCAAGGATGGCAGGACGCATGGTCGTACTCCTTCAGTGAGCCAAGGGTTCCCCGATTGTGCGCCCGATTCGCGCTGATGAACCCGTGCCGCTTGGCACGGGGCGCCGCGGCGGTTCATGCTGCATGCTCGATCCGTGATCACGCCATGCCCCGAGCCGGCTCTTCCAGGGCCTGCACAGCATGGCGCCCTGCAGAGCCGTCAGACGACCTCCCGAACACCGTATCAGGAGTACCCGATGCCAAGGCGCCGCCCCCTCCCCGCACTCGGCCTTGCGCTGGCGCTGTGCCTGGGCGGCCGGCCGGGCCATGCGCAGTCGGCTGCGCAATGGAAGGCGGCGCAGGTCGCCGCCGCGCAGAAGTCCGAGCAGATCATGCAGGAGGCCAACAAGCACAAGAGCCTGCTGGCCCAGTACCGGGTGATGCGCTACTCGTACGCCACCGATCCGGACCCGGCGTTCCACATCATCTTTGGCCAATACCTGAGCTGGTACCAGACGTTCGTCGGCAATTACCCGGATGCTGCGGCCAGCTTCTCGATCAAGCAGCCGGCGCTGCCGGACGACCGCCTCTCGCCGCTGGGCAACCCCGACTACCGCGCCCGACCCGCGCTCGAAGCGATTCCCGAGCTGGCCAGGAACTACCGCGCGGTGTTCCTCAACGAAGCGCACAACATACCGCTCACCCGCACGCTGACCGTGCAGTTGCTGGGCAAGCTGCGCGCGGGGGGCTTCAACTATTTCGCCGCCGAGACGCTCTACCAGACCGATACCGGGCTGCAGGCGCGCGGTTATCCGGTCGCCAGCAGCGGCTTCTATACCGAGGAGCCGATCTACGCCGAGATGGTGCGCACCGCGCTCAAGCTGGGCTTCAAGGTGGTCGCCTATGAGGCGCTGTCCGCGGCCACCGGCGATGCCCGCGAAGCCGAGCAGGCGCGCAACCTCTACCGCGAGGTGTTCAAGAACGACCCGCAGGCGCGGCTGGTGGTCAACGCCGGCTATGCGCACATCCAGGAATCGGGCGTCTACCTGGGCGGCTCCTCGATGGCCGAACACCTGTACAAACTCAGCGGCATCGACCCGCTCACGGTGGAGCAGACCATGCTGTATCCCCACCCGTCGGCCAGCGACGACCACCCCGACTACGCCCCGGTGATGCAGCAACTGCGGCCCGACGCGCCGATCGTGTTCGTGGACAAGAAAGGCCAGCCGTGGTCGCTGCGCGAGGGCTATGACGTCAGCGTGTTCTTCCCGCCCGAGCGAATCAAACGCGGCCGCCCCACCTGGCTGGACCTCGGTGGCAGCCGCAGGCCGTACCTGGTCAGCGGCGAACGCTGCAACCATGTCTACCCGTGCATGGTCGAAGCGCGCTACGCCGGCGAAGGCGCCGACGCGATACCCGCTGACCGCCTCGTGCTCGACCCGCTTCCGTTGAACCCCACCACCAGCGACCGCATCAGCAACGGGCTGATCGAACCCCACAGCCTGCTCTATCTGCGTCCCGGCAAATACCGGCTGAGCTACACCGATGCGGACGCCCACCAGCTGTTCGCCAACGACGTCACCATCCGCGAGCAGGACGCGGCCACGCCATCCGACCCCGCCGAGCCGCCTGCGTCGGCACGACCGACCGCAGCCACCACCATCCAGGGGGAATCACCATGACCCGATCCGCCATCCGGCCGCTGCTCAGTCTGGGTTGCCTGCTGGCAGCCTTCGCCGCGGCGGCCGCCAGCCCCGGCAGCCGCACCGAGGACGCCGCCCTGTTCGGCTTCAGCACCGGCGCGGCGACGGCCCAGCAGGATCTCGAACGGCGCTTCGACGCCCAGCTCGATCCCGCCGAGCTGCGCGACTGGCTCAAGCAGATGGCGTCGCAGCCGAACCAGGTCGGCTCGCCGCACGACAAGGCGAATGCCGAGTTCATCCTGGCGAAATTCCGCGAATGGGGCTGGGACGCGCACATCGAGACGTTCAGCGTGCTCTACCCCACGCCGAAGAAGGTCGCGCTGGAACTGCTGGGACCCAATCCCTACACCGCCGCGCTGCATGAGCCGGCCGTCGCCGGCGATGCCACCTCCGACCTCGCCGGCGTGCTGCCGCCGTACAACATCTACGGTGCCGATGGCGACGTCAGCGCGCCGCTGGTCTATGCCAACTACGGCATGCCGGACGACTACAAGGAACTGGCGCGGCGCGGCGTCGACGTGCGCGGCAAGATCGTCATCACCCGCTATGGCGGCGGCTGGCGCGGGCTGAAGCCCAAACTTGCGCAGGAGCACGGTGCGATCGGCTGCCTGATCTACTCCGACCCGCACGACGACGGCTACGCCATGGGCGACGCCTATCCGCAGGGCGGCTGGCGCCCTGCGCAGGGCGTGCAGCGCGGCTCGGTGGCCGACATGCAGCTGTATCCGGGCGACCCGTTGACCCCGGGCATCGGCTCCACGCCCGGCGCGAAGCGGCTGGCACTGAAAGACGCGAAGACCATCCTGAAGATTCCGGTGCTGCCGATCTCCTACGCCGACGCCACGCCGCTGCTGCAGGCGCTGCGCGGCCCGATGGCGCCAGCCAACTGGCGTGGTGCGCTGCCGCTGACCTATCGCGTCGGCCCAAGCGCGAGCAAGGTCCACCTGACCGTGCTGTCGGACTGGGGCCAGAAACCGGTTTACGACGTGATCGCCATGCTCAAGGGCGCCACCGCGCCGGACCAGTGGGTCGTGCGCGGCAACCACCACGACGGCTGGACCTTCGGCGCGTGGGACCCGCTCTCCGGCAACGTCACCCTGATGGCCGAGGCCAAGGCCATCGGCGGCCTCGTCAAGCAGGGCTGGCGGCCCCAGCGCACGCTGGTCTATGCCAGCTGGGACGGCGAGGAACCGGGCCTGCTCGGTTCCACCGAGTGGGCCGAGGCGCATGCCGCGGAACTGCAGCAGAAGGCCGTGCTGTACCTCAACTCCGACACCAACGCTCGCGGCTTTCTCGGCGCCGGCGGCAGTCACTCGCTGCAGCACCTGGTCAACCAGGTGGCCGATGGCGTGACCGATCCGGAAACCCATGTCAGCGTGCGCGAGCGCCTGCGCGCGCACATGCTGGTCGAGGGCAGCAGCAAGGATGCCAAACCCGAAACGAAGGCCATCGCCAAGCTGGCGGCCGAAGGCGGCGACGTGCCGATCCAGGCGCTGGGTTCCGGCTCCGATTACAGCGCCTTCCTGGAACACCTCGGCATCGCCTCGTTGAACCTCGGCTTCGGCGGGGAGGACGACGACGCCGGCATCTACCACTCGCGCTACGACTCGTTCGACCACTACGCGCGCTTCGGCGATCCGGACTTCGGTTATGGCGTGGCGCTGGCCAAGGTCGCCGGCCACATCATGCTGCGCACCGCCGACGCCGGCGTGCTGCCTATGCGCTTCGGCGACTTCAGCGACACGCTCGACCGCTACGTGGGCGAGCTGCACACGCTGGTCGACGACACCCGCAAGGCCACCGAGCAGCAACACAAGCTGCTGGACAGCCACGCGTTCGCGCTCGACGCCGACCCCACCCGCCCGGTCGCGCCGCCCGCGCGTGACTCGGACATGCCGGCGATCGACCTGGCTCCGCTGGACCAGGCCGCGAAACGGCTCAGACAGAGCGCCCAGGCCTATCAGGCGGCCTACGCCAGACACGCCGCCGGCCCCGACCTGCCCGCCGCCCGGCAGCAGCAACTGAACCAGTTGATCGGGCGCATGGAGCAGAACCTCACCGATCCCGCCGGCCTGCCCGGGCGCAACTGGTTCAAGCACTTCATCTACGCACCGGGCATGCTCACCGGCTACGGCGTCAAGACCGTGCCCGGCGTGCGCGAGGCCATCGAGGCACGTCGCTGGGACGAGGCCAGCCATTACGCCGCGCTCACCGCCAAGGTGCTCGACCGCTACCGTGCGCAACTCGACCGGTTGACGGTGCTGCTGGACAAGCGGTCCTAGCCTGCCGCGTCACGCTCGATCGCGAGGCGGCCAGACCACCGGCCGCCCTCGATCCGCTCCAGCGCCGCACCCGTCCGATACGGCCGGCTCCCTGCTATAAATATCGCCCTGAGGCAGCCGGCAGGTTGTACGGCCGTTCAATCACGACAGGGGAAATCAACGATGAGGATGCAACGCTGGATCGTTGCGGGTCTGCTCTTGCTGTTTACTGCCGTGCTGCAGGCACAGCCGGTCTCCTATGCCGAGCTGGCGCGGCACGCCCAGTACAAGGACGTGAAAATCTCACCGGACGGCAAATACCTGGCCGCCACCGCCGTGGTGAACGGGCAGACCGTGCTGGCCCTGATCCGGGTGTCCGATCACAAGGGCAACCTGGTTCGCCCGCGGCAGGAGGACGACGTCACCGATTTCTGGTGGGCGTCCGCTACCCGCGTGCTGTATTCCGTGGGCGAACGTGTCGGCGGTTACGACGCGCCGTTTGCCACGGGCGAGCTGTTCGCGGTCAACGCCGACGGCAATGGCGCGAACATGCTGTACGGCTACCGCCGCAGTGGCATGAGCACCGGCTCGCACATCCAGCGGGCGACAGCCGAATATGGCAGTGCCGAGCTGATTGCCACCATCCCGGACGATCCCAACCACGTGCTGGTATCCATCAGCTCGTGGTCGGGAGCCGGACTCGAGGGCGCCATCCCCGTGGCCTACCGCATGGACGTGCGCAACGGCAACAAGACACAACTCATCGTTGCCCCCATGCGTGGCGCAAGCTTCGTCGCCGACCACCAGGGGCGGATCCGCTTCGCGGCGGGTTTTGACAATGATGGCAACACCAGGGTCTACCAGCACCCGATCGATGGTGATGGCTGGCAACTGCTGCCGGAAGCAAGCAAAAACCGCTCGATGCCGATCGAATTCAACCGCGATGACAGCGAGGCATATTTCACCTGCTCGGCACCCGCCGCCTTCGGCGTTTGCAGCTGGGATCCGGCAAAGCAGTCGCTCAGCGTCGTGTGGAGCAATCCACACGTCGAAGCGACCCGGATACTGCAGGGCCTGGCCGACGACAGCATCCTCGGCGTGGGCTTCATGGACGGCCGTGCCGGCACGGCGTTGTTCGACGCGCAGTCACTCGATGCGCAGACCCTGCTGGCGCTGATGAAGCAGTTCCCCGGCGAGAGCGTCCGCTTCGTCTCCGGCACGCGCGACGGCGGCCTGAGCGTGGTGCTGGTCGAGGCTGATGCCGATCCCGGCACGTTCCTGCTGTACGACGCCAAGGCCCGGAAGCTCACGCCGCTGCTGGCCCGGGCCTCGTGGATCGACCCCGCACGGATGGCCACCATGCAGCCGGTCGACTTCGCGGCACGCGACGGCATGAAACTGCACGGCTACTTGAGCTATCCGCCCGGCAAGGAAAGCACCAGGCACCTGCCGATGGTGGTGCTGGTGCACGGCGGCCCGTTCGGCATCCGCGACCATTGGGAATACCAGCCGGACGTGCAGGTGCTGGCGACCCGTGGCTACGCCGTGCTGCAGGTGAACTACCGCGGTTCCGGTGGCTACGGCTACGACTACGAACGCGCCGGCTGGAAGGAGTGGGGCGGCAAGATGCAGGACGACGTCACCGACGCAACCCGCTGGGCGATCGCCCAGGGTATCGCCGACCCGCAGCGGATCTGCATCTACGGCGGCAGCTACGGTGGTTATGCCGCACTCGAGGGCGCGGTGAAGGAACCGGATCTGTACAAGTGTGCGGTCGGCTACGTGGGCGTCTACGACCTGCCCCTGATGTACCGCCGCGGCGACATCCCGCAATCGAGCTACGGCGAGGCTTATCTCAAGCGCCAGCTGGGCGACGACATGGGCGTGCTGGCCACCCATTCGCCGATCAACCAGCTCGACCGGCTCAAGGCGCGCGTGATGCTGGTGGTCGGCGGCGAGGACAAGCGCGTGCCACCCGTCCAGGGCCTCAGCCTGCACCAGGCGCTGGCGAAACGGAACATCGCGCACGAGTGGCTGTACAAGCCCAACGAGATGCACGGCTTCTACAACGAAGCCAACCAGGCCGAACTGTATGCAAAGCTCGTGCAGTTCATCGGCTCCAGCATCGGTCCCGACGTCACGACGACGGGGAGCCGCAATACCGCCGCCGCCCACTGACCCTGTGCGGGGAAAGACGCGCTCCTGCCCGATTCCGGCAGGAGCGCGCCGTTACGTGGCAGCCGTCGCCGTGGCGGCGCGACCGGCGGTTCGGATTGCCCTGCCCAACTGATGGGCTACGCGCAGCCACACCCGTTCTGGCAGAGTGCGGCGATCAGCTGCCACACGACTCTTGGGGAAAACTCATCATGCATGCACCCATCCGGCTCTTGCTCGCCGTCCTGCTGGCGTCAGGCTCCCTGGGAACATTTGCGGCGACCGGGCCCGACAGTTCGAAGCCGTATGCGCGCGACCCGGCCCAGCCAGTCGACCTGGCGTATACGGCGCAGATCCTCAAGTTCACCACCGACCACTCATTCAATTCGCCGCTGACCGACTACCTGCCCGCCTCCGCCAGCGTGCCCACGCCGGACAGGGTGCTGGGCCACATCGCCGGCGCGCCGGACTACCTGCCGCACGTAGCCGACGTCCACCGCTACTTCCGCGCACTGGCCGCGGCCAGCCCGCGGGTGAAGGTGTTCAGCATCGGCAAGAGCGAGGAAGGCCGCGAGATGATCGCGGTGGCGATCGCCGACGAGAACCTGCTGGCCGACCTCGACGCGAACAAGGAGCGCTTGGCCAAGCTGGCCGACCCGCGCCGCATCGGCATGGACGACGCCGTCGCCGACCAGCTGGTCGCCCAGTCCACGCCGGTCTACTACATCACCGGCGCCATCCACTCCACCGAGACCGGTTCGCCCACCGCGCTGATGGAGCTGGCCTATCGCCTGGCGGTGGACGAGGCGCCGTACATCCAGCGCATCCGCTCGCACGTGATCACCCTGATCACCCCGGTGGTCGAGGTCGACGGCCGCGACCGCATGGCCGACCTGTACAACTGGCACCTGGCGCACCCAGGCCAGAACTACCCGCGGCTGCTGTACTGGGGCCACTACGTGGCGCACGACAACAACCGCGACGCGATGGGCATGTCGCTGAACCTCACCCGCAACGTGGCCGACACCTTCGTCGGCTGGCACGCGCAGGTGCTGCACGACCTGCACGAATCGGTGCCGTTCCTGTACGACAACACCGTCGGCGACGGTCCGTACAACGCGTGGATCGATCCGATCCTCACCGGCGAATGGCAGCAGCTGGGCTGGGACAACGTGCAGCAGATGACCCGGCTCGGCATGCCGGGCGTGTTCACCCACGGCGGCTTCGACACCTGGAGTCCCGGCTACCTGATGTTCATCGCCGCCATGCACAACGGTATCAGCCGTCTGTACGAGACCTACGGCAACGCCGGCGCCGACACCGTGCAGCGCATCCTCGAACCGTCCGAGTACGAACGCACCTGGTACAGGCCCAATCCGCCGTTGCCCACCGTGCTGTGGTCGCAGCGCAACAACAACAACTACCAGCAGACCGGCCTGCTCACCGCGCTGAACTACTTCGCCGGCAACGGCCAGCAGTTCCTGAAGAATTTTTACCTCAAGGCCAAGCGCTCGATCGAGAAACCGCAGCAGGCCGGCCCGGCCGCCTACGTGTTCCCGGCCGACGACAAGCGCCCCGGCTCACGCGCCCAATTGCTGCGCATCCTGCAACTGCAGCACACGGAGATCAGCCGCACCACCTCCCCGGTCACGGTGACCCTGCCGAAGCAGGGCGATGACAAAAAGAAAGCCAAGACGCGAACCTTCCCCGCCGGCAGCTACGTGGTGCGCATGGACCAGCCGTACTCGCGCATCGCCGACACCCTGCTCGACCGCCAGTACTGGTCGCCGAAGGACCCGCAGCAGCACCCCTACGACGACACCGGCTGGTCGATGGGCGACCTGTTCGACGTGCAGGTGGTGCGGGTGACCGACACCGCGATCCTCAAGGCGCCGATGCGCCTGCTCGACGAACCGGTCGCCGTGCCGCAAGGCCTGGCCGCACTCGACATGCCACAGGCGAAGCTGCCGCGCATCGCGCTGATGCACACCTGGCTGAGCACGCAGACCGAAGGCTGGTGGCGCATGGCGCTGGACAAGCTCGGGGTGCCGTACGACTACATCAGCACCCAGGACGTGGCTAAGGGCGGCGACCTGCGCGCGAAGTACGACGTGATCCTGTTCGGCCCGGTCGGCGACGCCAGCACGCAGCGCATCGTCGACGGCCTGCCGATGTGGGGCAAGCCGCTGCCGTGGAAGACCACCGCGCTGACGCCGAACCTCGGCCGCATCGACGCGACCGACGACATCCGCCCCGGCCTCGGCGAGAGCGGTGTCGCCAACCTCAAGCGCTTCGTGCAGGCCGGCGGCTTGCTGATCACCGCCGAGGACACCGCGAAGTTCGCCATCGACGTGGGCCTGGCGCCGGGCGTGTTCGTCACCAAGACCGACAAGCTGAAAGTCGTCGGCAGCGTGCTGCAGGCGAAGTTCGCCGACCGCGGCAGCCCGATCGCCGCCGGCTACGGCCGCGACGAGCTGGCGCTGTACAGCGCGGCCGGCCAGTCGTTCACCGTGTCCAACCTGGTCACCGGCGACAAGGGACTGCCGACCGCGAAGGAGTTCCAGCGCCCGACCGGACGCGGCGGCCCGCACGACACCGACACCCCCGAAGGCCGCGCCTCGATCGCGCCGGCCTCGCTACCCGACATCAAGCCGTGGCAGCCGTTGCCGCTGAACGCCGAGCAGATGCGCAACAATCCGTGGGTGATCCCCGCCGACCAGCGCCCGCGGGTGATCCTGCGCTACGCCGAGGCGAAGAACCTGCTGATCTCCGGCCTGCTCGCCGGCGGCGACGAGATGGCCGAGCGCGCCGCCGTGGTCGACGCCCGCTACGGCAAGGGCCACGTGCTGCTGTTCGCCAGCAACCCGATCTGGCGCGGCGAGACCATCGGCAGTTACCCGCTGGTGCTCAATGCCATCGTGAACTTCGACAAACTGGACACGCCACCGGCGAAACCCTGACTCCGGCGGCGAATCCGCCCGGCTATTTCGAGGGTGGTGCAGCCGGTTTCATCATGGCGTCGCGCGCAGCCTTGAACGGGTTGCCGGCATACCACTGCGGCCACACGCCTGCATGGCTGAGGTGTTGCCCCAATTCGTACAGTGCCTGGGTGTCCTGGAGGATGCCTTCCAGGTTCCAGTGCGGATCGAACACATCGTTGGTCGTGTGATAGCGGTGCGCGGTGTAGTCCTCGGCCGCCTTCTCGCCGGCGGCCCGGCCACCGTCGATCAGATCCAGGCCCGAGCTGGCCAGCATCGCCGGCACGCCGGCACGCGCGAAGTTGAAATGGTCGGAGCGGAAGTAGAAGCCGTTCTCCGGCGTGGTCTCCGGCGAGATCACCCGGCCCTGCTTACGCAGCACGCCGGCGAGCATGTCCTCCAGCTCGGACTGGCCCTTGCCGATCACCGTCATGTCGTGCGCAGGGCCGATGACCGGCAACGCGTCGACGGCGATGTCGGCCACCGTGCGGTTCATCGGAAACACCGGCTTCGCCGCGTAGTACTGCGAACCGAGCAGGCCCGATTCCTCCAGCGTCGGCATGAAGAACAGCACGCTGCGCTCGGGCGGCTTTGCCTGGTGTGCGAACGCGCCGGCGATCTGCAGCAGCATGCTCAGGCCGGTGCCGTTGTCGACGGCGCCGGCATAGACCTGGTGGCCCTTGCGGGTGGGGTCGGTGCCCAGATGGTCCCAGTGCGCGGTGTAGACCACCACCTCGTCAGGCCTGGCGCTGCCCTTGACCATCGCCAGCACATTCTTCGATTCGATGTGGCCGATCTTGTTGTGCAGGGTGATCGAGGCGGTCGCGTGCAACGGTACCGGCTGGAAGCCCGGCTTCGCGGCGGCCCGTTCGAGTTCGGCGAAATCGAAGCCGGCGGCGGCGAACAACCGGGTGGCTGCGTCGCGCGTCAGCCAGCCGGCCACCGGCAGCCGCGGCGACGGATCGACGCTGGCCGGCAGGCTCAGCTGCGGCCCGACCGCGCCGTTCTGCAGCACGCTCCACGGATAACCGGCCGCGGCATCGCTGGTGTGCACGATGAAGCAGGCGGCAGCGCCCTGCAGCGCCGCCTCCGCATATTTGTACGGCCAGCGGCCGTACCAGGTCATCGCGCGGCCGTTGAACAGCTTCGGGTCGCGACTGGCGAAGCCGGGGTCGTTGACCAGCACGATCACCGTCTTGCCCTTCACGTCGACGTCCCGATAGTCGTTCCAGTGCCAGGCCGGCGCGTCCGCACCGTAGCCGAGGAACACCACCGGCGAGTCCTTCAGCGCAACCTCGGCTTTCGCCTGCAGGGTCTGCGCCACCATGTCGGTGCGGTACGCCAGTTTCAGCGGCTTGCCGCCCGCGGCGACATCCAGGGTGACGTCGGTATTCAGCAGCGAGGTGGAGTCGGCCGGCACGGTCTGGAACCACGAACCGTGGTTGCCCGGCTGCAAGCCCATCCGCTTGAACTCGGCCACCAGGAAATCGGTGGTGCGCTGCGCGCCGATGGTGCCGGGCTTGCGCCCGCCGAACGCATCGGAGCTGAGCGTCTTGTCGAAGCGCGCGAAATCGGCGGCGTTGATCGACGGCGCCCGCGCCGTGTCCGGTTCGGCCGTCGCCGCCTGCAGCGGCAACGCGACCAGGCCCAGCGCGGCCACCAGGGCGAAATTCCTCACTCGCATGAAAACGCTCCCACCGATGAAATCGACCACCTTTGTAGCGCGCCCGTGCACCGCTGTCCATGCGACATTCCTCGCTGGTGATCGTCGGTGGCGGCGGCAAACGTGCAACGCAGCTGGCTCCCGGGCGCATGATGTTGCTGCCATCGCCATGGCGGCAGCCCGATGCGCCCGCACGGCATTCAGTTGCGCATGGCGGCGTCAAAAAGGCTGATCCGGTTGCGCCCCTCGTCCTTGGCCTGATACAGGGCGCAGTCGGCATCGTTCATCAGCTGCCGCAGCTCGTAACCGGAGCTGGCCGTGGCTGCCACGCCGAAGCTGGCCGAGATCGGGATGCCGGGCGCATCCCTGGCGCCCGAAACGGCGGCGATCGCCGCACGCATCTGCTCGATCCGCGGCAGCACGTTGTCCAGCGTGCATTCGGGCAGCAACAGGCCGAACTCCTCCCCGCCGAGACGGCCGAACACGTCGGTGGAGCGCAGATGCGCCTGGCAGGCATCGACCGCGCGCTTCAGCACCCGGTCGCCCACCGCATGCCCATGCATGTCGTTGACCAGCTTGAAGTGATCCAGGTCGATCAGCACCAGGCAGGCATCGCGTGCCGACTTGCGGCAGTAACGCAACTGCCGCTCGGCCTCGTTGACGAAGTGCTGCCGATTGAAGATGCCGGTGAGGCCGTCGCGCCGCGCCAGCCGCATGAAGCGCAATTGCGAACGCTTGACCCGATAGGCCCACAGTGCAATGGACGCCAGTACCAGCAGCAGCAGCACGATATACAGTCGACTGGTTTCCGCCGCCTTGCGGTCCAGCTCGCCCTGCAGGGTGAGAATCCTGTTCTTCTTGTCGAGCCCCTCGATCTGCAGCTTCTTTGCCAGTACCTGCTGTTTGGCGATCTGATAGGCGAGCACCTTCGCGCTGAGCCTGCTCTGGTAGCCATCGTGGACAGTTGTGAATTTCTCAAGGTATGCCAGGGCGCCATTGCTGTCGCCCGTTTCCTTGTGTACTTCGTAAAGTACTCGATAGGCGTTCGCCGTCGACTCCGCATACTGTCTGTTGGCATTTGTCGCCAGCGCGGCATTGGCAAATTTTTGTGCAAGGGCGAGATCGCCACTCTTCCAGTAAGCCCTGGCCAACGTAGACTCGAACTGGGAAAGCTGAGGTGGGAAGCCTGCTTGCTGCACCTTGGGGTAGCTCGCCTGCAGCACACGGATAGCCGACTCAGGGTGCCCCTGCCGCAGGTCGAAATCCGCCAGCAAATGCTGAAAACTGAGGGCAAAAAGTGTATCGCCCGCCTTTCCGCATGCCTCAGTGCCATCGCGAAGCTGATCGGCGGGCAACTGTGCACTGCCCTTTTCAAACAGCGCGTTGGACTTGTAGAACCAGCCCCTGCATGCGCTCTGCGCGTTGGTGCTTTCCTTGATCATCTGGTCGGCATGACGAGTAGACACATCGTATTGACCTGCCTCGATGTACAACTGCGCCGCAACACCAAGCCCCTGTATGCGCACACCGGGTTCTTTGATTTTTGGCAGTTGCTCCAGCAAGGGATTGAGCCTGGCAAAGGCTTCCTCATAGCGGGATTCGGCCACCATGATATCTATCACCGTGGCCATGGCACGAAACGCCAGGACAGGATCCTCAGTTTGATCGGCGAGCGCCGTCAATGACGGCAGGGCGACAGCGTAGTTAGCCGCAAAGGCTAGCTCTCGCGCCATGAGGTAGCGTTGATGCAACCGTTGCTGCGGCGAGAGCCCCATCGCCACCGCGTCGAGCTGTCTCATCAGCTTATTGAATTCAGCGTGATTGGAGGGCTCGACGCTTTCGGCTTGCCTTAGCAACTGCGCAGGATCGTTGATAGCGGGTGCAGTCGCAGCAACCGCATCCGCTACAAATGAAAGCAGAAGCGCACAGTACGCGAATACCAACTTGCATCTGACCGCGTGATCCATGGGCTAGTCAGTAACTGCTGGCACCGGGGCGGCAAGTGGTGAAGCCTGGACGCTAATTTCCATTCCTTCGCTCGTCCTTTTCCTTGTCTTTGTCCTTGTCCTTCTTCTCCTCATCATCTTCGCAGCTGTCGTCGCCCTCCTCCTGTTCCTCATCTGGTTTGGCGGGATTGATCAGGCAACAGAACGGATTCTGTCCCAGCAACGTCTGGAGCTCCTGTCCACCCCCGGCAAGAATCGCCACATGCAACTCCGGATTAACCGCAACACCGGATAGAACAAGCCCCACATCATCCCGAGATGCATGGCGCAACTGGGCGTTCTGTCCCACCCGTTCCAGAAAATCGATCACATCGAACATCGGTCATCCCTCCCTGTCAGGATGATTGCCGGCTATCTGGTGAGGGCCGCATGAAGTCCCTCTGCCGGTCTTTGCCCCCGTTTCCCGCGCATTGCGCGCTGCAAGCAGCAAACTTGGCTGCCTGACGGGCGAAAATACACCATTCCTTCGACGCCGTGCCATCGCATTGGGGCGGCTACCCTTGCCCTGGCAGCAAGCGGAACGGCAGCCATCCGGCTCGGGTTACTGCACGCCTTCGGCCATCACGGCAACGGCGCCCAATTGCGGTTTCGACCTACCGTCGCTGACGCTGACGCGGTTGCGGCCCTCGCGTTTGGCCCGATACAAGGCGTCGTCGGCGTGGACCAGCAGCTGGCGCAGGTCATGCCCGGAATGCTTGGTGGTAGCCACGCCAAAGCTGGCCGAGACGCAGATTTCCTCTGCAGGATCGCCGCAGACCTCCACGATCGCCAACCGCATCCGTTCGGTGCGGGCAAGTACCTGCTCGAGCGTGCACTCCGGCAACACGATGCCGAACTCCTCGCCGCCCAGACGACCGAAGATGTCGGTGGAACGCAGATGCGCCTGGCAGGCGGCCACGGCACGCTTCAGCACGCGATCGCCCACCGCATGTCCGTAGGTGTCGTTGACGGCCTTGAAGTGGTCCAGGTCGATCAGCACCAGGCAGGCTTCCCGCCCCGCCTTCCGGCAGTACTGCAACTGCTGCTCGGCCTCATTGACGAAATGCTGCCGGTTGAAGATGTCCGTGAGCCCGTCGCGCCGCGCCTGTCGCATGAAACGCAGTTGCGAGCGCTTGACGCGGTAGGCCCAGAAGCCGATGAAAGCCAGCACCGTAAGCAACAGCAATATGTACAGACGACTCGTTTCGGAAGCTTTTTTGTCGAGGTTTCGCTGGAGCTGAAGGATCTGGTTCTGCTTGCTCAATGTGTCCAACTGCAGTTTTTTGGCGAGAAGTTGTTGCTGGACGATTTGGAAGGCGAGTGCCCTTGCCCCCACTTCATCCAGCCAACCATTATTTGACGCCATGTAACGCTCATGATGGTCAAGAGCGGCCCGCAGGTCTCCCTGACTCTTCGCCATAAGATAGAGAACGCGCTCGGCAGTACTCAAGGATTCCGAGTATTTGTTTCCGCCACTTCGAGCAACAACCTGGAGTGCCGATTGCTTCGATAAAGCAATCTGGCCGGTACCAAAATATGCTTCGGCCAATAACGCATCAAACTGTGATAGCAACCACGAGTAGCCCCTTCTCTGCACTGCATCGTAATTACTCTTCAAAAGCGCAATCGCCTTCTCTGAATGACCCCGTTGCAATGCAACTCTCGCCAAATACAGGCGAATGCCATTGGCATAAAGGTCGTCGCCTACCTTCTGGCAAAGATCTATGCCTTGCTGAAGCTTTTCGTTAATTCCGTCCAGCTTGCCCGCCTTGTAAAGCGCCGCCAGCCTCGCGTAGCCCGTTTTGCATATCCAATCATTCGGCTGCCGGGTTTCATTGGCAAGCTGGTCAGCATAATTCCACGCAAGATCGTACTGCCCAGACTCCTCGTAGAGGAGCGTAGCGACGGTGAGCGCCAAGGCACGCGCATCCGGGTCAGAAATCGTCTGCAGCCGCGATAACAGCAAATTCAAGCGTCGGAACGCATCCTCGTAGCGGGAACGCTCTGCAAGAGAATTCACTACGAGGGAGTCTGTTTTGAAGCGTAAAACCGAGTCCCGCGAATGGGTCAACACCGTGTCGGCCAACCGATCCGATGTCGCATAATCGCCGACGTAAGCCGCCTGCCATGCCTGAAGGTAATGCAGATATTCCTGTTGCTCGGGCGTCAACTTCGCAGCCTGTTCGTCGAGATGCCGCAAGAGCTCCAGGAATCTGTCGTAGTTCTGTGTTCTGCTGCTATCGGCCTCCTTGAGCAAGGAGGCACTTTGGTCAACAGTCGGGGGCACAGCCGCATAGGCAATACCCCCGGATAGTCCGAGCAATATCCACCCCGCGATCACCATCCGACGATTCACTACGGATGCGGGCATTGATCTAGCCGATCAACTCCACGCACTCAACGCGGCTCGGCTGGTTTCACCCTCGCGCTCAGGAGTTTCGCTACCGCCTTCATCCTCCTGCTCTTCCTGCTCCTCGGCGGGCGCGAGCATCGCGCAATGTGTCGCAATGCCGAGCAATGCCTTCAATGTCGATGAATCCTCGGAGAGGATCGCATCCTGCAAAATCGAATCCAGCCCCGTGCTTGCCACTACATGCTCAAGCTCATTGACCGATGCTCGGCTCAGCTGTGCGTCCTGTCCCATCCGTTCGAGAAACTCGACAACATCCGACATATCCATTCCCCCCGACTGTTGTTGGCTTGGTCAGCGTCTTGGGGAACACGGCCTCGCTGGCGCTATGCGCGAGCGAGGCCGTTCCTATTCAAGCACGCTGTGCGTGGTAGTACTCATCTTCGTCGTTGATCCCGGGAACAAGCAAACACCGTACCTGCGCAGGAACCAGCAAGCAGCACACATTCTGTGCCCCCACCAGCGCAGTCAGTCGTTCTTGGTCCTTGGCCAGCACAGCCTCCTTGACATCCTGATCGAACTGGCTATGGGCCAGCATGCGCTGCATGTCCCCGGCGGAAGCATAGCGCAAGCTGGCGTTCTGACCGACGTTCTCAAGAAAATCAACGATATTCGACATGGCGTATCTCCCGGGATAGTCAATGGATTGGAATGGCGCGACTGGCCTGATTCGCGGGGGTGGAATGGTTTGCCCCGCGGCGAGGCTTCAAACCGCGCCGATTCATCCTAGGGACGACGCCAACGGCAACTTGCCTACTTGCTCACAAAACGCCAGCGTCCCGCTTGATTTCCGCCTTGTCCAGCGCGTCCAGCCGCGCACGCATTTCCATGTCGGGCTGCAACGGGCCGGCCGGCGGCAGTACCACGGTGTCTTCCATGCCGACCTCGGCCTGCGGCAGCTCGGCCAGCCGGATCCGGCGGATGCGCGGCTGCTGGATCGGCAAGGTGGCGCCGCGGTAGATGGTGATTTCATGGTCGGCCGGGTAGTCGCGCGCCAGCACCTCGACCAGCAGTTCGCGGTAAGCCGGACCGGTGGAGAAGCGTGCCAGCGACTGGTCGCCGACCAGGCCCACCTGCCACAGCACCAGGTAGGCGGTCGGGTCGATCCTGCGTTTGTAGAACAGCAGTTGGCTGGCCTCGAAGTGCTGGCAGCCGTAGCGGCCCGGGTCGATGCCGAGGTCGGCGTACAGGCAGTCCTCGGCGGAGATGCCCGGCTCCATGTGCGCCTCGTAGCCTTCGCTGCGCGCCACCTCGATCGACTTGTGCGGCGCCCAGGCGAACACGCCGGGGTGGCCGTAGAACACCCCGCACACCCGCTTGCCCGCGCGCACCTCGGTGAGGATCGCCTCGACCATCTCGCGGTAGGTGTGCATGCGCGACTTCCCTTCGCGGTAGTACGGCTGCAGGCTGCGCACGTCTGGGTGCATCTTGTGCAGCCACATCTCGACGATGCCGTCGGAGAGCCCGGCGAACACCACGTCGGCCTGCTCGATGTAGCTGCGCGCCAGCGGTCCGAGGTGCGAGCCCAAGGTCATGCCCAGGCCCACGCAGACCAGGCTTCCGGGTGAACTTGCTGCATCCATGGTGGGCACCCGTCTCGGCAAGTGAAGTAAGCCGCATTATTCACTCGCCGTCGGCGCTTGCGCCAGCTCGGTGCTCCGACGGGGCCGCGCCGGCCTTCGCCGGCAGCGCCTCCAGCAACGGCTTGATCAGGTCCAGCGGCAGCGGAAACACGATGGTCGACGACTTGCCGCTGTTGGACATGTCGGCCAGTGTCTGCAGGTAGCGCAGCTGCAGCGCCTGCGGCTGCTGCGACAGCAGCGCGGCGGCATCGCGCAGCTTCTCGGCGGCCTGCAGCTCGCCGTCGGCGTGGATCACCTTGGCGCGGCGTTCGCGCTCGGCCTCGGCCTGACGGGCGATCGCGCGCACCATGGTCTCGTTGAGGTCGACATCCTTGAGCTCCACGTTGGCGACCTTGATGCCCCACGGGTCGGTGGCCTCGTCGAGGATCGCCTGCAGGGTGTGGTTGATCGAGTCGCGCTGCGACAGGATCTCGTCCAGCTCGTGCTGGCCAAGCACCGAGCGCAGCCGGGTCTGCGCCAGCTGGCTGGTGGCCTGCAGGAAGTTCTCCACCTGCAATACGGATTTGTCCGGCTCGACCACGCGGAAGTAGACCACCGCGTTGACCCGCACCGAGACGTTGTCGCGCGAGATCACGTCCTGCGGCGGCACGTCCATCACGGTCACCCGCAGGTCGACGCGGATCATCCGCTGCACGAACGGCACCAGCAGCACCAGTCCGGGCCCCTTGGTGCCGGTGTAGCGGCCCAGCGTCAGCACTACCCCGCGCTGATACTCCGGCAGGATCTTCACCGCGGAGAACAGCAGCAGCACGCCGAGGATTACCAGAACGCCGACGAATCCGAACATGATCATCTCCCGTCTCTCATGGATGGGTCGCGTCGGCTGGCGCCGGCTCGACCCGCAACAGCAAACCCTGCCGCGACACCACGCGCACCCGCGCACCAGCCGGCAAGGCGATATCGCTGCGCACGCGCCAGCGCTCGCCGCGCACCAGCATCCATGCCTCGCCGTCGGCTTCCACCGGCTCCAGCAGTTCCCCGGTGTCCACCAGCATCGCCGCATCACCGGTAACCTGGTGGGCGCGGCGCGAACGGAACACCAGCCACACGATCAGCGCCAGCAACGCGGCCGCACACACGGCGATGCCGGCGATCACGCCGAGGTTCACGCCGTAGCCCGGCACCCCGGTGTTCATCAGCATTACCGAGCCCACCACGAACGACACCAGGCCGCCCGCACCGAACGCACCCACGCTGGGATTGGCTGCCTCGGCCACCAGCAGGCCCACGCCCAGCGCCATCAAGGCCAGCCCGGCGTAGTTCACCGGCAGCAGCTGCAGCGCATACAGCCCGACCAGCAGGCAGATACCGCCGGCGATGCCCGGCAACATGGCACCGGGATGCATCGCCTCCAGGGCCAGACCGAAGATGCCGCCCAGCAGCAGCAGATAGGCGATGGTCGGATTGGTGATGATCGCCAGGAAGCGCGTGCGCGCACCGGGCGCATACTCGCGCACGGACGCACCCTTGAGCTGCAGCGCGACATCGCGCTCGCCCACCCGCACCTTGCGCCCGTCCGCTTTGGCCAGCAGGTCGGCCACGTCCGCCGCCACGAAGTCGACCACGTGCTGCTGCGCGGCCTCGCTGGCAGTCAGCGTGGCCGCACCTCGCACCGCCTGTTCGGCCCACTGCGCGTTGCGCCCGCGCAACTGCGCCAGCGAGCGGATGTAGGCGATCGCGTCGTTCATCACCTTGTGCGACTCGGCGTCGTTGCCTGCTGCCGCCTCGTCTTTGGCGGCAGAACCCGCCGACGCCGGCTGCTCGCCGGTTTTTGGCAGCGGCATGGGCGTGGCGCCACCCAGCGACACCGGCGTGGCCGCGCCCAGGTGGGTTGCCGGCGCCATCGCGGCGATCTGCCCTGCATACAGGATGTAGGTGCCGGCCGAGGCCGCCCGGGCGCCCTGCGGGGCCACGTACACCAACACCGGCACCGGGCTGGCCAGCATGCCGGTGATGATCTGCCGCATCGAGTCGGCCAGCCCGCCGGGCGTGTCCAGCCGCAGCACGATCGCCACCGCGCCGTCAGTCACCGCGCGTTTCGAGGCGTCGTCGAAGTATTCGGCGGCGGCCGGCCCGATCGGGCCGTCCAGGGCGATCTGCGCCACCATCGGCCGGCTTGCCGGGGGTTGGCCGGTCACCGCCGCCAGCACCGTGACTACCGGCAGCATGCAGCAGAACATGATCCATGCCACCCTCGACCAGCGCTTCATCGGACCTGCCTCCCGCCGATTCGTCATCTACGCAGCCATCGTAGCGCGGACGGCGCGCGCAAGCTCGTCAATCGCAGCTACCGGCAATCATCCAGGGAAACCGTCATGCCAAAAATCGACATAGCTTCCATCCCGGAACGCAAGGGCTCCGGCTATCCGCCGCCTTATGCGGCGTTCGCTGGCGAGCGCCGCAAGCAGGCGCTGGGTGACGCCGGCGGCCTGACCGACTTCGGCGTCAACCTCACCCACCTGCCTGCAGGCGCCTGGTCCAGCCAGCGCCACTGGCATTCGCACGAGGACGAATTCGTCTACGTGTTGTCGGGCGAACTGGTCCTGCTCAGCGACGCCGGCGAACAAGTGCTGCGCGGCGGAGACTGTGCGGCGTTTCCGCGCAACGTCGCCGACGGCCACCACCTGATCAATCGCAGTGGAGCGATGGCCGTTTACCTGGAAATCGGCTCGCGCTCGAACGAGGATACCTGCAGCTATCCCGACATCGACCTGCGTCTGGAACGTGGCGCGGACCGTTACTCGCACAAGGACGGAACACCCTATGCCTGAGTTCCCGCGCTGTCGTCCGGCAGCGGCCATTCCGCCAGCACCTGGTAATCCGGCTGGCCAACCACGCTGTGCAGCAGCACGACGCGATCGACCGGCCACACCAGTGGCGCGATGGGCGTGACACCCGGCACCACGCCGTGGCTGTAGGCAAGCGTGACGTGCGGCGTGAAGCCCGTTTCGAGGTGACGGCCTTGCCCGGCCAGGAGCAGCGCGTGGCGCAGCTCCTGCCACAGCTGCTGCAGCGGCGCGGGCACGCTGGCACTGCGAAGGATGCATGGCGGCTGCCGGCCGCGGAAGCCGGCGGCCTGGTCCAGCACCCACTCGAAAGATGGCGTGCGCAAGCGCTGCGCCGCCGCTGTGGCGGCGGACACCACGTCCTGCCGCAGCGACGCATGATCGCCGAGAAAATGCAGCGTGGCGTGGTAGCGCGCCGGATTCACCCAGCGTGCGCGCAGCCCGGGCTGGCCGGAGCGCAGCGCGGCCGCGGCCTGCGCCAGCCGGGCGCGCGTCGCCGCGTCCGGCAACAGGGCCAGGAACAGCCGATGCACCTCGGCGGGGTGCGCGTTATTGCCGCCAAGCAGGTCGAGCTGGGGCGGGCCGGGAGGCGGAAGTTGCCGGTTCATCGTCAGGTGGCGGCCGAGATGACGCGCGAAACTAGCCAGCCGTGCCCGCCGGCGCGGGCAAGGCCTGTCCGACCAGCAACCCGCGGATCGTGCGCAGTCTGGCCTTGATCCTCGCTTCGTTGGCCGTACCCGCGCGCAGCAGCAGCTTCTGCCCGGTCGACAGCGATTCCAGTGCCGGGTCGGCGTAGACGTAGTACGCCTTCGAGCGCACCACAGCCGGCGGCTGGGCGGGTTCCGGCGCGGCCAGCATGTCGTCGATCGCCACGATCAGGCGGTCATTGAAATAGCCCTTCGGGTAGCCCAGCTGCCGATACGCCTGCTGGAACAGTGGATAGGCGTGCACATACCAGGCCACCAGCGCTTGCGGATCGACGGCGTCGACCACCCGCATGTACGGCTCGTAGCGCGCGGCGTTCGCGGCGCCGGGGACCGTGGCGCCGCCAGCCTCCTCGACCGCAAATGCCCCCTTGGGCGCATGCGCCGGCAGCGTGAATACCGCCAGCCCGTCGTGGCGCGGCAGCGCATCGACGGTGGCGACGATGCGCGCGACCAGTTGCTGGCTCACCAGCAGCGAGGACAGCTCGCTGTCTCCGGCCAGCGCGACGAGCGCCGCGGCCACGCTGGCATCGCTGTCGCCCAGCGCGGGCAGCGCCGCGGTCGATGCCGTGGCCGGGCCGGACTGCACCTGTTCGATCGGATGCTGGATCGACGCTGCGGCGGGCGGCGCGGCGGTCGATGCCGTCGCCGCCGGCGTGCTGGATGCCGGCACCCCGGGCTGCATCGCCTTGCGTGCGAGGTACACGCCGCCCGCCACAACGGCCAGTACCACTACCACCGCGCCGATCCAGCTGCCTGTCGATGATTGCCTGCGCACGTTCGCCCCTTCTGTCGTCGCGTATCCACTATGGACTCGTTCATCCGCGATTCGTTCATTGCGAGCGAATCCCGCCACGCGAGCGTACCCGTTCCCCCGCTACGCCGCGCCCTCCCCGGCCATAACAACCGGGTCACGTGCCCGCAACGCCCTGGGGACTAAGAGCCAGGTGTGCAAGCCCGTCTTGCCGCGTGGCCCCCCGGGGTCGACCGGCCCGCCCATGCGGCAGCGCCCATGCCGGAAGCGGAGGCCTGCCCCGATGAAAATCCGCTGCGTGTTCAGTACCAACGATCTGCCGGCCGCGCGCGCCGCGATGGCGGCTGCGCGCGAAGCCGGCGTCGACGACTGCGACATTTCGCTGGTCGCCCGCGAGGACATCGAGCTGGAGAAGATCCCCGACCACCTGATGCAGGGACGCAACGACTTCTACCCCGCCGCCGTGCGCGGTGGCGTCTGCGGCGGCGGCACCGGCCTGCTGCTGGGGCTGGCCGCGGCCGCCGTGCCGCCGCTGGGCGTGACGCTGGGCGCCGCCGCGGCGATGACCATCGCTGGCGCCGCCTTCGGCACCTGCATCGGCGAGATCGTCGGCTTCGAGGTGCCCGATACGGTGAGCCGCAAGTTCAGCGAAGAAATCGCCGCCGGACGCATCCTGGTGGTGATCGACGCCCGCCGCGAGCAGCTCGACGCGGCCGAACCGGCGGTGCTGCGCACCGGCGCCCGGGAGCTGCCGTTCCATGCGCACACCGCGCTAACCTGAATACGCCGGCACCCTGGCTCAGGCCTTCAGGCGGTAGCCGCTGCGGAAGATCCACCACACCGCGGCCAGGCAGATCGCGAGGAACACCGCAGTCATACCCACGCTGACGCCCATGCCGACGTCGGACACGCCGTAGAAGCTCCAGCGGAAGCCGCTGATCAGATACACCACCGGATTGAACAGGGTGACCTTCTGCCAGAACGGCGGCAGCATGTGGATCGAGTAGAAGCTGCCGCCGAGGAAGGTCAGCGGCGTCACCACCAGCAGCGGCACCAGCTGCAGCTTCTCGAAGTTGTCCGCCCAGATGCCGATGATGAAGCCGAACAGGCTGAAGGTGACCGCAGTGAGCAGCAGGAACGCCAACATCCACAGCGGATGCTCGATGCCGAACGGCACGAACAGCCGCGCGGTGGCCAGGATGATCAGGCCCAGGATGACCGACTTGCTCGCCGCCGCGCCCACGTAGCCGGCGACGATCTCGAACGGCGACACCGGCGCCGACAGGATCTCGTAGATGGTGCCCACGAACTTCGGGAAGTAGATGCCGAACGAGGCGTTGGAGATGCTCTGCGTGAGCAGCGAGAGCATGATCAGCCCCGGCACGATGAAGGCGCCGTAGCTGACCCCGTCGATGCCGTTCATGTGCGAGCCGATCGCCGCGCCGAACACCACGAAGTACAGCGAGGTCGAGATCACCGGCGAGACGATGCTCTGCAGCAGGGTGCGCCAGGTGCGCGCCATCTCGAAGCGGTAGATCGCACGGATCGCGTAGAGGTTCATGCGCGCTCCCTCAGCAGGTTGACGAAGATGTCCTCCAGCGAACTCTGCCGGGTCTGCAGGTCCTTGAAGTCGATGCCCGCCTCGCCGAGCCGGCGCAGCAGCACGTCGATACCGGTGTGCTCGCCCTGCGCGTCGAACGTGTAGACCAGTTGCCGGCAGTCGGCCGACAGCTGCAGTGGGTAGCCGGCCAGCGCCGCGGGAATGGCTTCCAGCGGATTCTGCAGGTGCAGGGTCAGCTGCTTGCGGCCGAGCTTCTCCATCAGCTCGGCCTTGTCCTCGACCAGGATCAGCTCGCCCTTGTGGATCACCCCGATGCGGTCGGCCATTTCCTCGGCCTCCTCGATGTAGTGGGTGGTCAGGATGATGGTGACGCCGGTGTCGCGCAGCGCGCGCACCATCGCCCACATGTCGCGACGCAATTCCACGTCGACGCCTGCGGTGGGCTCGTCGAGGAACAGGATCTGCGGCTCGTGCGACAGCGCCTTGGCGATCATCACGCGCCGCTTCATGCCGCCGGACAGGGTGATCAGCTTGTTGTTGCGCTTGTCCCACAGCGAGAGGTCCCTCAGCACCTTCTCGATGTGCGCCGGGTTGGCGCCCTTGCCGAACAGGCCGCGGCTGAAGCTGACCGTGTTCCACACCGTCTCGAACGCGTCAGTGGTCAGCTCCTGCGGCACCAGACCAATCTTCGTGCGGGCCGCGCGGTAGTCGCGCACCACGTCGTGGCCGTCGGCCAGCACGCTGCCCTCGCTGGGGTTGACGATGCCGCAGATGATGCTGATCAGGGTGGTCTTGCCGGCGCCGTTGGGGCCGAGCAGGGCGAAGATCTCGCCGCGACGGATCTCCAGGTCGATCCGCTTCAGCGCCTGGAAGCCGGAGGCGTAGGTCTTGCCGAGCTGGCGAACGATGATGATCGGCGGCATGCGATCTCCTGGGGAACGGATAGGTCGCGGGAGCGTCGATGGTATGCCATGTCGCTCCCGGCATGTCGTCACCATCGCTCGACGCGGCGGCCGCCGTGTTGCTAAGGTCGCAAACGCACCCGGACATCCCATGAACTCGATCGAAGTAGCCTTGGCCATGCTGCTGGCGGTGGTCGGCAGCGGCTACCTGGTACGCATGCTGCCGTTCTCGCTGCCGCTGCCGCTGGTGCAGATCGGGCTGGGCGCGGTGATCGCCGGCGTATTCAAGCATGGCGTGGCGCTCGATCCGGCCATCTTCTTCCTGCTGTTCCTGCCGCCGCTGCTGTTCCTCGACGGCTGGCGCATTCCCAAGGACGGGCTGATGCGCGACCGCGGCGCGATCCTGGCGCTGGCGCTGGGGCTGGTGGTGTTCACCGTGGTCGGCGTCGGTTTCCTGATCCACTGGCTGATCCCCGCGATGCCGATGGCAGTGGCGTTCGCGCTGGCCGCGATCGTATCGCCGACCGACCCGGTGGCGGTGTCATCGATCACCGCGCGGGTGCCGATCCCGAAGCGGCTGATGCACATCCTCGAAGGCGAGTCGCTGCTCAACGACGCCTCCGGCCTGGTCTGCTTCCGCTTCGCGGTGGCGGCGGCGATGACCGGCAGCTTCTCGCTGCTGTCCGCGTCGCTGACCTTCCTGTGGGTGGCGCTGGCCGGGTTCGGCGTCGGCATGGCGTTCACCGTGGCGGTGAGCTTCGCGCAACGCTGGCTGTCGCGGCACTTCGGCCAGGAGGCGGGCTCGCCGATCCTGATCAGCCTGCTGATCCCGTTCGGCGCCTACCTGCTGGCCGAACAGGTGCGTGCCTCGGGCATCCTCGCCGCGGTGGCGGCCGGCATCACCATGAGCTACGTCGAGCTCAGCGGCCGCCTGCTGGCGACCACGCGCGTGCAGCGCACGGCGGTGTGGAACACCGTGCAGTTCGCCCTGAACGGCATCATGTTCGTGCTGCTGGGCGAACAGCTGCCTGCCAGTCTGCAGGGCGCGATGGAATCGGTGGCGCAAAGCGGCCATCGCAACCCCTGGTGGCTGCTGGTGTACGCGCTGGCGATCAATATCGGCCTGGCGCTGCTGCGCCTCGCCTGGGTGTGGATCTCGCTGCGGCTGAACGTGCTCAAGGCGCACCATCACGGCACTCCGGTGAGCCGGCCGCACTGGCGCCTGCTGCTGGCGACCTCGCTGGCCGGCGTTCGCGGCGCGATCACCCTGGCCGGCGTGATGACGTTGCCGTTGCTGCTGCCCGACGGCACTCCCTTTCCCGCGCGCGAGCTGACGATCTTCCTCGCCACTGCGGTGATCCTGCTTTCGCTGCTGGTCGCCAGCATCGGCCTGCCGCCGCTGCTGAAAGGCCTGCAGCTGCCGCCGGAGCCGGCGGTGCAGAGGGAGGAGAACCTGGCCCGCCGGAGCGCCGCCAAGGCGGCGATCGCCGCCGTCGAGAAAGCCCAGCATGAACTGCTGGAAAAGGCGCCGGCCGGCGACGTCGATACCTACACCAGCGCAGCCACGCGGGTGATCGCCCTGTACCAGCACTGGCTGGACGAGGACGCCTCCAGCGAAGACGAGGCGCGGCAGCTGCGCAAGGCCGACACGGCCGAACGCGAGCTGCGCCTGGCCGCGCTGCAGGGCCAGCGCGAGGCGGTCTTCGAACTGGCGCGTCACCGTCGCATCTCCGACGAGGTCTCGCGCCGGCTGGTGCGCGAGATCGACCTGCAGGAAGCGCGCTACCGCTAGACCGCCTGCCATGCTTCAACCATCCTTGGCCCCTCCCGCACCACGCACGCTCCACGGAACCAGGCCATGCATGTGTTTTGCCGATTGCTGATCGTGGCGACCCTGGCCTGCACCTGGCCGGTTGCCGCCGCCAGCTTGCCGAACCAGCCGGTGCCGTCACTGAACCTGCACCGCTACGCCGGCCAGTGGCACGAGATCGCGCGCCTGCCGATGTACTTCGAGCGCAACTGCCTGGGCGCCGTGATCGCCACCTACACACCGAACTCCGATGGCACCGTACACATCCACAACACCTGCCGCACCGGCAAGGGCCCGATGTCCGTGGAGGGCGTGGCGCGGATGAAGGACAACCAGCCCGCAGCGCTGGAGGTGCGCTTCGCGCCCGCCTGGCTGACCTGGCTGCCGATGGCCTGGGCCGACTACTGGGTGATCGAGGTGGATACCGACTACCAGTGGGCGGTGATCGGCAGCCCCGGGCGCAAGCACCTGTGGATACTCTCGCGCCGCCCCGCGATGGACCGGGCGCTGTTCCTGCAGCTCAAGGAACACTCGCGCCAGCGCGGCTACGCGGTCGACCGGCTGATCATGACCGCGCCGCTGGAGTGAGTGCCGGGCGCATCATGACATCGACGACCACCGCCGCAGGCTACTTCAGCTCACCCAGCGGGCTCGGCGCGCAGCCCGTTTTCTGCACGGTGTAGCTGACTCCGGCGATACGCCAGCCGTCGGTACCGCGAACCAGGCTGAAGCTGTCGATGCCGCAGTGGGACAGCTTGCCATCGAGGTGGAAATCGTACGGCGCCCATACCTGGGCAAGGTTGCCCTGCACTGTCACCTGCGCGTCCCAGATGCGCTCGCGGAACGCCTCCTTGTGCTTGCCCAGCATATCCCGGTAGCCGCTGTCCGGCTCGACCTTCACCCTGCCATCGGGCAGCACCACCACGAAACTGGCACCGGGCAGGATGAGCCGGCGCGAGGCATCCACGTCATGCTTCGCCATCGCCGCGAAGAACGCGTCGACTGCGCCAAGCGCTTCGCGCTGGAGTGCGCTATAGGCGTCTTTCGCCTGCGCGTTGCCGCCGGCCAGCGCGGAGAAAGCGGCGACGCCCAGCACCGCGCGTAGACATTCCTCGCATGGATTCAGGATAGGCTTCGACGAAGCATTGCCGCTACGCCAGGACCACGCTCGAACAGGTACGCATGAACCAACCGCCTTCTCCGCCAGAACCGGGCGCCTGTCTCCCCTTCGGCAACGTCATGGACCTCCTGCTCGACGCGATCTGCGTGGTGGACGCCGATGGCCGCTACGTGTTCGTCAGCGCCGCGTTCGAGCGCATCTTCGGCTATGCGCCGGCAGAGGTCATCGGCCGGCCGATGATCGGGCTGGTCCATCCCGACGACCGCGAGCGCACCCTGCAGGCGGCGAACGAGATCATGGCCGGCCAGCCCAAGCCGCACTTCCAGAACCGCTACCTGCGCAAGGACGGCCGGGTCATCCACATCATGTGGTCGGCTCGCTGGTCGGAGGCGGACCGGGTGCGGATCGCGGTGGCGCGAGACGTCACCGAGCTCAAGCACGCCGAGCTGATGCAGGCGGCCCTGCATGCCATTTCCGAGGCGGCGCACTCGGCCGAGGATCTGCTGGCGCTGTTCCAGCATATCCACCGCATCGTGGGCGAACTGCTGCCGGCCAACAATTTCTTCGTGGCGCTGTACGACGCGGACAAGGACGAGCTGAGCTTCCCCTACTTCGCCGATGAACACGACCCGCCACCGCCGACGCAAAGCCTGGATTCCGGCACGCTCAGCAGCGAGGTGATCCGCAGCGGACAGGCGCTGCTGCTGACGCCGAAGACCCAGATGGAGCTGCCGCCGCGGGTGCGCCCGATCGTCCGCCGGGATTCGCTGGAGTGGCTTGGCGTGCCGCTCGGCGGGCAGGTTGGCGTGATCGGCGCGCTGGTGGTGCAGAGCTACTCCGGCGAGGTGCGCTACAACGAGCAGGACAAGGCGCTGCTGCAATTCGTCTCCACCCAGATCGCCGCGGCGATCGAACGCAAGAAGACCGCGACCCAGCTGCAATACCTGGCCCAGCACGACCAGCTCACCAACCTGCCGAACCGTGGACTGTTCCACGACCGGTTGGGCACGGCGCTGGCCAGAGCCCGTCGCGAGCAGCAGCAGCTGGCCGTGCTGTACCTCGACCTGGACCAGTTCAAGCTGGTCAACGACAACCATGGCCACGACGTCGGCGACCTGCTGCTGCGCGAGGTGGCAGCACGCATCAGCCGGTGCGTGCGCGAATCGGACACGATCGGCCGCATTGGCGGCGACGAGTTCGTGGTGCTGCTCAACGACACCGGCCAGGCCGATCATGCAGTCGCGGTCGCCGCCAAGATCTGCGCCGCCCTGCGGCAGCCGTTCGAGCTGGCCGGCGGCCGGCTGCAGGTGTCGGCGAGCATCGGCATCGCGCTCTATCCCGACCACGGCGAGGACGCCAGGCAGCTGCTGCGGCGCGCCGACGAAGCGATGTACGACGCCAAGCGGCAAGGCGGCGATCGTGCGCGGATGAGCGCTGCGCCATAGCGATCCGTGGCGTCCACGCCGCGGCCATGCCGGGCCAGCGCGGCGCTCGCCGGTAGCAGCCGGATCCGCCCTGCTGATAGGCTCACGCGCATATCACGGCCGCGGCGGCATCGGCCGCCCGCGCCGTTTCCCGCCACCGAACCGAAGGTCGAGCTGCCATGACGCGCCATGTCCACGGCTGAGTCCGCCGGCGGCATCGCCTTCGCGCTGGTGCAGGCGGGCAAGCGCTACGGCAGGCTGCAGGCGCTCGAACAGGTCACCCTGGCGTTCGCCGCCGGCACTACCACCGCGCTGATCGGCAGCAGCGGCTCGGGCAAGTCCACCGTGCTGCGCCTGCTGCTCGGGCTGGAGTGGCCGGACCACGGCCACGTCGAGATCGACGGCCAACCCCTGCAGCGCGCCGACGTGCTGCCGCTGCGCCGGCGGGCCGGATATGTGATCCAGGACGGCGGCCTGTTTCCGCACCTTACCGCGCTGGGCAACCTGGCCCTGTTGCCGCGCCACCTCGGCTGGGATCGCGAGCGGATCCGCCAGCGGGCAGAACAGCTTGCCGCGCTGACCCATCTGCCGGCGAGCGTGCTGGAGCGCTATCCGGCCGAACTGTCCGGCGGCCAGCGCCAGCGTGTGGCGCTGATGCGCGCGCTGATGGCCGACCCCGATGCGCTGCTGCTGGACGAGCCGCTGGGCGCGCTCGACCCGGTGGTGCGGCACGAGCTGCAGGACGAGCTGAAGCAGATTTTCGGCCAGCTCGGCAAGACGGTGATCGTGGTCACCCACGACCTCGCCGAAGCGGCCTGGTTCGCCGAGCGGCTGGTGCTGCTGCGCCAGGGCGCCGTGCTGCAGGACGGGACGTTCCGCGACCTGCGCGAGCGCCCCGTCGACGCGTTCGTCAGCCGCTTCGTCGCCGCGCAGCGGCGCCTGCCGGAGGATCCGTGATGCACCGCCTGCGGTCCGCGCCGATACTGTTGACGGCCTGCCTGCTGCTGGGCACCTGTCTGCCGCCCGCGCCGGCGCAGGCCGCGCCGGTGCGCATCGGCTCCAAGCAGTTCACCGAGTCGGTGATCCTCGGCGAACTGGCGCTGGCCGGCGCACGCGAGGCTGGCGTCGACGCGGTGCACCGGCGCGAGCTGGGCGGTACCCGCATCCTGTGGCGCGCCCTGCTCGACGGCGAGATCGACGCCTATCCCGAGTACACCGGCACGCTCACCCAGGAACTGCTGAAGGGCCTGCCGGCGAACGCGGACGTCGCCAGCCTGCGCGCACGGCTGAGACCCCTGGGCATCGGCATCACCGACTCGCTCGGCTTCAGCGACACCTATGCGATCGGCATGCGCGACGACGTCGCCGCGCGGCTGGGCATCCGGGACATTTCCGACCTGCTGCGGCACCCCGGCCTGCGCTTCGGCTTCTCCAACGAGTTCATGGACCGCGGCGACGGCTGGCCCGGCCTGCGCCAACGCTACGGCCTGCCGCAGGCGAACGTGAGCGGCCTCGACCACGCGCTGTCGTATCGCGCGGTGGCCAGCGGTGCGGTCGACGCGATCGACCTGTACAGCACCGACGCGGAAATCCCCTACTACCACCTGCGCACGCTGCGCGACGACCGCCATTACTTCCCGCGCTACGACGCGGTCTACCTGTACCGCCTGGCGCTGGAGCAGAGCGCGCCCGGCTTCATTGGCGTGCTGCGCAAGCTCGCCGGCAGCATCGACGAGGACGCGATGCGCGCGATGAACGCCCGGGTGAAGCTGCGCGGCGTGAAGGAAAACGTGGTGGCCGCCGGCTTCCTCGGCATCCATGCGCAGGACCACGAAGGCGGCCTGTGGAAGCACCTGCTCCAGCGCAGCGTCGAACACCTCAGGCTGGTGGCGATCTCGCTGGGACTGGCCATCCTGCTGGCGATCCCGCTGGGCATCCTCGCGGCCCGGCGGCGGCGTCTCGGCCAGTGGCTGATCGGCCTGACCGGCATCCTGCAGACCGTGCCATCGCTGGCGATGTTCGTGTTCATGATCCCGCTGCTCGGCATCGGCACCTGGCCGGCGATCGCTGCGCTGTTCCTGTACAGCCTGCTGCCGATCGTGCGCAACACGCACGCCGGCCTGGTCGGCATCGCCCCGGAACTGCGCGAGTCCGCCGCCGCGCTGGGCCTGCCGCCCGGCGTGCGGCTGCGCCTGGTGGAACTGCCGCTGGCGATGCGCTCGATCCTGGCCGGCATCAAGACCGCGGCGGTGATCAACGTGGGCACCGCCACGCTGGCGGCGCTGATCGGCGCTGGCGGCTACGGCCAGCCGATCCTTACCGGCATCCGGCTGGACGACGTGGGGCTGATCCTGCAGGGCGCCATCCCGGCCGCCGTGCTGGCGCTGCTGGTGCAGGGCCTGTTCGAGCTGGTCGAGCGTCGGCTGACGCCGCGCGGGCTGCGACTCGAAGCACGCCAGTAGCTTCGCGCGCGCTCAAGCCTTCTTCAGGAAGCACACCTTCAGCACCAGCCCCTTGATCTTGTCCGAGCTGCCTTCGATGTGCTCGTCGTCGCCGTCGACCAAGCGGATGTTGCGGATCACCGTGCCCTGCTTCAGCGGGATCGATGAACCCTTCACCTTCAGGTCCTTGATCACCGTCACCGTATCGCCGCTGACGAGCACGTTGCCGTTGACGTCGCGCACAACCAGCGCGGCATCGCCCGCATGCGTTGCCGCCGCGATCGGCCACTCGTGGCCGCAGTCGGCGCAGACGTAGTTGTCGCCGTCCGGATAGGTGTTCTCCATCGCGCACAGCGGGCAGGCGGGAATCTCGGACATCGGTCGATCCTGGTGTTTCGTCGAGGGCCGCCGATTATACGAGGCATGCGGCGCGCATCCGCTTGCGGCCGCGAGAGTTGCCGACTCGATTATCCTGAGCCTTCCCTCCCCGAGGTATCCGCCATGTACCGTTCCCTGCTGCTGTTGCTGGCGCTCGCCATGTCCGTATCCGTTTGCTTCGCCGCCGCGCCCGAGGAAGCCGCGCTGGGCGGGCTCGGCCACGTCGCGTTCCCGGCTCCGCACCGCGTGGCCTCCGGGCGCCTGCAGGCCACCGACATCCCCGCGCTGAAGCGTGCCGGCATCCGCCAGGTGATCGACCTCAGCCTGGACAGCGAGACGCCCGACTTCGACGAAGCCGCCGCCGTGCAGGCGGCTGGCATCGGCTATCACAACCTGCCGATCCGCGGCGCCGGCGATCTCACCCGCGATCGCGTGGTGCAGTTCGACCGCCTGCTGCGCGAGGCTGGCGACCAGCCGACCTTGGTGCATTGCGCCAGCAGCAACCGGGTGGGTGCGTTGATCGCCCTGCGCGCCGCGCTGCTCGGCGGCCAGTCGACCGACGCCGCGCTGGCGGAAGGCCGCCGCTGGGGCCTGAAGAACCTGGAACCGGCCGTGCGCGAGCGGCTGCAGGCGTGGTCGAGGGAGGCCCGGAAGGCCGCGACGACGCCCGCACACTGAAGTGCCGCGCCCGGCAGCACCAAAGCCGGCGCACAAGTGGGGTACCATGCGCGCCACCTCGAACTGCCCCGCCACGGCCCTGGACCCGATCCCCGCATCGCCGCCCGTTTCTACCCCGCTGCCGCTGCGCGCGGTGCTGCTGATGCTGGGCAGCGCCGGTTTCTTCGCGCTGATGGCGGTGACCATCCGCTTCGCCTCGGCCCAGCTGCACCCGTTCCAGATCACCTTCTTCCGCAGCGCGTTCGGCGCCTTGTTCGCCCTGCCGTTGTTGCATGGCCACGGCTGGGCGCTGCTGCGCACGCCGCGCTTCGGTTTCTACGTGATGCGCTGCGTGCTCGGCATGGGCGGCATGCTGGCCGGTTTCTGGGCGATCGTGAACCTGCCGCTGGCCGAGGCGGTGGCGCTGTCGTACTCCTCGCCCTTGTTCGTCACCATCGGCGCAGTGATCTTTCTCGGCGAAGTCGTGCGCCGGCGCCGCTGGAGCGCCGTGGTGGCCGGCTTCATCGGCGTGCTGGTGATCGTGCGGCCCGGCAGCGCGGCGTTCGCCTCTGGCAGCCTGGTGGCGCTGCTCGCGGCGGCGCTGACTGGCGCGGTGACGATCAGCATCAAGTCGCTGACCGGCAGCGAGCCGGCCGACCGCATCGTGCTGCTGACCACGCTGCTGTGGGTGCCGCTGTCGCTACCCGCCGCGCTGGCTGTATGGCAATGGCCGCATGCCGCCATCTGGCCGTGGCTGGTGTTGTCCGGCGCGCTGGGCACCAGCGGCCACTGGTGCTGGACGCGCGCGCTGCGGCTGGCCGACGCCTCGTTGCTGGCGCCGTTCAGCTACCTGCAGCTGCTGATCGTGGCCGTGCTGGCGTGGTGGATCTTCGGCGAACAGGTGGATCGCTACACCGCGGCAGGTGCGGCCATCATCATCGGCGCCAGCCTGTATATCGCCCGCCGCGAACACAGCCTGGCGCGCCAGCGGCGCCGCGAGGTGCGCGCCGCGAACGCCGAGCCACCGATCTGACGCGAGCCGCGTCCGGCGCCAATCATTCCACGTCGGACCAGTCCGGCAGTTCCGCAAGATCCGCAAGATCCGCCAGGCTGGCCATCTCCGCCAGCAGGTCGAGCGGCTCGGGCGCGGCGGCCGCCACCAGCGGCCAGCGGCCAACCACTTCGTACTTCGACTGGCCAAAGAAGCTGCGGATCAGCACGAACTCGGACACCTGCCACTGGATCGCCGCGACCGATTCCTCGATCGCATCAACGGCATGGCCATGCAGCATGGCCACGTGCGGCAGGAAGCTGGACACGCCGCTGACCTGCAGGCCGACACGCGACTGCGCCGCGGCAACCGCCTTGCGCAGCTCCAGCGCCGCCGCGGTGGTGAGGCCGTCCGCGCACAACACGAACGGGAACTGCCCGTCCCTGACGCTGAAGCGCATCGCCGAATCCAGCGTGACGGTGAACCCCTGTGCGCGCACGTCGCCGGCCGCAGCCAGCAGCGCCTCTTCCAGCGGCCAGCGCAGCCGCTCGGGCTTGCCCATCGGGCACAGCGTCAGATGCAGGTTGTCGATGCCAACCGGCGACCCACTGACCCGGTGCGACTTGCGGAAACGTTCGCCCGCGCCGGCGATCGCGCTGCGTGCGGAGTCGTCAGGCAGCAACGCAAAAAAATAGTTGATGCCGGCGGCGAGTGCGAACGGGTTCGATGAAGTGGAAATGAGCGCTGCCTCCATGCCATCACGCCAGTGACCCGTTGCCGGCTGTCCCGCGACACCCAGGCCGGCCGGTCAACGGGATCGAGCTTGCCGCTTGTGGACGGGACGCACAAGTACCGCCCTTGTCCGCATCCCGAAGCAGCGGTCATCGATCCCGCTCCGCGGCATGATCCGGAACAACCGGCCGGGCGGCTTCCAACGCCGGAACCGCGTGTGTAGATTCGTCGAACCCACATGCGTGATCCAGCTGATGTCGACACATCTTCGCCGCCACCCTTCTCTGCCTGTCCGCGCTCATTGCACCCGTGGCGACCGCCACCGAGGCCGGGCAGCCGCGGGCGCGCGACTTCTTCAAGGAGCTCAAACCGCTGCCCAACGACCTGGCGCGCTACCAGTACCTGCATCGGCTGATGCCGCTGCTTTCGGACGATGACCGCAAGCAGGCGCGCCAGTTCCTCGCCTTTGCCGACGCCAATCTCGGCCTGTACCGGGCTGCCATTAGCGACTTTCCGTTCGCCAGTGCCGGCCGCGCCGATCTGGCCATGCCGTCACCGGCGCAATGGCAGGCCGTCAACGCCGTGGATGCCATTACCAGGCTCGCCGCGAACCGCCGCATCGTGATGGTCAACGAGGCCCATCACGACCCGCATACCCGCCTGCTCACGCTGGCCTTGCTGCCGCGCCTGCGTGCGCTAGGCTTCACCCACTTCGCTGCCGAGGCGCTCGACAAAAGCGATACCGAACTGGCCCACCGTGGTTACGCACTGGCCACGAGCGGCAGCGAATACCTGCGCGAACCGCTGTACGGCGACATCGTGCGCGAGGCGATCCGGCTCGGCTTCGTGATCGTGCCGTACGAGTCATCCGACATGACGCCGCAGATCCGGGAAAACAGCCAGGCTGATAATCTGTATCGCCGTGTTTTCATGGCAGACCCGGCGGCACGCCTGTTCGTGCATGCCGGTTATGCGCACATCGACAAGGCTCCTGGCGGGCTGGGTGAGGATGTCCGGCCGATGGCAATGGAACTGAAGCGCTTGAGCGGTTTCGACCCCCTGTCCATCAACCAGACCGTATTCAGCGGAGTCGATCCCGCGCGACAGTCGCCGCATTATCGGCAACTGATTGCGGCATTCCATCCGGCCAGGGCCGCGGTTCTGCTGAACCGCGAAAACGGCAAGCCGTGGAGCGCCTACCCCCAGCGCAACGACGTCAGTGTGATCCTCCCGCCCACCAGCGACACCCCGCGTCCCGACTGGCTGAGCAGCGACCAGCGGCGCCACGCATGGCCGATCGATACCACCCTGTGCGCCCGGACACGCCCCTGTGTGATCGAAGCAACCCCGCCAAACGAACCGGACGATGCCACGCCGGCTGACCGTTACACCCTGCTGGACGTGCGCGAGCGAGCCGCGCTTTACCTGCGGCCAGGCGAATACCGGGTGCGGGCATGGGGCGCGAGCGGCAAGACGCTGGGTGAGCGCCGCGTTTCCATCGGCAGGTGAGAGGTGCCGCTGAGCCCTGCGCTGCGCATGGGCGCTCAGCGCAGCTGGCTATCCTTGCTGCCGCGGCGGTTGTACAGGCTGGCGCTGCGCTGCTCCGCGTCCTGCGCTTCCTGGCAGGCCACGCACAGGCGCACGCCGGGCACGGCCTTGCGCCGTGCCGCGGGAATCGGCGCGTCGCATTCCTCGCAGTGTTTCAGGCCCGGGCCCTTGCGCAACTGCTGGCGCGCCCGCTGCACCGCATCGTCGACCGTGGCGTCGATCTGCTCCTGCACGGCGCCGTCGCCTGCCCAACCGGTTGCCATGACCCTACCTCCGAAAACCCGCTGATATGACACATCACAAGCGGTGATCTGGGTGCGCCGGAAAAATGTTTCAAGCGCTGGCGGCCCGTTGTCACCGGGTGGTACAGCCGCGCGGCGTACCGGGTGCGTCGATTGGCGACATGGATGAGCATGGCGAAAGTGCCAGAATGGCGCTTCGCCCTTCATGGAGATCGCGTCATGAGCTCGTCGTCGCCCGCCACTCCCGCTTTCGCCACCTTGCGCAGCGACGAAAGCGTCGCCAAGCAGCTGTTCCTGGGCAACATCCTGGAAGAGAACCTGTTTCCCTACCCCGAGATCAACGCCCGCGACAAGGAAATGCTGGGCGCGATGACCGACGCGATCGACCAGTTCCTCGCCGACAAGGGCGCCGCGCTGAAGCAGTACGACCGCGACGCCGAGCAGCCGGCCGAGTTCATCCAGGCACTGCGCGAGATGGGCCTGTTCGGCCTGATCATCCCCGAGCAGTTCGGCGGCATGGAACTGTCCAACGGCGCCTACGCGCGCGTGCTTGGCCAGACATCAAGCCACGACAGCTCGGTCTCGCTGACTATCGGTGCGCACAGCTCGATCGGCATGAAAGGCCTGCTGCTGTTCGGCAGCGACGAGCAGAAGCAGCGCTACCTGGCGAAGCTGGCCACCGGCGAGATGATCGCCGCGTTCTGCCTCACCGAATCCGGCGCCGGCTCCGACGCCGCCTCGATCCGCACCAAGGCGACCCGCAACGACGACGGCAGCTGGACGCTTTCGGGCGAGAAAATCTGGATCACCAACGGCGGCATCGCCGACTTCTACACCGTGTTCGCGCGCACCGACACGCCCGAGGGCAAGATCACCGCCTTCCTGGTCGAGGCGAAGTGGCCCGGCGTCAGCCACGGCCCGCACGAGGACAAGATGGGCATTCGCGCATCAAGCACCACCACGGTCGCATTCGCCGATGTGCGGGTACCGGCGGAGAACGTGCTGGGCCCGGTCGGCAAGGGCTTCAAGGTGGCGATGACCATTCTGAACTCGGGCCGCACCGGCCTGGGCGGCGGCGCAGTGGGCGGCATGCGCACGCTGATCCGCCTGGCCAGCGCGCAGGCGAAAGAGCGCAAGCAGTTCGGCCAGCCGATCGCCGAGTTCGGCCTGGTGCGCGAGAAGATCGCGCAGATGACGGTGGACTGCTTCGCCGCCGAGAGCGCGGTGTGGATGGTAGCGCACCTGATCGATGGCGGCGGCAGCGACTACTCGGTCGAGGCGGCGATGAGCAAGGTGTTCGCCAGCGAGGCAGTGCAGCGCGCGTCCTACGAGGCGCTGCAGATCGCCGCCGGCAACGGCTTCATGCGCGAGTTCCCGTACGAGCAGATCACCCGCGATACGCGGATCCTGTCGATCTTCGAGGGCACCAACGAGATCCTGCGGCTGTACATCGCGCTGTCCGGCCTGAAAGGCGTGGGCGCGGGCCTCTCCGAATTGAAGGCCGCGGTGGGCGACATCTTCAACGAGCCGATCAAGGGCTTCGGCGTGCTCGGCAGCTACACCGGCCGTCGCATGCGCGAGGCCACTGGCTACGGCATCGATCGCATCGCGCACGAGCTGTCGCCGCGGCTGCGCAAGGTCGCCGCCACCTACGAGAAGTACACGGTGGAACTGTCCAGATCCTCCGACGCGCTGCTGCGCCGCTACGGCAAGAAGGTGGCCGACATGCAGCACGCGCAGAAGCGTCTGGGCGACATCGCGATCGACCTGTTCGTGGGCCTGTGCGTGTTGTCGCGCGCCGACAGCCTGCTGAAGCAGGCGCATCCGGCCGCGGACGAAGCCGTGAACATCGCCGAGGTGTTCGCGAAGCAGGCGCGCCGACGCATGGCACGCAACGTACGCGGGCTGGAACGCAACGAGGACGAGGCGATCGAACAGCTGGCCGGCGCGGTACTCGCGCACGATGGCTACATGTGGGACGTGATCTGAAACCCGACGCAGGAGAACCCGCCATGAGCATCCCCACCGTCCGCGCCAGCACCGGCGCCGCGCCGTACACGGTCGATTTCACCGACGACCAGGGCAACACCTGGCACGCCGACGAACCGGTCGACGAAGGCGGCGCCAACACCGGCCCGGCGCCCCACCGGCTGCTGCTGTCCGCCCTGGGTGCCTGCACCGCGATCACGCTGCAGATGTATGCGGCGCGCAAGCAGTGGCCGCTGCAACATGTCGACGTCGAGCTCGCGTTCAACCCCAACGGCACGCCCGAGTCGGGCAACGACATCACCCGCGTGATCACCCTGCAGGGCGAGCTGGACGACGAGCAGCGCGAGCGCCTGCTGCAGATCGCCAACAAGTGCCCGATCCACAAGGTGCTGACCGGCGAGGTGCGCATCGCTTCGCGGCTCGGGGGTTCCCCGTAACGCGCTGCTGCCGCGGCTCGGACCTCGGCTCGACAGGTGGGCGTGCCGGCGCCACGCGCACCGCAACGCGGCCGTCTGGAAGGCCGTTCCGGGACAGGTATCGCGGCCGTCATCCTGGCTTCTCCGCACTGCTGTCCGGAATGAATTCGCCGAAGGGCGGTGGAAGAGCTGCGGCACAATGTTGGGCGGCCATCACCCGCAACCTCGCCTCAGAATCTCCGCTCGCCTTGTCGTCATTCCGGCGAAGGCAGGACAAAAGCGAGCCACGCGAGCGTTGTCCGGCCTTCGCCGGAATGACGGTCGGGAAGATTGCGGGAATGGTGGCCTTGGGACGCAGGGCATGGATTTATTCCGGACTGCGGCGGCAGGCTTCTCCCCACCACACTTCCTTGACACTGCCACCCGGATAGGGTAAACGGCGTCGACGTGGTGCTTTCCGGGGAGGCACGGCCATGATTTTCCAGAACGTGATTTGGGCGATCACGCTGACAGGCATGGGGCTGGTGGCATTGGGCTTCATCTACGCCGTCACGCAGGCTGGCAGGCCGGCCGATGCCGCCGAGGCAGCGCGGGCACATCGAACTTCCACGACCTTGCGCCGCGCCTTGTTCGCGGCGCTTTTGCTGTTGGGCATCGGGATTGCCTGGGCCAGCTTGCGGCCCTTTCCGATCCCGGCGCAGCATGCGCCGCTGCAGGCGGCGCAGGTGGTCGATGTGGTCGGCCACCAGTGGACCTGGGATGTCAGCCAGACCCACCTGATGGCGGGCGAGCCGGTGGAGTTCCGGGTGACCGCCAGCGACGTCAACCACGGCTTCGCGATCTACGCCCCGGATGGGCGCATCGTCATCCAGACCCAGGCGATGCCCGGCTTCACCAACAAGATCCTGTACACGTTCCTCACGCCGGGCACCTACAGGATCATGTGCCTCGAATACTGCGGCGTCGCACACAACGGGATGACCGCCGAACTTGACGTTGCGGCGCGGGGGGACAAGTCATGAGCTCGCTCGAACTCTACCCGCAGGACGAAAAACTGCCGCGTGGCGAACACGTGGCGTTCAACCTGTACATGATCACCGCGTTGCTGCTGTTCGTGGTGATGATGCTGCTGGGCCTGACCATGCGCATGACCCAGGCCGACTGGACGCCGGTGCAGGCCGCGATGTTCTACAAGGTCATGACCATGCACGGCGCCGGCATGGTCGGCACCATGAGCCTGGCCAGCACCGCGGTGATGTGGTTCTTCCTGCGCAAGTACGTGTCACTGCACCTGTGGGCATTCATGAGCAACTACGTGCTGTTCATGCTGGGTGCGCTGTGCATCATCTGGGCGGTGTTCGTCGGCGACTTCGCCAGCGCGTGGACCTTCCTGTACCCGCTGCCGGTGCACTCGATGGGGCTGTGGAGCAACGGCGCCGCCGCCTTGTTCATGGTCGGCTACCTGCTGATCGGCGTGGGCATGCTGCTGTTCTACCTGGATGCCGCCGCGGCGATCATCCACCGCTTCGGCAACCTGGGCCGCGGGCTGGGGTTGCAATGGCTGTTCGGCGGCGAGATCGACCCGAACCATCCCAAGGCCGTGGTCGCCAGCACCATGGTGATCATCGCCAACTCGCTCGGCATTCTGGCCGGCGCGGTGGTGCTGGTGATGTGCCTGATCAACGCCTACGACCCGGAGGTGGCGCTGAACGCGCTGGTGGTGAAGAACCTGATCTACTGGTTCGGCCACATGATCATCAACGCCACCATCTACATGGGCGTGATCGCCGTCTACGAATTGCTGCCGCGCTACACCGGCAAACCCTACGGGGTCTCGCGTCCGTTCCTTTGGTCGTGGGCGGCGAGCACCTTGTTCGTGATCATCGTGTTCCCGCACCACCTGCTGATGGATTACGCCGAGCCGCGCTGGATGCTGGTGATGGGCCAGATCATCTCCTATGCCGCGGGCTTCCCGGTATTCCTGGTGACCGCGTATGGCGTGCTGACCAACATCCACCACTCCGGGTTGCGCTGGACGATGCCCTCGATGCTGGCCGTGCTGGCGCTGTTCGGCTGGGCCGCGGGCATCGTGCCGGCGATCATCGACGGCACCATCGGCGTCAACCGGGTGATGCACAACACGCAATGGGTGCCTGGGCATTTCCACTTCTACCTGCTGCTCGGCGTGCTGCCGATGGTCCTCACCCTGCTCTACCACGTGGTCGGCAGTCGCCGGCGGGCGCCGGTGAACAGCGGAACCGACCGCGCCGGCCTGCTCCTGTATGTCGTGGGTGGCATCAGCTTCTGCATGGTGTTCCTGTACGCCGGCCACATGAGCGTGGCGCGGCGCTTCTCCACGCACCTGCCGGAATGGCTGCCGTACGACCAGGCCGGTTCCATCGCCGCGATGGTGCTGATCCTGGGCATGCTGGTGTTCGCCACGCGCATCATCGTCGGCCTGCTCAAGGCGCCGATCGATGCCGATCCTGCGCACCCTGCTGGCTAGCGCCCTGCTGCTGGTGTTCGGTGGCGCCGTACTGACGGTCGCCACCGACGGTTTCCACGCGTTCACCAGCGAAACCGCGCGCCGCCTCGCGGTGCGGCGCGAGCCGCCGCCGGTACCGGCCGTGACGCTGGAAACCCAGTCAGGCGCGCACGTCAACCTGGCCGAACTGCGCGGCCGCTGGGTGCTGGTCGACTTCATCTACACCCGCTGCCTTACCTGGTGCCTGGCGCTGGGCGGCGAGTTTGCGCAACTGCAGGATCAGCTCGCCGCGCCGCTGGCCGACGGCCGGCTGGTGTTGCTCAGCATCAGTTTCGATCCGGCGCACGACACGCCCGCCGAGCTGGCGGCCTATCGGCAGCGCTTTCGTGGCCGCGACCACGGCTGGCTCGTCGCCCGGCCGACGAGCGAAGGCGATCTGCAACAGTTGCTGCACACCTTCGGCGTCACCGTGGTGCCGGACGGGATCGACGGCTACGTGCACAACGCCGCGATCCAGGTGGTCGACCCGCAAGGACGGCTGGTGCTGATCCTGGACGCGGGCAATCCGCAGGCCGTCGCGCAGCTCATGCGGCGCAAGCTGCCATGAGCACCGCCGAGCGCCAGCGCCTGGCTCCGGCCTTCGCCGTCGCGCTGTTCGTGGCCCTGCTGCTGCCGCCGGTACGGGCGTGGCTGGAAAGTCGCATGAGCCTGCAGATGCTGGTGCAGATACCGCTGCTGATCACGGTCGGCTGGCTGCTGTCCGCCGCGTTGCCACCACGGCTTGGCGAGGGCATCGCGCGCTGGAACCGCCACGGCATCAGCAGCCTGGTGCTGGCCAGCCTGGCCGGCATGTTCTGGATGCTGCCGCGCTCGCTCGATGCGGCGATCGGTGAACCTTGGATGGCGGTGGCGAAGTTCGCCAGCGTGCCGCTGCTGATCGGCCTGCCGCTGGGGCTGGGCTGGCCGCACATGGGCTTCGTGGTGCGCGGCGTGTTCCTGCTCGAACTGACCGCCACGTTCTTTCGGCTGGGCTGGCTGTACCTGGTCTCGCCGATCCGCCTGTGCAACAACTACCTGCTCGACGACCAGCAGCGCGCGGGCGAAGCCATGCTGGTGATCGGCAGCCTCCTGCTGGCCGGCGTGGCCATCAAGCTGCTGTGGGGGCGCTTCGACTCGACCTGAAGGGCCACCGTCACGACGTCGGCCAATACCTGCCAGCGGCGGCGGTGGCGAGCCGTACAACCCGCTCGCCACGGCGGGAGAGAGCGCGGCGTTCACCGGCGGATTTTATCCCGTCACCCCTCCGTCCTGCGGAGCCGCTGCCCTCTTTTTCTTTTTAGTACATTACTGTAATATCCAGTTATGGAAAACAATCATAATGAGGGCATGAGCGGCTTCCTGGCCATCGAACAGAAGCTCGCGGTCAGCACGCGCCGGCACCGTGGCTTCCCCCGCGACCAGGCCATGCTGGTACGCATGGTGAAGCTGCTGCACAAGCTGTTCAGCGACCACGCCAACCTGCTGCTGCGCCAGCACGGCCTGACCCACCCGGAATACAACGTGCTGATGATGCTCGACGGCAGCGCGGGCGGACTGAGCCCGTCGCAGCTCGCCGAGGCGACCAGCGAGAAGTCGTCGAACACCACCCGCCTGATCGACCAGTTGCTGGCCAAGGGCCTGCTCACCCGCTCGCCCAGCGACGAGGATCGCCGCAAGTTGCTGGTGCAGCTCACCGACGAAGGCGAGGCGCTGATCCGGCAGGTGGTACCGGCGGTCACCCTGCAGCTGCAGGGCTTTTTCGCCGGCATCACCGACGCCCAGCGCAGCCAGCTGGAGCACCTGTTGAAGAAGGTGCTGCGTGGGGTGGAGTCGCAGGGATGAGCAGCGCCGCGGGTGCGGAACTGCCGCCAACGCCGGCGCTGCCCTGGCGCCAGCAGATCGCCCACGCCATGGCCGGCGAGAAGGCCGCGTGGCTGTTCGTCCTCAAGACCCTGCTGGCGCTCTACCTCACCGGCTGGCTGGCGATGCGGCTGCAGCTGGGCTCGCCGTCGGTGGCGATGGTCACCGTGATCGTGGTGATGAACCGGCAGTCGGGCATGGTGCTGGCCAAGAGCATGTATCGCGCCCTGGGCACCCTGCTCGGCTGCGCCGGCGCCATCCTGGCGGTGGCGCTGTTCCCGCAGCAGCCGTTGCCGCTGGTGCTGTTCATCTCGCTGTGGGCCGGGCTGTGCGCCGGCGGTGCGGTGCTGTTCCGCCACTTCCGCGCCTATGCCTTCGTGCTGGCCGGCTATACCGCGGCGATGATCGTGCTGCCGGCCATGCACCATCCGGTCAACGTGTTCGACAGCGCGTTCGCGCGCACCTCCGAGGTACTGCTGGGCCTGCTGGTGGCCAGCGTGGTGTTCGACGCGGTGTTCCCGATCCGCCTGCGTGGCGACCTGCGCGGCAGCGCCGACCGCAACTTCGACGGCTTCCTGGATTTCATCCGCGACAGCAGCCGCGGTGCGCTGGTAGATCATGAGGCGATGGAACGCACGCAGATGCGCGTGGTGCGCGGTGCACTCGGCTTCGAGGACCTGCGCACCGCCGCGTTCTTCGACGATCCCTCCCTGCGCACCCGCAACGGCGTGCTGAAGCTGCTCAACCAGCGCTTCATGGTCTCGGCTTCGCGCTTCCAGTTGCTACATCACCTGATCGACCGCCTGCGGCGCAAGGGCTCGACCGCCGCCGTGCGGGCGTTGATGCGCCTGCTGCGCCCACTGGGCGATGCACTGGACCAGCGTGCCACGCGCGACGACCTGGACCGGCTGGCCGACGAGCTTGCCGCCTGCCGCCGACGGATCGTCATGCAGGCGACGCACGAGCGCGCCGCGCTGGAGCCCTCCTGCCACGACGACTTCGATACCGGCCACGCACTGATCCGCCGCTTTCTCGACGAACTGCGCGACTACGCGCGCACCAAGGCCCATCTGGACCTGGGACGCCGCGCCGGCAAGCCCTTGCCGCAAGCGCGTGGCCGCGTGCACTTCGCCCGTACCAACGACAGCCATGCCGTGATGCTGGCGATGCTGCGTTCGGCCGCGGTGACCCTGGTGCTGTCGCTGTTGTGGCTGTGCAGCGGCTGGACCGGCGGCGGCATCGCCCTGTTTGGCCTGGTAGCGCTGATCTCGATGGCCTCGGCGGCGCCGGATCCGGTGTTCGTCTCCAAGCGCATCGCGGCCGGCCATCTGCTGGCGCCGATCGTGGCGCTGCCCACCTACAGCGTGCTGCCGCTGCTGCCCACCTACCCGCTGCTGGTGCTCGGTACCCTGCCGCTGCTGATGCTGTCGCTGTACCTGGTCACCCGGCCACGGCTGGCCATCATCGGCACCGCCATGAGCGTCGGCATCCTGGTCGCGCTGGCGATCGGCGAGGCGCCGCACGTCGACGCGTCGATGTACCTCAACAGCGGGCTGACTTTCGCGGTGGGCGCCTGCCTTGCGGTGGCGATCTTCCAGCTGATTCCCTCGGGGCATGGCAGCAAAGGCCGTCGCCGCCGCCTGCTGCGCCGCCTGCGCGGGCTGGTCCGGCTCGCCGCCAGCGCGCCGCTGCCGGGCCTGCTGCCGCGTTTCGAAAGCCTCGCCCGCGACCTGTTCCAGCAGATCGTGGCGCAGACCCGGCCGGGCAGCCGGCATTCGCGCGAACTGCTGGGCTGGGCCCTGATGGTGCATGAAACC
>NZ_AJXW01000080.1 GCF_000264375.1 Rhodanobacter thiooxydans LCS2
GAACTTATCCGTAATTAGCATATACTGCCATTCCGAGCCGCACGAGAGCGGCGTTGGGAGGGCCGATGGCGAAGAAGCGAGCGGAGTCATGGGTGGTCACGGATGCGTTCTGGGAGCGAGTCGAGCCCCTGCTACCGAAGCGCAAGCCGGATAGCTCGAAGGTTTACCAACGCAAACCAGGGGCTGGACGCCCGCCAAAGCCAGCTCGACAGGTCTTCGAGGCCATCGTGTACGTGCTGCGCACAGGCTGCCAGTGGAAGGCCTTGCCCCAGGAGCGTTTTGGCAGTGCCAGCGCCATCCACAAGCGCTTTCTGGAATGGGAAGAAGCCGGCTTTTTCGAAACATTGTGGAAAGCAGGTCTTGCCGAGTACGACGACCTGGAAGGGATCGCGTGGCGATGGCAAAGCATTGACGGGGCGATGATGAAAGCGCCTCTGGCCCAAGCGACGGTCGGACCCAATCCGACCGATCGGGGAAAAAAATGGAAGCAAGCGTCATCTGCTGGTGGACGGTCGTGGTGTCCCGTTATCGATCGTCGTGACCGGCGCGAATCGGCATGATGTCTCGCAATTGGAGGCCGTATTGAAGGCGATCGTGGTCAAGCGTCCGCCACCTCTCCAGCGTCGAAGCAAGCATTTGTGCGCCGACGCAGGCTATACCGGGGCGCCTGCGTTGGTGATCATCGAGCAACACGGCTACATCCCCCATGTCAAAGGACGCGGACAAGAAGCGGCTGAGCTGCAATGTGACCCGAACAAAAGGGCCAGGCGCTGGGTCGTAGAGGTCGCGCATAGCTGGTTCAATCGTTTCCGCAAGCTGCTGGTACGGTACGAGAAGCTGGAGCGCAGCTTCTTGGCGTTGAACCATCTTGCTGCCGCCATCATCGCATTCCGGAAGGTGCCGCTTACCGTGAATATTATTTACGGATAAGTT
>NZ_AJXW01000081.1 GCF_000264375.1 Rhodanobacter thiooxydans LCS2
CGCCTGGCCATGTGGGACACCATGCAAGCCGAGTTCCCGGCCCCCGCGCGCCTGCTCGACCTCGGCTGCGGCACCGGCATCGACGCTGTCGAGTTCGCGCGTCGCGGCCACCAGGTCGTCGCCAGCGACTGGTCGCCGCGGATGGTCGAGCGCACCCGCGCACGCGCGGGGGCGGCGAGCCTGTCGTCGCAGGTGTGCGCCATCCATCTCGGCATCCAGCAGCTGGAACGGCTCGACGACGCGTTCGACGGCATCTATTCGAACTTCGGCCCGCTGAACTGCGTGTCGGAACTCGGCAGCGTGGCGGCCGAATGCGCGCGCCTGCTGCGCCCCGG
>NZ_AJXW01000082.1 GCF_000264375.1 Rhodanobacter thiooxydans LCS2
CCTGCTGCGCCCCGGCGGCCGGCTGGTGTTCTCGGTGATGGGGCGGATCTGCCCGTGGGAACTGGGGCACTACGCACTGCGCGGCCGCTTCCTCCGCGCCGGCGTGCGCGCCGCGCGCGGCGCCACCGCGGTGGGCATGAACCGTCACACGGTGTGGGCCTGCTACTACCTGCCGCGCGAGTTCTACCGCGCATTCGCCGAACACTTCGCGCTAACCGGCTACCGCGCGCTGAGCCTGTTCATGCCGCCGCCCTACCTGGTCGACTACTGCCGCCGCCACCCGCGCTGGTGCGGGCGGCTGGGCCGGCTCGACGACCGCTTCGGCGCACTGCCGCTGCTGCGCGACATGGGCGATCACTTCCTGATCGTGATGCGGCGGCGCTGAGCGATGGACGTGCTGCAGGCCGCGCTGGATATCAGCCTGTGCCGCGCGGCGACGGTCACGCCGGCAGCAACCTCGCGCGCGCCGCTGCCGATCCGCGCCGGGCGCATCGGCGCTTCGCTGGCCGCGCGGGCCTGGCGCATCGACCTGCGCGACCACCTGATCTTCCCCGGCCTGGTCAACGCGCACGAGCACCTGCACGTCAACGCCGTGCCGCCGCTGCGCAGCGGTGCGCCGTTCCCCAACAGCTACGCCTGGATCGCAGCGTTCCAGGCGCATTTCGCCGATCCCGCCGTGGCCGCCGCGCTGCGGGTGCCGAAGGCGCGGCGGCTGCGCCACGGTGCGCTGAAGAACCTGCTCGCCGGGGTCACCTGCGTGGCGCATCACGATCCCTGGCACGCGGCGCTGGACGCACTGGATTTCCCGGTGGCGCTGCTGCGCGACTACGGCTGGAGCTACGCGCCGGGCTGGCCCGCCTACGGGCCGCCGATGCAGGAAAGCTTTGCCGCCACGCCGGCCGATCGCCCGTGGCTGATCCATCTGGCCGAGGGCACCGACGCCACCGCGCAGGCGGAACTCGATCAACTGGACCAGCTCGGCTGCCTCGCGGCGAACAGCGTGCTGGTGCACGGCGTGGGCCTGCGCGAGCGCGACATCGAGCGGGTGATCGCGGCCGGCGCGGCGGTGGTCTGGTGCCCGAGCAGCAACCACAGCCTGCTCGGCCGCACGCTCGATCCGCGGCGGCTGTGCGCCGCCGGGCGGCTGGCGCTGGGCAGCGACTCGCGGCTCAGCGGCGCGCGCGACCTGCTCGACGAAATGCGCGGTGTGCTCGCCCGCGGCGAACTCGACGCCATGCCGCTGCTGGAGCTGGCGACCACCGCGGCCGCGCGCATCCTGCGCCTGCCCGCGCGCGGCAGCCTCGCGCCGGGCGCGCGGGCGGACCTGTTGATCGTCGAGGACCGCGGCGGCACGGCGGAAAGCCTCGTGGGCCTGCGCCGCAGCGAGCTGCGCGCGGTGGTGCGCGACGGCGTGCCACGCATCGCCGATCCGGATTTCGCCGCATGGTTCGCCGCCGCCCGTGTGGACGCGGTGCCGGTGACGCTGGACGGCAAGCCGAAGCTGCTGGCCGCGCCGCTGGCCGATCCCGCGCTGCTCGCGCTCGAACCCGGGCTGGAACTTGTGGCTGGGCGCAACGAACGCGCGCGCGACGCCATCGTCGAAGCCGGGGGCTACCGATGACCCGCCAGCCCATGCTCGAACCGCGCGCGGCCTATGCGCTGTGGGCGCCCGGCTATCCGCCGCATGCGCACAACCCGGTGATGCAGGCCGAGGAGCGCGCGATGCTCGGGCTGATGCCCGCCAGTCTGCGCGGGCAGGCGGTGCTCGACGTCGGCTGCGGCAGCGGGCGCTACATGCTGCATGCGCTGCGGCGCGGCGCGGCGCGCGTGACCGGCGTGGACCTGTCGTCGCCCATGCTGGCGCGCGCCGATGCGGAACTGGCTGCGCTGCACGCCGACGCGCCGGTCGCGCTGGTGCAGGGCAGCCTGGTCGCGCTGCCGCTGCCGGACGCGCAGGCGGACCTGACCGTCTGCGGCCTGGTCGTCGGGCACCTCGACGACCTCGGGCCATCGCTGGCCGAACTGCGCCGGGTGACCCGGCCCGGCGGCACGCTGCTGCTGAGCGACGTGCATCCGATCGGACACGCGCTCGGCTGGCGGCGTGATTTCAAGTCCGTCGGCCTCAGCTACGCCGTACGCCACACGCCGCATCTCTACAGCCACTGGCACCGCGCCTGCGTCGCGCTCGGGCTGCGGATCGAACAGGTGCTGGAACCCATGCTCGACCCGGCCGACGTCCCCGCCGGCGCGCACTTCGACCGCATGGCGCTGGAGGTTCCCGTCGCGCTGGTGTTCCAACTGCGCCGGGCGCCCTGACGCCGCTTGCCCACAGGCCGTCCCATGACTTCTCCACGCACCCTGCTGATCAACCCCACCATCACCTCGCGCAGCAGCGCGCGCTTCCCGCTGGCGCTGCTGCACCTGGCGGCCGCGCTGGAGCGCAGCGGCAGCAGCCGCATCGTCGACGGCAACGTGGACCGCGACTTCGTCGACGACACCTTGCGCGCGCTGGAACGCGAGCGCTACGACGCCGTCGGCGTCGGCGTGATGGGCGGCCCGCAAGTGGCGCCGGCGATCGCCGTCTCCAAGGCGATCCGCGCACGCTACCCGGCGCTGCCGATCGTCTGGGGCGGCTACTTCCCCACGCTGCACACGGATGCCACGCTGGCCGCGCCCTACGTCGACTACGCGGTGCGCGCGCAGGGCGAGGACACCCTGTCCGAGCTGGTCGCCGCGCTCGCCGGCGATGGCCCCGCGCTGGCACAGATCGCCGGACTGTCCTGGAAGCACGCCGGCGATGTGGTGCACAACCCGCCCCGCCGCATCGTGCGCCACGACCCCGCGGGCTTGCTGCCCTACGACAAGCTCGGCGATCCCCGTCGCTACCTCGCGCGCACCTACCTCGGCCAGCGCACCGTGGCGCATCAGGCGGCGATCGGCTGCCGCTACCACTGCACCTTCTGCGGCGTGGCCGCCATGTTCGGCGGCGCCACCTTCCTGCCGGCCGCCGCGCGGCTGGAGCGCGAGCTCACCTACCTCAAGCACACGCTGGGCGCCGATTCGGTGCAGTACTTCGACCACAACTTCTTCGACCGCGAGGCGGACATGGTGCCGCTGCTGGAAGTGATGGCCCGTTTCGAACTGCCGTGGTGGTGCTTCGCCCGCGCCGACGCATTGCTGAAACTCTCCGAGCGCTCGTGGGCACTGGTGCGCAAGAGCCGGCTGCGCATGGCCTACATCGGCGCGGAATCGCCCAGCGACCAGATGCTGCACGACATCCGCAAGGGCACGCACCCGGACCAGACCCTGGCGGTGGTCGAGCAGTGCCGCCGCTACGGGGTGATTCCCGAGCTGTCGTTCATGGTCGCGCCGCCGGAGAACACCGAGGAGGAAACCGAGCGCACCTTCGAGTTCATCCGCGAGCTGAAGCGGATCAACCCGCAGACGGAGGTCGTCATCTACATCTACACGCCGCTGCCGGAGCACAGCCGCCACGAACAGGACCGCCGCAAGCGACCGGGCGCGCCGCTGCTCGACCTCGACGGCGCGCCGGTGGTGTTCCCCACCACGCCGGACGAGTGGACTGAGTCGCGCTGGGTGCACTACGCCTGCCACGTCGACGCGCCCTGGCTTAGCGACCGCCTGCGCCAGCGCATCAACGACTTCGTCACCGTGCTGCGCTGCCGCTACCCCACCGTGCAGGACCTGCGCGCACCGCCGTGGGCCAAGCGCAACCTGAGCGCGATGGCGGGCTGGCGCTATCGTTTCCGCAGGTACGACCGGCCGTGGGAGCTGCACCTGGCGAACCGGTTCGTGCGCCTGCGCATGCCGCAGGTATCGGGCCTCTAGGCCGGTGCCGGCCGTGCACGTGGCGCAGATCAATTTCCTGCCAGTGCCGGCAGGTCTCGCCTCGGCTGACGTGTTCGAGCAGTGGCCCACGCTGGCCGACGTGGCCGAAGCGGTGGCCAGCGCTGGCACCCGCGTGTCGGTGATCCAGCTGGCGACGCGCCCGGAGCGCGTGCTGCGCAACGGCATCGACTACCGCTTCATCCCGGTGTCCGGCGCGCAGCGCGCGCGCCGCCTCGCCGACGTGCTGGGCGAGATCCGGCCCGACGTGCTGCACGTGCACAGCCTGGGCTTCGCCGCGGACGCGTTCGCCTTGGCGCGCTGCCTGCCTTCGCTGCCGATCGTGATCCAGGACCACGCCGACCGCCCGCCGCGCCGCTGGCGGCGGCCGTGGTGGCGGCGCTGGTACGCCGCCGCCGCGGGCATCGCCTTCACCGCCGCCGAGCTGGCGCAGCCGTTCACCCGCGCCGGCCTGTTCGCGCCGCGCACGCGGCTGTTCGCGATACCCGAATCCAGCAGCCGCTTCACGCCAGGCGAGCGTGACCGCGCGCGCGCCGAGACCGGCCTGCACGGCGAACCTTGCGTGCTGTGGGTCGGCCACCTGAACTCCGGCAAGGATCCGCTGACCGTGCTCGACGGCGTGGCCCGCGCGGTGGCGCGCCTGCCCGGCTTGCAGCTGTGGTGCGTGTTCGGCAACGCGCCGCTGCTCGACGTGGTGCAGCAGCGCATCGCGCACGATCCGCGGCTGGCCGGGCGCGTGCACCTGCTCGGCAAGGTGGCGCACGCGCGGGTCGAGACGCTGATGCGCGCCGCGGACCTGTTCGTCGCCGGCAGCCATGCCGAGGGCTGCGGCTACTCGCTGCTGGAGGCGCTGGCCTGCGGCGTGGCGCCGGTGGTCACCGACATTCCCGCGTTCCGCGCGCTGACCGATGACGGTCGCGTCGGCCGCCTGTGGCCCTGCGGCGACGCGGCCGCGCTGGCCGAGGCGCTGGTGGCGACGGCGGCACACCCGCCGTCGCCGGCGCAGGTGCGCACGCACTTCGACGCCACGCTGTCGTTCGCCGCGCTGGGCCGCCGCTGGGCCGATGCCTATGCGCAGGTGCGCGCCGACCGGCTGTGGGGGCCGGGATGAAACTCGCGCTGGTGGTGCCGGGCGGGGTGGATCGCAGCGGCGAGTTCCGCGTGATCCCGGTGCTGCTGGCGTTGATCGGGCGGCTGGCGCGCGTGCATGAGGTGCATGTGTTCGCGCTGCAGCAGGAGGCGACAGCAGGCTGCTGGGAACTGGCCGGCGCCACCGTGCACAACATCGGCGACGGCTGGACACGGCTGCGCGCGATCGCGGCGATCCGCGCCGAGCATCGCCACGCGCCGTTCGACGTGGTGCAGGCGATCTTCTCCGGCTCGTGCAGCCTGGTCGCTGTGGCCGCGGCGAAATCGCTGCGGCGGCCGAGCCTGGTGCACGTCGCCGGCGGCGAACTGGTGGCGCTGCACGCGATCGGCTACGGCGGCCGGCGCAAGTGGAAAGGGCGGCTGCGCGAGGCGGTGGTTCTGCGCGGCGCCGATGCGATCACCGCGGCCAGTGCGCCGATCGTCGACGCGCTGGCCGCGCTCGGCCTCAAGGCACGGCGCGTGCCGCTCGGCGTCGACCTGCGCGGGTGGCCACCGCTGGCGCCGCATGGGCGCGGCGCGGGGCCGGCGCGGCTGATCCACGTCGCCAGCCTCAACCGGGTGAAAGACCAGCCGACCCTGCTGCGCGCGCTGGCCGCACTGGCCAGCGCGGGGCTGCCCTTCCGCATGGACATCGTCGGCGTGGACACGCTGCACGGCGAAATGGAACGGCTGGCCTGCCAGCTCGGGCTGCAGGACCAGGTGCGCTTCCACGGCTTCAAGACCCAGCGCGAGCTGCGCCCGCTGATGGCCTCGGCCGACCTGCTGGTGCTGTCCTCACTGCACGAAGCCGGCCCGCTGGTGCTGCTCGAAGCGGCGGTAGCCGGCGTACCCACGGTCGGCACCGCCGTCGGCCACCTGGCCGAATGGACGCCAGCCGCCGCGCTGGCCGTGCCGGTCGGCGACTGGGCCGCCCTGGCCGGCGCCATCAGCCGCGTGCTGACCGACGAAGCGCTGCGTCTGCAACTCGCCGCCGCCGCGCAGTGCCGCGCGGTGCGCGAAGACGCGGATCACACGGCGCGGGTGTTCGAGGCGATGTATTTGCGGTTGGTGGCGGCGGGGGAGTGAAGGGCGCTGTGCGGTCGTCGCATCCGGGTTGGATTGCGCCGGCGATACGCGTACACCAACGAGATGGATCGTCGGGATCCGTAGATCATGATCGGCTCGCTCGTCACGCCGAGCGCCGAGTTCGAACGCCAGTTTCCGGCCAAGAGCAGACATCCAATGTCGAGAAAAAGCTGGACTGTTCAATTGGTGCAGACCTTATCAAGCAATGGCGCAACAGTCAGGCAACGTTGAAGCTTTTGACCCCAGCATTTCTCAGAAGCTGATAAAGAGTCGCAATCTTTGTTCGCGTACCGCGCAGCGCGCAGTACGTGAAAACAACACGCTGTTTCGCGCGCGTGAATGCCACAAAGAATCCAGCAGTGGCCTCGATCTGATCGTTGGAAAAGCTCCACCATGCGCCATCGTCCAATCCGACGAATATGACGCTATGGTATTCGAGGCCCTTGCTTTTATGGATGGTCATCAGAGGGATAGCGTGAATGCCTTCATAGGTATCCAGGGCTGATACCCATTCGATGTCACCTACCGACGATGCCCACAGATGCTCCGCTGCCGAGTCCAGCACCTTTTCGAGCCAGTCACCCTGTCCATAAGCTGGATGAACAGCGATCACTCTCTCACGGCCGATAAATCCCAAGATATCGTCCACGATCGCCCGTGATGCAGTCTTCGATCTTGGAGGGCTCGGATGGGCGGCGCGGAGTTTGAACACGTATGCGTCCAATTCTCGAGCAAGCTTGGCCTGCGCGATCTCATCGTCAAGAGCGACTCCCCGTAGGGTAATGAGCGCCTCCTGGCACTCTGTCCAATGCCGCCCCGCCCGAGCGGTCATGGCAAGACGTAGAACCGCCACGGTAAGTTCGGATGCCGCTTCCACTAGCAAATCCTGCAGCATGATTGATCCCGCCATTCCAGCTTCGTTGCGCAGAGGAATCCCCGCGCCTACAAACGCGGGTTCGAGAACCGCGGCGTATTCGTTAGCTTTCTGCCGGGCTAGCAAGACAAAATCGCGTGGGCCGAGCGTGTGGGTCTTCATCTCGGTCGCGACAAAAGCGGCCAAGCGTTCCGCTTCGATCTCTGGCGTCGAAAATTCTAAAATGGCGCAACTGTCTCCAGCAATCGTACCGACGGTCTTCGACACCGGCGCTACGGCTCGGGCGTCCAAAGCCTGCGCCAAGACGTGCTGGATACGCACCAACTCTGGTGACGAGCGATAGTTGTTGTAGAGCGGCGTTCGCGTCGCGCCGAAGTCCCCATCTAAGGCAGTGAAAGGGTCGTCCATCGCCATTGCCCAGCGCATGATCTGCTGTTTGTTGTCCCCAACAGCGGTAACCACCGTGTCGGTGCCGAGGAAGATGGTACGGACCAAGTCATATTGAATCTGGGTTGTATCTTGGAACTCGTCCATGAACAGATGCGAATAAGTCAGTCGAAGCGCATTACGCGTCATTGGATTAACCCGCAACAGAAGTTCGGCGAGTCGCCCGATCATGGAAAATGACAAGACGCTTTTCCTACCCTCATGAAGCGAAATTTGCCAGAAACGATTCGCAGCCCACTGGGAAGGTGTCGGATGAGGCCAACCGTCTACAGGGAGCGGCGACCCCACCAGAAAGCGGCGTTCGAAAGTTTTTACCGATATCGCCTGGAGATCGGCATAGGTGCCGACTGAGGCTGGAGGCGCCCCAACCTGTTGATATAGGAAGTCCCGGTAATCCCGATCACCGGGAAATATGATGTCGTAGTCGGGCCGAGGTCGCCAGCGCGCGGGGAGCGCCTGACCGAAGCGGTCAATCAACCCCTTCGCAAAAGCGTCGAACGTCATTGAATCGAAGCGTTCGGCATGATTGCGGTGGCAGCGCTGGTGAACGCGCGCAGCGAGGTTCGTCGCAGCGTCGCGCTTAAAACTGATCGCAAGGATGCGCCTTGGTGCAGATGCCACGCCTGTTTGAAGAAGATAGGCAGCGCGTTGCGCGAGTAGTTCCGTCTTCCCTGCGCCAGGGCCAGCGATAACGGACCGGCTATTTGCCGAGCGGACAACTGTTAACGCATTCGCTTCGAGCGCAGCTACACCTACCGGCTGCCACTCCTCTGAACTGACCCGTCTCGACAGCACCGCCATATTTAGTCCCTCCGCAAGGACTTGGCGGTATGGTTGAGAACCTCTGCCAGCACAGCAGGCATGCCTGCCTTCAAGTCCTTTTTCTTGATGTGTGTCAGGGCTGCGAGGTGTGTTGCTGGCTTGCTATTGGTGAGAAAGTGATATCGGTAGGCCGGCAGAAGCTCTGGATAATTCTTGAACGTACCCGTGTAGGGTTTGAGTCCTGGTCCTGCAGTGCCGAGCACTACTTCCGCCGCTTTATCGGCGGCCATCCTTGGTCCACCGCCCTTGGGGATTATGGCTTCGTATGCGTCTGGGAACGCCCCTAGCATAGCGAGATCAAGATCGAGCGGCGCTGAAAAATAGACGCCGTGAGGCTTGAGGAAATCAACCCAGCCTGCCAAGTGTTTGTATTCTTGCCAAGTGTGCATTGCTGCAAACTCTGCGTCGGACAATATGCCAGTAGTGACTTTCAAGAGTTGAGCTTTGGGGACGCCAAATTCGATGAGCTTTTCGATCGCCGTCTTAATCCTCCCAAAGCCACCACCCTCACGCCCCAGATCGAGATCCAGCAGCGTTGCGTGTGGGATTCCCAGCTGTTTCAACAATCGCCAAAAATGTTGCACATGGCGACCACCCAGTGGGACGATGGCAACGAAAGCAGGGTCTATCAGCAGATCAAGCGCCTCGGCCAAAGCAGGCAAGACGATCCGTTCCGAATCGCCTTCCACAAGCAAGACGAATCGGGCGAAGTAGAGTTCTGGATAGGCGAGCATGGCGCCACGAACGAACTTGGCAGCCTCATCAGCTCCTGGCGGTATTTTGATCTTCCTGACCGACGAGACACGTGTTTTCGGATGGCAGCGGCAGTAGCGCACTTCACGCGGATTGACGCGGCTCAGCACCGCCGGTGAATGGCTGGTGACGATGGCTTGAGCGCCCCCTTCATCGGTCAGCGAGCGAACCTGGCGGATGATGCGGGCGAGGAAGTAAGGCGAGAGATGGTTTTCCGGTTCTTCCAGAGCGAACAACGTGAGCGCGGGGATACGTAGGGTATCGTCACGAAATCCTTCAACCGTGCCGTTCACTACCTCACGCTCCAGATCAAAAACGGCTGCAGCCAGAGCGAAATAGAAAAGTGACTGCTGACCGTCGCTCAGTGCGTCGAGGCCACGCTCCTGACCGTCTGGCCCCTGTTCGAAGAGGACAGCAACCTTGTTGACAACATCCTCGAACCGGCGACTGACCAGGCTGAGCCTGGGTTTCGTATCGACCACATCATCGTGAAGGCCAGACCAGCGCGCCTGCAAGGCTTTGCCGATCGCGGCGATCGCCGATTCGCCCTCGAAGGCGGTGGCGAGGTTTTCGGTTGCTTCTTGAACGGCCTCTTCTGTCTCGGAGGACCATTCGATAGCGCGAAGCAGACGGGCGGCGAGTGCGCCGGTTGTCGCCCGAACCTGAGCCGCCGCATCGCGACTGGCTGGTGTGTAGTAGAGCTGGATCAGGCCACGATCCGCGGCGGAAACCGGGTGGCACATATCCTCCGCCGGATCATCGTCCAGCGTGTCAACCCAGAAAAGCTCCTGTGAAATCTCGCCCTCAATCGTCCCATCATCTTCCCACCGGGCTTCGAGGCGCATACGGCAGACCGGCGCTTCCCCTTCTCGTTCGATCAGCATATGTCGGAACGAGGGGGCGATTGTCTCCGGTGTCGCTGTGCCATCGACCAGTTCGGGCAATCCGATCAGCACGTCGATGAACAGTTCCTTGGCCAAGCGATCATCAGGATCAGCCTCTGCTCCAAGGTGAAAATCCGAACGTTGCACGTCGCGTTGCGCGCGCGATACGCCAAACATTTTTGATAGAGCTTGAAGAAACGCGGTTTTACCCGCTGCGTTCGGGCCGACGACAGCTGTGATCTCCGATGAAACACGCACTGTGATCGGGTCAGGACCGAAACAGCGAAAGCCGGCCAGTGTTACTGATGCGATACGCATTTAATCCCCCAATTCCGAGCATCAACACGTCTAGGAGATGCTCCACATTCCGACCATTGTGCATCAGTCAAACACTCAACGTCCGCTTCGGGTCGGAAGCGGACATTCACCCGTCGTGGCGCGCTCAAGTACGTCACGACCTAACGAATGCAGGGATACCCAGCAGTGCAACACGACACGATGATAGTGCCGGTGGGTAAAAGGGACGGGCGGTACATCGAAGTGGATCAGAGCCACTTCCGTTCCTCTTAAAGAGCCTAGCCTCCGCCATGAACCTCTCGGCTCAACGTCTGAAACGCCTGCATGATCTGCTCCGGTGTGAATCCGCAATGGCCTTCGCCGACGGGTGGCAGCATCGTCGGCGCCCGGCCGTGCGCGGACTGCACCATGGCCGGATACACCGGTTGATAGCGCGCGGGGATGAGGGAGTCGTCGTGGTTGTACTGCAGCACCAGCGGCTTGCGGATCTTGCCGCTGAGCGAGGTGGCGGCTGCCAGGTAACGCATCGCCTGCGGGTCGCCCGCGTAGCGGTGCACGCCGCGATTGAATGCCGCGTCGTCACCGAAACCGGTATACGCCGTCGTGCGATTGTCGACCGGCATGCCCTTGGCGCGCGCCATCATCTGATGCAGTACCAGGTAATGCACGCCGATCGCGCCGGCCAGGCGTTCGCGCGATACCTGCAGGTGCCGTGCAAGGATCCGTGCGGCGTCTTCGTTGGTTTTCAGCGCAGCGTCGACCGCATGCATCACCGCCATCTGGCCCAGTTCGGGTCCGGCGGGATCGGCGAGCCCGCCTGACGGCAACCCGGCACCGTGGGGAAAGAAGTAGTCGAACGCCACGAGGGAAGTCAGCAGGTCGTCGAACACGCGTGTGCCGGGCACGTTGGCGCCGCACAGCGACAGTGCGCCGTCGTAGTACTTGCCGTAGTGCTCCAGACTCGTCAGCACGACGTAACCGCCCATCGAGGAACCGACGAGGTAGGTGTGTTTTGGCTGGCCGTGCTTGTGCACGAACCACGCACGCAGGCGCTCGTTGTCGCGCAGCGCGTCATCCACTGCCCAGCCCTGCGTGGCAAAGCTGCTCTGCGCCACGGCGTACCCGGCCGCGAGGAACGACGGCGCTTCGTCACCCAGCGGTTTCGGCGTGGCGCGCGGCGTGCCGATCGGCTCGAAGCCGTGCAGCTGCATGACCAGTTCGCCATTCCAGTTCGCGGGGATGTCCACCCGGTACGGCGCGCCTTCCAGCACGCCGGTATCGACCGTGGGGGTGGACGCCGCCTTGCGTTCGGGGGCGGCCTCGCGTGCATGCGCGATCCCCAGACTCAGGGCGACCACCGTCAGGAATACGACTGCACCATGGGGCTTCCGGATCATCTGGCGCAACTCCTTGTCTGTGGGGAAACGACGGTTGACTCAAAAGATGCCGCGGAACAACGGATAAAAGGCGCGAAAGGGGTGGAGGCAATCATCCTGAGTCAACTACCTCCGTCTCCTTGATTCGGGCGTCGATTATCGCCCCGCGACAGACACGCCTTTCCCGACCAGCATCGACTGGTTCGTTGCAAGTTCCTCGCTGAGTTGCCGTGCTGTCTGCGCGCGATGCGGCAGGCCGCGCATTCGTCGCAGCACGTTCCGCAGCATCTGCTTGTCCTGGAACGCGCCAAGCTGATCGCTGAGCTTGTGCAGTGCCTTGGCGGCTTTGCTCGCGGACTCTTTCGCGGCGTCCTTCGCTATGTCGGGTTCGATCCTGGTCAGGGCTTCCATCTGCATGCGCAATTTGCGCACGCGGCGGCGCCAGCGGTGCAGGTTGGCCGGCAGCGGGTCAGCCTTGGCTCGCGCTTCCGCCTTGGCCACGCGGTGGCAGCTGCGCTCCAGTGCCTGCCGCAGGTCCGTGGCCTCGAGTTCGTGCCACGGCAGGTCACCCAGCTGACGCGCGGCTCGCTCGACCACGCGGCGCCGGCGCCGGAAGTCCACGTCGCGGGCCAGCGCCTGCTGAATCAGCCCGTCGCGCCGGCGCACCAGACGCTTGATCGCTGTTGCCCACTGCTTCGCTTTGCCCCGGGCGGCGAGGCCTTCGGCCGTGTCGACCATGACGTGCGCATCGCGCAGCGCCGAAAGGCCGTCGCCCAGGCGCTCCAGCGTCTGGTCGACCGCCGCGGCATCCGGCAGGCGATCCTCCACCAGGAACAGCAGCGCACGCAGACGCCGGATCGCCTTCCTCGCACCATGGATGGAAACGTGGATTTGGTGCCGCGAGGCAAGCGCGCGAAGAATTGCCGCACACTCCTTGTGCACCGCCGCCTGCATGCGTTCCGCGAGCTCCGGAGTTGTTCCCGATGGCATGGCCACTTCCACCAGCCGAAACAGCCGTCACCTTAGCGGCGCGGCCTGCCGGACACCAGTCGGGTGTACTCCTCTCGCGTGGCAGTTCGGAACCGACGGTTGGCCGCTGCAGCCCGGCAGCGGGCCTAGGTCTCTGCAAACGCCGCACCCTGCCGCCGCCGCCAGGCCTGATGGAATCCCGCCGTGTGATGCAGCTGGGCGCCTTCCGCCAGCGGCTCGTCGGCAACGATGCGGCCGAGGAAGAACGTATGCGAGCCGAGCTCCTGGCTGTGCACGATGGCCAGTTCGCGGATGCGCAGCGCCGGGGCCACGGCGGGAATGCCGGATGCTCGCGTCGCCCGCACGGGGAACGGAAGCTCGGCCCAGTCCGCGAGCGGTTGCTTGTGGTGCGCGCTCAGCTGGTAGACGACGTCCTTCATCGCTGCCGGGATGCCGGACAGGGCCACTCGCCGCACCTCGCGCATTGTCGGTACGGAAACGTTGGTGCTGCGCAGCGCGAGCGAGAACAGTCCGCTGCGTTGCAGGGGGCCGATCAGGTCCATCGGGAAGATGTTGCGGTGGCCGGGCGCATCCACGGAAACCAGGATGACCGGCCGCGGGCACAGGTAGGCGATCATCAACTGCTGTGCCACCGCGGGTTCCATGTTCAGGTGGTTCGACGCGCGATGCTTGCGCATGACGCGATTCTGCAGCCACGTGTTCCAGGGGCGCCGCGGCCAGCCAAGGCAGCGGTGCTCGCCCGTGGCGACGTGGTAAAGGGTGAGCGAGGTGTTGTCGGCAGCGACCGATGCCGCCCGCGTCAGCTGCAGGACACCTAGCAGCCTTCCTGTCGCGCTGTCGCGGTACTCGAGCACGGGGTGCGGGCCGGCATCGAGGCTGCTGGCGATGGTGAGCGGCTTCAGTGAAGCCACGGTATGGTCGGCGGTGACGTCGACCGATTGGCCGTCCCAGCGCAAGCTGGCGATCACTGCCTGCTGCGGTGGCGCCACCGCCACCACGGACCATTGCGGCAGGGGGCGCACGAACGGCCTTGCCAGGTCTTTCCAGGTGCGGTCCTTCCCCATGTCAGATCCGCCGGAACAACAGGAACATGTAGAGCTGGACGGCCAGCCCGAGGCCGCGCGGAACGAGCCGTTCCAGCCGGAAGTACGGCGCGGCCGCCCGCGCCACGACGTGCGGCGCGAAGCGATGGATGTGGCTCTCGCTGGGGATCGCGTAGTGGCCCTTGCGCAGCAGGTTTGTCGCGTTCGCCCGCCACCAGCCGTAGCGCGCGTCGCCGAGGTAGTACGGGTTGAGCATGCTGGCCAGGACGAAACCGCCCCGGCGGACCACGCACGACAACTCCTGGAAAAGCGCCGCGTGATCGGCGAAATGGTTGAGCACCGCGAAGTTCGCCGTGACCGCATGCGCCCTGCAGGCGAGCGGCGAGGCCACCGCGACGACGCGCTCGCCGGCGATCTCGTCGCGGCAGTAGTGCGCCAGGCAGGTGCGCATCTCGGCCGAAGGTTCGTACACGAAGGTCGGGTGCCCGCTGGCGGCATAAGCCTTGGCGTCGATGCCGGTGCCGGCACCGAAGTCGAGCAGGTCCGCTCCGTCGGGCAGCAGCTCCAGCGCCATCTGCTGGAACCGGTCGCGTACCGCCTGGTCCCGCGGCGAGGCCAGCATGAATGCGTGGTACTGCTCGGCGGTATGCATGGCGTGAACTACCTTGCGGACGAACCCGCCGCCCGGTGCCCGAGCGCCGGAGCAGGTCCTGTCTCGGAACGACCCACGCATGCGTTGTCGGCAACAGGCGGCTCCAGCGCCACGCGCACCGCGTACAGCATGTCCATGCGCGGTACCGGCCGGGTCAGCCAGGTCAGCACGCGGCGGCGGTGCGGCGCGATAACCCAGCCTTGCCCCTGCAGCCAGAGCTGGGTGCGCGCCATGTCGGCGCGTTCCTGGCGTGCCTCGTCGGTCGGGTGCACGCGGTTCCGGAGGTAGCGCCCGGCTTCGCGGGCGGAGCGCGACCATTCGATGCCGGCGAAGGCATGCAGCCACAGTTCCGAGCACGACACCCGGGTCAGGCTTTGCCGGCGCGAGATCATCCGCAGCGGCAGCGGGCAGTCGCGTTCGAGCCGGGCCAGCACGGCGGCGGGAATCGCTTCGGGATAATGGCGTGCGGCCAGCCGCAGCGGCGGCAGCGCCCACCACGGCGGCTCGTCGGCGTCGGCCCACAGCACGGCCCAGTCGCTGGCAGTCAGGTGCGTGGCCAGCCGCGCGATGTCATGCAGGTGCAGCAGGCGCAGGCTGCGCCCGCACATGTTGCCCGCCGCGTGCAGCAGCAGGTGGTTCATCAGCGCGCCCGGGGATGGGTAGGGGTTCAGCCCGGGCCGGGCGGCGCGCGGTTGGATGCGCGCGGTGATGTCGACCATCGACACCGGCAGCCGCTCGCGGATGCGCGTGTGCAGCTCGATGGCGACCGGCGTGTCGCGGTGCTCGCCCAGCCCGGCGAACGGCTGGCCGCTGGCCGGCTTGAACACGCGGTGCTTCCATTGCGCGAACGACTCCACGTAGCCGAGCTTGAGCAGCAGCGCTGTTGCCGCGCCAGCATCGTCCTCGCGCACCAGCAGGTCGATGTCGGCCATCGGCCGTTCGCCCGGCGTGTAGATGCCCAGCGCGTGCAGCGCGGCGCCCTTCAGCGGCACCACCGGCAGCCCGGCGGCGCGGGCGCCGGCGTCGATCTGTTGCAGCAGCGCGTCGATGCGCTGGTGGCGTTGCTCGACGTGGTCGCGCTGGCCTTCCAGGAAGCGCCGCCATGACTCGTGCTTCCACGCGCAGCAGTGGCACAGCAGCGGCGACACGCCGTGCGCCACGGCGACCGCGGTGGCCAGCCGCCATTCCAGCTCGCTCCATGCCGGCGTGGCGCGGCCCGGCCCGGCCAGTTCCGCGGCGAATGCCTCGGTGATGCGGCGCAGGCCATGGCGGACAATCCTGAGTGGCGGCAGCATGGTGCGCTCAATACAGCGGCAGGGCGACGTGGCGCGCCGGCGCGGGTGGCGGCGAGGTGGCGTTCCGGTTGCGGTGCGCGCCTTCGCTGGCGATCAGCGCCGTCCACTGCGCGTCGAGCGCGGCATGGCGCTGGTCCGGTGCGGCGGGCTGCGCCTGCTGAATGGCGACCTGCTCGTGCAGCAGGTCGCGCACGCGGCGGTAGAAGTCCGAGTCGTAGGCGCCGCGGAACATCATGGCCAGGTCGCCGCTGTCCTGCCAGTGGGTCTTCGCGCCCAGCTGCGCCTTCACCTGCTCGTAGAACTTCGTGCCCGGCAGCGGGTAGGACACGCTCACGCCGATGTCGTCCGGCGCGGCCTGCGCGATCAGCTCGCGGGTCGCCAGCAGGTCGGCCAGTTGCTCGCCCAGGTAGCCCAGCTGGATGAAGAAGCCCACGCGGATGCCGTGCTCGCCCAACCGCGCGCGCGCGGTGACCAGGTCGGCGACGTGGGTGCCCTTGTTCATCGCGTCGAGCACGCGCTGGCTGCCGCTCTCCGCGCCGATCCACGCCTCCGCGCAGCCGGCCTCGCCGAGCGCGGCGGCCATGCGTTCGCTGATCAGGTCGGCGCGGGTCTGGATGGTGAACGGCACCGGCCCGTCGGCCGCATGCAGGTGCGCGGCGAACTCCGTCACCCAGTCGACGCGAAAGCCGAAGATGTCGTCGGCCAGCCAGACGTGGTCCGGCTGGAACGTGCGCTTCAGATAGCTCATCTCCGCCGCCACGTCCTCGGCGCGGCGCTGGTTGTAGTGGTTGCCCCAGATCGGCTTGGCGCACCAGTGGCAACGGAACGGACAGCCGCGCGAGGCCGCCATGTTGAGGCTGAAGTAGCCGTGTCGATGGTGCCACAGCGCGCGGTAGCGCTCGATGTCGACCAGGTCCCAGGCGGGGTGGCCGACCAGCCGCGGGTCCGGCGGCAGCGCGCCGAGGCGGGTCAGCCGCAGCTGCCCGCCGGCCAGCGTGGCGACGCCGCCGAGGCCGGCGGCCCAGTCGTCGTCGCCGATCGCTGGATCGCGCTGCAGCCGCCCGACCAGTTCGGCCAGCGCGGCGATGCCTTCGCCGACCAGCACCGCATGCGCGCCGGCGGCGAGGAAGGCATCGGGATGATCGGAGGCGTCGGAGCCGGCGACGATCACCCGCGCGCCGCCGGCGCGCGCCGCGGCGATCATCTGGCAGGCCGCCTCGCGCATGCGGCCCAGGCACATCTTGGTAAGGAAGTTGAAGTTGTCCTCGTACAGCACCACCAGGTCGGGCCGGGTGGTGCGCAGCGAATCCTCGAAGTCGCCGACGCCGTCGGCGAGCATGGCGTCGAACAGGCTCACCGTGTGCCCCATCTGGCGCAGCAGCGCGGCGACCTGGATGGTGGCGAGCGGCGGATACGGCTTGCCGCGCTCCCACTGCTTCGGGTCCAACCGCAGGAAGTAGCAGTGGCCGACGTGGATCCTCAGCATCGTGCGGTAGCCTCGATCATGGCCAGGGGCCGACGTGCGGCGCCATCGCTCGACGCTGCCGGGCGTAAGTGCCCCGGCGCGGGGCATCGGTTGCCTGGCGCGGCAAAAATTCCTGAAGAACGGCGAGCCTCGGCTGGTCGATCCCTTCTCCCTTCGGGAGAAGGTGGCCCGCAGGGCCGGATGAGGGTCCGGGCGAAGCAACGAGTCACCGGCATGCCAAGAAATTGGATGTCGTGCTTCGCCCGGACCCTCTCCCCAACCCCTCTCCCGGTGGGAGAGGGGCTTCAAGTAGCTGAGGCTCGGCTTTAAGCAGGAAAATATTCGGTGGGCGGGACCCGGCCCGCGCAACCTTTGCCCGTCGCAGCCGCACCTACCATTCGGCGTGCCCAACGAGGCTGGACCCGCGATCGGCGACGATGACTCTGAACCCACACCACGATGCCTGGGACGCCGCTTCCGATCCGTTCGGCGAGCGCCCGCGCCGGCAGGTTTCGCTGTGCCGGCAGATCATGGGCGGGAACTTCCGCTTCGAAAGCGCCAGCGCGGCGCTGCTGTCTCTGGTCGAGACCGCCTACGCCGGCCTGCCGCCGCACCGCTTCCCGATGGCCGTGCCGGAATTCCGCATCGAACTGCGCCTGCTGCCGCGCCGTGCGTCGCCGCCGGCCGCCGAGCCGCCGCCGGTGCGGATGCAGTCGGGCGCCGGCCTGATCTGCGGCGTGATGGACGCGTCGAACTACGTGGTGCTGGCGCCGGCGCAGCGGCAGGCGCTGGTGGTGGCCTCCGCGGACATGCTCGATCACCCCTACCACCTGCGCTACGAACTGATCGAGTTCGCCGTGTTCACCCTGGCCACGCGCGGGCTGGGCCTGGTGCCGCTGCATGCGGCCTGCGTGGGCCGGCAGGGGCGCGGCATCCTGCTGCTGGGGGCCAGCGGCACGGGCAAGTCGACGCTCGCCCTGCACAGCCTGCTGCACGGCCTGGATTTCCTCGCCGAGGACGCGGTGTTCGTGCAGCCGGACAGCCTGCTCGCCACCGGCGTCGCCAACTACCTGCACGTGCGGGCCGATGCGCTGCGCCGCGTCGACGACGCCGAGGTTCGCCGCTGGATCGGTGCGGCGCCGGTGATCCGTCGCCGCAGCGGCGTGGAGAAATTCGAGGCCGACCTGCGCCACGGCGGCGGTCGCCTCGCGCCGGCGCCGCTGGCGCTGGCCGGCGCGGTGTTCGTCTGCGGCGAGACGGCCGACGACCCCGCCGCGCTGCTGGAGGCCGTGCCCGCGGCCGAGATCGCCAGCAGGCTGTGCGCTGACCAGCCCTACGCCTGCGGGCAACCGGGCTGGCAGCACTTCGCGCGGCGGCTGGCGCGGCAGGGCGTGCACCAGCTGCGTCGCGGGCGCCATCCGCGCGATGCTGTCACTGCCTTGTGCCGGCTGCTCGACTGATGCCGCCGCGCAGCGCAGGTCAGGTAACGATGGGCAGGTGTGTGGCGAAGCACTTGGGAGTAGCTTGCCGGGCGGAGCCGGGCGGTTCGTTCAACAGGCAGGAGACCGGCGCGGATGGTTGCGTGCCGGTCGATGCCCTTCACGAGGATCACGAAAATGAAAAAACGTCTTGCGGGAGCGGTGGCGGGTGCACTGGTGGCGCTGGCCCTGGCGTTGCCGGCTGTTGCCGCGCTCAAAACGGGTGCCACGGCGCCCGACTTCACCGCCGCGGCCAGCCTGGCCGGCAAGCACTTCACCTTTTCCCTCGGCGAGGCGCTGAAGAAGGGGCCGGTGGTGGTGTACTTCTACCCGTCGGCCTTCACCGGCGGCTGCGATCTCGAAGCGCACACCTTCGCGACCCAGAAGGACAAGTTCGATGCGGCCGGCGCCACCATCATCGGCGTGTCGGCCGACAGCATCGAGCGGCTCGACGCGTTCTCGGCCGATCCCAAGTACTGCGCCGGCAAGTTTCCGGTCGCCTCCGACGCCGACGGCAAGGTCGCCGCTTCCTACGATCTGGAGACGGTCGCGGCCAAGCCGGGCATGAAGGACGTGCGCGGCGTGGAGATCGACCACGTGTTCATCCCGCGCACCACCTTCGTGATCGCCGGCGACGGCAAGATCGTCGCTGCGCTGTCCTCCGAGACCGACCACCTGCGGCCCGACCAGCACGTGGAGAAATCGCTGGCCATCGTGCAGCGTATGCAGGCGGCCAAGGCGCCCTGAGAGCGGCGAGGGAACGCCGCGCGCGCGGCGTTCCCTCGGCCCGCTGTAGCAACCTTTTCCCCGGCGCGCCGCACACACCCGGCGCGGCGCTTCCGCGCCCGGAGAGGTGTTGCCCTGAACCGCCACGCCGCACGTCGAAACCGTGGCCGCGCTGGTCGCCCGGCCACGGGGAGCTGTCGTGAAAACGGCTGAGTCGCTGCGGGCGGCGGACCGGCCCGCGGCGCTGCTGCGTTCGCTGGCGCGCACGCTCAGCGGCGTCGAGCGGGTGGAGACGGTCGCGTACGTGCTGCTGTCGCTGGGCGCGGCGTTTGCCGGCAGCCTCGCGGCCCTGCTGCTGGTGCCGCTGGTGCAGCCGGGACAGGCGCTGCCGTTCGGCGGCGTGCTGTTCGATCCGCGGCGCAGCGTCGAGCTGCAGGCCACCGCCTTCGTCGCCGCGACCGGCGCCTTCGCGTTGTTGCGCTGGCAGGCGGCGCGGCTGGGTGCGCGTCTGGTCGGCCGCTACGGCATGCATTTGCGGCGCGCGGTGCATGCGCGGCTGATCGAGGCGCCGCTGAGCTCGCTGGCCGATGCGACCTCGGCGGAAATCGCCAACGTGCTCACCCACAACGTCGAGCTCATCGTGCAGGGCTTCAGCGCCTTGCAGCAGTTGCTGATCGCCGCCGTCAGCGCCGCCGTCAGCCTGGGCTTTGCGTTCTGGGTTTCGCCGCCGCTGATGCTGGCGGCGCCGGTGCTGATGGGCCTGGGCCTGCTGGCATCGCGCGCCTACGGCCGCGAGCAGTCGTTGGTCGCGCGCCAATACGTGGTCGACATGACAAGGCTGTTCTGGCACAGCGAGGATTTCCCGCGGCGCCTGCGCCACGTCCGTTCGTTCGAGCGTGAGGCGGCGGAGCAGGCGAGCTACGGCGACATTTCCGAGCGGCTGTGCCACGGCTATCGGCGCCAGCTGGAGCTGGTGGCTTCCGGGCGGCTGATGCTGGAGCTGCTGGCGGCCGCGGGGATCGCCGCGCTGTTCGTGCTGGCCCATCGCTGGCACGGCGTCGAGCAGGCCGAGTTGATCGCGGTGTGCCTGCTGCTCGGGCGCCTGCTGCCCTACCTGGTGACCACGCGGCAGAGCTTCCAGCAGCTGCGCTCGGCCGCGCCGGCGTTCGAATTGTGGCAGCGCTACATGAACCTGGAACCGGTACACGCGTCCGCGATGCCATCGCCAACCGGCCCGTCGGGCGCGGCGGCGCACATCGAGCGGATGCGGCTGACCCCGCCGCCCGGTGGGCTGGAGATCGGCGGGCTGGTGCTGCGGCCCGGCGAGCTGACCCTGGTCTGCGGCGACTCCGGCATCGGCAAGAGCAGCCTGGTCGACGTGCTGGCCGGCATGATGACGCCCGAGGTTTTCGTGGCGCACCGCGACGGCCGGCCGATCGACTTCGGCGCATACCGCGAGCTGGTGCGCCACGGCGCCTATGTCAGCCAGGACGTGCGGCCGTGGCAGCACTCAGTGCGCGAATGCCTGCGCTGGGCGGCGCCCGACGCCAGCGACGCGATGCTGCGCGATGCACTGGCCGATGTCGGCCTCGACAAACGGCTGGCCGATGCGCCGCAGGGGCTGGATACCGAACTGTGCGGCGCGTCGAGCCGGCTTTCCGGCGGCGAACTGCAGCGCCTGCTACTGGCCCAAGTGATCCTGCGCCAGCCGTTCCTGGCCGTGCTGGACGAAGCCACCAGCGCCCTCGACGCCGCTTCGGAAACCGCCGTTCTCGCCACGATCAGGCGCCGCCTGCCGCAGACCATCCTGGTCGTCGTGTCGCACCGCCCCGGCGTGGCGGCGATCGCCGACCGGTGCCTGACCATCGGCAATGACCTCGTCGCCATGCGTGCTGAACACCGTACCGCAAGCGCGAGGTCTCGAACGACGTAACGGGCGATCACAACATAGGCGTCATTTCCTAACATGCATAACCATATTGACATGACCAAAGTCGGATAGTAATCTCCTCTGCAGTTCCTTATATACATATGCATATGATGCAGAAAATAGAGATCACCCAGATTGCCTCCACCGCCGCCGGAGAGTTGGTCGCCGCCGTCGAAACGGTTCTTGCTGCCCTCAAGGGCGATTCGGGCGGTCGGGATGCCAAGACGCTCTTCGAGGGTCTTGCCTACTACGCATGGTCCGGTATCACGGACGAGGATCCCAACTGGATCGAAGACCTGCTGCACGAAGCCTGCGTGCCCGTTGAGCTGCTCCGCGGCAATCTGATGGATCCCACAGGTACCAACCTCATGACCACGGATGCCATCGGCTTCATCAACCGCTTGGTAAACGCCGCTCACGCGCGAAAAGCCATCGATGATGGAGGGCGAGTCACCATCGAGTGGCTGGCGGCGCTGGCCAATGTTTCCGAACGCACCATCCGTTCGGCCACCAATGCCAGTAATCCCAATGCCATGCCGATCATCAAGGAGGGCCATTGGACCTTCATCGACGCCTCCCATGCCCTGCAGTGGATCTCTCGGCGCAACGACTTCGCTCCAACGCAGGTCCCGAACAACGGTCCACGGTCTTCGGAGCTGCACCGAGCGTTGCAGCTTGGAGAGGTATGGCAAAAGTGGCGCGAAAACCAGAACCTGACGATCGATGATCTGGCTGCCGCCCTGGGTTGGAGCGGTAAACAGGTAGCGCTTTACGCCCGGATCGAATCCGGAAACCTTGGCGATGACAGCTTGGTCTTGTCGCCACAATTTTGGCGCGAACTGGCCGTCCACCTCGGTTCCAAGGAGCCGGACGACGTGGCTGCAACTACCTACCGATCATTGGCTGCCGCCTACGCCAACTGGCGGCTAAAAAGCGACCTTCCGCCGCGCCACTGAATCGCCCTCTGTTCAACGTTACCGGACTTGCCGTCTCGCGGCAGGCCGCGGCCCCGCATTGCCTGCCCCATGGCCACCTGAGCAGGACAACCAGGAAAACCTCCATGAACATCGCCATCGCTCCTGCCCAGGCAACGTATGCGTCGTCGCGCTTCTCCCACCGGCTGGCGCGTGGATTGCGCAGAGAATTGTTTCGCGAATTCCATGAGCGCGATCGTGAGTGGCAGCGCCTCGTACCCACGGTTTCCCTGATGACGAGAGCCAGCCTTGCGACGCGGGAACGCTCGAGGATCCTGGGGCGGCTTGCACCCCGCATGCGTGCGTTCCTTGCTGCCTATCACGAGCACAACTCAGGCAACAATTTTCTTGCCGGCGGTACGACCCTGCTTCCTGTAAAGCAAGCCTGCGTCGGAGGGGAAACCGAAGACGCCCTGCAACTCAGTCGGGTCCGTGTGTTCGCTGCTGGCGGACGAGCGGGGTTCTCCAACAAGCCAGTCGCATTGCTAGGTCAGCACGCGGTTGAACGGCTGTTTGAGCGCTTGGCGACGACACAACATGCTGCGGTTCGATCCGAATTGGCAAGCGCTCTCGCATGGTTTGACCTGCTGCACTCGGCATGCCAGTCGCTTTCGCATCGAGCCCGGCCCAAGCAATTGGTCGTCCCCACGGAGACCGGCGCATTCCTCGGGCAACTCTGCAGTGAAAGCGGCCTCGTGCAAATCAGGACTTGGGTGGCCACAGGCAGCAACAACCGCATCGACCGCAGCTTGGCCGCACTGCATGCGTGGCGCACAACACCAACCAGCGACACCGCGGACACGTTCCGTGTACTGCTTGCGCAGCCGTGCAACCAATGGATGTGCCAGCCGTATTCCCGCGGCTACTGATCATTCCCACAACCGAAAGGAGTAAGCCATGACCGACACATCTTCCCACCTGCTGAGCGTCTGGGCGTTCGACAAGCATGGCCACAAAGTTCATCCCTACAAGGGAAAGCTGGGTGCCAAGAAGGGCCTGTACTGCGTCAACTTCGCCAATGACACGAACAAGTTCCAGGGTTTGAGCGAGGAAGAGCTGATTCAGGCGATCAAGCAAGGCAGATTCCGCCACCGCGGCACCATTCGCATGTGTGGCGCGAACATGAGCAGCGGCTCCAACGCCTTTGCTCCCGCCATGTACGAGGGCAAGCGGGTCAAGGACTTCTAACTCCCGACATGGCCGACCGCTCAGTACCACTCCTCACAGCCACCATCTGATTCCGAACGTTACATACGCCAGCCATGACCATGAATACTTACATCGAAAGGTTCCGCAGCATCGTGCTCGACAACCCCCGACTCGACCCACATGACGACCGTCTCGTCGTCGAGCGGACTAACCGAATAGCTTGTCACTACGCACCGTTCGAATACGTCAATCGCGATGCAAAAGTCGTGCTGCTTGGGATCACTCCAGGTGCGCAGCAGGCCGGCAACGCGCTCAACGCATTGCGCACTGCTTTGCAGGGTGGTGCAAACGACGCCTTGGCCCTGCAGCGAGCCAAGCAAAGTGCCAGCTTCTCCGGCCCTATGCGCAGCAACCTCGTGGCGATGCTCGATCGCATCGGAATGCAGCGAACGCTCAATATCGAAACCTGTGCTCGATTGTTCGACAGCCGTACCGACCTGGCGCACTTCACCTCGGCGTTGCGGTATCCAGTATTCCTCGATGGCAAGGACTACTCGGGCTCGCCATCCATCCTTGCCACCCCCATCCTGCGTAGCATGACCCAGCGCTGGCTCAGCCAGGAGATAGCCCAGCTCCGGGACGCGTTCTGGGTTCCATTGGGAAAGGAGTCTGCAGCGGTATTGGCAGACTTCGTCTCGCGAGGTGAGCTCAAGGTGGATCACGTGTTGGCAGGCATGCCGCACCCCTCCGGCGCCAACGCCGAGCGGATCGCCTATTTCCTGGGCACCAAGAAGCGCGAGGATCTCTCGGCTAAGACCAATCCGATGTTGCTGGATGATGCGCGCGAGCGTCTTACCCGCTCTGTCACGTTGCGCGGAAGCTCCTCAAGTGCAATCGAGACAATGCGGCCGTCCTCCATTCCAGCTGGGTCATCCGCGCCAATCTCGAACACCAGAAGAGCGCTACCAACTGGTCAGGCGACTAAGCGTGACGGCGGATTCAACTTTGAAG
>NZ_AJXW01000083.1 GCF_000264375.1 Rhodanobacter thiooxydans LCS2
AGTCCATACATAGGGCGGGCATGGCCCGCCGCTCTTGCTGTTGCGCGTTATCGAAAAGCATGGCGGGCGGTGCCCGCCCTACGACGTGGCGAGCCGGTTCAGCCGCATGCCCAGCCAGTTCCCCACGTTCGGCCACTCATCGGCGAGGATGCTGAAGCATACGGTGTTGCGCAGGCTGCCATCGGTGCGGCGCTTGTGGGCGCGCAGCACGCCTTCGCGCTGCGCGCCGAGGCGCTCGATCGCGCGCAGCGACTCCTCGTTGTTCTCGTCGGTATGGAAGGCCACCGCCACGCAGTCCAGCGCCTCGAACGCGTGCTCCAGCAACAGGCGCTTGCAGGCGGTGTTGAGGTGGGTCTGCTGCCAGCGCCTGGCGTACCAGGTGTAGCCGATGGCCAGGCGCGGCAGCGCGGGGTCGATCTCGTAGTAGCGGGTGCTGCCGACGATCTCGCCGCTGCCGGCCTCGCGCACGGCGAACGGCAGCATGTGCCCCTCGGCCTGGCCCTGCAGTGCCTTCTCGACGTAGCCGCGCGCCTGGCCCGGCGGCGGCACGCTGGTGACTGCGAGCTTCCACAGCTCGCCGTCGGCGGCGGCGGTTTCCAGCGCCGGCACGTGGTCGAGGCTCAGGGGTTCAAGCACGACGCACTCGTCGTGCAGACGGATCGGGACGAACGGGTTCATGGGGAGTCCGGTGCGGTGTTCAGGCGTCGAGGTCGGGGATCAACTTGCTCTCGAGCCGGGCGATGTTGTCCTTCAGCAGCAGCTTGCGCTTCTTCAGCCGGGTCAGCTGCAACTCGTCGCGGCCGATCGCCGAGGCCAGCCGCTCGATTGCCGCGTCGAGGTCGCGGTGTTCCATCCGCAACTCGGCCAGCAGATGGACGATCTCGGCGTGATCCTGAACCTGCATGGGCGGGCAGACGGTGGCTGGGGATAATCGCTTAAGTTTAACGCCGTTTGCGGGGCGGTAGCGCAGTGCGCGGCCGGTTACAATGGTCGTTCTTCTTCGTTCGATGGGTTGTCATGTCCGTCCAGCTCGAGATCCCGCGTCCGCCGGCCGCCGAGAGCGGCAAGCTGGCCCGGCGCCTGCGTCGCCAGGTCGGCCAGGCGATCGGTGATTTCGGCATGATCGAAGACGGCGACAAGGTGATGGTGGGCCTGTCCGGTGGCAAGGACTCCCACACCCTGCTGGACCTGCTGCTGCAACTGCAGGCAAAGGCGCCGGTGCGCTTCGAGCTGATCGCGGTGAACCTGGACCAGAAGCAGCCGGGTTTTCCCGCGCATGTGTTGCCGGAATATCTGAAGTCGCGCTGCGTACCGTTCCACATCATCGAGCAGGACACCTACAGCACGGTGACGCGGGTGATCCCCGCCGGCAAGACCCTCTGCAGCTTGTGCTCGCGGCTGCGCCGCGGCGCGCTGTACACCTGGGCGGCGGACCACGGCGTCACGAAGATCGCGCTGGGCCACCACCGCGACGACATCCTCGCCACGTTCTTCCTCAACCTGTTCTACCAGGCGCAACTGAAAGCGATGCCGCCGAAGCTGCGCTCGGACGACGGCCGCCACGTGGTGATCCGCCCGCTGGCGTATTGCCGCGAAAGCGACCTCGCCGAGTATGCGGCGCAGCGGCAGTTCCCGATCATCCCGTGCAACCTGTGCGGCTCGCAGGACAACCTGCAGCGCAAGGCGGTGCAGCGCATGCTGGTCGAGTGGGAACGCCAGCAGCCCGGGCGCAGCGAGAACATCTTCCGCGCGCTGGGCCATGTGTCGCCCTCGCACCTGGCGGACCGCACGCTGTTCGATTTCGCGTTGGGCGCATCGGCCGGGTGGCCGGCCGGCGCGACGGACGCCGCTGCGGCCGCGCCTGGACATTCTCCCCATCCACCTGTCGAGTAACCGCCGTGTCCTTCTTTGCATCCGTTGAAATGGCCCCGGGCGATCCGATCCTGGGTCTCACCGAAACCTACCTGGCCGATCCGCGCCCGGGCAAGATCAACCTCGGGGTGGGCATCTACGTCGACGAGCAGGGGCGCATCCCGCTGCTGCCCAGCGTGCACGAAGTGGAGCAGGCGCTGACCGCCGCGGCGAAGCCGCGCGGCTACCTGCCGATCGACGGCATGCCGGCGTACAACCAGGCGACCCAGCGGCTGGTGTTCGGCGTCGACTCGCCGCTGCTGGCGGCCGGCCGCGTGGCCACCGCACAGACCGTCGGCGGCAGCGGCGCGCTGCGGGTGGCGGCGGACTTGCTCAAGCAGGTGGCCGGGGTGGGCGCGAAGATCGCCATCAGCAACCCCAGCTGGGGCAACCACCGCGCGGTGTTCCGCACCGCGGGCTTCGCCCTGGTCGACTACCGCTACTACGACGCGGCCAGCCACGGGCTGGACTTTGCCGGCATGCTGGAAGACCTCGGCCGGCTCGAAGCGGGCACCGTGGTGCTGCTGCACGCGTGCTGCCACAACCCCACCGGCGTGGACCTGGACACGACGCAGTGGACGCGGTTGATCGCGCTGCTGAAGGAGCGCCGGCTGCTGCCGTTCGTCGACATGGCCTACCAGGGCTTCGCCCAGGGCGCCGACGCCGATGCCGCCGGCGTGCGCCTGCTCGCCGAGTCGGGGATCGAGGCGTTCGTGGTGGCCAACTCGTATTCGAAGTCGTTCTCGCTGTATGGCGAGCGGGTCGGTGCGCTGTCGATGGTCGGCGCCGACCGCGACGAGGCGGCGCGGCTGCTGTCGAAGATCAAGCAGACCATCCGCGCGAACTATTCCAGCCCGTCCACGCACGGCGCCGCGCTGGTCGCCGGCGTGCTCGGCAGCACGGAACTGCATGCGCGCTGGGAGCAGGAACTGGGCAGCATGCGCGAGCGCATCCATGCGATGCGCGCCGGTTTCGTCGAGCGGCTGGCCGCGTACGGTGCGCCGGATTTCGGCTTCATCAACCGCCAGGCCGGCATGTTCTCCTACTCCGGCCTGAGCAAGGCGCAGGTGCACCGGCTGCGCGACGAGCACGCGATCTATGCGCTGGACAGCGGCCGCATCTGCGTGGCCGCGCTGAACCGGGCCAACCTCGACACTGTGGCCGCGGCGGTCGCTGCCGTTTCCCGCTGATACTCCTGATCGTCATCCCGGCGAAAGCCGGGGTCCAGCGTCTTTGGTCGTTTCGAGGCGCCGGATTCCGGCTTTCGCCGGAATGACGGCGCAACCGCTGCCATCCGGCAGCCCTGACCCGGATACCGAATGTTCTTTCGCAACCTCACGCTGTTCCGTTTTTCCCCCGCCGTTGCCACCGATCTCGACCGCCTCGACGAAGCGCTGGCCGAGCACCGGCTGCGCCCGTGCGGGCCGCTGGAAATGTTCACCAAGGGTTTCGTGCCGCCGGTCGGTCGCGGCGAGGGCGAGCCGCTCACGCACACGGTGAAGCGGTGCACGCTGCTGACTGTGGGCGGCGAGGACAAGTTGCTGCCGGCGGCGGTGATCAACGACGAACTGCAGCGCAAGGTGCAGAAGATCGCCGAGGAGGAAGGCCGCAAGGTGGGCGGCCGCGAGCGCAAGCGGATCAAGGAGGATCTGCTCACCGAGCTGCTGCCGCGCGCCTTCGTACGGCAGTCGCGGATGTCGGCCTACGTTGACAGGAAACACGGCTGGCTGGTGCTGGACACCTCCAGCCGCAAGTCGGCCGAGAATGCGCTGACCCAGATCCGCGAGGCGCTGGGCAGCTTCCCGGCGGTGCCGCTGGCGCCAGAGGAAGGCCCGCGCGTGCTGATGACCGACTGGCTGGCCAATGGCAACCTGCCGGCCGGACTGGCCCTGGGCGACGAGTGCGAGCTGCGCGACCCGGCCACCGCCACCGGCGCGATCGCCCGCTGCCGCCGGCAGGATCTGGATGCCGAGGAGGTCAAGGAGCACCTGCGCAACGGCAAGCAGGTGTTCATGCTCGGTCTCACCTTCGATGAGAGGATCAGCTTCGTGCTGGGCGAGGACCTGATCGTGCGCAAGCTGAAGTTCCTCGACGTGGTGATGGACGAGCTGGGCGACAGCCCCCAGGACGCCCATGCCGAGCTGGATGCCGGCTTCGCCCTGCTGACGCTGGAGCTGGAGCGGCTGCTGGGCAAGCTGGAGGAATGGTTCGGCCTGCCGCGCCCGGCCGATAGCTGAACGAGAAAGCCATATCGCCGGGACGCCCGGCGCGCCATACTGGGCGTCCGGCCGCTTGCGGGCGGCGGATTCCCCCGTTGATCAGCACAGGGCCGGGCAAGAAGCAGGCAGGATCATGGCGCAGCATCTGGAAGGCGACTGGCTGGAACTGGCCACCGTGGGCGGCAGCATCATCCGGGTGCTGAAGGCCGCCCATCCGCGTGCCCGCCGGCTGCGCCTCACGGTGACGCCGCAGGGCGCGCGGGTCACCTATCCGCTCGGCACCCACCCGGCCCAGGTCAGCGCGTTCCTGCGCAGCCACGCCGAATGGCTGGAGCAGAAGCTCGACGAGCTGAACCTGATCGTGAAGCCGCTGCCGCCGCTGCGCGTGGGCTACCCGTGCAGCTTCCCGCTGCGCGGCGAGACGGCGACGCTCGACTGGATCGAAGGCGCCTACCCGAAGGTCGAGCCGCATGCGGCCGGGCTGACGCTGGTGATCCCGCGCCCGCACACCCGCGCGCTGCCGATCGCTCGCGGCCTGCTCGCCTCGCACCTGGAAGCGCTGATCCGCCGTGATGTCTCGCGCTGGCTGGCCGGCTACGTGCCGCAGCTGGGGCTGGCGCCCACCGCGCTGAAGATCCGCCCGATGAAAAGCCTGTGGGGCAGCCTGGACACGCGCGACCGGATCAACCTCGATCTCGCACTGGCCCTGGCGCCGCCGTCGGCGCTGCGCTACGTGCTGGCGCACGAGCTGTGCCATCTCAAGGTACGCAACCATTCGCCGCGGTTCTGGGCGCAGGTTGAGAACCTGTTTCCGGACTGGCGCGAGCAGCGCGACTGGCTGCGCCAGCACGGCGCGATCCTCAAGGCGGAACTCGACCGGCTGGTCGACGACGTGGCCGACTGATGCCCGCGTGCGACCGGCTCAGTGGTTCCGGGGCCGGCGCACGTACTTCGTGCCCAGCAGCACATCCCACAGCAGCGTGGTGACCCCGAAGTTGCTCTCGGGGTGATAGTGGTGCACGTGGTGGGCACCGGCCCAGCGCCGCAGCAGCGGCTGCTTGAAGCGCACGTGGTGGATGATGAAGTGGCTCAGGCCGTAGATGATGTAGCCGAAGGTGATCGCGCTGGCCAGCAGCAGGGCGAAGCCGGTTGGCATGACCAGCATGAACACGCCGGCCAGCGCCAGCAGCACCGCCGGGGGCAGGAAGAACGGCAGCGAGTCGTAGCCCAACGGCCGCGCATGATGCAGGTCGTGGCCCTGCGCGAACAGCGGGATGCGCGTGTGGAACATCCAGCGGTGGAAGAAGTACTCGATGAAACTGAAGGCGAACAGGCCCAGGCCGAGTGCCAGCAGGGCAGTCAGCGGGCCGCCCGCATGCCGGCGCCAGCCGAGCACCAGCAACAACAGGCACAGCACGATGTCCACGCCGAGCTCGGTCCAGTAATTGGTGCGGGTGGCGGACATCCGCATCACCGCGTCGACGAAGATGCGCCAGGGACTTCGCTTCATCACTTGCTGCACCGTCCTGCCTTCATGCGCATGGGTACGCCAGACTACGACGTCATCCGCGCATTCTCCCACGGTGTCATGCGCAATTCACAATAATGCGCTAGGGAGGAGCGGGTCCGTTCAGCAACCGGCGATGCTTGCGCCGGGGCTCAGTGCGACAGCGCGAAGCCGGTGAGGATCTGCGCGGTCTGTTCGGGCTTTTCCAGCATCGGCATGTGGTTGCAGCCGTTGATGATGCTGGTGCTGATCGCGCTGGCGGCGGTGAGGCCGTTGCGCAGGCTGTCCAGCGCGGAAATATCCACGATCTTGTCGTCGTGGCACCACAGGCCCAGCACCGGCATGGTCAGCTGGCTGAGCCGGTTCTGCACCGAAAGATATTGTCCCGGCTCGCGCAATTCGTCGAAGCTGCGCTCGATGAAGGCGCGGTCGCGCTGGTTGTGCTGGATGAACACGTCGGCGAAGCGGCGAGGCAGGTCGAGCGGCTTCTCGAACGCCAGCAAGTTGGCGCGCTCGAAGCCGGCACGGTCGTCGTACACGAACGGGTTCTTGCCGGCCAGCGCGTCGCGGGCGAACACGTTCACCTTGCCTTTCAGGCCGAACGCGTCGACCAGCGCCAGAGCGGCCACGTGCTCGGGATGTTCGCTGGCGTACACGCCAGCGATCGCACCCCCCATCGAGTGGCCGACCAGCAGGAAGCGCTGCAGGCGCAGGGTCTGCACGAACGCATCGAGTCGCCCCGCCTGGGCGTCGATGTTGTAGCTGGCGCCGGGCACCCGCGAGGAATCGCCCCAGCCCGGCAGGTCGGGGATGATCAGGTGGAAGTGCGGTGTCAACAGCTTCGCCGTCTCCAGCCACAGGGTTTTGTCCGCGTCAAAACCGTGCAGCAGCACGATGGTCGGCCCCTGGCCGCCTTCGTAGTAGACCCAGTGCGTGTCGCCGGCCTGCACCGAATGCTTCTCCAGGTGCGCCGCCATTGCCTCGCGGGTGACGTTGGCCTGCAGCAGCCACTGCGGCGCGAACAGGTAGCTGCCGCCCAGCACGATGACCAGCAGCGCCACCAGCCAGCCCAGGAATTTCAGCCGGCGCAGCAGCATGCGTTTCCAGAGCGGGGTGGTGCTGTTCGTAGATGGCGGCATGAGGGTTTCTTGTCAATCGTGGCGGGAATCGCTCCCTCCCCTGCATGGCAGGGGAGGGCTGGGGTGG
>NZ_AJXW01000084.1 GCF_000264375.1 Rhodanobacter thiooxydans LCS2
GGGGTGGGGTGCTCTTGATCTCGATCGAAGATCAAAAGCTACCCCCTCCCGACCTCCCCCTGCTGAGCAGGGGGAGGAGCTTGGGTTACTTCGCTTTCTTCGCCTTGGCAATGATGCCCTCGACCACCTGCTGGGTCAGTGGGTGGTAGCCGCTCTTGGCCCTGGCGTACACCTGCTCGGCGAAGGTCAGGCCCTCCGGGGTTTTCACGAAGGCCTTGTACAGCGGCGTGGTGAGGTAGATGCGGCCGATCCGCGTCATGTGCTCGGCGGCGGCGTCCCAGACCGCCTTGTCGCCGGCGGCAATGGCGTGGCTGTACCAGCGCATGCCGATCTCCGCGTTCGGCGTGCCGGTGAGGTGCCAGGCGGCGTCGAGTTCCTGCATCTTCGCCAGCGGCGGCGCGTCGGGCAGGCGGTCGAGGAAGTACATCCATTCCTGGGTGTTCCAGCCTTTCGCGTCGAGCTGGCTGGCGGCCAGCGCGCCGGCCAGGAAATCGCTGCGCTCGCGGTCGATTGCGTCGAAGCGCGGCGAGGCGGGCAGCGGCGCATCCTTCGGGATGCCTTCGCCGTAGACCCAGGCCTTCACTTCGTCCCAGCCCATCTTGCCGGGATACTTCTCGATCAGGTTCGGCTTCAGGTAGTCGAGCATCTGCTCGGTGGTGATGCTGTGCCAGGCGAAGTGGTTGAAGTAGCCCTTCAGGTAGGCGTCGAAGCGCTCGCGGCCGAAGCGCTGCTCCAGTGTGCGCAGGAACCACGAACCCTTGTCGTAAGCCACGTCGGAGAGCGCATCGTCGGCGCCGATGCCGCGTGGATCGGGGGCCAGCTTCTGCGCGTTGGCGGCCATCGCGCCGATGCCCTTCTGCAGCGCGCGGGCGGACAGCAGCGCCTCCTCGTCGGCCAGCGCCTTGCCGTACACCGCCTCGGTGATGCGCCCCTGCACGTAGGTGGTGAAGCCCTCGTTGAGCCAGATGTCGCGCCACGCGGCGCTGGTCACCAGGTTGCCCGACCATGAGTGCGCCAGCTCGTGCGAGACCAGCGACACCAGGCTCTTGTCGCCCACCAGCACGGTCGGCGTGGCGAAGGTCATGTTGGGGTTTTCCATGCCGCCGAACGGGAATGACGGCGGCAGCACCAGGATGTCGTAGCGGCCCCAGGCATACGGGCCGTACAGCTGTTCGGTGGCGGCGATCAGCTGCTCGGTGTCCTCGAACTCGTGCGCGACCTTGTCCACCACCGACGGCTCGGCATAGACGGCCGAGCGCGGGCCGGTTTCCTTCACCGCGAGGTCGCCGGCGGCGATCGCCAGCAGGTAGGACGGGATCGGGTGCGGCTGGTCGAAGCGGAAATCGCCGTCCAGCGGATGCTTCGCGTCGTTGAGCGCACTCATCACCACGCGCACTTCTTTCGGCGCGGTCACGTGTGCCTTGTAGGTGAAGCGGACCGCCGGCGAATCCTGCAGCGGCACCCACGAGCGGGCGTGGATCGACTCGGACTGCGAGAACATGAAGGGCAGCGTCTTGTCGGCGGTCTGCGTCTGCGTCAGCCATTGCAGGCCGGACGCCTCGGGCGAGCTGGCGTAGACGATGCGCACCTGCGCCGGGTGCTTCGGCGTGGCGATGGTCAGCTTGCTGCCCAGCACCTTGTCGCGCGGGGCCAGCGCGTACTTCAGCGGGGTGGCCTTGCCATCGGCGCCCAGCGCTTCGACCCTGGCGATCTTCAGGTCGCGCGTGTCCAGCACCAGCGACTGCGCCTTGGGGTTCTTCCAGTCCAGCTGCAGCGTGGCGTGGCCGTCGAGCTGCCGCCGCGGGAAGTCGATCGTGAGGTCCAGGTCCAGATGCGTCACCCGTACCTGGTCGGGCTGGGCGTAGGAATTCGGGTCGTTGGCGTAGGCGGCCAGCGGCAACAGCAGCGTGCCGAAGGCGAGAGCAGGCAGAAAGCGCATCGGAAGTCTCGTGCCGGAAAACGTCGAGTATGCCATTGCCGCCGTTGCGGCTGCCCGCTTCCTGGGCGTTGCGGCAGCGCTGCGATCGGGTGCCAAAGCGCCGCCAAACGGTGGCATGCCCGGCTTTGTACCGGTATCGCGGAGCCAAAATTGCGCTGCCGCGATGTGACTTTCTGCACGGGCCTGCATCGTAAATGAAATGATATAACATTTCATAACAACTGCCGCCGCAGCTCCGCGGCTCACCTTGGGATTCCGTCTGATGCGCAAAACTCTCCTGGCTTTCTCTCTGGCTGCACTGTTCGGCACGGCATGGCCCGATCTGGCATCCGCTTCGGCGCCGGCAACCGATGCCATCCCCGACGAGGACACTGCCAAGGGCAAGCCGGTGCAGAATCTTCAGGACATCGTCGTCACCGCCGTGCCATTGGGGCTGGGCATCGACCAGATCGTGCGTCCGGCGGCGGTGTTGGCGGGGGCGCAACTGGACGCCCTCAAGGGGATCTCGCTGGGCGAAACCGTGTCGAACATCCCCGGCGTGCAGTCCGCCGGCATGGGCGCGGCGGTCGGTCGGCCGGTGATTCGCGGCTTCGACGGCCCGCGAGTCGCGGTGCTGGAGAACGGCCTCTCGTCGCAGGATGTCTCCAATGTGAGCCAGGACCATGCGGTCACCCTGGAGCCGTTCCTGGCCGACCAGATCGAGGTGCTGAAAGGTCCTTCGACCCTGCTTTACGGTTCCGGCGCGATCGGCGGCGCGGTCAATGTCGTCGATGGGCGCATTCCGGAGAAAGCTCCGGACGACGGTTTCGCGGGGCGCGCCGAAGCGCGTTACGACAGTGTTTCCGAGGGCAAGACCGGCATGTTCCGGGTCGACGGCGGCAATGACGACTTCGCACTCCATGTCGACGGCATGCGCCGCGACAACGACAGCTACGACATACCCGGCGGCACGCTCGCCAACAGCCAGGTCAAGACGACCGCCGGTTCGGTCGGCGCTTCGATGCTCGGCAACTGGGGCTACCTGGGCCTGTCGGTGGCGCGCTTCATGGACGCCTACGGAAGCCCCGCCGAGCCCGGCGACCCGGCGTTGGGCGAAGACCCCGTCACGATCAAGATGGCGCAGACCAACTACACCCTGAAAGGCGGCCTGGTCGATCCGTTCGCCGGTATCTCGAAGATCGACTTCAGCCTCGGCCACGGCGCGTACCAGCATGTCGAGTACGAGGGTTCCGAAGCGGGCACCACGTTCGGCACCGACAGCAACCAGGGGCGCCTGATCGTGTCGCACCAGCCGATCGCCGGATGGGAAGGCGCGATCGGCGTGCAGACCGGGCATCGCAGGTTTTCCGCCGTGGGCGACGAGACTTTCGTGCCGGCGACCACCACCAAAAGCGTGGGCGTGTTCGTCATGGAGCAGCGCGATTTCGGGCCGGTGAAACTGGAGTTGGGCGCGCGTCACGACAAGCAGAGCAGCGAGCCGGAATATGGCGGCAAGCGCAGTTTCTCGCCCAGCAGCTTTTCCGCCGGCGCGGCCTGGCGCTTCACCGAGCACTGGCACCTCAGCCTCAACCTCAACCGCGCGCAGCGTGCGCCGGCAGAAGAAGAGCTGTTCTCCAACGGCCCGCACGCCGCTTCGGCCACGTTCGAGATAGGCGACGCCGACCTCGGCAAGGAAACCTCCAACCAGGCCGAACTGGGCCTGCATTTCCATGGCGAAAAAGTCGAAGGCAAGGTCGCCGTCTACTACAACCGCTACAGGAATTTCATCTACCTGGCCGATACCGGCGACATCAATGACGGCCTGCCGGTCCGCCTCTGGTCGCAGGACGATGCCAATTTCCGCGGCGCCGAAGCCGAGGCCACCTTCCACCTGGCCAGGGGCGTCCATGGCAACTGGGATCTGCGCGTGTTCGGCGATACCGTGCGCGCCACGCTGGCCAACGGCGGCCGCAACCTGCCGCGCATCCCGGCCAGCCGTGCGGGCGCGCAGGTGAACTGGAGCGCCGACGAACTGCGCGCGAGCCTGGGCGCCGTGCGCTACTTCAAGCAGGACAAGACGGCTCCGTTCGAAACCGAAACGGCGGGCTACACCCTGGTCAACGCGCACCTCGCCTGGACCTTCCACGACCACGCCAACAGCCAGTGGGAAGCCTTCCTCGACGGCAACAACCTGACCAACCAGACCGCCCGCCCCGCCACCTCGCTGTTCAAGGACTCCGCGCCCATGCCGGGCCGGAACATCTCGGTGGGTTTGCGCGCGTTCTTCTGAGCCGGGTGGCATGCGTCGTCGGCCATGAGCTGTCTCGCGACATGGCCGGTGATGGCGTCACTGCAGGTGGATGCGCCAGCGGTATGTGCTCGCCGGCCCACTGCCTTGTCGGCGGTGGTCGCCATTGCCGGCGTAATGGAGCCGCAACGCGCACCGTTTCAGCGCTTCCGCAGCGCATGTGGGTCGATGGCACGCAGGTGCATGGTGGCGGGGAGACCAGGCTTTGCGATCCGCGCACGAACGTGGGATGGGCATCGAGCGAAGCCCGGCTTCTTCAACGCAGCTGGCGTAGGTGAACAGTGTGGTGTCGGCGATGCCATAGTCGTCGCTGGCGATGAACGGCGGCGTCGCCAGTTCGCCGCTCGAAATGCAGCCATTGCCGTACCTGCTGGCCGAACGGGTTCGGCCGGCAGGTGCGGCGTGCTGTCGGCGAGATACAGCAGGATGGCATTCGACTCGGCCAGCACGCGGTCGTCCTTCAGCCGGATCGCCGGCACCGCGCCGGTGGTACCGGTTCGCCGATAGACCTCGCAGTGGCCCTCGCCCTGAAGATGCTCACCGGCACCTTGTGATACGGCTGGCCAAGGTGGTGCAGCAACTGGCACGCCTGCCAGGCGTTCTGTGAGGGCAGCTGGTCGAACAGGGTGAGCATGGGCAGGTCCGGCGAAGAGGGCGCCCATGCTGGCCATGGGGGTGGCCCGGTGCTATCCGTTTCCTGCGCTGCCGGTGTCCACTCGCGAAGAGCGGTGGTTAGACGGCGGGCGGTGATTCAGCTCCACAGCGATGGCTTGGTCACCATCAGCCAGAAGGTGACCATCATGGCGATGAACGCCGGCCAGCCCAGCGCGAACCATGCGCGCATGCAGCGATGGTAGGCCTGCGGCAGCTCTGCGCTGTCGCGCAGCGCGGCAGCGGCCAGGTTGCGCGCGCGCCATTGCAGCCACACCACCGGCAGCCAGCAGCCGCCGGCCAGCAGGTACAGCGCCAGCGCCGCCTGCAGCCACGGCGCCCCGAAGCCGAAACCCAGCTCGCGCATCAGCAGCACGCCGGTGACCGGCTGCGCAATCACCGCCGGTGTGGTGAACAGGAAATCCGCGCGCACAGTCAGCCGGGTTGCCACCGCGATGGCGGCCACCTGGCCGCTGCGATGGGTGAACCACATGAAGAAGGCCGTGCCGAGCCCGGTGCCGAACAGCACGGTGGACGAGAGGATGTGCAGGGTCTTCAGCAGGAGATAGGTGTTCATCGGCGCTCCTGCGTGGCCAGCAGGATCGCCAGCGCCGCAATCAGCGGCAGGTTCTTCAGCAGGCCGCCGAACGGTGCCAGCCACTGCGCGGGCCATAACAGGCCGACGCCCAGCGTGTAGCCCAGCAGCATCGCCAGCATCGCGCCGAGCACCAGCCGCGGCCGCCAGCGCAGCAGACACAACGCGCCCAGCGCGAGGTCGGCGCTGGCGGTCAGGCGCGCCAGCCACAGCGCCGCGTGGCCGCCCAGCGGGCCACCGGCGGCCAGTGCCTGCACCTCGCGTGCGGAGGTCGTCCAGCCCACCACGCCGGAGCCCAGCCACAACAAGGCCAGCAACACGCGCAGCAGCGGCAGCCAGAAGTACAGCCGTGCGTGCCAGCGATCCTGCACCCGGCTCGGCGCCTCGTTGAGCGCGCGTTGCAGCGGCCGTGGCGACAGGCCCAGCGTGTCGCGCAGGCGCGCCACGGCGTGGACGGCGCCCACGTTGCCGCGTTCGAGCATGCGCAACATGGTCCGGCCCAGCGGGCCGTCGCCCAGCCGCTCGCCCAGCGCGGCGGCGAAGCGTGCCAGCGGCAGCGGCAGCGGCAGGATACGTACGTGGCCGAAGCCCAGCCAGCGGCGCCATGCCAGCAGGTAGTCGCACAGGGGCATCGCCTCGGGGCCGACCAACTCGATGATGCGGCGCGCGACATCGGGGCGCGCCAGCGCGGCGACCACAGCGACGCCGACGTCCTCCGCCGCGATCGGTTGCACGCGCTGGGTACCCCCCGCCGGCAACGGCAGCCCGCCGGGCAGGGCCGCCAGCGCGCGCAGCAGCGAGCTGCCGCCGTAGGAGCCGCGCGCGCTGTAGACCAGCGAGGGGCGCAGCACCAGCCAATCCAGTTCCAATGCGGCCAGTGCTGCATCGCCGCGATGTTTGGAGGCGACGAAGTCGCCGTCGACGGGATCACCCAGCGCGGAGATCTGGATCGCCCGGCGCACGCCGCGCCGCACGCAGGCCTGGAACAGTGCCAGCGGTGCCTGCTCGTGCACGGCGGCGTAGGTGTCGGCACCGCGCTCGCGCAGGATGCCGGCGCAGTTCACCACCGCGTCGATGCCTTCCAGCCGCGGCAGCCAGTCCTCGCAGCGCAGGTCACGCGCCATGTCGCAGGCGATCGCCGGCAGTCCGGGGAAGCGCGTGTCGAGCCGTGCACCGCGCACGGCGCAGACGACTTCGTGGCCGGCCGCAGTGAGTGCCGCGACGATGTGCGCGCCGATGAAACCGTAGGCGCCGGTGACCAGTACGCGCATGCTTCCCTCCCTGGCTGCGGATGGCTTCAGCAGTACCGGTCCGCCAGGCGGTCGGTGGCCTGCACCAGCTGGTCGACGATCGCCGGGTCGGTGGCGCTGTGGCCGGCCAGCACCACGTGCAGCTGCGCTTCGGGCCAGGCCTGGCTGAGGTCGTAGGCGCTCTTCATCGGGCAGATGATGTCGTAGCGGCCGTGCACGATGGTGGCGGGGAGGTGGCGGATGCGCGCGATGTCGCGCAGCAGCTGGTCGGGCTCCAGGAAGATGTTGTGGCGGAAGTAGTGCGCCTCCATCACGGCCAGGCTTACCGCCTTGTGCGGGTCCTCGAAGTCGCCGCCGGCGTCGGGGTCGTGCAGCAAGGTGGTGCTGCCGCCCTCCCATGCGCTCCACGCTCGCGCCGCGGCGAGCCGGGTGGCTTCGTCGTCGCTGGTGAGGCGGCTCCAGTAGGCGTCCAGCATCGAGCCGCGCTCAGCCTCGGGGATGAAATCGAGGAAGCGCGCCCAGCGCTCGGGGAAGATCTGCGCGGCGCCGCCATCGAGCTCGTTGAACCAGCGCAGCTCCTGCGGGCGGCCCAGGAAGATGCCGCGCAGCACCAGCCCCAGCACGCGCTCGGCGTGCGCCTGTGCGTAGGTCAGCGCCAGCGTCGAGCCCCACGAGCCGCCGAACACCACCCAGCGCTCGATCTCCAACTGCTCGCGGATCGCCTCGATGTCGGCGACCAGGTGCCAGGTGGTGTTGTCGGTGAGTTCGGCGAATGGCGCGGATTGCCCGGCGCCGCGCTGGTCAAACAGCACGATGCGGTAGTACGCCGGGTTGAAGAAGCGCCGGTGGTAGGCCGACAGCCCCGCGCCCGGACCGCCGTGCAGGAACACCACCGGCAGACCGGTGGGGTTGCCGCATTCCTCGACGTACAGGCGGTGGATCGCATCGACGGCGATGTGCTGGCTGCGGAACGGCTCAATCTCGGGGTACATCTCGCGCATGGCGGGCCTCTTGTGGATTTTCTTCTCCCCCTGCCTGCAGGGGGAGGGAGTTTTGTTGCGTCAGGCGAACTGCAACGCGGCGGTGAGGTCGCCCGGCGGCGGGCCGCCGGCGGCGACCATCGCCCGCTCGCGCAGCGCAAGGCCGGGCAGCTTGGCGAGGCCGAAGCGGCGGGTGATGAAGCGCAGGATCGAGCCGGTGTCGTAGACGGTGTGGTCGACGGACCCCTGCTTCGCGAACGGCGACACCACCAGCGCGGGGATGCGCGAGCCGGGCCCCCAGCGGTCGCCCTGCGGCGGTGCCACGTGGTCCCACCAGCCGCCGTTCTCGTCGACGGTGATCAGCACCAGCATGTTCGGCCACAGCGGGCTGGCCTGCAGCGCCTCGACCACCTGCGCCAGGTGGCGGTCGCCGGCGTCCACGCTGGCGTAGCCGGCATGCATGTTGAGATCGCCCTGCGGCTTGTAGAACGTCACCGGCGGCAGCGTGCCGGCGGCAGCCGCGGCGAGGAAATGGTTGCTGGTCGCCTCGCTGCCGGTGCCGGCGTCGCGCAGGTGCTGCGCCCGCGCCGCCGTGCCGGGCGCGAACTGGCGGAAGTAATTGAACGGCTGGTGGTGCGGCTGGAAGTTGGGCACTTCCGGAAAGGCGTGGTGGTCGCCGCCGCCATGGCCGTCCAGCGCCAGCTGCCAGCCGCCGGCGTACCAGGCCCAGTCGACCCCGGCCGCGGGCAGCGCGTCGCCGATGGTGAGGTGGCTTTGCGCGGGCAGGGTGTTCGGGCTGTCCGCATCGGCGAAACGCGGGTCGCGCTTGTCGTGGCCGAACGCCGGCGCGTAGGCCGGCCCCAGGGTGTTGACCGCCCAGAAATCGGGGGTGAGTGCATCGGCTGTGGCGAATTTAGGGCGACCCTGCATCGCGCTGGCCGGCGAGTCCTCGGCCAGCTTCGGACGGATGCCGGTGGGGCCGTCTTCCAGCGTGGCGATCTGGAACTTCGCCGGGCTGCGATCGGCGTGCGGGTAGAACGGGGGCTGCGCCGCGGCGAGGTACTGGTGGTTGAGGAACGAGCCGCCGAAGGTGCCCATGAAGAAGTTGTCGCACAGGGTGTACCGGCGCGCCAGCTGCCATAGCCGCAGATTGGCCGCGCCGTCGGCGTAGTGGCCCATGGTCATCGCGCCGGTATTGCCCCAGGCGACGAAACCGTCGTTGCGCCCGCCATTGATCTGCAGCTGATTTTCGTAGAAGCGATGTATCAGGTCGCGGGTGATCACGCCATGCGGCAGTGGCGCGCCGTCGGGTGTGGTCAGGGCGAACGGGCGGTTCGGCAGGGCGCCGAATACTCGTTCGCCGATCTGGTAATGGCGGCCATCGACGGTCTGCGCGCGCGGCACCATGCCGCCCCAGATCGGCGGCAGCGTATCGAGCAGGCGGCCGTCGCGGTCGCGCTGGCGGTAGGCCGGCGAGTCGAGCGCCTGCAGCGGCCGGGCCAGCCCGGGGAAGTCCGCGAACAGGTTGTTGAAGCTGCGGTTCTCGGCGTACAGCACCACCACATGGCGGATATGCCGGCGCAACTGCGCATCAAGTGCTGCCCCGGCAGGGCTCGACGCCAGCGCGCGCCCGCCGAACGGCGTGCAGTCGCCCACGGCGAAGGCCGCCCCGGCCAGCGCGATGCCGCCGAGCAGGCGACGGCGTCCGGGGTTGGCGGGCGCCTCGTCCGGTGAGGGCGGGTGCTGGTCGTCGGTCGGCTTGGTCGGGTCGGTCATGGGGAGCGGTCGCTGGCGGGGGTGCGGATCAGTCGTCGGACATGGCCCGTGCCGCGTTCCACATCGCGCGGGTCAGCGGGCGGTGCTCGTGCGGCGTCTGCAGCACGATCAGGGTGGTGGTGCTGGTGCTGGCGCTGGTCTTCAGCAGGCGGTCGAGCACGGCTTCGAGGTGGCCGATCGACATGGCCACCACGTGCAGCAGGGCCGAATCCTCGCCCGCCAGGCGGCGGCATTCGAGCACTTCGGGAATGTCCTCCACCAACGCACCGATGCGCGCGCAGGCGACGCCGTCGCAGCGCAGGCGGATCATCGCGCTGATGCCGTAGCCGAGCCGCTTCGGATCGACGCTGGCGCGGTAGCCGCTGATCACGCCGGCCTCCTCCAGCCGCTTCACCCGCTCGGCCACCGCCGGCGCGGAGAGGCGCACCTTGCGGCCCAGTTCGGCGTAGCCCAGGCGTGCGTCCTGCTGCAGCGCCTCCAGCAGTTGCCAGTCCTTGCCGTCCAGTTCCGGCTTCGCTTCGATGACTTTCGATTCCAAGGCGGGACCCCGAAAAAGTGATGCCGATCGCTGGCGAAATATCGGGAAAACGATCCGGCGCATTATTCCCCGACCGGAGCGCCAAGACTAGGATGCGCACTTCCCCTACCCAGGAATCCGTCCCCATGGATACCGTTGAACGTCTCGATGGCCGCGCCCTGGCCGCCATCGCGATTGCCCTGTTGACCTGGTCGTCGGCGTACGCCGCGATCGCCTATGCCTTGCCCGCGTTCACCCCGGGCGAGGTGGCGTTCGCGCGCTTGCTGATCGGCTCGCTGTGTTTCGCCGCGCTGCTGTGGGTGAAGCGCGTACCGTTGCCGGCGCGGCGCGACTGGCCGCTGCTGGCCCTGCTCGGCGTGCTCGGCCTCACCGTCTACCACCTGTGCCTGAACTACGCCGAGACGCGGATCGCCAGCGGCACCGCCTCGATCCTGATCTCGCTGGTGCCGGCCGCGACCGCGGCGGTGTCGGCGCTGTGGCTGCGCGAACGGCTGACGCTGCGCACCTGGATCGGCCTGGCGGTGGCGCTGCTCGGCACGGTGCTGGTGGTGCTGGCCAGCGGGCAGCGCGTGGAGATGGATCCGCATGCCTTGTTGGTGCTGGTTTGCGTGGCTGTCTCGGCGATTTTCTTCGTCGGCCAGAAAGCGCTGTTCGCACGCAACAGCATGCTCGGCGTCACTGCGTTTGCGTTCTTCGCCGGCACGCTGGCCGCGCTGCCGTTCGGTTGGCACCTGCCGCAGGCGCTGACGGCGGCGTCATGGCCGCGTATCGGCGCGCTGCTGTGGCTGGGCATCGCGCCAACCTTTGTCGGTTATCTCGCGTGGAACATGGCGGTCAACCGCGCCTCGGCGTCGCGGGTCAGCAGCTTCATCTACCTGTCGCCGCCGATCGCGCTGCTGATCGGCTGGCTGTGGCTGCACGAAGTGCCGAACGCGCTGATCCTGATCGGTGGTGCGATCACCGTGGGCGGCGTGGTGCTGGCGAACGCGCGGCGTCGTGTCCTGCCGGCCGCGATCGTTCCGGTCGCGTCGGTCGAGGCGTGCGAGCGATGCTGAGGGGCGGGTGATGGATCGTCTCTTCGACCTGGCGCAGCAGGCCGCGCAGTTGGAACAGGCCTGGCGATCGAAGCGGCTGGCGCGCGTCGGCGACACCAGCCTCAAGCTGACGCGGATGGATGCACAAGCCTACCCGGACGAGACGCATGCGTATGCCGAGGGCCTGCTGGTGCTCGACGGTGAACTGCATCTGGACGTGGCGGGCGAGACCGTCACGGTGACTGCGGGCCAGCTCTACATGGTGCCGGCCGGCGTATCCCACGCGGTTCGGCCGGGCAGCCACGGAACCCTGCTGATCATTGATACTTGAACGGCGTTCAGTGCAGCCGGGTCAGGCGCAGCACCTGCGGGTCGTCCGCGTGCTCCAGCAGCAAGCGCTGCACGCGGCCCTGCCAGGCTTGCGCGAAGGCAGCGCGCTGCTCCGCGCCGGCACCGGGCTGCAGCGCGCCGACCATCAGCTCGCGCAGGTTCGGTGCCGCCGGCACGGTGGACAGGTCCAGCTCCACCGCCACGGCGGCGCCGTTGTCGCGGCGCGTGAATTGCACCGCGGCGGTGCCCGGGGCGGTTGCGTAGTCCAGCAGCGACTGCCGCACGAAACGGCCGCCGATGCCGTGGAAACCGTTGCCCGCGGCGGCGCCGGTGACCAGGGTCAGCACCTGCGCGATGACGCCGGTGACGCCCTCGCCCTCGGCGGCCGGCATGTGCACCGCGACGCCGCCGCGCTCGGCCGGTTCGTCCGCATACAGCGCGCGCAGCGCGGTGCGTGCCATCAGCCAGGCACCGGCCACGGTGGGACAGGAATGTCCGGCCAGTCGCACGGCGTCGACATAGGCATATTCCATCAGGCCGTCCTGGGCGGCGCCGAGGAAGGCGGCCAGCGGGTCGCGCATGCGGATGCGCGGCGCCTGTTCGTAGAACGCGGGGTAGTTCATGCGCCGCTCACTCGGTCGGCAGGCCGGTGATGCCGAAGTCGATCACCACGGCGTCGGCGTCGCGCTGGCGATAGGTCACGGTGAGGTTGTCGCCCAGGCGCTCGCGCAGCTGGGCGATCAGCGGGATCGGGTCGTGGTCGTTGACGAAGCGCATCGTCTCGCCCGAACGCAGGGCGCCGATCGCGCCGAAGATCGCCGAGTGGCGGAAGCGCCGCGCCACGCCACGGGCGTCGAAGAGGTGGACGTTCTGTTCGGCAACGGCATCGATGGACATGAGTGGGTGCTCGCAGTAAGGGAGCGCCCAACATACGCCGCGCCCTGCCGGCGGCCACTGATCTGGATCAGGAGCTCAGAGCTTGTGAAGAAAACCACTTCCCGTGATTTTCTTCAGTCGCGAGTCCAGGACACGCCCGGACTCGCTCACATGAAACAGTCACTACTGTTTCATGCCCGGCCATCTCTGGCCGGGCTGAGAGGTTGAATCGTCACAACCTCTCAGAACTTGTACGCGCGATGGATCGCCACGATGCCGTGGGTGAGGTTGCGCACCTCGACGCGGCCGAAGCCGGCGCGCTCCATCATGTCCTTCAGGGTGGCCTGGTCGGGGTGCTTGCGGATCGATTCGGCCAGGTACCGGTAGCTGTCGGCGTCGCCGGCGAACAGCTGACCCAGTTTCGGCAGCACCTTGAACGAGTGGAAGTCGTACAGCTTGCCGAACAGCTCGCTCTGCACGCGCGAGAACTCCAGCACCAGCGCGCGGCCGCCGGGCTTCAGCACGCGGCAGATGTCGGCCAGCGCCCGGTCCTTGTCGGTGACGTTGCGCAGGCCGAAGGCCATGGTCACCGCGTCGAAGGAGTTGTCGGGGAACGGCAACCGCTCGGCGTTGAGCTGGGCCCAGCGCAGGCCGGCGACCAGGCCGCGGTCGGTAAGCCGGTCGCGGCCGACGCTGAGCATCGCCGCGTTGATGTCGCCGACGACCACCTCGCCCTCGTCGCCCACCACCGGCTTGAGCAGCGCGGCGATGTCGCCGGTGCCGCCGGCCAGGTCCAGTACGCGGTCGCCGCGGCGCACGCCGCTGATCGCCACGAAATGGCGCTTCCACAGCCGGTGGATGCCGAACGACATCAGATCGTTCATCAGGTCGTAGCTCTTCGCGACCGAGGTGAACACCTGGCCGACCAGCTTCTGCTTGTCGCCCACCGGCACGTCGCGGAAGCCGAAGTGGGTGGTGGATTCGGGGACGGGTTTGGACTGCTCGTTCATGGGCGTCATAGTACAAGGATGATGGCGTGGCGATTCCATGCGCGTGCAGGAGCCCGCTCGCGG
>NZ_AJXW01000085.1 GCF_000264375.1 Rhodanobacter thiooxydans LCS2
CCGCGAGCGGGCTCCTGCACGTCAGATCGCGGGCTTGCCGTCCTGCTTGTAGACCACGCCATCCTTCATCACGAAGCTGACGTGCTGCATGACGGTGATGTCGTCCAGCGGATTGCCCGGCACGGCGATCACGTCGGCGCCGCGGCCCACCGCGATGCGGCCGAGCTGGTCGGACTTGTGCAGCAGTTCGGCGGCGTGGGTGGTGGCGGCCTGCAGCACGAACATCGACGGCATGCCCGCCTGCACCATGTAGACGAATTCCCTGGCGTTGTCGCCGTGCGGGTAGACGCCGGCGTCGGTGCCGAAGGCGATCTTCACGCCGGCCTTGTACGCCTTGCCGGCGGTGTCCAGGATCACCGGGCCGACTTCCTCGGCCTTGCGTGCGACCTGCGGCGGATACCAGCCCTGCTTCGCCTTTTCCATCACGTACTGGCCGGCGATGATGGTGGGCACGTACCAGGTGCCGTGTTCCTTCATCAACTTCATGTCCGGCGCGTCCATGAAGGTGCCGTGCTCGATCGAGTCCACCCCGCCGAGCACGGCGCGACGGATTGCCTCGGCGCCATGCGCGTGGGCAGCCACGGTGAAGCCGTAGTCGTGCGCGGCGGCAACCACGGCCTCGATCTCCTCCAGCGTCATCTGCGGGTTGCCGGAGCTGGAGCTTTCGTCCAGCACGCCGCCGGAGGGCATGATCTTGATCAGGTCGGCGCCGTCCTTGTAGTGCTGGCGCACGGCTTTCCACGCCTCGGCGGGCGAGTCGATGATGCCGTCCTTCGGGCCGGGATCACCTTGCAGGTCCCAGCGGAAGCCGTTGCTCGGATCGGCGTGGCCGCCGGTGGTGCCGAGGGGCTTGCCGGTAGTGAAGATGTGCGGGCCGGGCACCAGGCCGGCGTTGACCGCATTGCGCAAGGCGATCGACGCATTGTCGTCGTCGCCGAGGTTGCGCACCGTGGTGAAGCCGGCCAGCAGGGTGCGCTTCGCGTAGACGGTGCCGCGGATCGCATGGTCGGCCGGGTTGAGGCGGAACTTGTCGCTGTAGGAGTCCCTGCTGAACTGCATGGTCAGGTGCGTATGCGAGTCGATCAGCCCCGGCATGCAGGTGGCGTCCGGCAGCCGGACCACGCGCAGGGTGCCGGCCGCCTTGCGGTACGGTTCGATGTCGATGGCGCCGGGGTGGATCTCCTTGATCCGGCCATCCTCGATGACCAGGGTGGTCTGGCCCAGCATCCTGCCGGCGGCGGGATCCAGCAGGCGCGCGCATTCGATCAGGTTGATCCGCTGGCTGCCGGCATCGTCGCGGGCCGGCGCATCGGCGCCGGCGGCGAGCGGAAGGCACGAGACGGCGACGACGAGCAGCAGGCGAGGCATGGACATCGGTGGGTCCCCCGGTGGCAGTGCGGCCATCCTACTCGGCGGCGTCGCGGTGCGGGGGCGCCGGCCCGGTGGCGTCGGGCAGGCGGCGATCGCTGCCGCTGCGCCGCTCGTGCTCGCGCTGTTCGGCGACGACGTGGCGCCGGTGCAGGTCCGTCGCCGCGGCGTCGGCGGGCAGTGCGTCGGGGGCGACGGCCGGATCGCCCGCCGCCGGCTCCTTGTCGCCGCCGGGGGTGATCTTCAGGATCGAGTGGCGCACCTCGCGCGAGAGGATCACCCGCGCGTCGCGCACCATGCCTTCCAGCGAGGCGTCGTAGTCGAGCTTGCCGGCGTCATCGGTCCACACGATGCGCCGCTCGCGCAGCTTCTGGATGAAGCCGCGGAACAGCGCCTTGTCGAAGAACTCCGGTGCGGTCAGCTCGTTGAGCAGGGACAGTCGCTGCGCGGTGAGCGAGCAGGCGTTCTCCAGCTCGGCGCCGGTCAGCGTGTGCGGGCCGTTCTTGACCAGCGCGGCGATGGTGATGTAGTAGCGTTCGAAAGCCTGGATCAGGCTGCGCGCGATCACCCTGAGCTGGAACGCGCCGTCGTCCTGGCCGGGGCTGCGTTCCAGCACGCGGCCGTCGCTGACCGCTTCGAGCAGGCCGCGGCGCACGAAGAAGTCAATGGTGGCCTGCAACTGCGCGACGAAGCCGTCGCCGTCCCACGGCAGGAACAGCTCGCCCTGGATGAACGGATAGATGATGCGGCCCAGCCGCAGGATCGACGAGCGCGACATGCGCCGGTTGTTGAGGAAGCAGCACGCCACCCATGCCGCAGTGGCGGTGAGGTGCAGCACGTTGTTGCGGAAGTAGCTGAGCAGCACTGCGCGCTCGCCGGTGGCGGTGAGCACGTCGCCGAGCGGGTGCTGCACGCGCTGGATCCAGCCCATCTGCTCGCCATAGGCGATGATCGCGGCCGGGTTCATCGGGGTCAGCGTGATGCGGTCCGAGTACGGCAGCTCCTCCAGCATCGCCTTGCCCAGGTCGAGCTGGGTCAGCAGGTCGCTCTCGGCCATCGCGTGCTTCGGCGTGGCCAGCAGGGCCAGCGCCAGCAGGTTGATCGGGTTGACGTCGGCGGCGCGGTTGATGTTGACCTGGATCTGCTCGGCGAGGCGGTCGGTCACCGCGCCCAGCCATTCCGGCTTCGCCTCGGGGTCGGTGCCGGCGCTGCGCCAGTGGTCGCTGGCCGCGTCCAGCAGTGGGGTCAGCTCGATCGGTTCACCGAAATTCAGCGCCACGTGGCCGTAGCGCTGGCGCAGCACCTTGAGTCCCTTGAGCAGGCCGAGCAGCGATTCCTTCTCCTTCGGCTGGCCGGACAGCTCGCCGATGTAGCTCTTGCCTTCCATCAGCTTCTCGTAGCCGATGTACACCGGCTGGAACAGCACCGGCCGGCGCGGCGCGCGCAGGAAGGCGCGGATGGTCATCGCCAGCATGCCGGCGCGCGGCGCCAGCAGCCGCCCGGTGCGCGAGCGGCCGCCCTCGATGAAGTATTCCATCGGCACGCCGCGGTCGATCAGCTGCGCCACGTACTCGTTGAACACCACCGAGTACAACGCGTTGCCGCGGAAACTGCGGCGCAGGAAGAACGCGCCGCCGCGACGCAGGATCGGCCCGATCAAGGGCAGGTCCAGGTTCACCCCTGCCGCGATGTGCGGCACCACCACGCCGGAGACGTGCAACTGGTAGCTCATCAGCAGGTAGTCGGCGTGGCTGCGGTGGCAGGGCACGTAGATCACCTCGTGGCCTGGCGCGGCGGCCCGGGCCTTGTCGAAGTGGTGCATGGCGATGCCGTCGTACAGCTTGTTCCAGAAATTGGACAGCAGGAACGAGGCCGAGCGCACCACCGGGTGCGAGTAGTCGGCGGCGATCTCCAGCACCAGCTTGTGCGCCTTGCGCCAGGCCTTGGCGTGGCTGATCTTCTCCTTCGCCGCGGTGGCGGCGATCGCCGCACGCACCGGCTCGGCGTTCAGCACCGCGTCGACCACCGTGCGCTTGTGCGACAGGTCCGGCCCGATCACCGCGGCGCGGATGCGGTGGAAGTGGGTGCGCAGCACCCGCGAGACCTTGCGTGCAAAACGCTCCGGGGTGATCCCGCCCGATTCGTCCAGGGTCTGGCGCAGCGACACCGGCGTGGAGAAGTGCACCACTGTGTCGCGCCCGTTCAGCAGCAGCGCCAGCATGCGGCGGAAGCGGCCCACCATCACCCAGTTTTCCGAGAACAGCACACGGAACCAGCCACTGTCGCGGCTGGGCGCGCGGCCCACGTAGATGGATACCGGCATGATCTGGATGTCGCTGTCGGGCAGACCCTCCAGCGAGTGCACCAGCTGCCGCAGCGCCTCGTTCGGATTGCGCTTGCGGTTGCGGCCGAGCAGACTGCCGTCGCGCCGCGCCAGCGCGAACACCGAGCGGCGCCGGCGGGTCCCGGCCAGTGGCTGCATCGGGTTGGGCAGGCCGGCCTCGCGACAGGCGCGCTGCAGGATCAGCGCGTCGGAAAAACCATCGCGCTCGATCACGTAGCAGACCGGCACGCCGGCCTGCAGCAGGGCGGCAGGCTCGGCCGGGTCGCGGCGGATGCGCACCCATGGCTGCAGCAGCTGGCCGGCCAGGTTGAACCACCAGGGGGCGCGAGGGCGGGCGGGGGAGTCCGCGGCGGTAGTCATGTGCATCCGTCCATTCTAACGGCTGCGTCGTTCAGTCTTTCGCAACGGCGCTGGCGGCGGTGGCTGGTGCCGGCTGCTGTTGCAGCTGGCGGTGCGAGCGGCGCGCGTTGTGCAGCAGGTCCTCGCTGTACCAGCGGCCGTTCTCCCGCACCAGCGCCGTTTCGGCCGACAGCGGCTGGCCGAGCAGGGTGTAGTCGGCCCTGACCATCGCGTGGCCAGCCGTGCTGGAGAGCGGGGTGAGCCGCACGGAGTCGAGCGTGTCGTCCACCGACAGGCCATAGATCGCCAGCAACCGCTTGAGGCCGCCCCAGGCGACGGCGTACTTGGCCATGCTGGCGTCAAAATCCATCGCGTGCAGCTGGTCGGGGTCCTTCAGGTCCAGCTGGCGCGCCGTCGCCACGGCCACGCCGAGCGCCTGCTTCGCCCGGGCCTGGTCGAACCACGGCGTCTGCTGCGCCCACGGCAGCAGCGCGTCGAGCGCGCCGTCGAGCTGGGTTTTCTGCACGTCGCTGAGCGTGCGGCTCTGCGCGATGGCGCTTTTCAGCATGGCCTCGCCCATGCTGATCAGTACCGGCAGCTGGTCGTGGTACTGCAGCTCCATCGCGGCCAGCTTCGGTTGCAGCTCGGCGTACAGCCGGTTCTCGGCGTCCGGGCCGGTGAGCTTGCGCATGGACTGGTCGAGGCGGGCGCGGTCCTCGGCGCTGGTCGGCTGCGCATCGCGCTGCTGCAGGCGCCAGTCGGCGCGCAGGTTGGCGTAGTCGGCCGGCGGCAGCGCGTGCTTCCACAACCGGTCGAAGTCGCCGGCCTTGAGCAGGTCGATCGAGGTCTGCAGCGCCGCCTGCGGCGTGCTGCCGTTGGCTTGCGCGGCCTCGTCCTTGCTGTGGCAGGCGCCCAGCAGCAACACGGCAAGCAGCATCGGCATCGCATGGCGAAGTCGCATCGGCGTCTCGCGGTGGATGGTGGCAGAGCGGGCGCCACGGGGCGGGTGAGCGCGCAGGGTAAGGGCCACGGCGGCCGCGAAACAAGGGCGCGGCGCAAGTTTTCGCGGGGCCGGAAAAGAAAACCCCGCGGGCGTTGGCCTCGCGGGGAAATCCGGCGGAGCCGGAAGGGAAATGGCCTTGCCTGCAGAGATCTTGGTCAGCAGGTGTTGGCGGGTCAAATATTACTCGCTCGTTAAAGTTGAGGCAATACTTTTGCATTGCATGATAATTGCATGTTTATAAAAGATATTTCGACTACTCGTAGCGCAGCGCATCGATCTTCTGCCGGCGTCGCTGCTCCAGCGGTGCGGACCAGTCGTTGTTGAACAGCGCCGGCTCCCATGAACCGTAGGTCGTGTTCGGCAACACGAACCAGCGCGAGCCGATCCAGTCCAGGTACGGCGCCATCGCCCGCTGGCGACCGGCGGCGTTGTTCGCCAGCACCGTCACGAAGTCGCCGATCTGGTCGCCGAACTGCATCAGCACACGGTACTTGCGGCTGATCAGCTGGCGTCGGCAGCCTTTCTCGGTGCCGATCTGCTCGCAGCCCTCGACGAAGGTGCCCAGGCCGAGGAACGCTTCCGGGCCGGAGACCGGCAGGCCGACCTTGCGCAAGTTGGCCAGGGTGACCTGGTCCAGGTCCTTGGCGCGGTTGGACACGTAGAGCACGGCGATGTCGTGTTTGGCGGCGAACCGGGTGAACTCGACCACGCCGGGAAGCGCCCTGGCGCTTTCCTGCCTGCACCATTCGGCCCAGTCCGCCTCGTTGTATTCGCCGGCGCTGCGGACCAGGCGCGCCTGATACGGCGAGTTGTCCAGTACGGTCTCGTCGATGTCCAGCACCACTGCCGGCTTGAGGCCGCCGGCCGGCGCCACGCGGTCGTCCTTGGCCAGCGCGTCCCACTGGCGGTCCTTCATGGCGGCCAGCAGGCGCGTCTGGGCGTCGCGATAGGTCTGCAGGTAGATCAGGTCGTGCTCGATCGCGGTCTGGCTCCATGCCACCGCGTTGAGGTTGTCGTTGGCGGCGACGCCGACCGCGGTTGCCGCCGGGGCCGGCGCAGCGGGCGTCGCCACGGCCGCAGGATGGCGGGGAGCGCTGGCGCAGCCGGCCAGCAGGGCGAGCGCGAGCAGCGACGCGGAAAGACGCAACGGCATGAAGGCGTTCCCTGGAAATATATCGAAGCGAAACAATGAACGCAGTTTACGACAGCCCCATGGCAGGGCTGGCAGCCATCGCGGGCTGCTGACAGACTGGCGCTCCCGCTTCCCACGGTATCGTTTCACATGGACTCCAGCTTGCCCGCCCTGCGCCCGCCTTCGACGGTCGTCCGCTACGCGAGTTACCTGCTGGCGGCCGCGGCGCTGTTGCTGGTCGTGAAGATCCACCTGCTGCCCGCGCTGCTGGCCGGCCTGCTGGTGTTCGAGCTGGTGCAGACGATGGTGCCGCTGCTGGGCCGGCGCATCCCCGGCGACCGTGCGCGGGTGGTGGTGGTCGCACTGATCGGCGCGGTGGTGGTGGGCCTGTTGATCCTGCTGATCCTCGGCGCGATCAGCCTGTTCCACACCGAAGTCGGCAACCCGCAGCTGCTGTGGCAGGAGCAGTTGATGCCGCTGGTGGAGAAGGCGCGCCAGCAGTTGCCGGCCGCGCTGGTGAACAGTCTTCCCGACAGCGTCGACGACCTGCGCGTGGGCGCGATCGAGCTGGCGCGCAAGCACGCCGGCACCCTGCAGCTGGCGGGCAAGGGCGCGGTGCGGGTGTTCGTGCACATCCTGATCGGCCTGGTGCTGGGCGCGATCGTGGCGTTGAGCCGCACCCGCCCGGCGCACCAGATGGGCCCGCTGGCAGCGACGCTGAGCCTGCGCTGCCAGCGGCTGGCCGAGGCGTTCCACAACATCGTGTTCGCGCAGATCAAGATCTCGCTGATCAACACCTTGTTCACCGCGGTCTTCCTGCTCGCCCTGCTGCCGCTGATGGGCATCCACGTGCCGCTGGCCAAGACGCTGGTGGTGGTGACCTTCGTGGTGGGCCTGCTGCCGGTGGTCGGCAACCTGATCTCCAACACCGCGATCACCGTGGCCGGGTTGTCGGTGTCGCTTGGCATGGGCATTGCCGCGCTGGCGTTCCTGGTGCTGATCCACAAGCTGGAGTACTTCCTCAACGCACGCATCGTCGGCACCCAGATCCGTGCCCGCGCATGGGAGCTGCTGGTGGCCATGCTGCTTATGGAAGCCATGTTCGGCCTGCCCGGGGTGATCGCCGCGCCGATCTACTACGCGTACCTGAAGAGCGAGCTGGAGGCCGAGGGCCTGCTGTAGGAGCGCATCCTGTGCGCGATGCTCTGATGTCGAACGGAGCCAAGAGCATCGCGCACAGGGTGCGCTCCTACAAAAGCGCGCATCGGTGGCAGGTGTCCGCTGGCGGGCGATGCCTCCGAATCCCGCGCCAATCAGCCGCCGGCCAGCATCGCCTTGATCCGTGCCATGTGCGACTCGGCGGTCTCGCGGGTCACTTCCTTGTCTGCTTCCGGGTCCTTGCCCTGCCAGTGCAGGTCGACCTGCGGCAGCTCGTGCAGGAAGCGGCTGGGCTGGTTGCGATGGATGTCGCCGTAGCGTTTCGTCTGCGCCGACCACGACAGCGTCAACAGCTCCTTGGCGCGGGTGATGCCCACGTACATCAGCCGGCGTTCCTCGTCGACGCGGCCTTCGTCCAGCGCGCCCTCGTGCGGCAGCGTGCCGTCCTCGCAGCCGACGATGAAGACGAAGCGGAACTCAAGGCCCTTGGCCGCGTGCAGGGTCATCATGCGCACCGCATTGCCCGGCTCGTCGCGGTCGGCGTGGCTGAGCAGCGCAAGCTGCGCGGCCAGATCGCCGGCGCTGTTGCCCTTTTGCATCGCGCGGAACCAGTCGGCCAGTTCCTGCAGGTTGCCCAGCTTGCGTTCGCGCACGCCAGCGTCGGGCGTGGACGCGGCGAGCTGGGCCGCGTAGCCGGTGCGCTTGAGGATGCGTTCGACCAGGTCGGCCGCGCTCTCGTGCAGCGAGGCGCTGCGCAGTTCGTCCAGCAGGTCGGAGAACGCGGCCAGCGCCGCGGCCGGGCGCGGCGTGAGCTGGCGCAGCACGCCGTCGCTGCGGGTGGCGTCGAGCAGGGACGAGTGGCGCGACTGCGCGAGCTGGCCGAGTTTCTCCAGTGTGGTCGCGCCGATCTCGCGCTTCGGCACGTTCACCACGCGCAGGAAGGCGGCGTCGTCGCTGGGGTTGGCGAGCAAGCGCAGGTAGCACAGCACGTCCTTCACCTCGGCGCGGTCGAGGAAGCTCAAGGCGCCGGTAAGGTGGTACGGGATGCGTGCCAGGCGCAGCGCCTTTTCCAGCGGGCGCGCCTGGAAGTTGCCGCGGTAGAGGATCGCCATGTCGTCCCAGCGCGCCTTGTGCTTCTCGGCCAGGGTGGTGGCGATCGCGGCGATCTTCTCGGCCTCGTGCTCGGCCTCCTTGCACTCCAGTACGCGGATCGGCGCGCCTTCCGGATGCTCGCTCCACAGCTTCTTTTCATGCAGGTGCGGGTTGTGCGCAATCAGCGCGTTCGCTGCGCGCAGGATGCGCTTGCCGCAGCGGTAGTTCTGTTCCAGCTTGATCACGCGCAGGTTCGGCCAGTCGCGGCCGAGCTGGTCGATGTTTTCCGGGTTGGCGCCACGCCAGGCGTAGATCGACTGGTCGTCGTCACCCACGCAGGTGATGCCGCCGCGCTCGCCGGTCAGCACTTTCAGCAGACGGTACTGCGCGTCGTTGGTGTCCTGGTATTCGTCCACCAGCAGGTAGCGCAGGCGCTCGCGCCAGGCGTCGCGGCATTCGGTGTCGCTTTCGAGGATGCGCAGCGGCAACCGGATCAGGTCGTCGAAATCCACCGCGTTGAACGCGGCCAGGCGCGCCTGGTACAGCTCGTAGATCGTCGCCGCCTCCAGCTCGCGCGGGCTGCGCGCGGCGGCCAGCGCCTCCTCCGGCGACAATCCGCCGTTCTTGGCTCGGCCGAGCAGGTTGCGCAGGCCGAACAGCACGTCGGGCTTGGCGCCCTTCGGCGCCAGCTCCTTCACGATGCCCCCGCTGTCGTCCGCGTCCAGCACCGAGAAGCCGCGGCGCAGGCCGGCGCGCGCGTGCTCGATCTGCAGGAACTTCAGCCCCAGCGCGTGGAACGTGCTCACCGTAAGCGCGGCGGCGTCCTCGCTGCTGACCAGCTTCGCCACGCGCTCGCGCATCTCGCGCGCGGCCTTGTTGGTGAAGGTGATCGCGGCGATTTTCGAGGCGGCCAGCTTGCGGCGCTGGATCAGCCAGGCGATCTTCTGCGTGATCACGCTGGTCTTGCCGGAACCCGCGCCCGCCAGCACCAGCAGCGGGGTATCGCAGTGTTCGACGGCGGCCAGTTGTTGCGGATTGAGCATGGATCGGAGCGAGGCGTAAGGCGGCGACCGATGGTAGCAGAGCGCCCCGGTTGCACCCGCCGGTTTCGGCCATAATCCGTCGGGTGGCAATGGGTGGGGAACGGCATGGCGGAACCGGAAGTCGAGCAGTGCGACGTGGCGGTGATCGGCGGCGGCCCCGGTGGCAGTACCGCGGCCACCCTGCTGGCGCGCCGCGGCTACAAGGTGATCGCACTGGAGAAGGCACACCACCCGCGCTTCCACATCGGCGAGTCGCTGCTGCCGATGAACCTGCCGGTGTTCGAGCGGCTGGGCGTGCTGGACAAGGTGCGCGAGCTGGGGGTGTTCAAGCGCGGCGCGGATTTCGAGACGGACGACGCGTGCGGCTACAACGTCTACGCGTTCTCCCGCGCGATCGGGCAGAGCCCGCCGCATGCGTACCAGGTGTGGCGGCAGGATTTCGACCGGATGCTGTACCAGCATGCGCGCGAGTGTGGCGCCGAGGCGCGCGAAGGGCACGAGGTGCTGCGGGTGGAGCAGCGCGGCCCGCGCGAGAGCCGGCTGGAGGTGCGCACCGACGACGGTCGCGACTACGCGATCCGGGCGCGTTACGTGGTGGACGCCAGCGGTCGCGACGCGCTGCTGGCGACGAAGATGAAGTTGCGGCGCCGCAGTCGCCAGCACCAGAGCGCGGCGATCTTCGGCCATTTCCGCGGCGCCGACCGCCGCGACGGCGAGGACGCCGGCAACGTCAGCATCTACCGCTTCGCGCAGGGCTGGATGTGGATGATCCCGCTGCCCGACGGGGTGATGAGCGTGGGCGCGGTGTGTCGGCCGGATTACCTGAAGCAGCGCAGGGGCCGCACGCTGGAGTTCCTGTTCGACACGCTGAAACTCAATCCGGCGCTGTGGCAGCGCGTCGAGCGGGCCGGGCTGATCGGCGACGAAGTGCATGTCACCGGCAACTACTCTTACGACGCGACCCGCATGGGCGGGCCGGGCTGGGTGCTGGTGGGCGATGCGTTCGCCTTCCTCGATCCGGTGTTTTCCTCCGGCGTATATCTGGCGATGGACGGTGCGGAGCGGGCCGCCGAGCTGGTCGATGCGGCGTTGCGCGAGCCACGGTGCGAACGGGCCCTGCTGCGCCGGCTGGAGCGGCGCCAGCGCAAGGGCATGGCACGCTTCGCGTTCTTTATCCATCGCTTCAACTCGCCGGTGATGCGGCAGATGCTGCGCTCGCCGCGCAACACCTGGCAGCTGGAACAGGCGGTGATCTCGATGCTGGCCGGCGACCTGTTCGACACGCCGAAGGTGTTGTGGCGGCTGCAGCTGTTCAAGCTGGTTCACGCCATCGGCGTCTTGCACGACTGGCGCCGCAGCCGCGCCGAGCGCCGTTATCGGCTGGCCCAGGCGCGCGCGTCTTTGGGCCGGGAATAGGGAGTGGGGAGTAGGGAATAGGAAAAGCCACCGCTCTCGCGGGCGGACGTCCGTGAGAAACTGGGGAGCACAGCTGGGCCACGGCGCAGCTCTTGCCATTCCCTATTCCCTACTCCCTATTTCCGGCTCCCAATGGCCAAGCTCTATTTCTATTACTCGGCGATGAACGCCGGCAAGACCACCACGCTGCTGCAGAGCGCGTACAACTACCACGAGCGTGGCATGCGTACGCTGATCCTCACCCCGGCGCTGGACGACCGTTTTGGCGAGGGCATGGTGGCCTCGCGCATCGGCCTGAAGGCGAACGCGCGACGCTTTCCCGGCGACGAGGACCTGCTGGCGCTGGTGGAGGCCGACATCGCCGCGCGCGGTCCGCTGCACTGTGTGTTCGTCGACGAGGCGCAGTTTCTGACCAAGGCGCAGGTGTGGCAGGCCAGCGACGTGGTCGATCGGCTGGGCATCCCGGTGCTGGCCTACGGCCTGCGCACCGACTTCCGCGGCGAGCTGTTCGAGGGCAGCCGCTATCTGCTGGCCTGGGCCGACGAGCTGCAGGAGATCAAGACGATCTGCCACACCGGGCGCAAGGCGACCATGGTGGTGCGCGTGGACGAGCACGGCCGCGCCGTCACCGACGGGCCGCAGGTTGAGATCGGCGGCAACGAACGCTATGTCTCGGTGAGCCGCGCCGAGTTCAAGAAGATCAGCGAGGGCACCGGTCGCATTGAGCTGCAGCAAACCGTGCTGCCGCTGGGCGAGCGTGAATGAACCGATCCACCAAGGAATCCGCATGAGCGAAGCCACTCCCCCCGCCAGCTGGCCGCGGCCGTACTGGCAGCCCGGCGAAGACGAGGTGGTGCTGCAGTTCTACGTGTTCGGCAAGTTCGAGCCGGAGTTGCGCATCCCCTCGCTGCGCTACGGCAGTCCCGGCCTACCCGCGGGCGTGGAGATCCAGCGCTTCCAGAACGCCGTGTTGCGCCAGTGGGAGGGCTATCCGCTGAACGGCGCGCTGGGTGGGCTGATCAAGGAGGACACGCCCGAGGCGTACGAGGCTGCGCGCATCGCGCCCGAGGTGCTGGTGGTGCGCGGCGTGTTGAAGGACGCCGCCAGCCTCGACTACCTGCGCGACACGCTGGGCGTGCTGGCCGGCATGCTCGACGTGGGCGGCACGGCGATCCTCGACCCGCAGATCCTCACCTTGTTCACCGCCGACCATTGGCGTCGCCACTACCTGGTCAAGGATGGCGCGCCGCCGCGCAACCACGTGCTGATCCTGCGCAGCGACGAGGGCGGCGACCGCTCCTGGGTGCACACCCGCGGCATGCGCAAGTTCGGCCGCCCCGACCTCAGCCTGCGCAACGTGCCCGAGCGCGACCTCGACCGCGCCGGCATGCTGTGCGAAAAGCTGGTGGAGCTGTTGTCGCTGGGCGCGCACTTCAGTGCCGGCCAGCAGCTCGACGTCGACGGCATCCCTGGCGGCCTGGTGGCCCAGCCGGGCGGCAGCCTCGACGACCCCGAGTTCAACAACACCCACGTCGAGTTCCGCTGGGCGGGATGAAGGTTGCTGGCGCTGCCATCGCGCTTGCCGGAAAGCAGCGGCCGCCACCACGATGAAGGGCGACACAACCGTGTCGCCCTTCGGCCGAGCATGATCGGATGCCGGCTCAGCCCTTGATGATGAAGCGCTGCGCGTCGTCCATGAAGGCCTTCTCGCCGAAGCCGCCCTCGTGCGAACCGAACGGCATCTGCGCGCGCAGCTTCCACGACGCGGGCACGTTCCATTCCTGGCGGGTCGCCTCGTCCGTCACCGGGTTGTAGTGCTGCAGGCTGGCGCCCACGCCGGCCTCGGTCAGCGCCAGCCACACGGCGAACTGGGCCATGCCGCTGCCCTGTTCGGACCAGATCGGGAAGTTGTCCGCGTACAGCGCGAACTGCTCTTGCAGGCCCTTCACCACCGACTGGTCCTCGTAGAACAGCACGGTGCCGACACCGGCGGCGAAGCCGTCCAGCTTGGCGGCGGTGTTGGCGAACGCCTCGGCCGGCACGATCTTCTTCAGTTCCTGCTTGGTCAGCTCCCAGAACTGCTCGCTCTGCTTGCCGAACAGGATCACCGCGCGCGAGGTCTGCGCGTTGAATGACGACGGCGTGTGCCGGATCGCTTCCTTGATCAGGCTGGTGATGGCTTCCTTGTCCAGCGACAGGTTCCTGCCCAGCGCGTACTGGGTGCGGCGTTGCTTGAGCTTTTCGATCAGGGTGCTGTTCATGGTGACTCCTCGGGCATGTGGGTTCGATGCATGGGAATCGCGGCGCGCAAGAAGGGGTGATTCGGGAAACAGTCGACTTCCGGCCACCTTGTGTTGCCGGGTCGGCCGGGTTCCCAGCTCGCTGCCCCATACGCGCAACATCGCGATGCACGACCGCTATGTTAGGTTCGTCGCGCGACCTGGGTAGTTGGCGGTTCGTGGCTAGTCCGTTTCCTCAGGGGAACGATGAATGACCAGCGCCGCTGTGCGTCATCGCTGGCAGCGTGGACACCAGAACGTGGAGCGCTGCCCCAGCGTGACCTGCCGGATCGGCGTGCCGCAAACGCGGCAAGGCTCGCCGGTGCGGCCGTAGACCATCAGTTCGCGGAAAAAGTAGCCCGGCGCGCCGTCGGGGGCGAGGAAGTCGCGCAGGGTGGTACCACCGCGTTCGATGGCCCAGGCCAGCAGGTGTTTCACTTCCGCGGCGAGTCGTGCGTAGCGTGCACGCGAGATGCTGCCGGCCGGCTTGCGCGGGTCGACGCCGGCGCGGAACAGTGCCTCGCTGGCGTAGATGTTGCCTACGCCGACGACGATGGCGTTGTCCATCAGGAACAACTTCACCGCTGCCGTGCGGCCACGCGAGCGCCGCCACAGCAGGTCGCCATCGAACGCGTCGGTGAGTGGTTCGGGGCCGAGCCTGGCGAGCCGCTCGTGGATGGTGCCGGGCGGCTGCCACAGCAGGCAGCCGAAGCGGCGCGGATCGGTGAAGCGCAGGATGCGCGGCGCCTGCGTGCTCGTGCGCTCCAGCGCGATGTCGACGTGGTCGTGCCTGCCGACCGGCGCGTCAGGCGGCAGCACGCGCAGCACGCCGGTCATGCCCAGGTGCAGCAGTGCGCTGCCGGCTTCGGTGTGCAGCAGCAGGTATTTCGCGCGGCGCTCGACCGCGTCGATGCGCTGGCCGGGCAGGAGTGCCGTGATTTCCGGCGGGATCGGCCAGCGCAGGTTGGGCCGGCGCAGCAGCACGCCGGTGACGCGGCGGCCGACCACGTACGGCGCGATGCCGCGGCGGGTGGTTTCGACTTCGGGCAGTTCGGGCAAGGCGTGATCCCGCGATTCAGTACATGTGAAGAAAACCACTTCCTGTGATTGTCTTCTGTCGCGAGTCCGGCACATGTCCGGACTCGCTCACGCGAATCAGGCACTGGCGTGCCCGATCCTCGTCCGGCCATCCATGGCCGGGCTTCGAGGTTGAAAATGCACAACCTCTCAATGCAGCTCCGTGGTCGCCGTCGCCGGCGAGCGCGGCACGTAGCGCGACGATACCAGCGCAACCCGCTGACCCACCCGTACGTAGTGCTGCGGGCCGGTGACTGACACTTCGCCGAATTCCAGCATTTGGCCGTCCAGTTGCAACACGGCGCGCGGCGGCGCCAGCCCGATCTTCGCCGGTTCGAAGTCGCTGGCCGGCCGCCAGCGCAGAACGGGCGCGGCGGCAGTGTCGGCGAGATCGTTGAGCCGCGCATCGACGGCCCGCGCGGGCGCGCCGTCAACGCGCCACCAGTGGCCGCTGCGCTTCTCGTAGTGTTCGGCGGGCGCGCCGGGCAAGGTGACTGCGATGTGCGTGATGAGGGTGGGATCGAGCGCGGTGAGGTTGCCGGTGGCGGTGCGTGCGTCACGCTGCCACTGCCAGCCGGCGAGCAGCAGCAGTGCGAACACGGCGAGCAACAGCCACAGACGCTGGCGGGTGGTGCGCTTCATTGCTCAGCGCCGCCGCCGACGCCACGCGATCAGGCCGCCGGCGAGCAGCAGCAACAGCGGCAGCGCGACCAGGAAACCGATGCTCAGTGCGTTCAAGCCGGTTTGCGAGATATCCAGCAGCCGGTCCGGCGCGCCGCGTGGCGGCAGCTCGACCAGCTTGTCGTCGCCGAGCAGCCAGTCGAACACGCGCTCGCCCAGCGCGCGGTTGCCGCCGTTGCCGAGGAAGCTGTTGGAGAGGAAGTCGCCATCGCCGATCACCACCGCGCGCTGCTCGCTCTTGTCCGGGCTGGGCGACAGCCGGCTCAGCGCGAAGCCGAAGTCCAGCGGACCCTTCAGTTCGCCGGCGTCGGCGTCGTAACGGATGTCCGAGGGCTTGGCGTTGTCGATCGGCTGGAACTCGGTCCAGCTCTGCGCGCCTGAGCGCAGGAACGGCTTCACCGCCCAGGCGCCCTGGCTCAGCTGCGCCAGCGCGGACGCCTGCGGGAACAGCGTGGTCAGCGTGAAGCCGCGCGTGATGGCCTGCGGCGGGTAGCTGCCCAGCGCGATCAGGCGCGGGTCGCCCAAGCCCAGCGCGGCACCGCCACCATCGACCAGCACGCCCGGCAGCACGCGCACGCCGAGCGCGGCGGCCAGCGGAGCGAGGCCGAGGTCATCGTTCGACGGCTCGCTCAGCCACAACAGGTTACCGCCGTTCTGCACGTAGGCGACCAGCGCCTGCACCGCGCCCGGCGGCAGCGCCAGGCTGGGGCTGGCCAGCACCACCAGGTCGGTGTGCTCGGGCACCGCGGTCACCTGCGCGAAGTTCAGCGGCACCGCGCGCATGCCGCGCGCTTCCAGCTGGGTGATGAAGGTGCCGAGGTCAGCGTTGGCCTGGCCGTCGGCCCGCCGTTCGCCGTCGCCGGTGACGAAGGCCACGATGCGGTCGCCGCCGCGCAGCAGCCGTTCCAGCGCGTTGGTGAGGCTGCGCTCGGACAGCTCGTCCAGCCGCTGCTCGCGGTCCTTGTAGTGCAGGATCAACGCGCCGTCGACGGTGATGCCCAGCTCGCGCATCTTCGCCGGGTCCAGCTGCGGATCGACGAAACGCAGAGCCAGATCCGGCTTCACCGCCTGATAGCGCTGCAGGAAGCCGGCCACGGTCTGGCGCAGGTTGCCCTGTGGATTGGCGTAGGTGGTGATCTCCACCGGGCCTTCGAAGCGAGCCAGCACCGCGCGGCTTTCCGGCGACAGGCTGGTGCGGCCGTTCGCGGTCCAGTCGGCCTGGTGCGCATAGCGCGTGCTGAGGTAGCCGATCGCCGCGACGGCGAGCACCAGCAGCAGCGCGAACAGCCAGCCGTCCAGACGTCTGAATAGATGGCGCATCAGCCGCGCTCCCGCTCAGCGTCGAGCTGGCGTGCGGCCAGCGCCAGCGCCAGCACGATCAGCAGCGCGAACCAGACGAGGTCGGCGCTCGAGACCAGGCCACGCAGCAGCGGCTGCAGGTGCGTGCTCATCGCCAGCCAGTTGATTGCACCGCCGTCGACGCCCGCCATCTGCGCGCCCTGGTTCACGCTCCACAGCGCCAGCGCGATCACCAGCGCGGCGGCGGCGGCCAGTGCCGGATGCGAGGCAAAACTCGAACAGGCCACGCCGACCGCGGCCAGCGCCGCCAGCATCAGCGCCAGGCCCAGCGTGGCAGCGGCCAGCTTGCCCCAGTCGAAGTGGGTGGCGTGCATCAGCGCCAGCGGCATCGCCAGGGTCAGTGCCAGCCACAGCAGCAGCCAGCCCAGCACCGCCAGGTACTTGCCCAGCACGATGCGCCAGGCCGGCACGCCCGCGGCGAACAGCAGCGGCAGGGTGCCGTTGCGGCGCTCGCCGGCGAGCGTCGACATGGTGAGCAGCGGCACCACCAGGAACGCCAGCTGGGCCAGCTGGGCCAGCAGCGGCACGCCGACCAGGTCGATGAAGCCGGGGCCGTCCGGCAGCGCGGCACGCCGGATCTGTCCGGCCAGGAAACCGCCCAGCAGCAGGGTGAAGTTCCACGCCAGCCAGGCCAGGGTCAGCGCGGCTAGCACCCAGGCCAGCGGGCGCACCAGCAGCCGGCGCCACTCCAGTCGCGTCACCGCGACGGTGTTCGTGAAGGCGTGGCTCATGCGGCGCGCGCCGGTGCGGTGCCGCCGTTCATCGCGATGCCGAAGAAGGTTTTTTCCAGCGCGGCGTGGTCATCGGCCAGCACCGGGCCATCGTGGCGCAGCGTGCCCTCGTGCAGGATCGCCACGCGATCGCACACTGCGGTGACTTCGGGCAGCAGGTGGGTGGACAGGATCACCGAAGTGCCGGCCGCGGCCTGCTCGCGGATCAGCGTGCGCAGCGCGGCGACCTGCACCGGGTCGAGCGCGTTGGCCGGCTCGTCCAGCACCAGCAGCGGCGGCCGATGCAGCAGCGCGCAGGCCAAGCCGAGGCGCTGGCGCTGGCCCTGCGACAGCACGCCGGCCAGGCGCCGGGCCAACGGCTGCAGTTCCAGCCGCTCGATGATCGCGCTGCGCGCCTGGCGCAGCGCGGCGCCGTTCAATCCACGCAAGCGGCCATGCGCGTCGAGATGCTCTTCGACGCTCAGCTCGGCCCACACCGGCGCGCGTTCCGGCAGCCAGCCGATCTGCGTGCGGGCCAGTTCCGGCTGTTCCAGGAAATCCTCGCCGTTCAGCTCGATGCCGCCGCTGTCGGGGCGCAGCGCGCCGGCGATCATCGACAAGGTGGTCGATTTGCCGGCGCCGTTCACGCCCAGCAGGCCCATCACCTGGCCGGCTTGCAGCTCCAGGCTGAGATCCTGCACGGCAGCGCGACCGGCGCGGCGGCGGCTGATCCGGTCCAGTCGAAGGACGACGCGGGGTGAATCGGAAATGGGCGGAGTCATTGCGTGATTGTCACGGCGCCCCCATCGTTAAACAACAGGCGCACACCACGGACATGGCTAACGTCACCTTAGCGTCCGGCTCTTGACCGACTGCTATGATTCGTGGTTCGCCGTGCTGGCGGGTATGGAAACCCCCGATCTACACTGCCTCCATCCCTCACCCGGTGCTTTCCATGCTCGACGCTGTACTGAATTTCCTGAACGACGGTCTCGCCCATGCCAGTTGGGGCCAGATCCTCGTCTACATGCTGGTGGTCACCCAGCTCACCATCTTCACGGTGACGATCTACTACCACCGCTGCCAGACCCACCGCGGCGTGGATCTGCACCCGATCGTGCAGCACTTTTTCCGCTTCTGGGGCTGGCTCACCACCGGCATGGTCACCCGCGAGTGGGTGGCGGTGCACCGCAAGCACCACGCCAAGGTGGAGACCGCGGAGGATCCGCACAGCCCGCAGATCTACGGCATCAAGAAGGTGTTCTGGGACGGCGTGTCGCTGTACCGCGACGCCAGCTACGTGAAGGAAGACCTGGAGAAGTACGGCCGCGGCACCCCGGACGACTGGCTGGAGCGCAAGCTCTACACCGGCCACCCGTACTGGGGCCCGGCGCTGATGCTGGTGATCAGCCTGGCGCTGTTCGGCGTGATCGGCGCCGCGTTGTGGGCGGTGCAGATGATCTGGATCCCGTTCTGGGCCGCCGGCTTCGTCAACGGCATCGGCCACTGGTGGGGCTACCGCAACTTCGAGAGCGCCGACACCGCCACCAACCTGATCCCGTGGGCCTTCTGGATCGGCGGCGAGGAGCTGCACAACAACCACCACGCCTTCCCCAGCTCGGCCAAGTTCGCCCTGCGCAAGTGGGAGTTCGACATCGGCTGGGTGGTGATCTGCGCGCTGCAGAAGGTGGGTCTGGCCAAGGTGCTGCGCGTGGCGCCCACGCTGGACGTGCGCCCGAACGTGCGCCTGCCCGACGCCGACACGCTGAAGGCCGTGCTCACCCACCGCTTCCAGGCGATGACCGACTACTACCGCAACGTGATCGTCCCCACCCTGCGCGACGAAGCGGCCCACGCTGGCGAGAACATCAAGGCGGTGCCACGCCGCATGCGCCGCGCGCTGGCCGACGGCGGCCGCTGGCTGGACAACGAGGGCCGCGACCGCATGCAGGCCGTGCTGGTCAAGCGCCCGACGCTGAAGACCGTGTGCGAGTTCCGCACCCGCCTGGCGGCGCTGATGGAACAGCGTGGCGCCGAGCAGGCGCTGAAGGGCCTGCAGCAGTGGATTCGCGAGGCCGAGGAAAGTGGCATCCGCGCCCTGCAGGAGTTTGCGCAGCGGCTCAAGGGCTACAGCGTCGCGGCGGTGTGAGCGGCCGCCGCAACGGTTCCGGCAAAACCCGCCTTCCGGCGGGTTTTGTTTTTTGGGATTCGGGCGGACGAAGGATGGTTGGGCAGGATGGTCATCCCGACAGGTGGGCAAAAGAAAACCCGCCACAAGGGCGGGTTTTCCGTGAGGCATCAATGTCGCTGTTGCAGAGGAAGCAAAAGCAAAAGCGATCCCTGCCTTCGCAGGGATGACGTTCTGACAGAGCCGCTCGCGCGGAGCGCGAGCGGGTCAGAACGTCACTTGATCTTGCCTTCCTTGTAGATCACGTGCTTGCGCACGACCGGGTCATACTTCTTGAACTCGAACTTTTCCGGCGTGTTCTTCTTGTTCTTCTGCGTGGTGTAGAAGTGGCCGGTACCGGCCGAGGAGATCATGCGGATCTTGTCGTTTGCAGTCTTGGCCATGACGGATCTCCTTAGACCTTTTCGCCGCGGGCGCGCATCTCGGCAATCACGGCCTCGATGCCATTCTTGTCGATCGTGCGCAGGGCATTGTTGGAAACGCGCAGCTTGATCCAGCGGTTCTCGCTGGGCACCCAGAAACGACGCTCATGCAGGTTCGGCAACCAGCGACGACGGGTCCGGTTGTTGGCGTGCGAGACGTTGTTGCCGCTCTGCGCACCCTTGCCGGTGACTTGACATACACGGGCCATGACTTGCCTCCGTAATTGTTCTTGGACACCCGTTGGCCAGGGTGCGATCGGCCCAGCGGCGCCATGCGCCACGCGATGCTGGAGTTGTCGCAACGCATGATCGTGGGGTCCGTACCGCGTGGCGGACCGCCCGGAAACACCGGGCCGACAGAGGCGAGCCGCGTATTCTCGCAGAAAAATCAGCCCCGGCGCAATCTTGCGGGGTTCCGCTGGCGTCGGCCGGCGTGCGTACCGCGGGGATGTATGGAACAATCAGCCTCTTTTGTACACACGACCCAGACCCGAGGAACCCCCGATGGCACAAGAGATCACCAACGACCAGGCCAACGGCCAGGCCAGTCAGCCGCAGCTGGTGATGCAGAAGATCTACGTGAAGGATGTGTCCTTCGAAGCGCCGAATGCGCCGCAGATCTTCCAGGAGCTCGACGAGAAGGACCAGCCGCAGGTGCAGCTGAACCTGGGCCAGAAGGCGACCGACCTCGGCAACGACCTGTACGAAGTGGTGCTCAGCCTCACTTTGACCTGCACCGTCGGCCAGCGTACCGCCTACCTCGCCGAGGTGGAGCAGGCCGGCCTGTTCGGTATTGCCGGCTTCAGCGAGATGGACCACGCCGGGATCATCGGCAGCTACTGCCCGAACCTGCTGTTCCCGTATGCCCGCCAGGTGATCTCCTCACTGGTGCTCGAAGGCGGCTTCCCGCCGTTCCTGCTGCAGCCGATCAACTTCGATGCGCTGTTCGCCGAGCAGCAGCGCCGCATGATGGGCGGCGACGACGCTCCGGCCACGCTCAACAGCTGAGCCGTGCCGATGGCCGAAAACCCGAAGCTGACCGTCCTTGGGGCCGGCTCCTGGGGAACCGCGCTGGCGGCGCTGGCCGTCCGCAACGGCGTGCCGACCACGCTGTGGGGGCGCGACCGCGCGGCGCTGGCGACGATGGCCGCCAGCCGCCGCAACCAGCGCTACCTGCCGGACGCCGAGTTGCCGCCAGAGCTCACCTACGAAGCCGACCTGGCCGCCGCCGTGCGCGGCGCCGGCATCGTGCTGATCGTGGTGCCCAGCCATGCGTTCGCCTCGATGCTGGACGAGATCGCGCCGCTGCTTGACCCGGGTACCGCGATCGCCTGGGCGACCAAGGGCTTCGAGCCCGGCACCGGTCGCTTTCTTCATGAGCTGGTGGCCGAACGGCTGCCGGGTCGCGCCGCGGCGGTGATCACCGGCCCGTCGTTCGCCAAGGAAGTCGCCGCCGGCCTGCCCAGCGCGGTCACCGTGCATTCGGACGACGCGGCGTTCGCACAGCGGCTGGCCACCCTGCTGCACGCGCCGAACCTGCGTGCGTATTCCGGCGGCGACGTGCTCGGCGCCGAGCTCGGCGGCGCCATGAAGAACGTGCTGGCGGTGGCCACCGGCATCGCCGACGGCATGCAGCTGGGGCTGAACGCCCGCGCCGGCCTGATCACCCGCGGCATGAACGAGATGCTGCGCCTGGGCGTGGCCCTGGGCGCGCGGCCGGAGACGCTGATCGGCCTGTCCGGCCTGGGCGACCTGGTGCTGACCTGTACCGGCGACCTCTCGCGCAACCGCCGGCTCGGCCTGGCGCTGGGCCAGGGCGTGGCGATCGACGAAGCGGTACGCCGGATCGGCCAGGTGGTGGAAAGCATCCTCACCGCCGACGAGGTGGCGCGGCTGGCCGACAAGCACGGCCTCGACCTGCCGATCAGCGCCGGTGTGCGCGCCGTGCTGCATGGCGAGGTCACCCCGACCGACGGACTCAAGGCGCTGATGGCGCGCGAGCAGAAGCCGGAATACCCGCACGGCCTGTTCGGCACCGCGTAAGCCGCACGCCGCGTGCCCGGGCGCGTTTGCGACCGTCGCATCCTGCCGTCGCGCTGCTAAGCTCAACGTTTTGGTTGTCGCCACGGACCGTACGCGCATGCAGCAACCGGACGGGAAACCCCACGCCGCCATCGAGCCATCCGGCGATGACGAAGCCCTGCCGCAGGCATGGCGGCGGTTGCTGGCCGCGCCGAAGCCGGCCGTGGTCGACGAGCATGGCGTGCTGGGGTTTTTTCTGGAAGTGATGCCGGAGGAGGGCGCCGCGTTCGCCCGGCTGGACGTGGCGCCGGTGCTGCTGGCGGTGGTCGAGCACGGTCGCCACGCGCGGCCGGTGCCGCTGGACAGCCGGCACCTGGCGCAGTCGCCGCTCGAGCCGCACGAGCAACGCCTGGCGGCGACCATGCTCGGCCTGCCGCAGAGCGTGCGCAAGGGCCGCAGCTATGCGCGACTTGGCGGCCATGTCGGCGACACCCTGCTGGCCGAGATCCTGGATACCGCGCCGTGCTTCCTCGGCGGCCTGGCCGGGCTGCGGCTGTCGCGCGGCAAGTCGCATCCGCTCAACTGGCACTGGCAGCTGGAACCGGACGGAAGCCAGCGCCTGCTGCCGGTGCTGCCGCACAACCAGCGCCTGCTGCGCATCGACGGGCTGTGGTACCTCGACGCCGAACGCGCCGCCGTGGGCCGCTTCGACGCGGCGGTCGAGGAAACCCGCTGGCTGGAGCTGCCGCCGCTGAAGCACGAGCACGGTCGCCGCCTGCGCAATCGCCTGGCCGGCAGCCGGCTGGCCACGCGGGTGCCATTGCCGCAGGTGTTCGATGAAGTGCGCCGCTCGGCGCTGGCGCCCAAGCCCGTGCTGACCTTGCACGCGCTGACCCGGCACGTGCGGCTGGCCGCCGGCACGCCGCCGCTGGGCTACGCGCGGCTGGCCTTCGACTACGCCGGCGAACGCCTGCCCGCGCGCGGCGGTGAGCCGCTGGTGCGGCGCGTGCGCAACGGCCAGCTGGTCGAGATCACCCGCCGCCGTGCCGAGGAATTGTCGGCTATGGAGCAGCTCGAACGCGCCGGGCTCACTCCCGGCGTGGACACCGAGGGCTTGCCGTGGGACGTGGCCGAAACCCTGCCCGACGACGCCTGGCTGTTCCCCGGCACCGGCTACGCCGGGGCACTGGAGGTCAACACGCCGGCACGCTGGCTGGCGTTGCGGCCGAAACTCGAGGTGGAAAATTTCCAGGTCGAGTATGCGCCGAGCTTCCCGTTCGAGGTGCTGGAAGGTCCGGTGCACTGGTATGGCCACGCGGTGGAAGACACCGACGATCACGCCTTCGACCTGGAAATCGGCATCGAGCTGGACGGCGAGCGCCACAACCTGCTGCCGGCGGTGGCGCAGGCGCTGGCCGAGCACCAGCTGAACCTGCGGCCCGCGCCAAACGAGCCGGAGGACGCGGTGTGGTACGCGCCGGTCGATGCGCGCCGGCGCGTGCCGGTGCGCCTGAAGGAACTGCGCGGCCTGCTGGCACCGCTGGCCGAGTACCTGGAGAAGCCGCGCCGCAGGTTGCACCTGCCGCGCGTGCAGGCCGGCCGGCTGGAGGAACTCGTTGCGGCGATGCCCGGCAACGGCACGCTGGAGGCGGCCGAGCCGCTGCTCGGTTTCGCCGCGCGCCTGCGCGACGCCGCCGAGCGCGCCAGCGACGCGGTGCCCGACGGGCTCACCGTCGAGCTGCGCCCGTACCAGCGCGAAGGCCTGCGCTGGCTCAACGCGCTGGCCGAAGCCGGCGTCGGCGGCGTGCTGGCCGACGACATGGGCCTGGGCAAAACGCTGCAGCTGATCACCCACCTGCTGGCGCTGAAGCAGGGCGGCGCACTGGGCCAGCCCGCGCTGGTGGTGGTGCCGACCAGCCTGATCCCGAACTGGCAGGCGGAGATCGCACGCTTCGCGCCGATGCTGCGCGTGCTGACCCTGCACGGGCCGCAGCGGGCCGAGGAGTTCGCCCAGCTGGGCGCGCAGGACATCGTGCTGACCAGCTATGCGCTGCTGCCGCGCGACGTGGTCGCGCTGCGCAGGCAGCCGTTCGCGCTGATCGTGCTGGACGAGGCGCAACAGGTGAAGAACCCGCGCACGCAGGCGCGGCGCGCGCTGCTCAGCCTGCGCACGTCGCGCTACGTCTGTCTTACCGGCACGCCGCTGGAGAACCACCTCGGCGAGCTGTGGTCGCAGCTCGACCTGGCGGTGCCCGGGCTGCTCGGCGACGAAGGCGCGTTCCGCCGCTTCTATCGTCTCCCGATCGAGAAGCAGCACGACGAGGAATGCCAGCAGCGGCTGAACCTACGCATCGCGCCGTTCATCCTGCGCCGGACCAAGGCGCAGGTGGCCAGGGAGCTGCCGCCGAAGACCGAGATCACCCGCCGCGTGGTGCTGGAAGGCCGCCAGCGCGACCTCTACGAAGGCCTGCGGCTGTCGCTGGCGGAAGAACTGCGCGAGGTGATCGCGCAGCGTGGCATCGCGCACTCCGGCATCGTGGTGCTGGACGCGCTGCTGAAATTGCGCCAGGTCTGCTGCGATCCGCGGCTGGTGAAACTGGAAGCCGCGCGCGGCGTGCACGAGTCGGCCAAGTTCGAGCTGCTGATGGACATGCTGCCGGCGCTGCTCGACGAAGGGCGCAAGGTGCTGCTGTTCTCGCAGTTCACCGGCATGCTGAAGCTGATCGCCGCCGAGCTGGACCGCCGGCGCATCCGCTACGTCACCCTGACCGGCGACACCCGCGACCGCGCCGAGCCGGTGCAGCGTTTCCAGAACGGCGAGGTGCCGTTGTTCCTGCTCTCGCTGAAGGCCGGCGGGGTGGGTCTCAACCTCACCGCCGCCGACACCGTGATCCACTACGACCCGTGGTGGAACCCCGCCGCCGAGGCGCAGGCCAGCGACCGCGCGCACCGCATCGGCCAGGACAAGCCGGTGTTCGTGTTCCGCCTGATCACCTCCGGCACGGTGGAGGAACGCATCGAGCAGCTGAAGGAGCGCAAGGCCGAACTGGCCGCGGCGGTGCTCGAAGGCGGCGGCAGCCGCGAGAGGCTCAGCTTCGACGAGGGCGACCTGGACGCGCTGCTGGCGCCGGACTGAGCCGCCTGCCTCAGGACGATGGCCGCAGACGCGTGCGCAGCAGCGCGTCCACCGACTGCTGCCACTGCGGCGAGCCGGGTTGTGATTGCGGCGCTTCCTGGCCCAGCTTGGCCTGCACCGCCCGGTTCCATGCATCTGAGCCGTGGCTGGGGCCGTCGTCGGCGATCTGCAGCGAGCGGTCGACCCATGCATACCATTCGGGCGAGCCCAGTGCCGCGTTGGCTGGGGCGGACTGGCCGGCGGCGCCGGATGGCGGTGGTGCCGGCGAGGGCGAACAGGCGGCAAGGAGCAGGGCAAGCAGCAGGGCAAGCGGCAGGCTGGCGACGAGGCGGCGCATGGAAGGCTCCGTGGACAGTTGGCCACGAGCCTACCGCGGGCATGCGCAGCGGTGATTAAGTTTTCATGATGCGCGGCGGTGCGGTTCAGCGGGGTGGTTCAGTCGCGCGCGGCTACCTCGTCGAGGTGCCACAGCAGGCCAGCCGGGTCGTCGTACACGCGGAACGCGCCGGACTGCTGCAGCTCGGCGTGGCCGTAGCCGCCGGAGAGCAGACCCACGCCGAGCGCGTGCGCACGTTGCGCAGCGAGCATGTCCCACACGCTGTCGCCGATCACCAGCGATTGCCGGATGTCCACGCCCAGCTGCACCGCGGCGGCGAGGAACAGGTCGGGGTCGGGTTTGGCGTGGCGCACCTGGTCGCGCGTCACCACCGGCACCTTCGACGGGTCGACGCCGAGCGCCGCCAGGTTGGGTGCGGCGGTCTCCATCCGCCCACTGGTGGCGATCGCCCACGGGATGCCCTGTGCGGTGAGGTAATCCAGCAGCTCGCGCGCGCCGGGCAGCGGCCGCACCGAACCCTGTGCGTGCTGCCGGTTGAACGCCTCGGCATGCCACTGGCGCAGGCGGTCGAGACGCTCCTCGGTGATCGCCAGCCCGGTCTCGCGCAGCAGGATGTGCGCGAACAGGCCGCCGCTCATGCCGATCTTGCGGTGGATCCGCCACACCGACAGTTCCACGCCCTCGCGATCCAGCGCTTCCTTCCACGCCAGCACGTGCTGGTAGACGCTGTCGACCAGGGTGCCATCGAGGTCGAACAGGAAGGCGGTGTTGTGGCGGGGCATGGAGTTTCTCCGTGGGGTATCAGTTCAACAGGTCGATCCTGCGCAGGCCGCGCCGGATCGCATCGAGGTTGCCGCCGGACGGCCAGCCGACCACGGTGTCGATGACGGTGCCGTGGTCGAGAAAGTAGAACACCGGAGTCTCGACGCGCTCGACCATCGGCAGGCTGGCCTTGTCGTAGGCGATGCCGAGCCGCAGCGCGGGGTGCGCCTCGTTCCAGTCGCGCACGACGTCGAAGGCGGTGACCTCGTCGGGCGGTGCCACCCATTGCCCGTATTCACGGAACAGGTCGCGCAGCAGCGGGTCGGCCTCGATGTCGCGTGCGGCGTTCGCGGAAAAGTGGCAGCCGGTCGAGGCCAGCACGATCACCTGTGCCGGCGCGCGGACGTTGAAGCGGAAGCGCACCAGCTCGCGCTTGCGCGTGTCCGGCGTGACCACCCACAGACTGGGCTGGCCGCTGCGGATGCGGCTGAACGTGCGCGTCGACGGCGGCGGGCTGCGCTGGATGCCGGGGTGGGTGGCCAGCAGCGTGCGCGCCTCGTCGTCGCGGTGCGCGACGAGCAGGGCGTCGTGGAAGTCGTCGAGGTGCGGGCGGTCGATGCGCTGGCGGCGCTGCAATTCGACGAAATCGCGGCGCAGGTCGGCGAGGTAGTCCGACCGGCCGGTGGTGCGGAAGGCCAGATTCGCCGCGCGAAACAGGAATTCCGCGTCGCGGTCGTCGAGCGCATGTCGTTGCGCATTGGTCTGTGCCGGCGCGAAATCCGCGGCGTAGCCGCGCGCGATGGCCTGTGCCTGTGCGGCGACGTCGGCGTTCCCGGCGGCGGCCAGCAGGCGGTCGTAGGCGGGTTCCAGCGTGCTGGCCGCAGGGGCTTCCGCAGCCGGAGGCGGTGTGGTCAGCGCATCCAGGTCGATCGCGTAGTTCTGCGCGCCGAACAGGCGCAGCAGGGTGTAGGCCTGCTCGCGGGTGAGTTCGTAGCGCAGGTCGGCGAGGCTCATGCCACCCAGGCCATGCTCGCGGTACACCAGACTGTCGAGGAAGCGGCGCCGCGCGCCGGGCGTCAGCCAGTTCAGCGGCGAGCTTTCAGGCGGCGTATCGCGCACATAGGCATCCAGCGCCGCGCGCGAGGTGATCGGCGTGGCCGGGATCGCCAGTGCCGCGTTGCGGGTGACACCGGCGTCCTGCGCCGGCGCGGTGAGCGGCAGCGCCAGCAGGCACAGCAGCCACAGCAGGCGGGCGATGGTGGTGCATGGCATATGCATTCCTCGCATTCCATTGAAAGGATACGCCTCGGTCCGTGGCGTCGCCGCGGGCTAACGCGACGGCAGCAGCGTGCGCCCCGACTCCAGCACCGCCAGCGCCGCCGCGCCGAGCAGGCCCGGCTCGGGGTTCATGATCGCCTGGGTCGGTACCTTCTCCATGATGTCGCGGAAACGGCCCTTGGCCTCGAAGCGTTCGCGGAAGCGGCCGCGTTCCAGCCACGGCAGCAGCACCGGGATCAGCCCACCGGTGAGGTAGACGCCGTTCCACGCGCCCAGCGTGAGCACCAGGTCGCCGGCGACGCTGCCGAAGATGCCGGCGAAGGTCTCTACCGTACGCGTGCACAGCGGGCAGCTGCCGTCCTTCGCGCGGGCGGTGATGTCCTCCGGCTTCAGCGCGTCGGGCGTCGCGCCAACCGTGTGGCAGATCGCGTCGTACAGGTTCACCAGGCCCTGGCCGCAGATCAGCCGCTCGTTGGAAACGCGCCCGTACTTGTGGTTGAGGTAGTCGAGGATGGCGATGTCCTCCGGCGTGTGCGCGGCGAAACCGGCGTGGCCGCCTTCGGTCTGCAGCACGCTGCAGTGGCCGCCGCGCACCAGCAGGCCGCCCACGCCCAGGCCGGTGCCGGGGCCGACGACGGCGAAGGTCTGCTCGGCTTCGGCGCCGACCACCGGGCGCGGCACCGTGCCCACGTCGACCAGGTCGTCGCCATGCAGCAGGGTCACCGCCATGCTCTGCGCCGCGAAGTCGTTGACCAGGTGCACGTATTCCAGGCCCAGCGCGCTGGCCGTCTGGTGCGCCGAGATTGCCCACGGGTTGTTGGTGACCTTGACCGTCTCGCCGTCGACGATGCGGCCGGCGGCGGCCACGATGGCGCGACTCACCTGGAGGCCGGTGTCGGCGAGGTATTGCTTCGCGGTCGCGACCAGCGAATCGTGCTCGGCCACCCGGTAGCGTCGGATACTGTCGCTCAGCAGCGGCTGGTCGCGCGATGGATCCGCCACACCGAAACGGACATTGGTACCGCCGAGATCGACGAGCAGGGTGGGGGCGGTAACGCGCATCGGGGCTCCAGCGGGGACACGGAAAGCAGCAAGCCTGCCGTGAATGCGCCCCAGCGTCCAGCGCCGGTCGCATCCGGCAGGCGCGGGTCGCCCGGCGCGTGGCGGGTGAGCTCACGGTTTTTCCTTGCGCTTGCCGCCCCTGCCGGGCGGCTTGTGGCCGCCGTGCTTGGGTTTGTGGCCGCCGTGCTTGGGCGGGTGGCCAGGCGGAGCCGGAGCGGGGTTGGCCGCCCCCGCCTGCAGGGCGCCGAGCAAGGCCTGTCCGTCCGGGCTGCCCAGTCCGGTGCAGGCGTCCCAGCCCGCGCCCGCCGCGTAGCTGCCGTTGTCGCCCTGGGTGATGTCGTGGAAGGCCGCGCCGCCGAGGTCATACAGGGCGGCCTGCACCGCGCCCAGCGGATGGCCGAGCTGCTGGCCAAGGCGAGCCACCAGCGCGGCCCACAGCGGCGCGACGGCGCTGGTGCCGCCGACCACCTCGTCCTGGCTGTCCACACGCACCGCATAACCGGTGAGCGGATCGGCATTGCCCGCGACATCCGGCACGCCGCGCCCGGCGAAGCCTCCGGCTGTCGCGGGCACCGCCGCGCCCGCCTGCCATGCGGGCAGCGCAAACACGGCACTGACGCCGCCACCGGTGGCGCCCTCGTTGGCCGCGGTTTCGTTCCAGGTCACCTCGCTGCTGATCGCGCCGCCGCTGGCGAGCAGCTTGGTGCCCCCGCAGGCCAGCACGGACGGGCTGGCAGCGGGGAAATCCACATGCGGCTGGCCGTCGCTTGCGCCGTCGCTGGAACCGCTGTCGCCGGCCGCCGCGGTCACCGTCACGCCGAGCGCGGCGGCGTCCTCCAGCGCGGTTTCCATCGCGTCGCGCGACGCCGTAACCCAGCTGTCTTCCGGAGCGCCCCAGCTGATCGACATGGCCGTGGCCGGCAGGCTGCTGTCGTGCGCGGCCTGCGAGATCGCGTTGTAGAAGCCCTGGTCGGTATTCGGGGCGAAGTAGACGGCCAGCTTCGCCGCCGGTGCCAGCGCGCCGGCGATCTCGATGTCCAGCATCACCTCCGCATCCGCGGCGCCGCCGGGCTGGTTGCTGCCGCTGGCGATCGACACGGCGGTGATGGCGGGCGTCGCCAGGCCGAGCGAACTGAAGTAGGTATCCAGATCGGCCTGCCGGTAGCCGCCGCCCAGTTCGATGATTGCGATGACCTGGCCGCTGCCGTCCGCGCCGGCGGGAAAGTCGTACAGCTGGCCCACCTGCAGCGGCGTATAGGTGTTCACCGGTTGCGCCTGTGCCACGCGGAAGTGCGGCCGGGCGACGGGGCGGCGGTCGAGGCCCAGCACCGCGATCACCGCCGGATCCGGCAGGGTCGGCGCCTGCGCGGAGCCGACATAGACCACCCCACCGGATGTCAGCTCATAGCGGCCCAGCTGCACGCCGAACGCGCGCTGCAGGGCTTGTACCGTGCCGCGCAGGTGCAGCGTCCGCCGCGCCGGCTCGCAAGCCAGTTCCTGCAGGCCGTGCTGGCGGCCGAAGCTGCGCAGGCGGTCCAGGTCGTCCGGGTCGACGCCGTAGCGGGCCTCGAAGTCGGCATGCCGGATGGCTTGCGAGGAAGGTGGAGCCACCATGTCCAGCGGGCTCCGGCGGCGCAGCACGAGGGTCACGTCGAGCGACGCATCCGGGGCGTGTCGGCCCAGGTAATGGGCGCCGGGCGGCTGGTGCCGGCGGACGGCCGGTGTGGGGGTTCGGGTGGTACCCATGGGGCTTCCTCCGGGAGAATGGTGGCGGATGCCGTGTCGAGGGTGCCCCGGAAAATGTTATGGCCTGGTTGCGCCGGCGTGTCGCAGATGTCGTGGCGCGGCCGTGTTTGGCGTTGTGGCCTAAAATGCGCGGATACGCCCCGCCAGGAACCGCCATGAGCTTTCCCGCCATCCGCATGCGCCGCATGCGCCGCGACGCCTTCTCCCGCGCGCTGATGCGCGAGCACACCCTGCTGCCCAGCGACCTGATCATGGTCGCGTTCGTGATCGAGGGCGAAGGCCGGCGCGAGGCGGTGCCGTCGATGCCGGGGGTGGAGCGGCTTTCCATCGACGGCTTGCTGGCGCTGGCCGGCGAATGCGTGCGGCTGGGCATCCCCGCGCTGGCTCTGTTCCCCTCGCCCGGCGCCGACGTGAAGTCGCTCGACGCCAGCGAGGCGTGGAACCCGGACAACCTGATGCACCGCGCCACTCGCGCGCTGAAGGCGAAGTATCCCGAGCTGGGCCTGATCGGCGACGTGGCGCTGGACCCGTACACCACCCACGGCCAGGACGGCCTGATCGACGATGCCGGCTACGTGATGAACGAGCCCACCGTCGAGGCGCTGATCAAGATGTCGCTGGCCCAGGCCGCGGCCGGCATGGATTTCGTGGCGCCGTCGGACATGATGGATGGCCGCATCGGCTCCATTCGCGACGCACTGGAAGCAGCAGGCCACATCCATACGCGCATCCTCGCCTACTCGGCGAAATACGCCTCCGCGTTCTACGGCCCGTTCCGCGACGCGGTTGGTTCGGCGGCCAACCTCGGCAAGGGCAACAAGCACACCTACCAGATGGACGTGGGCAACAGCGACGAGGCGCTGCGCGAGGTCGAACTGGACCTGCTCGAAGGCGCCGACGCGGTAATGGTGAAGCCCGGCCTGCCCTACCTCGACGTGCTGCGCCGGGTGAAAGACACCTTCGGCGCGCCCACCTTCGTCTATCAGGTCAGTGGCGAGTACGCGATGCTGAAGGCCGCCTCGATGAACGGCTGGCTGGACGAGAAGGCGGTGGTGCTGGAAGCGCTTACGGCGTTCAAGCGGGCGGGGGCGGATGCGATCCTGACGTACTACGCGATTGATGCGGCGCGCTGGTTGCGCGGAGAGTAGCTGAGTCGGGAAGCAGAAGGATATGTCGATTCTCCGAGGTCACCTGCATGGTCGGTGATGAAACCAGTGAGCCTTCGCCGTTCGGCATGCTGCGCTACGCGGAGGATTACCGACTTGCTGCCGAACGAGTAATTGGTGATTGCAATCCACTCGAAAGCAGACTGCTGATGCCTTCTTACAATCTCATCGCCCAGTCGATTGAGCTGAGTCTGAAGGCCTATCTGCTCTCGAAGGGCTTGACCAGCAGGCGGCTGCGTGAACAGCTTCTTCGACATAACCTCGATGGCCTGATGGCTAAGGCTGAAGGCCTCGGTCTTAACGACCTGGTTTCGCTCGATGACCTTGACCGGCAACTCGTGTCCGGCTTGAGTAGATATTACGAGGCGCATGAGTTTCGCTACATAAAGACTGGAGCCAAGGAACTCCCATTCTGGTCCTTGATTTCTCCGCTGGCGAAAAGGTTCACGCACGAACTGCATGACTATTGTTTGGTGCTTTTGATAGGTGAGGCGGACGCTCACAAACGGATTGAAACTTGCGGGAAGTTCTAGCGCTGGATCGGTGTCAGATTCAGTTTGTCTTGAGCCTTGGTGTTTCCCGAAAGCAAGAGCTTTCGTGCGCCTGCGGCGCGCGAGTTACTTTCTCTTTACGTGGCCAAAGAGAAAGTAACCAAAGAGAAAGGCCACCCCGCTTGGGCTTGCCGGACATCCTGTCCGGCAAGTCCGTGAGTCGGGGCCGGGCTTTTCGAGCGGGCTCCTGCCCGCGCGAAAAGTCGTTGCCATCCATGGCAACGCCCGCTGCGCGGCCTGTCGACCCCGACTCACCGCCGCGCAAGGGACCCCGGGTAGAGCAGCGGGCCATCCTGGCCCGCACTCGGTGATGAAGCGGAAAAGCACAAGCCACAGCAAAGCGGCGCTTTGCTGTGGCTCCGCTCGGGCTTTTGATCCGGCTCTTCTGAAGAGTGCGCGCAGGATGCGCGCTGCTTTACCCGGGGTCCCCTCTGCAGCGGCGGGCGGGCGAAGGAAAGCCCGCAGGGTGGTTCGCAGGGATGCGAACCAGTTTGTCGTCAGGGCAGGATGCCCTGTCGACAAACCCCGTAGCCCGCACGCGAACTTTCCGGGCAGGAGCCCGGAAAGTTCGGAAGCGGGGTGTCATTTTCTCTTGGGTACTTCTCTTTTGGACAAGCAAAAGAGAAGTACCTCGGCCTCCGAAGGAGGACGAAAGCTCTTGCTCTTATGGCAAACCAGCCCGGCGAACAACCGGAACACGCCCGCGCGATACCATTGCCATCTCCGATCGCCACCCGAGTTCACCAGCCATGACGCCAACGCGCCTGGAAATCACCCGCCCCGACGACTGGCACCTGCACCTGCGCGATGGCGACGCGCTGGCCTCGGTGGTCGGCCACACCGCGCGGCGCTTCGCGCGCGCCATCGTGATGCCGAACCTGAAGCCGCCGGTGACCACGGTGGCGCAGGCCGAGGACTACCGCCGGCGGATCCTCGCCAGCCTGCCGGCGGGCGCGCGTTTCCAGCCGCTGATGACGCTGTACCTCACCGAGGACACGCCGGCGGAGGAGATCGCCCGCGCCAAGTCAAGCGACAGCGTGTTCGCGGTGAAGTACTACCCCGCCGGCGCCACCACCAATTCGCAATCCGGCGTGCGCGAGCTGTCGCGCGTGTATCGCGTGATCGAGGCGATGGAGAAGCACGAACTGCCGCTGCTGCTGCATGGCGAGGTCACCGATCCGGAGATCGACATCTTCGATCGCGAACGCGTGTTCATCGAGCGCCACCTGCTGCCGCTGCGCGATCGCTTCCCGGCGCTGCGCATGGTGCTGGAGCACATCACCACCGGCGACGCAGCCGAGTTCGTCGCCGCTGCACCGGCCAACGTGGCGGCCACCATCACCGCGCACCATCTGCTGCTCAACCGCAACGCGTTGTTCGAGGGCGGCATCCGACCGCACCACTATTGCGCACCCATCCTCAAGCGCGAGACGCACCGCGCCGCGCTGTTGCAGGTGGCCACCAGCGGCGACACGCATTTCTTCCTCGGCACTGACAGCGCGCCGCACCCGCGCGAGGCGAAGGAAGCCGCGTGCGGCTGCGCGGGCTTGTACACCGCCCACGCGGCGCTCGAACTGTATGCCGAGGCATTCGAACAGGCGGGCCGGCTGGATCGGCTCGAAGCGTTCGCCAGCTTCCACGGCCCGGATTTCTACCGCCTGCCGCGCAACACCGATCGCATCGCGCTGGTGCGCACGCCGTGGATCGTGCCGGACGAGTATCCGCTGGCCGGCAGCAGCTGCGTGCCGATGCGTGCCGGCGGCAGCGTCGGCTGGTCGCTGGCGTAAGGCGCGCGCCTGTCGCCCTTGATGACCAACGTACAAGGAGCCCGCTCGCGGGCGATGCTCCTGCGCAGGATTCGGGATTCGAAGAGCATCGCCCGCGAGCGGGCTCCTACGGGCAGCGATGCGCCCGGGGCGGCGATGGAGGGCGCAAGGCCCCTCGCTCAGTAGGCGAACTCGCGGAACAGCGGGTCGACGCTGCCGTGCCACGGGCCGTGGAACAGCTCCAGCTTGCGTTCGGCCGGGGTCTGGTTGGCCTGCACGATCTCGATCAACGGTTCGAGGAAGATGCTTTCGTCGGCACCGTTGCGGTTGAGCCGCGCCCGCCGCCGCAAACCATGGCCGGCAATCTTCAGCGCTTCCTCGGCGAGATCGCGCACCGTGCCGCCGCGGAACGGCAGCTTCAACGCGTGCTTCGGCACGCCGTCGCGCAGGGCATGGCGTTCCTCACGGCTGAAGTCCTTGACCAGGTCCCATGCCGCGTCCAGAGCCTCGTCGTCGTACAGCAGCCCGACCCAGAACGCGGGCAGCGCGCACAGCCGGTTCCACGGGCCGCCGTCGGCGCCGCGCATCTCCAGGTACTGCTTCAGGCGCACCTCGGGGAAGGCGGTGGTGAGGTGGTCGGCGAAGTCCTTCATGGTGGCGTGCACGCCCGGCAGCGTGGGCAGCTCGCCGGCCAGGAAGCGCTTGAAGTCCTGCCCGGCCAGGTCGATGTAGCGGCCGTCCTGGTAGCTGAAGTACATCGGCACGTCGAGGATGTAGTCGACGTAGCGCTCATAGCCGAAGCCGTCGGCGAATACGAAGTCGAGCATGCCGGTGCGGTCGGGGTCGGTGTCGGTCCAGATGTGCGAGCGGTACGAAAGATAGCCGTTTGGACGTCCTTCGGTGAACGGCGAATCGGCGAACAGCGCGGTGGCGATCGGCTGCAGCGCGAGGCTGGCGCGGAACTTCTTCACCATGTCCGCTTCGCTGGAGAAATCCAGGTTCACCTGCACGGTGCAGGTGCGCGTCATCATGTCCAGGCCGAGCGAGCCGACCTTGGGCATGTACTCGCGCATGATCTTGTAGCGGCCTTTCGGCATCCACGGCATTTCGTCGCGGCGCCACTTCGGCTGGAAGCCCATGCCGAGGAAGCCAAGGCCCATGGCGTCGGCTACCGAGCGCACTTCGTCCAGGTGCTGGTTCACTTCGCAGCAGGTCTGGTGGATGGTTTCCAGCGGCGCACCGGACAGTTCCAACTGGCCGGCCGGTTCCAGCGTGATCGAGGCGGCTTTGCGCGACAGCGCCACCGGAATCTCACCTTCGCGGGCGATGTCCCAGCCGTAGCGCGTGGCGATGCCTTCGAGCAGCGCGCGGATGCCGCGCTCGCCTTCGAACGCGGGCGGCCGCAAGTCGTCGGTACGGAAGCCGAACTTCTCGTGTTCGGTACCGATCCGCCACGCCTCCCGGGGCTTCTCGCCGGCGGCGAGGTAGTCGACGAGCTGCTGGCGCCCCTGGATCGGGGTGCTCTTGACGGCACTGGGTATGGACACGGGCGAAGCCTCGCTGGAAGAGCCGACACTATGGGGGCGGCGCAAGGCGACGAAAAGGGGTGTCGTGGATGCGGGGTCGGAGCTGCATTGGAGCAGCCTCGCGCGGGTGCCGCCTTGAGCTGGGTCAGGCGGGTACAGGAAGGGAGACGGCGGCCCGAGGCCGCCGTCGTTCCGTCACTTGCGATTCCCGCGTCTCAGCGCTTCATCGAATTGAAGAACTCGTCGTTGGACTTGGTGTTCTTCATCTTGTCGAGCATGAACTCCATTGCGGCCAGCTCGTCCATCGGGTGCAAGAGCTTCCGCAGGATCCAGATCTTGGCCAGCATGTCCGGCTCGATCAGCAGGTCCTCGCGACGGGTGCCGGAGCGGTTGATGTCGATCGCCGGGTAGACGCGCTTCTCGGAGATGCGCCGGGACAGGTGCACTTCCATGTTGCCGGTGCCCTTGAACTCCTCGTAGATCACCTCGTCCATCTTGCTGCCGGTTTCGGTCAGTGCGGTGGCGATGATGGTCAGGCTGCCGCCTTCCTCCACGTTGCGGGCGGCGCCGAAGAAGCGCTTCGGACGCTGCAGCGCGTTAGCGTCGACGCCACCGGTGAGCACCTTGCCGGAACTGGGCACCACGGTGTTGTAGGCGCGGGCGAGGCGGGTGATCGAGTCGAGCAGGATCACCACGTCGCGCTTGTGCTCAACCAGGCGCTTGGCGCGCTCGATCACCATCTCGGCGACCTGCACGTGACGCACGGCCGGCTCGTCGAAGGTCGAGGAGATGACCTCGGCGCGCACGGTGCGGGCGATCTCGGTCACTTCTTCCGGGCGCTCGTCGATCAGCAGCATGATCAGGTGCGCTTCGGGGTGGTTGTAGGTGATCGCCTGGGCAACGTTCTGCAGCATCATCGTCTTGCCGGACTTGGGCTGCGAGACGATCAGGCCGCGCTGGCCCTTGCCGATCGGCGCGATCAGGTCGAGGATGCGGCCGGTGATGTCCTCACTCGAACCGTTGCCGCGCTCCAGCTTGTACGCCTTGCGCGGGAACAGCGGGGTGAGGTTCTCGAACAGCATCTTGTTCTTCGACGCCTCCGGCGGATCGCCGTTGATGTCGTCGACGCGCAGCATGGCGAAGTAGCGCTCGCCTTCCTTCGGATGGCGCACGCGCCCGGTGATGTAGTCGCCGGTGCGCAGGTTGAAGCGGCGGATCTGGCTGGGGCTGACGTAGATGTCATCGGGGCCGGCCAGGTAGCTCTCGTCGGCCGAGCGCAGGAAGCCGAAGCCGTCCTGCAGGATTTCCAGCACGCCTTCGGCCCAGATGCCGCCACCGGAACGGGCGTGCGCCTTGAGCACGTTGAAGATCACGTCCTGCTTGCGCGCGCGGGCGACGCCTTCGTACACGCCCAGCGACTCGGCGAACTCCAGCAGCTGTGGCGCCCGCATGCGCTTGAGTTCGGTGAGGTTGATCACCCGGTCGTTGCTGCCGGGATCGGCGTTGTCGTCGTCCACCGGCAGGCCGTTCGGGTTCGGGCGCGGATGCTGCTGGCGCCCCTGCTGCTGGTTCGGGTTGCCGCCGCGTTCGTTGCGCCGGCGCCGGCCACGGCCTTCGCGACCCTCGCGCCCGCCGTTGTTCTGGCCGCCATTCGGGTTCTGGCCTTGGCCCTGGTTCGGATTCTGCGGCTGACCAGGGTTCTGGCTGGCCGGCTGGTCAGGATTCTGGCCAGGCTGGGTGGTGAACTCGCGCGGCTCCTGCGCGGGGCGTGCGGCCGCGGGTTCCGCCGGCGCTGTCGGCAGACTGGCCGGTACCGGCGCAGACGCTGGCGGCGCCGGAGCAGGCGTTGGCGCGGCGGGCTTGTCCGCCACTGCCGCCTTCCCGGCGTTCGCCGCCGCGGCTGCGGCGGCCGTGCGGCGCGGCGCACGGGGGCGCGGTTCAGGCTTGTTTTCGGCGATGGGGCCGGCGTCGGCGCCCGGAGCGTCGTTCGGGGTTCTGTTTTCGGTATCGGACACGGGCAATCCTCGCGGGGCGCCGTTGAATTGCAGGAGGGAGGGTGTGCGTCGCGCGGCAGGCGCAAGGGGACAGGACTGTCCCGACGGACGCGATGGAATCTAGCACCCGCCGCGTGCTGGCGTAAAGCCTCGCGCGCCTGCCGGGCGGAACCGGCGAGGCGGCGGGCAGCGGGTTTGCAACGGGTAGGTCAGATGGCCTTGTCGATCATCTGGGTCAGCTGGCCCTTGCTGACGGCGCCGATCTGGGTGGCTTCGACCTTGCCGTTCTTGAACACCATCAGGGTCGGGATGCCGCGCACGCCGTAGGCGCGCGGGGTCTGCTGGTTCTGGTCGATGTTCACCTTCACCACGCGCAGCTTGCCTTCGTACTGCTGGGCCAGCTCGTCCAGCATCGGCGCGATGGCCTTGCACGGGCCGCACCATTCCGCCCAGAAATCCAGCAGCACCGGGGTTTCGGACTTCAGCACCTGCTGCTCGAAGGCATCGTCGTTCACATGGGTAATCAGGTCGCTCACCGGGGATCTCCGTGGCTGGGGGGCCAGAACTGGCAGGTGGAAAACAATGGGGTGGCCGGGGCCGAAAAACAAGGAGTGGCGACGGGCGGGGCCGCCATCGGCTACACTCAGGCGCCCACGAAGCGCGGGTTGGGCAGGAAGAGGGCGGCGAGTTCTCATTCCAGCGCAACTCAGGGCACGATTCAAGGGCGGCTTGCACAGCCGCCCGTCGGACCGCCGTCAAATCCGGCGTCGCACGCCGCGGCGCGACCTTGCCGACCCCGAGATTGAGCGCTTCGCCGCGCATCGCGCATCCCGTCCTGCACCGTTTCGCGCCGAACGTCGGCCGCTGAAATGGGTGCAGCGCATCACGCCGCGTCAGGCAAGGTCAACCATCCGCATATGTCACAAACCGTACTCACCGATACCTTCTTCGCCAACTTCGATCTTCATCCGCTGCTGCAGCAGGGTCTCGCCGACAGCGGTTTCACCCGCTGCACGCCGATCCAGGAAATGACGCTGCCGCCGGCGCTGTCCGGGCGCGACGTCGCCGGTCAGGCGCAAACCGGCACCGGCAAGACCTGCGCCTTCCTGGTCGCGCTGATGAACCGCCTGCTGACCACCCCCGCGGTGGCCGAGCGCAAGGACAGCGACCCGCGCGCGCTGATCATCGCGCCCACCCGCGAGCTGGCCATCCAGATCGACAAGGACGCGCGCAACATCGGCCGCCACACCGGCCTGAAGACCGCGCTGATCTACGGCGGCGTCGACTACGACAAGCAGCGCCAGCAGCTGAAGGACGGCTGCGACATCATCATCGCCACGCCCGGCCGCCTGCTCGACTACCACAAGCAGGGCGTGTTCAGCCTCAACGGCGTCGAAGTGATGGTGATCGACGAGGCCGACCGCATGTTCGACCTCGGCTTCATCAAGGACGTGCGCTTCATCTTCCGCAAGCTGCCGCCGCGCGAGCAGCGCCAGGTGCTGCTGTTCTCCGCCACCCTGAGCCACCGCGTGCTGGAGCTGGCCTACGAGCACATGCACGAGGCCGAGAAGCTGGTGGTGGAGAGCGACCACGTCACCGCCGACAAGGTGCGCCAGGTCGTCTACTTCCCGGCCAAGGAAGAGAAGATGCCGCTGCTGCTGAACCTGATCGACCGGCACCAGCCCACCCGCAGCATCATCTTCGTCAACACCAAGGCCGCCGCGGAGCGCGTCACCGAGCGGGTCAAGCGCCACGGCTGCCGCGTCGGCGCGATTTCCGGCGACGTGCCGCAGCTGAAGCGGCAGAAGCTGCTGCAGCGTTTCCAGGAAGGCCAGCTAGACATCCTGGTGGCCACCGACGTGGCCGCGCG
>NZ_AJXW01000086.1 GCF_000264375.1 Rhodanobacter thiooxydans LCS2
AGGAGCGCACCCTGTGCGCGATGCTCTTGGCTCCGTCCAACATCAGAGCATCGCGCACAGGGTGCGCTCCTACCCGTGGCGAGCTTACCGATCCAGGCGGTCGTGCTTCAGCGGGTCCTTGCCTTCGCGCAGCCGCCTCAGGTCGTACTCGGACAGGCTGTCCCCGCGCGCGTTGCCGACGATGCGCGCCTGCACGAAGGCCAGCGTGGTGGCGAAGATGCCGACCAGCCCAACCAACAGCCAGAAGCCCCAGGCGCCGGCACCCTGGCGGGTGAAGCACAGCGCGAATGCAAACACGGTGGAGGCGAGCAACACCCAGCGCATGAGGTAGGCCTCGACAGGTCGAAGCGCCGCCGGCGGCGGCGGACGAACGATCTTAGCGTCGCTGCGTTGCGTCGGGTGCGCAGCCTGTCACGCCCGCGCCGGGATGTCGCGACGGCTGAGACCCAGCGGCGCGACGCTGCGCCAATGGACGAGCTGCCGCCATCGCCATCGCTTCCCACCGTCCGCGCGCACAAGGGCCGCGGCGCGGCCTCCAACCCGGAAGGCCGCTTCGAATCGATCCGCCACCACGCCGAGGACGACGGTTGGCAAAGCGCGCTGCTGGATGAAGCTGCCCCGCGCCCGCGCACAGAGGTCACCGAGGAACGCGCGAAGAGCGTGATCACCCGCAACGACTCGCCCGACATCGCGTTCGAGCAGGCGATGAATCCGTATCGCGGCTGCGAGCACGGTTGCGTTTATTGTTTCGCGCGGCCCAGCCACAGCTACCTCAATCTCTCGCCCGGGCTGGACTTCGAGACGAAGATCCGCGCCAAGGGCAACCTCGCCGAAGTGCTGCGCACCGAACTGGCGAAACCCGGCTACAGCCCGAAGCCGATCAACATCGGCAGCAATACCGATCCCTACCAGCCGATCGAGAAGAAGTGGAGGCTCACCCGCGCCGCGCTGGAAGTGCTGGCCGAGTGCCGCCACCCCTGCACCCTCGTCACCAAGAACGCGCTGGTGGAACGCGACCTCGACATCCTTGCGGAGATGGCGCGCGGGAACCTCGTGCAGGTCTTCGTCTCGGTCAACTCGCTGGACAACCACCTGGCCGCCAAGCTCGAACCGCGCGCCAGCGCGCCGCACCGCCGCCTCAAGGCCATCGCCGCGCTGGCCGAGGCCGGTGTGCCGGTGGGCGTGCTGGTGGCGCCGATCATCCCGGCGCTCAACGACAAGGACATGGAAGCCGTGCTTGAACGCGCCCACGCCGGCGGCGCCCGCTGCGCCGGCTATACCGTGCTGCGCCTGCCGTGGGAACTGAAGCAGCTGTTCCGCGAATGGCTTGCTCTGCACGCCCCGCAGCGTGCCGAACATGTGATGAGCCTGGTGCAGCAGATGAACGGCGGCCGCGACTACGACTCGGACTTCCGCACCCGCATGCGCGGCCAGGGCGTGTTCGCCGACCTGCTGCGCAAGCGCTTCGAACTCGCCTGCCGCCGGCACGGCTACGGCCGCGCCCGCGAGCTGCAACTCGATACCTCGCGCTTCGTGCCGCCGCCCAAGGTGTCGCCGCAGGGGGAGCTGTTCTAAGCGGTCAGCCGCCGGCAGGCAGGTACTTCTGGAACCAGTCCAGCGCCCGCTGCAGCACATCGCGCTGGTGGACAGGGTCGACGAAGTGGTGGCCTTCGTTGGGGTAGACCACCAGCGAGGTGGGCACGCCCTGCGCGCGCAGCGCGTGCCACATTTCGAACGATTGCGGCGCGGGGCATTCGGCGTCGCGGTCGCCGACCACGATCAGCATCGGCGTCTTCACCTGCTTGACGAAGTTGATGGCCGAGCTCTTCGCGTACACCGCCGGGTCGTCGTACACGCTGGCGCCGAAGAACGGCGGCATCCACTGGTCGATCAGGTTCTGGCCGTAGTAGCTCTGCCAGTTCGAGATGCCGGCACCGGCCACCACGGCGCGGAAGCGGTGGGTCTGGGTGGGCGCGAACATGCTCATGAAGCCGCCGTAGCTCCAGCCGGTGAGACCGAGCCGCTTGTCATCGACGGGCACCTTCTTCTCCACCGCGTCGACGCCGGCGAGGATGTCGCGCAGGTCGCCGTAGCCGAAGTCCTTGCGGTTCGCCTGCACGTACTTCTCACCCTGGCCGAAGCTGCCGCGCGGGTTCGGCATGAACACGAAGTAGCCCAGCGCGGACAGTGGCGCGCCGCCGTAACCGACGCCCGGCCAGCGCGGGATCACCGCGCTCGACGGGCCGCCGTGCACCACCACGATCATCGGGTAGCGCTTCTTCGCGTCGTAGTTCGCCGGATACAACAGCCAGCCCTGCACGTGGAAACCTTCATTGTTCCACTCGACCGACTCGGCCTTGCCCCACGACGGCTTGAGCCCGGCGTTGAACGCGGTCACCGCAGGTGGCGGGGCATCACGCAGTGCGCCGGCATGCACTTCGCCGGCGGCGGCGTACGAGCTCTGCACGAACGCGATGCGCGTGAGGTCGGCTGACAGCGACATCGCCATCGACGCGCTGCCGTCGCCGATGCTGGCCGGCACGGTGAAATGCACGCGCTGCTGTTCGGCGCGCGTGGCCGACACGGCGTAATCGGCCAGCTGGCTCCGGCCGTTGTCGACCTGGCTGACCAGCATCGACTGCGGTGAAGTCCAATGCAACCAGCTGGGCGTGACCTTGATGTCGCGCGTGAGGTCGACCAACTCGCCGCCGCCGGCCGGCACCGCGTAGAGGTCGCCGCCGGTGGCACCCTGGTCGCTCATCAGTCCGCCGATGAAGGCGATCCGCGTGGCATCCGGCGACCAGCGCGGCAGCGCGATCTGCAGACCGTGCAGCGAGCCGCTGGCGGTGCTGGCCGGATCGACCAGCACGCGGGTGGCAGCATCGACCTGCGCGCCCTGCACATAGAGCTTGGCGATCCACCAGTTGTTGTCGCCCGGTGGCGGCGCAGCGGTGTAGGCAATGCGCGAACCGTCCGGTGACCACTCGAACTCGTACGCGTACATGGCGGCCGGGGTCAGTTCGCGCAGTGCGCCGCTGGCCACGTCGAGGCTGGCCACGCGCTGCACTTCCACGCCGCTCACGCCGATCTCGCCAGCCGCCGGCTTGGCCGCGGCGGTGGCGCTGGCGCGACGAGTGGCGCCGGGCACGTAGAGGAAGCCGAGCGATTTGCCGTCGGCGCTCCACTGCAACGCGTGCGCGTAGCCGGCTAGCGTGGCCAGCGGCCTGGGCGAACCGTTGCCCGCGCTGTCGCCGTGGCCGGCGTCCGCCACGAAGACGGTGTTCTGCATCGCCTTGGTGCTGGTCAGGTCGACGCTGCAGTTGGAAATGAAGGCGAGGCGCCGCGAATCGGGGGCCCAGGCGATGCCGGATTCGGCGCATTCGCCCGGCTTGCTGGCAGCGCTCACGCGGCGCGCGTGGCGACCGTCCGCAGCGGCCACCTCGATCGCCGGCTTGCCATCACGCTGGATCACCCACGCCAGCTGCTGGCCGTCCGGCGAGATCGCCGTCGCCTGGATCGCCTGCGCCTTGCCCAGCTCGGCCAGTACCTGCTCGATGCGCGGATCGACCGCGGGCGCAGCGGCGAAGGCCGGCGATGCCAGCGCGAAAGCCAGCAGCGACGAGGGCAGGATCAGACGTGCAGGTTTCGGCATGGGGGCATTCCGGCGTAGGAAAACCCGACGCTACAACCGCGGCATCGCATGCGCCAAGTGCAGGACGGCATGGCCGCCGCGCCGGTGCTCAGCGCGTGGCGGTGGCCGCCTGGCGCGTCGCCTCCAGCGTGGCGAGCCGGGCACGGATCGCCGGGATCGCCGCCAGCGCGGCCTTCTCGCCGGCCAGGATGGCCTGGTTCTTCTGCTCGAAATCGGTCGGGCCGATGCCGGTGAGGACGGGCCGGATCACCACGTCGGCGCGCGCGCTTTCCTGGGCGGCCAGCTGCCGGCCCATGATGGTGATGGACTGGCCGACGATGCTCATCATGCCTTGCGGGCTGCTGCCGTCGGGCGCGGCGGAGATGTCCACCGCGATCACGAAGTCGGCGCCGAGCTGGCGCGCCGCGTCGACCGGAATCGGGCTGACCACGCCGCCGTCGACGTAGTGCTTGCCGCCGATCTCCACCGGCTCGAACACGCCGGGAATGCTCGAGGACGCGCGTACCGCGCGGCCGACGTTGCCGCGCACGAACACGGTGCGCGTGCCGGTCTCCAGCTCGGTGGCCACCGCGGCGAACGGCAGCTTCAATTGTTCGATCGGCTGCCTGTGCAGCAGCAGGTTGACGTAATCCTGCAGCGCCTGGCCCTGCACCAGGCCACCGGAGAACAGCCGCACGTCGCGGATCTTCGCCTCGTCCAGGCCGAGCGCGGTCTGCTGCAGCGCGAACGCGTCCATGCCGCTGGCGTACAGCGCGCCGACCACGCTGCCGGCGCTGGTGCCGGCGACCACGTCTGGATGGATACCGCTGGCTTCCAGCATCTTGATCACGCCGATGTGCGCGAAGCCCTTCGCCGCACCGCCGCCGAGGGCGAGGCCGATCTTCAGCGGCGCCGGTGCCACCGTCACCGGCGGCGGCACGGGCTTGGCGGCGTGCGTGCAGGCACCCAGCGCGAACGTGGCGAGCAGCGGCAGGAGCAGGCGGCGGAAGGGCATGGTCGATATCGGTCCGGGTCGGTCTCCTCCCCCTGCAACGTAGGGGGAGGTCGGGAGGGGGTGCTTTTGACGTTGGGGCGAAGAGCAACCCCACCCCGGCCCTCCCCTGCGGCGCAGGGGAGGGAGCAGGAAGCGTCAGCCCAGCGCGCCGTCGGCCTCCAGGTGATAGTGCGTGGCCACTTCCACCTCGGCCTTCGAGCCGAGGAACACCGGCACGCGCTGGTGCAGGCCGCCCGGCTGCAGCTCCATGATGCGCTGGCGGCCGGTGGTGGCGGCGCCGCCGGCCTGCTCGACGATGAAGGCCATCGGATTGGCCTCGTACATCAGGCGCAGCTTGCCGCCCTGTTTCTCGATCTTCGCGTCCAGCGGGTAATAGAACACGCCGCCGCGGGTCACGATGCGGTGCACGTCGGCGACCATCGAGGCAACCCAGCGCATGTTGAAGTCCTTGCCGCGCGGGCCTTCCTTGCCGGCCAGCAGCTCGCCGACGTAGCGCTGCATCGGTGCCTGCCAGTGGCGCTGGTTCGACATGTTGATGGCGAACTCGGCGGTGGCTTCCGGGATGCGGATGCCGCGGCGGCTGAGGATGAAGCTGCCCACCTCGCGGTCCAGCGTGAACTCGTGGGTGCCGTAGCCGAAGGTCAGCACCAGCACGGTGGACGGACCGTACACCACGTAGCCGGCGGCGAGCTGGGTGGTGCCCGGCTGCAGGAAATGCTCGGCCTTCGGCTCGGTCACCCCGTCGGGGCAACGCAGCACCGAGAAGATGGTGCCGACGGAAATGTTCACGTCGATGTTCGACGAGCCGTCGAGCGGATCGAACAGCAGCAGGTGTTGACCCTTCGGATAGCCGTCCGGAATCTGCTGCGGGTCTTCCATTTCCTCCGAGGCGCAGGCGGCGAGGTGGCCACCCCAGGCGTTCGCCTCCAGCAGGATCTCGTTGGAGATCACGTCGAGCTTCTTCTGCGCCTCGCCCTGGATATTGCCTGTGCCGGCCTCGCCCAGTACGCCGCCCAGCGCGCCCTTGCCGGTGGCCACGCCGATGCGTTTGCAGGCGCGCGCGACCACTTCAATCAAGAGCGAAAGTTCGGCGTTGATGTTGCCGGCGCGGCGTTCCTCGATCAGGAACTGGATCAGCGAGACGGGTTTCATGTCGGGTCCATGGCAAGAGGAAGCGCCATTGTCCCGGTCCCGACTGAACGGTGCCAGCCCCGCGCCCCGCGTGCCCGCATTCGGCCCGGCTGCTGACATCACGTTGGCAGCAGGGGGCGGACAAGCTGTCCCTCCACAAGCGGAGGGATACGACATGCGCGACACGGTTTACTTCCTGGTGTTCGACGGCTTCGCCGACTGGCAGGCCGCGCTGGCGCTGTGCGAGATCCGCCGCCCCGGCGACTGGCGGGTGCAGACGGTGGGCTTCTCGCTGGCTCCGGTGGTCTCGATGGGCGGTCTCCGCGTGCAGCCGGAGCTGTCGCTGGACCAGCTCGACCTGCAGCGTGCGGCCCTGCTGGTCGTGCCCGGCGGCCACCTGTGGCAGCGCGACGAAGCCGCCGAGGCGGTGGTGGCGATCCGCCGGTTGTACACGGCCGGCGCGCCGGTGGCCGGCATCGACAGCGGCGTGCTGGCGCTGGCCCGCAGCGGCCTGCTCGACCACTGCCGGCACACCGGCAACTGGGCCGGGCACATCGACAGCCACGTGCCGGCCTACGCCGGCGCGGAGCAGTACGACGCCGGCGTGCTGGCGGTCAGCGACGGCGGCGTGATCAGCGCCAGCCACCTGGGCAGCGTGGAGTTCGCGCGCGAGGTGATCCGCACGCTGGACCTGTACAGCCCCAGCGATCGCGAACACTGGTACCGCCTGTTCAAGCATGCGCAGCCGCTACCGTGGTGTGCTGGCGAAGCGGCGGCAGCCTGAGGAGTGGCGACATGACGAACAGATCCGTGCTCGACCGCGTGCTGACCGCGTACCGTCCGCTCTATCTGAACGGCCTGCTGCTGGACGGTCAGTACAAGCTGCTCCAGCCAGCTCCGACCGATGCCGCGCCACGCCCCCGTCGGCGCGCCCTGTTGGCCGCGTTGACCCACCTTGTATGGCCCGCGCGCGGCAAGCCATGATCATCGACCACATCAGTCTGCCGAGCAGCGACCTCGCCCCCAGCCGGGCGTTCTTCGGCCTGGCGCTGGCCCCGCTGCGCATCGGCGTGGTGAAGGAATATCCCGGCGCGGTCGGCATGGGCCGCGACGAGCCGGCGTTCTGGCTGGTCGCGGGCCGCCTGTGCCAACCCCACTGCACGTGGCCTTCGTCGCCGCCAACCGCGCGCAGGTGGACGCCTTCCACACCGCCGCGCTGCGTGCCGGCGCCGTCGACCACGGTGCGCCGGGCCTGCGCCCGCACTACCACGCGAACTACTACGCCGCCTTCGTGATCGGCCCGGACGGGCACAACATCGAGGCGGTCTGCCAACTTCCGCGGGACTGAATCACTCATCGAGCAGGAGTACCCGGCGTGGACACGACATCTCGCGTCACCTTCTTCCATGCGCCGCAGAGCCGCTCCGCCGGGGCCCGTGCGTTGCTGGAGGAACTCGGCGCCGACTACGATCTGCACGTGCTCAGCCTGAAGGCTGGCGAACAGCGCCAGCCGGCCTATCTGGCGGTCAATCCGATGGGCAAGGTGCCGGCGATCCATCACCACGGCGCGCTGGTCACCGAGCAGCCGGCGGTGTTCATCTACCTGGCCGATCTCTACCCCGCCGCGAAGCTGGCACCCCCGCTGGGCGATCCGCTGCGCGGGCCGTACCTGCGCTGGCTGGTGTTCTATGGCTCGTGCTTCGAGCCGGCGGTGGTGGACAAGTCCATGCAGCGCGAACCGACGCCGCCCTCGACTTCGCCCTATGGCGACTACGACACCGTGCTGAAGACGCTGGTCGACCAGCTCGAAAAAGGCCCGTACCTGCTCGGCGACACCTTCAGCGCAGCCGACGTGCTGTGGGGCACCGCGCTGAACTGGACCACGATGTTCAAGCTGGTGCCGGAGCTGCCGGTGATCCGCGCCTACATCGACCGCGTGCTGGCGCGCCCGGCGATGCAGCGCGCCGCAGCCAAGGATGCCGAACTGCTGGCCGCGCAAACGGTGTGACGCGATGAGGCGTGACCTTCGGCGCTGTTCGCCGTCATCTGCCTCCGCGATGATGCGCGGATGCGCCGCGCCGATCGCCTGTTCCTCATCATCCACGCCCTGCGCGGTCGGCGTACCGCGCTGCAGGCGCGCTCGCTGGCGCAGACGCTGGGGGTGTCGCTGCGCACCGTGTACCGCGACGTCGCCGATCTGCAGCTGTCCGGCGTGCCGATCGAAGGCGAGGCGGGCGTCGGCTACGTGCTGCGCAAGGGTTCGGACATCCCGCCGCTGATGTTCACCGCGAACGAGCTCGAGGCGCTGGTGGTCGGCACGCGGTTCGTGCAGGCCTTCGCCGGCGACAGGCTGGCCGGCGACGCCCGCGCGGCGCTGCTGAAGATCGAGGCGGTGCTGCCGCCGGAACTGCGCGAGCGCGCTGCGCGCACGCGCATCTACGCGCCGGTGTGGCGCGACGAGTACAAGCTGGCGTTCGCCGCCCGCATCGACCGGCTGCATGCGGCCATCGAGGCACGCCTGGTATTGCAGCTGACCTACAGCGATGAAGGCGGCAACGTCAGCCGGCGCGAGGTCGAGCCGTTGTGCCTGGCGTTCTGGGGCGGCAAGTGGACGCTCGGCACGTGGTGCCGGCTGCGCGAGAATTTCCGCAACTTCCGTCCCGACCGCATCGATGAACTCGCCGAGACCGGCGAGAGGTTCGACGACCGGGTGGGCCATGATCTGGATACCTACCTGCAGTCGATGCGCGGCTACTACGCCGGCATGGAATAGCCGTCCGTCCGCGCAGAAAATTGCGTGCCACAGCCAGCTCTTATCGGCCCGGCCCGGCTCGGGTACGCTCGGCGGCACGGCATCTGCCCGGAGGAGTCATGCCATGTCGTCAGGCCTGCATCACCCGTTGTTGAAGATCGCCCCGGCCAAGCTGCGGCCGACCCAGCTCACCGTGGGCCGGGCCGAGGTTGCGGGCAAACGCGCAGAATGGGAAAAGCTCGGTCGGAAGAAGCGCAAGGAGCTGATCCAGGCGCACTGGTTTCCCGGTGTGCTGGGGCCGAAGCAGCGCGTCTACATCGTCGACCATCACCACCTCGGGCTGGCCTTGCTGGAAGAGGGGGTGAACAGCGTGCCGGTGATGATCCAGCGCGATTTTTCCTGGCTGGAGCCGGACGTGTTCTGGCGCACGATGGAGTTCAACCGCTGGGCGCACCCGTACGACCAGCACGGCACCCGCACCGACTACGCCGCGATCCCGGCCAGCTTGAGCGAGATGGCCGACGACCCCTACCGCACCCTTGCCGCACGGGTGCGCACGGCCGGCGGTTCCGCGAAGGACGCCACGCCGTACGCGGAGTTCCTGTGGGCGGATTTCTACCGCCGCCGGCTCAAGCTGCCGGGCGGCAAGGTCGGCGCGAAGGCGTTGCAGCAGGCCCTGCTGCTGGCGCACAGCCATGACACGGCGTACCTGCCGGGCTGGAGCGGGCTGATCGAATGAAACTGGGCCCGACATCTGCGTCCGCGGCGGGTTCCAGCTTCGGCGTCGATGTCCTGGCCGGCGTGTCGATCGCCGGCCTGCTGCTGCCCGAGGCGGTGGCGTACTCGGGTATCGCCGGGTTGCCGCCGCAGGCCGGCGTGATCGGCCTGTTCGCCGGCCTGGCCTGCTACGGCCTGATCGGCCGCAGCCGCTTCGCGGTCGTCTCGGCGACCTCGTCCTCGGCGGCGGTGCTGGCGGCAGCGACGCTGGCGCTGGCCGGCGGCGACGGCGCGCAGCGTCTCGCCACTGCAGCGATGCTGGTGGTGCTGGCCGGCGGCAGTTTCCTGCTCGCCGGGGCGGCCCGGCTGGGCGCGCTGTCGAACCTGATCGCGCGGCCGGTGCTGCGCGGCTACGCGTTCGGCCTGGCCTGGGTGATCGCGATCAAACAGCTGCCGCACGTGTTCGGGGTGTCCACCCGGCACGGCGATGTGGCGCGGGTGCTGGTCGAGCTGGTCGAACAGTTCCGGCAATGGCAGCCGGCCGCGATCGCCGCCGGTGCGGCCGCCCTCGGCTTGCTGTTCCTGTGCGGGCGGGTACGGCGCCTGCCGGGCAGCCTGCTGGCGATCGTGCTCGGCATCGCCGCTTCCGGCTGGCTGGCGGGGCAGGGCGTGGCGCTGGTCGGGCCGGTGCAGCTGGCCCTGGCATGGACGGCGCCGGCGTGGCCGGACGCGTCGCAGTGGCTGCCGAACATCGAGCTGGCGGCGGCGCTGATGCTGATCCTGTATGCCGAGTCGTACAGCGCCATCCGCAGTTTCGCCTTGAAGCACGGCGATCCGGTGCGGCCGAACCGCGACCTGGTCGCGCTCGGCGTGGCCAATGTCGTCTCGGGCCTGTTCCACGGCATGCCGGTCGGCGCGGGTTACTCGGCCACCTCGGCGAACGAGGCGGCCGGCGCGCAGTCGCGGCTGGCCGGACTGGTGGCAGCGATTACCGTGCTGCTGCTGGTGCTGCTGTTCCTGCGCTGGATCGAGCGCATCCCCGAGCCGGTGCTGGCGGCGATCGTGATCCACGCGGTGAGCAAGTCGTGGCGGCTGGCGGTGTTCCGGCCGTACCTGCAATGGCGGCGCGACCGGCTGGTGGCGCTGGCCGCGGTGCTGGCCGTGCTCACCCTGGGCGTGCTGGACGGCCTGCTGTCCGCGATCGCGTTCAGCCTGCTGCTGTTGCTGCGCCAGCTGGCGGCGCCGCGGATCAGCGTGCTCGGCCGGCTCGCCGACAGCCATGACTTCGTCGACACCAAGCAGCACCACGCCGCGCGCGAGCAGCCCGGCATGGTGATCCTGCGCCCGGAGGAACCGCTGTTCTTCGCCAACGCGGAACCGACGCTGGCGCTGGCGCGCGAGCGGGTCAGCGAACGCAGCGGCATCCGGGTGGTGGTGCTCAGTCTGGAGGAGTCACCGGATCTGGACGGCACGGCCGTGGAGGCGCTGGCGGAATTCGCCACCTGGCTGCAGACTCGTGGAATCGCGCTGCGCGTGGCACGATTGAAAGATGCCGTGCACGCGCTGCTGCTGCGCGCGGCACTGCCCCAGCTGCCGCCCGCGGCGCTGGCTTACTGGAGCGTGGAGGATGCGGCGAAGCCGCCCGCTGCGCCGTCATCGGTGGAAGGAACGGTTTCGTGAGCATGGCAACAAGATGGGCGTGGCTGGGCCTGGGCGCACTGGTCCTGGCGGCGCCGGCATGGGCGGCACAGGACGCGGCGGCCCGCTTCAGGCAGATCTACCAGCAGGAATGGAGCTGGCGCAGCGCGCAGTCCGGCGTGCTCGCCGCCGGCGAGGCGCAGCCGAACGCTGGCCGGCTGGACAACGTCGACGCGGCCAGCCAGCGGCACCGGCTGGAGTACTGGCAGAAGGTGCGCGACCGACTCGGCGCGATCGAGCCGCGGCAGCTGTCCGCCGAAGACCAGGTCAACTACGCCGTGTACCGCGCGCAGATCGACAACCTGCTCGCCGCGCAGCGATTCAAGGCGTGGCAGATGCCGTTCAACAGCGACTCGGCGTTCTGGTCGGACATCGGTTACGTGCTGGGTGGCGACCGCCTGCGCACGGCCGACGACTACCGGCGTTACCTCGACCGGCTGGAGCAGATCCCGGCCTACTTCGACCAGCAGATCGTGAACATGCGCGCGGGCCTCAAGCGCGGCTTCAGCGTGCCGCGGGCGGTACTCGACGGGCGTGACGCGTCGATCGCCGCGGTGGCCGAACTGAAGGATCCCACCCAGAGCAGCTTCTATGCGCCGTTCAGGCAGTTGCCGGCGTCGATCCCCGCCGACCAGGCGCAGGCATTGCAGGGCCGGGCGCTACGGCAGATCCGCGACGAGGTGATCCCCGCCTACGCGAAGCTGCTGGCGTTCTTCCGCAACGAATACGTGCCGCAGGCGCGCACCACGCTGGCGGCGGAAGCGCTGCCCGACGGCAAGGCCTACTACCGCCAGCAGATCCGCGAGTACACCACGCTCGAGCTCGACCCAGACGAAATCCACCGCATCGGCCTCGACCAGGTGGCGAAGCTCCACGCACAGATGCTGGAGGTGATGGCCGACACCGGCTTCAAGGGCAGCTTTGCCGATTTCCTGAAGTTCCTGCGCACCGACCCGCAGTTCTACGCGAAGACGCCGGACGAGTTGCTGATGCGCAGCGCCTGGGTGGCCAAGCAGGTGGACGGCCAGATGCCGCGCTACTTCGGCCGCCTGCCGCGCGCGCACTTCACCATCAAGCCGGTGCCGGCCGACATCGCGCCGTACTACACCTCCGGTCGCGGCGGCGCCGACGCCTACCTGGTCAACACCTACGACCTGAAGTCGCGGCCGCTGTTCAACGTGCCGGCGCTGACCCTGCACGAGAGCTACCCCGGTCACTCGCTGCAGCTGGAGCTGGCCGACGAGCAGCACGACCAGCCCGCGTTCCGCCGCAACGGCTACATCTCCGCCTACGGCGAAGGCTGGGGGCTGTACTCGGAATATCTCGGCAACGAGATGGGCATCTACCACACGCCGTACGAGCGCTTCGGCTACCTCACCTACCAGATGTGGCGCGCCTGCCGGCTGGTGGTCGACACCGGCATCCACCATCTGGGCTGGACGCGCCAGCGGGCGATCGACTACCTCACCGTCAACACCGCGCTGTCCGCGCGCGAGATCGCCAACGAGGTGGACCGCTACATCAGCTGGCCGGGCCAGGCGCTGTCGTACGAACTGGGCTACCTGAAGATCCGCGAGCTGCGCGCCAAGGCCGAGCAGGCGCTGGGCGGGAAGTTCGACCTCCGCCACTTCCACGACACCGTGCTGCAGCTGGGCTCGGTGCCGCTGCCGGTGTTGGCGCAACGCATCGACCGCTTCATCACCGACGGCGGCCCGGAGCCGGACTACGCGTGCGACTGCGCGAAGGCAAAGGGCACTCCGGGCCGCTGAGCCTCGGGGATGGGCCGTTGGCTTTGCTGTAATCATGGAGTATTATTCGAAATAACTTCACAGGGAGAGTCGTCGTCATGACTGCCCATCCGACCCGCATCGCCGAAGCCGCGCCCCGCTATGCGCCGCCGGACACGCTCGCTGACCCGGCGTTGCGCGCGTTCTTCAAGTTGGCCGAACACTGGAAGTTGCGCATCGCCGAGCAGCGCCGGTTGCTCGGCGACCCGCCGGAGTCGACCTTCTACAAGTGGAAACGCCAGCAGGGCGGCGCCCTGGCGCGCGACACGCTGGAGCGGATCAGCTACCTGCTCGGCATCTGGAAGTCGCTGCAGATCCTGTTCCCCGACCCGGCCCAGGCCGATGCCTGGCTGCACAAGCCGAACACGGCGTCGCTGTTCGGCGGCCATTCCGCGCTGGAGCGCATGTTGTCCGGCAACGTGGCCGACCTCTACGTGGTGCGTCAATACCTGGATGCGCAGCGCGGGTGAAGCGTCACGGCGACGGGCGTCGCGGCGAGCGAGACGATGCTGCCCCACGCTCTGCTCCTCCCACTGCAAGGCAGGAGAGGTCGACCACCGGAGGGAGTTCTTCAGGTGAGGGGCAATGCTCTTGATCTTCCATCAGGATCAAGAGCGACCCCACCCCAACCCTCCCCTACTTCGCTGGAGAGGGAGCACATTCTGGAGCCCAGATGCCAAATGAGCTGCCACCTCTCAAGCGTATCCGCTGGAGCCAGGCCTTTCGCATCGTGCCCAGCCGCTTTCCGCCGGTCGGCGTGTATGACCGCATCGCCGATCCGGCCGACCTCGACGCGCTGTTTGCGGTCGAGGCGCTCACCAACCCGCGCCTGCGCGAGGAAGCCGGCGCGTTGAAGCTGGTGCCAAAGGAGCACCGCATTAGCGGACCGGGTTCGACGCCGGTGATGGCCGCGTTCACCCATCTCAACCCGGAGGGCAGCCGCTTCTCCGACGGCACGTGGGGTGTTTTCTACGCCGCGCACAGCGTCGCCACCGCGGTCGAGGAAACCGCGTACCACCGCGAGCGCTTCCTCGCCGCCACCGCCGAGTCTGCCTGCGACATCCAGATGCGCTGCTACCGCACCAGCATCGACAGCAAGCTGCACGACATCCGTGGCGGCTGGACCGCGGCGCACGATGCCGCCAGCTATGCCGCCAGCGTGGCGCTGGCGCACGAACTGCGCGACGCGGGCTCCAACGGCATCGTCTACGACAGCGCCCGCCATCGCGGCGGCGAATGCCTGGCCGCGTTCCAGCCCGATGTGGTTGCGCCGTGCATGCAGGCGCAGCACCTGGTCTATCGCTGGGACGGCACGCGTATCGCGCAGGTGCTGGCGGTATCGGAACTGGCGCGGCCACGCTAGCCTGTGGACGGGCAAGCCCGAGGTGAGCCGATGAAGACCCTGCGCAACCTGCTGCTGTTTCTGCTGCTGTGTCCGTTGCTGGCGGCGGCGCGCGACAACCGCAAGAACGACCACGCGCCGTGGAACGCGGAGATCGCTGCCTTCCAGGCCAGCGATCGCGTGCGCCCGCCGGCGCCGGGCGCGGTGCTGTTCATCGGCAGTTCGTCGATCCGCCTGTGGACCTCGCTCGCGGCCGACTTTCCCGAGGTGCACACGCTCAACCGCGGCTTCGGCGGCTCTAAGATCGCCGACAGCACCTACTTCGTCGACCGTATCGTGGCGCCGTACCGCCCGCGCGCCATCGTGATGTATGCCGGCGACAACGACCTCGAGGCCGGCAATCCCCCGCAGCAGGTGCGCGACGACTTCGCCGCCTTCGTGCGCAAGGCGCGCGCGGTCGATCCCGGCGTGCCCATCGCCTTCATCGCGATCAAGCCCAGCATGGCGCGCCAGGCGCTGCTGCCGAAGATCCGCGAGGCGAACGCACTGGTGCGCGACTGGGCGACCACGCAGCGGCAGGTGGCGTACCTCGACATCTTCACGCCAATGCTCGGCAAGGATGGCCAGCCGCAGGACAAATGGTTCGTCCAGGATGGCCTGCACATGAACCGCACAGGCTACGAGCTGTGGATCGGCATCGTGCGGCCATGGGTGGATGTGCACGGGCGCTGATGCGGATCGGCAATAGTGGTGAGGGTCTGCACGTTTAGAGCTGGGGCCTGGTCAACACTTTCGGGAGTGCCAACTTTCGACTGCGGATTCAGTCGGTCGACGCAACGGATTGTCGATATCGCTCGTCTGATGTTTCGTGGCCTGGCGTCCCTCCGGGTCGCTCATTTGGCTGTTTCGCCACGGCGTTGAGCTTGGCGGCTCAAAGACTGGCACCGACCACCCCGCGTAAATGACGCTGCTTGAGGTCGAGCCGTGCGAGCTGCGCCGGAAATCGTAATCGATCGTCCGGGGAAGCATCGCAGCCTCGAAGGTTAGCCGAAGCGCCCGAAGAGTTCGGCCGGCTGCTCGGCGGAGAACACGTACAACAACATAAGGACACCAGCCTGTTTTGAAAGCTTGTAGCGGTTGGGTGAACCGCCCTCTGCCGAAAAGCGTTGAACACCTGGGTCCATGCCGCAGCACGAAGGCAGGCGGTATCCATCACCACACCGTCGAGAGCGAACAGGAGTCGGCGCACCGGGGATTCTTTCCAGGATTTTCACATCGGGTTGAAGCCTCAATATGGGCGGCGGTGTATGGTTTCCAGAATCAGTGAGGCCGACACACGCAGCCCCGGAAAAAGCCAAGGAGGAGCAGATGAACACGACCAGCAAGCCCCGGGTGGCAGTCAACGGTTATGGCGTCATCGGCAAGCGTGTAGCCGGGGCGGTCGACCGGCAGGACGATATGGAGCTTGTCGGCGTGTGCGACATCGGCACCGATTGGCGGCCCCGCATGGCCACCCACAAGGGGTTTCGTCTTTTTGGGGCCGGCACCGAGCACGTGCAGGCGATGCGCGATGCAGGCCTCAACGTCGCAGGGACCCTGGGCGACCTGCTCGGGGCGGCTGACCTGGTGGTCGACTGCACGCCGAAGGGAGTTGCGTCAAAGAACGTCGACCTTTACCGGAAGAGAGGGATCAAGTTCATTGTCCAGGGCGGCGAGAAGCACGACGTCACGGGCCACTCTTTCGTCGCCGAGTCGAACTATGACAGCACCCTCGACCGGGACAGCACCCGTGTCGTGTCCTGCAACACGACTTCGATCGTTCGCACCCTGACGGCCTTGAAGCGGGCGGGACTACTGCGCCGCGCGCGCGGTACGCTGCTTCGCCGCGCCACCGATCCATGGGAGAGCCATAAGGGCGGGATCATGAACACGCTGGTGCCCGAACGTGAGATCCCAAGCCATCAGGGGCCGGACGCGAAGAGCGTCGATCCGGGACTCGACGTCATCACGATGGCGGTCAAGGTCCCGGAAACCCTCGCACACCTTCACTACTGGTCCGTGCAGATGACGCGCAAGGCCGAAAAGGAGGAGGTGCTGGATGCCTTCCGTGCAGTCTCGCGCATTGCCCTCATCCGCATGGATGAGGGGCTGACCGCGCTCAACACCGTCAAGGAGCTCATGATCGACCTTGGCCGACCGTACGAGAATCTCTACGAAGTGGCGCTCTGGAGCGATATGTTGCGGGTCGAGGGCGATGAGCTCTTCTATGCCTACATGGTCGACAATCAGAGCATCGTGATCCCCGAGACCATCGACGCCATCCGAGCGCTCACCGCCACCATCCGAGACGCTCGCCAATCCATCGCAAAGACCGACAAGGCGCTCGGAATCGGCCTGATCGCCGACGCGTTTGCGCGGCCATGAAGGGATCAATCGACACTGCAATGGCCATAGACTGACCCGGTGCAGCGGGCGCCCTACGCAAGTGGGGCGTTTTGCCTTGGCATGCTGGAATCGGCAGCTTCCGCTCCAGGAAAATCATGTCATCGAGCTGGCTTGGGTGGCCATGTGTTGCCGTTCTGTCGCATTGACCGCAAGCGGCTTAGGCCCGCTCGCGACCCAGAGGCAAACATTGCCGGTGCTATCAGCGGCCCGCATCGGAGCCAAGTCCCGCCGAGTACAAAGTGGGGCTAAGCCGACCTCTGCGGTAAATATTGCGCCACAGATCTTGCCGAAAGAGCGAATGGCGCGACGAGTCGCCGAGGAGTCAGGTATCCGCGTTGGTCGCCCAGCCCACGCGGTCGCCGCGGGTGAACACGCGGTCGCCGTCGAGCACGTCGCCGGCGGCATGCGCAGGCGCTTGCTTCAGCTTCGCGTAGATCGGCGTGAAGTCGGGATGAGTGGCCTCGAACAGCTGCTCGAAGCTGTCGATCACGAAGTAGGTCTGCTGGTAGGTGTCGATGCGGTAGCGCGTGCTCATCACGCGCTCCAGGCCGAAGCCGATGCGGTTCGGCGAGGGCGAATCGAGGCAGTAGATCGACTCGCCCTTGGAGCTGACGATGCCGGCGCCGTAGATGCGCATGCCTTCGCTGGTGTTGATCAGGCCGAACTCGACCGTGTACCAGTACAGCCGGGTCAGGTTCATCAGCGCGTCGGGGCCGAGCGCGAACGCCTTCATGCCGCCGCGGCCGTAGGCTTGCATGTAGTCGGCGAACACCGGGTTGAGCAGCAGCGGCACGTGGCCGAACATGTCGTGGAACAGGTCCGGTTCGCTCAGGTAGTCGAGCTGGTCGGGCTTCCTGATCCACCAGCTTACCGGGAAGCGGCGGTGGGCCAGGTGGTCGAAGAACACCTCGTCCGGCAGCAGGCCTTCTACCGCGACCAGCTCCCAGCCGGTGGCGGCGCCGAGCACCTTGTTCATGTCGGCGAACTTCGGGATGCCGCCGTCGCCGAGGCCGAAGCGTTCCACGCCGTCGAGGAATTCCTGGCAGGCGCGGCCGGGCAGCAGTTCGCGCTGGCGCTTGAACAAGGTGTCCCACACCTCGTGGTCGGTCTGGCTGTAGCTGGCCCACGGCTGCTCGACCACGCCGGTGGCGTACACCGGCACGTAGCCGCGGTCGGTCTGCTGGTGTTCGACTTTGCGGGGCGTGTCCATGGGCTCGACTCCGTTGCGGCGCGGGGCAAGCCACAGCATACGGCGGTTTTCCCGCAGCAAGGTTGTTTTGTTGCATTGATCGGAATATGGAATGCATTATTCTTGCTTGAAAGTAAGCATTTTGTGAGATTTGTTGCGCATGACAACACTCGACCGCACCGACCTGCGTATCCTCGCCGTGCTGCAGAGCGAGGGCCGCATCACCAACGCCGAACTGGCCGAACGGGTCAGTCTGTCGCCGTCGGCCTGCCTGCGCCGGCTGCAACGGCTGGAGGGCGAGCAGGTCATCACTGGCTACGCCGCGCAGGTCGATCCACAGGCCGTCGGGCTGGGCCTGCAGGCATTCGTGCGGGTGCAATTGACGAAGCACGAGAGCGCGGCGATCGAGGGCTTCGTCGAACACGTCAACGGTTGGGACGAGGTGGTCGCCTGCCATGCGCTGACCGGCGACATGGATTACCTGCTGCACGTCTACGTGGCCGACCTCAAGGACTTCTCGCGCTTCCTGCTCGACCATCTGCTGAACGCGGCGGGGGTGGCCGACGTCAACTCCAGTTTCGTGCTGCGCACGGTGAAGCGTTCGCCGTCGCTGCCGCTCGCGCAGCTGGAGCGCTGAAGGCCCCGCGCCTGCGCCGACTGACGCTAAACTAGTTGACTGATGAGCATCGACACCACCACTGCGCCCGACCGCGACCTGCTGCGCCCGCTGCGCTACCTGTGGCGGGTACCGCTGCTGCTGCTGCACATCGTGCTGGGCATCGCGTTGTGCTCGCTGATCCTCAGCTGGAACCAGCACGTGGCGATGAAGGACGGCCGTGAGCCGTTCGCGCACCGCATGATTCGCTGGTGGTCGCGTGGCCTGCTGCGCATCTTCGGTCTGCGTTCGCTACGCATCGGCCAGCCGCTGCGCGATCCGGTGCTGTTCGTCGCCAACCACACCTCGTGGATCGACATCGTGATGCTGCACAGCCAGCGTGCGGTCTGCTTCGTGGCCAAGGCGGAGATCGCCGGCTGGCCGCTGGTCGGCTGGCTGGCCAGGAGCGGCGGCACCATCTTCCATCGCCGCGGCAACAACCATTCGCTGTCCGCGGTGATGCAGGTGATGGTGGAACGGCTGCGCGAGGGCCGCTCGGTGGCGGTCTTCCCGGAAGGCGGCACCGGCTACAACGGCGTGCTGAAGGTCTTCCATGCACGTATCTTCCAGGCCGCGCTGGATGCCACGGTGCCGGTGCAGCCGGTGGCGCTGCGTTTCGCCCGCGACGGCCGCCGGATGATCGACGCCGGCTTCCGCGAGGACGAGAGTTTCATGCACAACATCGTGCGCATGCTGGGCGAGGCACCGCTGGACGCCGAGGTGCATTTCCTGACGCCGGTACCGGCCACCCCGGATGCACGCCGGCACATGGCCGAGCTGTCGCGCGAACGCATCGCCGCTGCGCTGGAAGACCGCCCCGGATGAGCCTGCTGCACGGAAAGGATTTCCGACCGCCCTGGCCGTTCACCAGCGGCCACATCCAGACCATGCTGTCCTCCAGCGGCGTGCGCCGCTTCCTGCTGCCGAGCGCGGCGAAGGCGGTGCTGCAGGGCGCCGAGGCGGTGGTGGTCGACGGCGGCGGCGGCGTGCGCCTCACCGGCGCCCATACCGCGCAGAAAGTCCGGCCGCAATCGCGCGGCCTGGCCGTGCTGTTCCACGGCTGGGAAGGCAGCGTCGACTCCACCTACGTGCTGCAGACCGGCAGCCGCCTGCTCGCCGACGGCTGGGACATCTTCCGGCTGAACTTCCGTGACCACGGCGACAGCTACAACCTCAACGAGGCGCTGTTCCACTCCTGCCGCCTCGACGAGGTGGTGCACGCCCTGGGCGACATCGCCGCGCGCTGGCCGGCGCGGCCGATGGCGCTGGCCGGCTTCTCGCTGGGCGGCAACTTCGCGCTGCGCGCGGCGATGCAGACCTCGCGGGTGGGCATTCCGCTCAGCTACGCACTGGCGGTGTGCCCGATCATCGACCCCGGCGAAGGCCTGTTCTCGCTGGAGGAAACCGCGCCGTGGTTCTACCAGGCGTACTTCATGCGCAAGTGGCGGCACTCGCTGCTGGCCAAGCAGAAGGCGTTCCCGCAGCACCGGTACTTCGAGATGTCCGAACTGAAGCAGCACCTGCGCGGGCTGACCGAGTCGCTGGTGCTGCGGCATACCGACTTCAAGTCGCTACAACAGTATCTGGACGGCTATTCGGTGGCGGGCGACAGCATGCAGACGCTGCAGATTCCCGCCACCATCCTCACCGCCAGGGATGATCCGGTGATTCCCATCGCCGGCTTCGAAAGGCTCGATTTGCCGGCCAACGTCGAACTGGACATCGCACCCTACGGCGGCCACTGCGGCTTCATCCGCGACTGGGGCATGACCAGCTACACCGACGACTACATCGCCCTGCGCTTCAATGCGGTGGCGGACGCGGCCATGCCGGCGGGCTGAATACCGGTACGATCGCCTGGAGAGCGGGTGCCACGGACGAATGCGCACCATCATCGCGGGCGTGCGGGGGCGGACATGGTTGGATCGGGACGTAAGGCATGGCGGGTCGCGTCCGGCGTGCTGCGTCGAGGCCTCTGGCTGGCCTGCCTGCTGCCGTGCCTTGCGGCCGGCGCCGTGGATATCAGCTTCCTGCGTTCGTTCGAAAGCGGCGAACCGGCGTCGGCGCCGCCGCTGGCGGGCGCCGCATTCACGGTCGAGGTGGCCGGCGGCCCCGGTCAGGTGGCGGCACTGACCGCCAAGCCGGGCGTCGGTTTCAGCGGACAGCATTCGCTGCATTACCGTGGCAGCGCCGGTGGCCAGCAGCAGGCGGAACTGTACGCGGTGAACCTGCCGGTGCAACCGGATACGCAGCTGTCGTACCTGGTCTTCCCGCTGTCGAACGCGGGTGACCTGCGCAACCCGGCCAACTACGTGGCGGTGGACCTGCTGTTCGACGACGGCAGCCGGCTGTCCACCCGCGGCGGACGCGACCAGCACCGTGTCGGCGCTGCGGCGCGCGCGCAGGGCGACGGTCGCACGCTGTATCCGGACCAGTGGAACTACCTTGCGATCGACGTCGGCGCGGTCGCCGCCGGGCGCACGATCAGGCGCATCGTGCTGATGCACGACGGCCCGGCCGCCCGCTTCGAGGGCTACCTGGACGACCTGCGCCTCGGCACCGCGCCCACCGATACGCGCCGGCGCCCCAGCGAGTTCGTCGACACCCGCCGCGGCAGCAACTCCAACGCCCGCTTCTCGCGCGGCAACACCTTTCCCGCGGTGGCCGTGCCGCACGGCTTCAACTTCTGGACGCCGGTGACCGACGCCGGCTCCGACTGGATGTATCAGTACCAGCAGCGCAACGGCGCCGACAACCGGCCGCGACTGGAGGCGTTCGCGCTGTCGCACGAGCCGAGCCCGTGGATGGGCGATCGGCAGACCTTCCAGCTGATGCCGGCGGCGGTGGCGCATGGCGCGCCCAGCGCGAACCGCGCGGCGCGCGCGCTGAGCTTCAGCCATGCCAACGAGACCGCGCACGCGCACACCTACCGCGTGGCGTTCGATGACGGCATCGTCGCCGAGGTCGCGCCGACCGACCATGCCGCGATGTTCCGCTTCACCTTCGCGGGCGACCGCTCGCAGCTGGTGTTCGACAACCGCGACGACCGCGGCGGCATCGTGCTGGACCCGGCGACGCGCAGCTTCAGCGGCTGGTCCGACGCGAAGAGCCGGCTCTCCGCCGGCGCCACCCGGCTGTTCTTCTACGGCACGCTCGACCAGCCGGTCAGCGAGAGCGGGCGCCTGGGCGGCGAAGGGCGCGACCACGTCGCCGCCTGGTTCGGCTTCGATACCACCAAGACGAAAGTCCTGAACCTGCGCATCGCCACCTCGCTGATCAGCCTGCAGCAGGCGCAACACAACCTGGCACTGGAGATTGCGCCGGGCAAGAGCTTCGACGACGTGCGCGGGCGCGCGCAGCAGCAGTGGGATGCGCAGCTCGGCATCGTCAGCGTGGATGGCGCCAGCGCCGACGAACGGACCACGCTGTATTCCAATCTCTATCGCCTGTTCCTGTATCCGAACGAGGCCTACGAGAACACCGGCAGCGCGACGCAGCCGCGTTACCGGTATGCCAGCCCGTTCTCTGCGCCGGTCAGCCAGTACACGCCGACGCAGACCGGCGGGCGGATCGTCGACGGCAGGCCCTACGTCAACAACGGTTTCTGGGACACCTACCGCACCGCGTGGCCGGCCTACGTGCTGTTCACGCCGAAGAAAGCCGGCGAGATGATCGACGGCTTCGTGCAGCAGTACCGCGACGGCGGCTGGATCGCGCGCTGGTCCTCGCCCGGCTACGCCGACCTGATGGTGGGCACCAGCGCCGACGTGGCGTTCGCCGATGCGTGGCTGAAAGGCGTGCGCCACTTCGACGTGCGCGCGTTCTACCAGTCCGCCCTGAAGGACGCCACGGTGGTCAGCCCGCTCGCCGGCACCGGCCGCAAGGGGCTGCAGCGTTCGATCTTCAACGGCTACACCGACACTGGCGTGGACGAGGGACTGTCGTGGTCGATGGACGGCTACATCAACGACTTCGCGATCGGCAACCTCGCCGCCGCGTTGGCGCAGCAACTTGCGACAGACGATCCGTACGCCGTGCACTACGCCGACGACGCGGCGTACTTCCGCCAGCGCGCGCTGGGCTACGTGAACCTGTTCGATCCCGCCGTCGGCTTCTTCGTCGGCCGCGACGCGGCGGGTCAGTGGCACCACGACGCGCAGGATTTCGACCCGCTGCGCTGGGGTGGCGACTACACCGAGACCGATGCGTGGAACATGGCCTTCCACGCACCGCAGGACGGCGCCGGTCTGGCCGCGCTGTACGGCGGCCGCGCCGCGCTGGCGGCGAAGCTCGACGCGTTCTTCGCCACGCCGGGCGAGTTCCATGTCGGCAGCTACGGCGAACCGATCCACGAGATGCTGGAGGCGCGCGACGTGCGCATGGGTCAGTACGGCCACAGCAACCAGCCTTCGCACCACCTCATCTACATGTACGACTTTGCCGGACAGCCGTGGAAGACGCAGGACAAGGTGCGCGACGTGCTCAGCCGCCTCTACGTCGGCAGCGAAATCGGCCAGGGCTATCCCGGCGATGAGGACAACGGCGAGATGTCCGCCTGGTACCTGTTCAGCGCCGCCGGCTTCTACCCGCTGCGCATGGGCACGCCGGAGTACGTGATCGGCGCACCGTACTTCCCGCACATGGACATCGCGCTGGAGAACGGCAAGCACCTGGTGATCGACGCGCCGGCAGTCAGCGACACCAACCGCTATGTGCAGGGCCTGCGCCTCAACGGCCGGCCGTGGAACCGGCTGACCCTGCCGCATGCGCTGCTGGCGCAGGGTGCCACGCTGCAGTTCGCGATGGGACCGGGGCCTTCGCGCTGGGCCAGCGGCGAAGATGCCGCGCCGCCATCGCTCACCGTCGCGGGCCAACCGCAGCCGTGGCGCAATCTGCTTGACCAGCGGCTGGGCCGCGCCCACGCCGCGCCCGCCATTGCGGGCCTGCCGCTGCTGTTCAACCACGACTCTGGTGCCGAGGTGGTGCTGCCCGGCGCATCGACCACGATCGACTGGCGCTTCGCGCGGCCGCTGCGGGTGAGCATGCTCACGCTGACCACCGGCAGCACGCTCGCGGCGCCGTCGGGCTGGCAGTTGCAGGGGTCCGCCGACGGGCAGCACTGGTCCACCCTCGATACGCGCCGCGCCGAACGCTTCGCCTGGCCGCAGCAGACCCGGGCTTTCGCCGTGCGCGAACCGGGCGAGTACGCGTACTACCGGCTGCGCCTGGATCCATCGACGGATGGCGCCAGGCAAGCCCTCGCCGAGATCGAACTGCTCGGCGCCGCACCCAACCCGTAGGAGCCCGCTCGCGGGCGATACCTCCGTAGCCGGGATGACCAGACGTTCGTCTGTTGCGAGCCGGGATGACCAGACCTTCGTCTGTCGAAAGCCGGGATTCGCGAGATCAAAAGCAATCGCCCGCGAGCAGGCTCCTACACGGCCCGGTCAGGGCTGCGCTGGCGCATCCAGCAGGGGATGCTCAGGCGGTCGCGTGTGGCCGGCAGCACCTCGTGTTCGAACCGCGCGGAGAGGAACAGCAGCAGCGTGCCGGCGTGCGGGAGGATGTCGCGGTGCGTGCCGTCGCCCCGGTACAGCCGCAGCGCGCCGCCATCGGCTTCCTGCCAGCCCTCGTTGAGGTAGAACACCGCCGAGAGTACCCGCGCGTCATCGTCGCGCAGGCGGTCGAGATGCCGTGCGTAGCGCGCGCCGGGCGCATACACCGCGTAGTGCGCCTCGCTTTCCACCAGGCCCAGCATCAGCTCGCGGTTGAGGGCGCGGCGCAACGCGTCGATGCGGGTGAGGAACGCCTGCTGCGGCCCGCTCGGGGCGGCGGGATCGAACCACTGCGTGCGGTCGCCGCGCAACTCCGTGGCCATGTGCGTCGCACCGACCCGTGCCGGCGCCAGCCGCCGCGCCGCATATAGCGCAGCACACTCGTCGGCCAGCGCACGAGTCTGCGCCGCCGTCAGCAGGCCGTTCAGCACGCACCAGCCCTCGCCGGCCAGGGTGTCGGCGGCGGTGCGAAAAAGGCTGGCATCATCCATACGCCCAGTGTAGCCGGCGGGGTTTCAGGAAGACCGCCGGCGCAGCGGCTCCAGCAGCCGGGACAAGCCGTTGTGGTCGATCTCCAGCATCAGCGCCAGCAGCCGGCCCAGCTCGCCGCTCGGAAAGCCCTTGCGCGCGAACCAGGCGAGATACGCGCCGGGCAGGTCAGCGAGCAGCCGCCCCTGGTACTTGCCGTACGGCATGTGCACCGTCACCAGTTTTTGCAGGTCCTGCGCTTCCATCGACGCCTACTCCGCGAACAGCCCCTCACGGCTTCACGAACTTCAACGTCATTCGATCCGACTCGCCGATCGCCTTCATCTGCGCGTGCTCGTTGTCAGGGCCGGACAGATCCGGCGGCAGGCGGTGCACGTTGATGTCTTCCGGGTCGTTCGGGTTGGCATTGATCTGCGATACGCCGCCCACGCGAAAACCGGTCTTGAGGGCCAGCGCGATCAGGTAATCCTCGGGGAGACGGTGCAACGCCCCGGCGCTTTCCACGCTATCGGCGAACGGCTTGGCGCGGTGCTCGGTGACGCCGAACACGCCGCCGTGCCTGAGCACGTTGAATGCAGCCTTGAACACCGCATCGAGCGTGGCCGGGCTGTGGTTGAGCCAGTCGTGCGTGTTGCGGAAGGTGAGCACCATGTCGGCGGAGTGGTCAGCGCCCAGCTTCACCTGATCCGGTGGGGCGAACGGGATGATTTTCGTGATGTGCCCGTACACCGCCGGGTCGGCCTTGAGCTTGGCGGTGAACTTAGCGGCTGATGGTGGCGCCGCTTCGACCAAGTGGCCGTGCGCGTGGAGGAAGGGCGCGAGGATTTCGGTGTACCAGCCACCGCCGGGTGCCAGTTCGATCACCGTCATGTCGGGCTTGATGCCGAAGAACTGCAGGGTCTCGAGCGGATGCCGATATTGGTCGCGGGCCCGGTTCGCGTCGGAACGCCAGTGGCCGTTCACCGCCTGCTGCAGTGCCGCGGTGGTGCGGTCAGGCGCGGTGGCAGAAGTGGCGCTGGCGGCGACAGGGAGCAGCAGTGCCGCGAGCAGCGGGATGAGCAGCTTGCAGGTATGACGAAACATGATTCGACCCTCCTGACGATGGGCGTTCCAGACTACGCCGAAACCGGACGCAGGACGGAACCGCGCCGGCGTTGCGCAGCGCGGCTCGGGGTCGTTCAGTCCGCCGCCACGCAGCGCCCCTGCGCCCACGCGCGCAGCGCGTCCACCTGTTCGCGCATCAGCACCGACAATGGACGCGTCTGCTGCAGCGCGTGGAGCAGGGTGGCCTGGTCCGGCGGCGTGCCGTTGCCGGCGGCGTCGTACAGCGCGCTGACGATGGTCTGCTCGATCTCGGCACCGGAGCAGCCGTTGCTGGCGGCGGCGAGAGTGGGCAGGTCGAAGCCGGCGGGGTCGAGCTTGCGGCGTTTCAGGTGCATGCCGAAGATCTCGGCGCGCACGGATTCCTTCGGCAGGTCGACGAAGAAGATTTCGTCGAAGCGGCCCTTGCGTAGCAGCTCGGCAGGCAGTTCGTTGACCGCATTGGCGGTGGCGACGACAAACACCTTGGCCTTGCGTTCCGCCATCCAGGTCAGCAGGTAGCCAAGCACGCGGCGTGACACGCCGCCGTCTTCGCCGCCGCCGGCCAGGCCCTTCTCGATCTCGTCGATCCACAGCACGCACGGCGCCAGCAACTCGGTGCTGGTCAGCGCCTCGCGCAGGTTCTTCTCGGTCTCGCCCTGGTACTTGTCGTACAGCGTGCCGAAGTCCAGCCGCACCAGCGGCACGCCGAAACCGCCGGCGATCGCCTTGGCGGCGAGGCTCTTGCCGCAGCCCTGCACGCCAAGCAGCAGCACGCCTTTCGGTGGGTCGAGCACGGGGTCGGGCGCGGCGGCGAGGAACACCGCGCGGCGTCGCGCCACCCACTCGCGCACGCGCGCCACGCCGGCGATGTCGGCGAAGCTTGCGGTGGCGTATTCGTAGTGCAGCAGGCCGGAGCGGTTGAGCAGCTCGAACTTGGACTGCATCAGCACCGGCAGGTCGTTCGGGCCGAGCGCGCCGTCGGCGTAGATCAGCTTGCGCACGATGCGCCGTGCGTCCGGCGCGGACAGCCCGAGCAGGTTGCGCACGATGGTGCGCGCGGCATCGTTGTCCACCTCGATGCGGCGGTTCTGTTCGCGCTGCCAGGCGACCGCCTCGCCGCGCAGGATGCCGGCGAGCTCCTTCAGGTCGGGCAGCGCCAGCGGCACGCGCAGCGACAGTGCCTCCAGTTCATCGGGCAGCTCGACCTTGGCGCCGACCAGCACGATGGTGTGCGCGGCCGAGCGCTGGCGCTGCACGATCTCGCGCAGCTGGCGCAGGCTCATCGCGTAGCCGAGCAGGCCGTGGAAATCGAACATCAGATAGATGCCGCGCTCGTCCTGGGCGCGGATCGCCTCCAGCGTGGCGGTGGCGTCGGGCGCCACGCTGCCGGCGGCGGCGAAGTCCAGCCGCTGCAGGCCGTCGGTCAGGGTCCAGCGCCACAGCGGGTGCAGCGCCTGCGCGATCACGTGGCGGAAGCACTCGATCACCCGCTGCTCGTCCACCGTCTCGATCACCAGCAGCGGCGTAGCTGCGCGGACCAGGGTGGTGAGGTCGTCCAGTTCGCTCATGCGCTCCCCCCGAAAGGGCGCAGTTTAGCGGGCGGCGGGGTTTCTGGCTCCATGCGCTCCGGTATACGCTGCGCCTTCCCTTTCGATCACGGAGCCACCGCCATGCGTCTTCTGCTGCCGTTGCTGCTGGTCCTGTCGTCGCTGCCGGCGCTGGCGGCGCCGCCGCCGCTGGATCGGCTGACCCTGCCCAAGGGTTTCCACATCGCGGTGTACTCCGACCAGGTGCCGGACGCGCGCGAGCTCGCGCTGGGCGCGAAGGGCACGGTGTTCGTCGGTTCCAACGATGCCGGCAAGGTCTACGCGCTCACCGATACCAACGGCGACGGCGTCGCCGACCGGGTGCGGGTGGTCGCCAGCGGCCTGCAGCTGCCGGTGGGCGTGGCGTTCAAGGGCGCTGACCTGTACGTCTCCGCGGTGAGCCGGATCTACGTGCTGCGCGACATCGAGAATCACCTGGACGATCCGCCGCAGCCGGCCGTGGTCACCGACAAACTGCCCAGCGAAACCCACCACGGCTGGAAGTTCATCGCGTTCGGTCCGGACGGCAAGCTGTATGTGCCGATCGGCGCACCGTGCAACATCTGCGACCCGGCACCGGCACACGGCAAGCTGATCCGCATGAACGCCGACGGCAGCGGCTGGCAGGACGTGGCCCACGGCATCCGCAACTCGGTAGGCTTCGACTGGCAGCCGGGCACGAAGCGCCTGTGGTTCACCGATAACGGCCGCGACCTGATGGGCGACGACATGCCCAGCGACGAACTGAACGAGATCACCGGCACCGACCAGCATTTCGGCTACCCGTACTGCCACCAGGGCGACACGCTCGACCCCGAGTTCGGCAAGGGTCACCGCTGCAAGGATTACGTGCCTCCGGTGCTGAAGCTGGGCGCGCACGTGGGCGCGCTGGGCATGCGCTTCTACGAAGGCCGCATGTTTCCGCCCGGCTACCGGGGCGCGATCCTGGTCGCCGAGCACGGCTCGTGGAACCGCACGAAGAAATCCGGCTACCGGGTGATGACGGTGCGCCTGAGTGGCAGCAAGGTGGTGGCGTACGAGCCCCTGATCACCGGCTTCGAGCAGAACGAGAGCGCCTGGGGCCGCCCGGTCGACGTGCAGCCACTGCCCGACGGCAGCCTGCTGGTCAGCGACGACCTGGCCGGGGCGGTGTATCGGGTGACGTACAAGCCGTGAGATTCGCGCGGTGCCGATGCCAAGTGCAATTCCTGCCTGTGCAGGAATGACGGCTAAGAAGCGGCAGGCCCGACATCACCCCGCCGTCATTCCTGCGCAGGCAGGAATCGCATTTCCTCCAGCTAGCGAGAAAGCCATGGACCGGCGACAACCCTGCGTCTACATGCTGGCAAGCAAGAAGAACGGCGTTCTCTACGCCGGCGTAACCAGCGATCTGGTCAAACACGTCTGGCAACACAAGGCGGATTCAACTCCGAAG
>NZ_AJXW01000087.1 GCF_000264375.1 Rhodanobacter thiooxydans LCS2
CGGGCAGTGCCCGCCCTACACAGTGCTCCTAGAAATTCCGGTCGCCGCCGAGGATGTCGCCCAGCCCGCCGAGGATCGAACCCTCGCCGCGGCGCTGGCCGCCACCCTGCGGCGCGGCTGCCAGCATGCGTCCGGCCATGCGCGAGAACGGCAGCGACTGCAGCCACACCGTGCCCGGTCCGGTCAGCGTGGCCAGGAACACGCCTTCGCCGCCGAACAGCATGCTCTTGATGCCGCCGACGGGCTTGACGTCCATGCTCACCGTGTCGTGGAAGGCGACCACGCAGCCGGTGTCCACGTCGAGCCGCTCGCCGGCCCTCAGCTCGCGCTGCACCACGGTGCCGCCGGCATGCACGAACACCCAGCCGTCGCCTTCGAGCTTCTGCATGATGAAACCCTCGCCGCCGAACAAACCGGTGAGGATCTTGCGCTGGAAGAAGATGCCCAACTGCACGCCGCGCGCGCCGGCCAGGAACGCGTCCTTCTGGCAGATCAGCCGGCCGCCGTGGTCGGACAGCTTCATCGCCATCACCGTGCCGGGGTAGGGCGCGGCGAACGCCACCTTCGCCTTGCCGCTGCCGGCGTGGGTGAACACCGTGGTGAACAGGCTTTCGCCGGTGATCACGCGCTTGCCGGCGGAGAGCAACTTGTCCATCAGGCCGCCGCCCTGGCCGGAGCTGGAGCCGTCGCCGAACACGGTATCCATCTGCACGGCGGATTCCTTGTACATCAGCGCGCCGGCCTCGGCGATCGCGCTTTCGCCGGGGTCCAGCTCGATCTCGACGAATTGCATGTCGGTACCGACGATGCGGTAGTCGATCTCGTCGGCGCGGCCGCTGCCCATCGCCGGCGGCATCGGTGGCGGCGCCAGCGGCGTGCCGCCGAACTCGGCCACGCTGCGGATCGGCTTCCATTCGGCAAAGCCATCGCGCCAGCAGTAGCCGTCCGGCTGGCGCTGCGCCTGCGCCCGCGCCGCCGCGTCGTCGAGCGGGCCGATCCGGTCGGCGTTCTTGCCGTAGCTGAAAAACCACTGCGCCATGATCCATCTCCTGGTGGGAAGACCCGAGTCTAGGGCGGGAAAACGCGTGGCGGGAGTGACCGTTGTCATGCCTCGCGGGCTAGAATCCGCTGATGCGCGCCTATCTCGATCTGCTCCGCCACGTGCTCGACCACGGCACCGAAAAAACCGACCGCACCGGCACCGGCACCAAGAGCGTGTTCGGCTGGCAGATGCGTTTCGACCTCAACGACGGTTTCCCGCTGGTCACCACCAAGAAGCTGCACCTCAAGTCGATCGTGCACGAGCTGATCTGGTTCCTGCGCGGCGACACCAACATCGCCTACCTGAAGGAACACGGCGTGCGCATCTGGGACGAGTGGGCCGATGCGCAGGGCGAGCTCGGCCCGGTCTACGGCCGGCAGTGGCGCGCGTGGCCCACCGCCGACGGCAACGCGGTGGACCAGATCGCCTGGGTGGTCGACGAGATCCGGCGCAACCCGGACTCGCGGCGGCTGATCGTCAGCGCGTGGAACGTGGGCGAGCTGCCGAAGATGGCGCTGATGCCGTGCCACACCATGTTCCAGTTCTACGTGGCAGACGGAAAACTCAGCTGCCAGCTGTACCAGCGCTCGGGCGACATCTTCCTCGGCGTGCCATTCAACATCGCCAGCTACGCGCTGCTCACCCACATGATCGCGCAGGTCTGTGGCCTGGGCGTGGGCGACTTCGTGCATACGCTGGGCGACGCCCACCTGTACAACAACCATCTGGAGCAGGCGCGGCTGCAGCTGGGCCGCGAACCGTTGCCGCTGCCGCGGCTCGAACTCAATCCGGCGGTGCGCTCGATCTTCGATTTCCGCTACGAGGACATCGCGATCGAGGGTTACCAGTCGCATCCGGCGATCAAGGCCGCCGTGGCGGTGTAGCCACGGCGCAGGAACGTGCGGCGCCGGCATCTCGGCCGCCTGTTAAGATCGGGCGTCAACGGCGGCGTCATTCGCGGACGCTGGCTGTCCCACTGACCATCCAGTCTTCCAAGGATTCGCCATGGCCATTTCGCTGATCGCCGCACTCGACGAAAACTTCGCAATCGGCCGCAAGGGTCAGCTGCCCTGGCACCTGCCCGACGACCTGCGCTGGTTCAAGCAGTTGACCACCGGCCGGAACGTGCTGATGGGCTATCACACTGCGCTGTCGATCGGCCGCGCCTTGCCGGACCGGGTCAACCTGGTGCTGACGCGCCGCCACGAGGCGCCGTACCCGGGCCAGATCACCGTGCGCTCGATCGAAGAAGCGCAGGCGCGCTGCGACAACACCGGCCTGATGGTGATCGGCGGGGGCATGGTGTTTGCCGAGGCGCTGCCGCGCGCTCGTCGCATGTACCTCACCTGGGTCGGCGCCGCGGTCGACGGCGCCGACGCATTCTTTCCGGGCGTGCACTTCAGCGACTGGACCGAGGTCTCCCGCGTGCACCACAAGGCCGACGCCAAACACGCCTACGACTTCGACATGGTCGAGTATCTGCGCAGCGCCTGATGCCTGCTTCCATGCCATGTGCGGTGATGCACGTGATGGCCGGGTTGCTGCGGGACGCCGACGGCCGCGTGCTGCTGGCGCAGCGTCCGCCGGGCAAGCACCTGGCCGGGATGTGGGAATTCCCCGGCGGCAAGCGTGAGCCGGGCGAGACGCCGCTGGCGGCGCTGGCGCGCGAGCTGCGCGAGGAGCTGGGCGTCACCCTGCAGCACGCCGAACCGCTGGTCGCGTTGCCATGGAATTACGGCGGGCACGAACTGCTGCTGGATGCCTGGCGGGTCGAGGCGTGGATCGGCGAGCCGCGTCCGCTGGAAGGGCAGGCCCTGCAATGGCAACTCCCCGCCCTGGTGGACATGGCCATCCTCACCCCGGCGGACCGGCCGATCCTGCAAACCTTGATCGAGGCGTGCAGCGCCGCAGCGTCCGGTCGGTAGGAGCCCGCTGGCGGGCGATGCTCTTCCGAATCCCGAATCCCGGCTCTCAACAGACGAACATCTGGTCATGCCGGCTTTAAAAGCATCGCCCGCCAGCGGGCTCCTACCGGTGTTGTGCCAGGGCCAGGTAGCGCCGGTGCAACTCGGCGACAGCGTGGTCCAGCGCACTTTCGTCGCCGTTGTTCTCGATCACGTCGTCGGCCACCGCCCGGCGTTCGGCGCGGCTGGCCTGGTGCGCCAGCATACGACGGGCAAGGGCTTCGTCGATGCCGTCGCGGTCGATCAGGCGCGCGAGCTGCACCGGTTCGGGGGCATCGACCAGCAACACGCGGTCGACCCAGCGATAGTGCTCGATGTTCTCCGCCAGCAAGGGAATCGCCAGCAGGCAATACGGCCCGCGTTCGGCCAGCGCGCGTTGATGCAGCCAATGGCGTACGAGCGGGTGGATGATCGCCTCCAGTGTCTGGCGCGCCGCGGGATCGGCGAACACATGCCGACGCATCGCCGCGCGATCCAGCCGGCCCGCGTCGTCGAGTACGCCGGCACCGAAGGCGTCGACTACCGCGGCCAGTCCGGGCGTACCCGGCTCGATCACCTCGCGGGCGGCCACGTCGGCATCATGCACGTGCACGCCCAGCGCCTCGAAGCGCCGCGCCACCGCCGTCTTGCCGGCAGCCACGCCGCCGGTCAGGGCAACCACCATGGCGTGCGGACGCTGGGTCATCGCACGCCGGTCAGTTGCATGTAGCCCTGCAGCAGGTCCGCACCCGCCACGAACCAGACCCAGCCGGCGGCAGCGAGGAACGGGCCGAACGGCATCGGGATCGCGCGCTCGTGTCGGCGCAACGCAATCAGGGTGCCACCGACCAGCGCACCGATCAGCGAGGACAGCAGGATGATCGGCAGCAGCGACACCGGCCCCATCCATGCGCCCAGTGCGGCGAGCAGCTTGAAGTCGCCGTGGCCCATGCCTTCCTTGCCGGTCAGCAGCTTGAACGCCCAGTACACGCTCCACAGGCTGAGGTAGCCGATCGCGGCGGCCAGGATCGACGCCGGCGCGGTGACGAACATCGGCAGCAGCGACAGCAGCAGGCCCAGCCACAGCAGCGGCAGGGTGAGCTGGTCGGGCAACAACTGGGTGCGGAAGTCGATGCCGGACAGCGCGATCAGCGTCCAGGTCAGCGCCAGCCCCGCCAGCGCCGCCCATGACGGCCCGAATTTCCACACGATCACCGCGCTCAGCACGCCGCTGAGCAGTTCCACCAACGGGTACTGGATCGAAATCTCCGCCCGGCAGTAGCGGCAGCGCCCGCGCAGCAGCAGCCAGCCAAGCAGCGGAATGTTGTCCAGCGCTGACAACGGGTGCTTGCAGTGCGGGCAATGCGACGGCTCGCGCACGATACCCGGCGGCAGCGGCACGGCGTCAGCCTGGAGCTCCAGCACATCCCACGCCTCCTGCCGCCACGCTGCCGCCATGCGCGCTGGCAGGCGCAGGATCACCACGTTGAGAAAGCTGCCCACCAGCAGGCCGAGCACACCGGCCAGGGCGATCCACAGGGCAAGGGGAAGTTCGGGCATGCGTCGGCCTTGCTCTAAAGCCCCTCTCCCGTCGGGAGAGGGGTGGGGGTGGGGGAGAGGGTGCGGTGCCGAGCGAAATTCAAGATCGCCTCAAGCACTGCTCCGGTTTCCTGCAATACCTGATTGTCCCAGAATCTCAGCACAAACAGGCCCTGGCGCTGCAGTGCCTGTGTACGGATCGAGTCGCTTTGCTCATCGTGCTGTGAACCGTCCAGCTCGATGACCAACTTGAGCTCATCGCAGTAAAAGTCCGCGACGTAGGGCGGCATGGGATGTTGGCGGCGGAACTTGAGTCCATCCAGGCGCCGGGCACGCAGGTGGTACCACAGCTCGTGCTCTGCGTCGGTGCCGGAGGTTCGCAGCGACTTCGCCGTATTGAGCGTGTGCGTGGGTAGCGGTGGCTTGGGGTTCATCGCTCGATCGTACCCTCTCCCCCACCCCTCTCCCGAGGGGAGAGGGGCTCCAAAGCAGGTGCGGGTTTTCTGAAAGCCCCTCTCCCTTAGGGAGAGGGTGCGGGGTTGCCGCGATGCTCGATTCCCCAAGCATCAGCAACGTCAGGAATCAGAACGTGCCGGCGAGCTTGAAGATCGGCAGGTACAGCGCGATCACCATGCCGCCGACCAGGGTGCCCAGCACCACCATGATGATCGGTTCGAGCAGGGTGGACAGGGTGTCGACGGCGTTGCTGACTTCCTCCTCGTAGAACTCGGCAACCTTGAACAACATGTTGTCCAGCGCGCCGGATTCTTCGCCGATCGCGGTCATCTGCACCACCATGTTCGGGAACAGGTTGGTCTGTTTCATCGCCAGCTGCAGCTGGTGGCCGACCGAGATGTCCTCGCGCATCTGCTTCACGGCATCGCCGTAGACCACGCTGCCGGTGGCGCCGGCCACCGCGTCCAGCGCCTCGACCAGCGGCACGCCGGCGCGGAAGGTCACGCCCAGGGTGCGGGCGAAGCGGGCGATCGCCGAGTTGCGCACGATGTTGCCCATCACCGGCATCTTCAGCGCCATGCGGTCGAGGAAGTGGGCGAACTTCACCGAGCGCTTCTTGGCGACGACCAGCGCGACCACGCCGCCCACGGTCACGCCGACCACCAACAGCCAGTAGCTCTGCATGAACTCCGAGGCACTGACCAGCAACTGGGTCGGCGCCGGCAGCTGCGCGCCGGCATCCTGGAAGGTCTTGGCGAACACCGGCACCACGAACAACAGCATGATCAGGCAGACCAGGAACACCACCACCAGCACCATCATCGGGTAGAACAGCGCCTTCTTGATCTTCTTCTTGATCGCTTCCGTGCGCTCCTTGTAGGTGGCCACGGTGTCCAGCACGGTATCCAGCACGCCGGAGGTCTCGCCGGCGTGCACCAGGTTGCAATACAGCTCGTCGAACTGCACCGGGTAGCGCGCCAGCGCCTCGTGCAGCGCCGCGCCGCCCTCGATGTTCTGCTTCACGTCGAGCAGGATGTTCTTGAAACGGATGTTCTTCTGGCCGTCGGCGATGATGTCGAAGGACTGCACCATCGGCACGCCGGAGGCCATCATGGTGGCGATCTGGCGGCTGAACACGGCCACGTCGCCCGGCTTGACCGTGCTGCCGGTGGCGCCGAACAGCGGCTTGGCGCGCTCGCGCACGGTCTGCGGGTTCATGCCCTGGCGGCGCAGTTCGGCCTTGACCAGCGAGGCGTTCTTCGCCGGCATGTCGCCTTTCATGCGCTTGCCGCGCTTGTCCAGCGCCACCCACTCGTAGGTGGTCAGCTTGCTGACTTCGGCGCGCTGGGCCCCGAGCTCGCGCGCCTTGTTGATGTTCGTTGCGGTAGCCGTGGCCATGCGCATCTTCCCCCAGTGGACCAGTCCCGGAGCCGCCCTATGCGGGCGGCAGACAGTATTTGTGCAGCTTATGCCATTTTTGCGGCGTCAAACCGTGGCGTCGGACGCAAGTTCGGTGCAAAAGGGATCCCATATCCGCCGCTCATTCCTTGGTGACGCGGTCGATCTCGGTCAGGCTGGTCAGCCCCTGCTTCACCTTCAGCAGGGCCGACGCGCGCAGGTCGTTGATGCCGGCGGCCTTGGCCACCTCGGCGATCTGCAGTGCATTGCCACCTTGCAGGATGATCTTCTGGATATCCTCCAGCATCGGCATTACCTGATAGATACCCACGCGACCCTTGTAACCCTCGTTGCAGCTGTCGCAGCCGACGGCCTCGTAGATGGTCAGCCCCGCGTCGATGTCGGCCTGGGTGAAGCCGGCGTCCAGCAGCACCTTGGGCGGCAGCTCGATCGGCTTCTTGCAGTCGTGCAGGCGCCGCGCCAGGCGCTGGGCGATGATCAGGGTCACCGACGAGGTGATGTTGTACGGCGCGATGCCCATGTTCATCAGGCGCGAGATGGTCTGCGCCGCGTCGTTGGTGTGCAGGGTGGACAGCACCATGTGACCGGTCTGCGCCGCCTTGATCGCGATCTCGGCGGTCTCCAGGTCGCGGATCTCGCCGACCATGATCACGTCCGGGTCCTGGCGCAGGAACGAGCGCAGCGCGCTGGCAAAGGTCATGCCGCGCTTCACGTTCTGCTGCACCTGGTTGATGCCCTCGACGCGGATTTCCACCGGGTCTTCCACCGTCGAGATGTTGCGCTCGGCGGTGTTGAGCATGTTCAGGCCGGTGTACAGCGACACCGTCTTGCCCGAGCCGGTGGGGCCGGTGACCAGCACCATGCCGTACGGCTTGTGGATCGCATCGACGTAGAGCTTCTGCTGGTTCGGCTCGTAGCCCAGCTTCTCGATGCCGATCCTGGCCGAGGAGCCGTCCAGGATGCGCAGCACGATCTTCTCGCCGAACAGCGTGGGCAGCGTGCTCACGCGGAAGTCGACCGCGCGGGTCTTGGACAGGTTGAGCTTGATGCGGCCGTCCTGCGGCACGCGCTTCTCGGCGATGTCCAGCTGGGCCATCACCTTGATGCGCGAGGAGATGCGGTTGGCCATCTTCATCGGCGGGTTGGCCACCGCCTTCAGCATGCCGTCCATGCGCAGGCGCACGCGGTATTGGGTTTCGAACGGCTCGAAATGGATGTCCGAGGCGCCGCGGCGGATCGCGTCGACCAGGATCTTGTTGACGAACTTCACCACCGGCGCGTCGTCGTTCGCATTCGCGTCGACGCCGCTGCTCGACTCGCCCTCGTCGTCGCCGCCCTCGATGTCCAGCTCGTCGAGGTCGCCGCCGCCCATGTCGGGCATGGTGTTGCGCATGTTGTTGAGCAGGCTCTCGATCACCCGCTGCAGCGAGCCGCGCTCCACCAGGATCGGCTCCACCATGCAGTTGGAGTGGAACTTGATCTCGTCCAGCGCATGCGACTGCATCGGGTCGGCGATGCCCACGTACAGCCGCTTGCCGCGGCGGAACAGCGGCAGCGCCTGGTGCTTGGTGATCAGCGCCTCGCTGATCAGGTCCAGCGGCATCGTGGCCGGGTTCAGCGCGGCCACGTCCATCATCGGCATGCCGAATTCGGCCGAGGCGATCCGGGTCAGTTCGGCGCTGTCGACCAAGCTGCGGTCCAGCAGCCAGGCGCCCAGCGTGGCCTTCTGCTGGCTGCTGTCGGCCATGGCCTTGCGTACCACGTCCTCGGGCATTACCCCTTCAGATACCAACCGGCGGGCCATGCCGGACAAGCCCGCGAGCGACGGCTGTAATTGAGATGACATAACCTACTCGACCTTGCCCCTGTATGTTGTTGAATCTACCGCAGTCCGGCGCGCAGGTCACCCATCGTTGGTGGGCAGGGCCGCACAGGTTGACGCAGTGCGCAAACCCACCTCGCGGGCCCGCTTGCCGTATCGGTCAAGACATCCCGCACGGCCCCTCTCCGTTTGAGCCAAGGACACCAAGCCGGGCCCTCCCTGCGCAGGAACCCCATATCCGGTCCCTCCCCCTGCGTGCAGGAACTCCATATCTGGTCCCTCCCCCTGCGTGCAGGAACTCCATATCTGGTCCCTCCCCCTGCTTGCAGGAACTCCATATCTGGTCCCTCCCCCTGCTTGCAGGGGGAGGCCAGGAGGGGGTAAAGCTCTTGATCTCTCGTCCGGACGCAACCCCACCAACCCTCCCCAGCGACCATGGGAAGTCCTTTGAAGGGCGAGCAGGGGAGGAAGCAGCGGGTAGAGCGAGCGCTGCCCGCCGCTCTCGCCGGAATGGTGTTGCCGACAAGGCAATCACTAGGCCCGGTTCCTGGGTGATCCGCGCATCTGCACGGTGCAAGCACGGCCGATGCGCCCGGCTACCTTGATCGCGCATCTCTAGCTCCTTACAATGATATAAGGAACTCGAAGGAGAAGGCCATGACCACCGCCAGCGTTACCAGCAAGGGCCAGATCACGATTCCGGTTGCCGTGCGTGAGGCCATGCATGTGCGTGCCGGGGATCGGGTGGAATTTGTGGAAATCGAGCCTGGCCGGTATGAGTTCATCGCTGCCACGCGCTCCGTGAGCGCACTCAAGGGCATGTTCGGCAAAGCGCGCAAACCGGTGTCGATCGAGCAGATGAACGCCGCGATCGCAGCGGCGGGTGCGGCGGCGAAATGATCGGCCTGGATACCAATGTCCTGGTGCGTTACATCATGCAGGACGATACGACGCAGTCGGCCAAGGCCTCGGCCTTGCTCGACGCGCTGACCGTCGAGGCGCCGGGCTGGATTTCGATCGTATCCGTGATCGAATTGGCCTGGGTGCTGGGTGCGGCGTATGGCCTGGACCGCGCGCAGCTCACCGAAGCACTGGAAGCCCTGCTACGCACCAAGGAGTTGATAGTGGAGCGTGCGGAGGTCGTCTGGAAAGCAGTGCGCGTTTACCGCAACTCCAAGGCAGATTTTGCCGACTGCCTGATCGCATGCACCGCTACGTCCGCCGGCTGCGAACACACCATGACGTTTGACCGCGGTGCCGCCAAACATGCCGGCATGAGCCTGATCACCTGACGTCTGGCCGGATTGCCTGACGGGCACCTCGAATAACTCGGTTTTTGTTCGTCATCCCGGCGAAAGCTGGGATTCAGCGACTCCAAGCCCTTGAACAGCCAAGGCACTGGATTCCAACTTTCGTTGGAATGACGGACGTTCGAGGGTTTTCGAAGTTACTTGACGCGATAGGGCAGGCGCCCCGCTGCCCAGCCACCGCGCTGGATGAAGCCCTCAAAAAACCCAACCCCTTCTGCAACCTGCGCCCGGCCTTCACGCTATGATCCCCGCTCCACCCGGGGAGCCGCCTGTTGAATCACCTGAGCATCATCCTGCCCGCCAAGAACGAGGCGCCTGCGCTGGCCACGCTGCTGCCGCGCCTGCGCGCCACGCACCCGGAGGCCGAGATCATCGTGGTCGACGACGGTTCCACCGACGACACCCGCGGCATCTGCGCCAGCAGCGGCGTGCAGTGCCTGTCTTCGCCGTACTCGATGGGCAACGGCGCCGCGATCAAGCGCGGCGCCCGCGCCGCCACGGGTGACATCCTGGTGTTCATGGACGGCGATGGCCAGCACGACCCGGCCGACGTCGCCCGCCTGCTCGACCAGTTGAACCGCGGCTACGACATGGTGGTGGGAGCCCGCGATTGGGGCAGCCAAGCCGGCGTCGGCCGCGGCATCGCCAACACCTTGTACAACTGGCTGGCCACCAAGATGACCGGTCACCCCGTGCTCGACCTCACCTCCGGCTTCCGCGCCGTGCGCGCGGACAAGTTCCGCGAGTTCCTGCATCTGCTGCCGAACGGCTTCAGCTACCCCACCACCAGCACCATGGCGTTCTTCCGCAGCGCCTACCCGGTCGCCTACATTCCGATCAAGGCGGCACAGCGCGTCGGCAAAAGCCACATCAAACCCCTGCGCGACGGCATACGCTTCCTGCTGATCATCTTCAAGATCGCCACGCTGTACTCGCCGCTGAAGCTGTTCGTGCCGGCGAGCGGCCTGTTCTTCCTGCTCGGTTGCGCCAACTACGCTTGGACCTTCGCGCACGAAGGCCGCCTCACCAACGGCAGCACGCTGATGTGGAGCGCTGCGGTGATCGTGTTTCTGATCGGGTTGGTGTCTGAGCAGATCACGGCGCTGACGTATCGCCGAGATGCTTGACTCACAGGGGCTGCGCATCCTGCTCGTGACCCGCAACCTGCCACCGCTGGTCGGCGGGATGGAGCGACTCAACTGGCACATGGCCGATGAGTTGTCCAAGGCAGCGGATGTGCGTGTGATCGGCCCATCCGGTTCCGCCGCCATGGCCCCTGCAGGTGTCATCGTGCGCGAGGCACGGTTGCAGCCACTGTGGAGGTTCCTGCTTCAGGCTCGGGTGCTGGCACGACGCGAGGCGCGGGCTTGGAAGCCTGACATTATGTTGGCGGGTAGTGGACTCACCGCACCCATTGCACGGTCCGCCGCTCGGTTGTGCGGGGCGAAGACCTGCGTGTATGTGCATGGTCTCGACGTGGCGGTGAGGCACCCCGTCTACCGCGCCATCTGGTTGCGCGCGATCCGCAGCGCGGATCGCGTCATTGCCAACAGTCACGCTACGGCCGAACTCTGTCGCAGTGTCGGGGTCGACCCTGCGCGCATCGCTATCGTGCATCCCGGAGTCGATTTGCCCGTCGAGGCTGCCGACAAGGTCGAGCAGGGACCGGAACCGTCATCCCGGCGGAAGCCGGGATCCAGTGCCTTTGCGTCTAGCCTCGTTGTGCCTGGGGGCGCAGCGCGGTTTCGCCAGGCGCACCGCCTCGGTGATCGCCCCCTGCTGTTGTCGGTCGGCCGCTTGTCCACTCGGAAGGGGTTGCGCGAGTTTGTCAGCCACGTCTTGCCACGCATCGTTGCCGCGCGACCGAAAGCATTGCTGCTGGTCGTCGGCGACGCGCCCAGGCAGGCGCTGCACGCCGAGGCGCAAACGCCGGAATCCATCCGCGCCGCAGCCGAGGCAGCGGGTGTTGGTGGACACCTGCTGTTTCTCGGCACGATCACGGACTATGCCGAACTTGGCACAATCTATCGTGCGTCCGATGTGCATGTCTTCCCGGTGCGCCAAATCCACGGCGATCCCGAAGGCTTTGGTATGGTGGCAGTGGAAGCTGCTGCCCATGGTCTGCCCTCTGTGGCTTTCGCCACCGGTGGCATCGTCGATGCGGTGGCCGAGGGTCGTTCCGGGCATCTTGTGTCACCCGGCGACTATGCGGCTCTGTCCAATGCAATTGTCGCGACCTTGATAGAGCGCGAGAGCCTGAGACGATCGTGCATCGAGTTTGCGCATCGATTCGCATGGACGGAGTTCGGGGTGCAACTCCAGCGACATCTAAATTCCCTTATGCCAGCCACCAACACGCCTAACTCGCCATGATCGCGCCACAGTCACAGCGCCTGCCGCACGCAGTGCTCGACCAGGACTCACGCAACCGAAAAGCGTTGAAGATCGAGCGCCTGCTGGGCTTAGCCAACCGAGGGGGGCCGCTGCACATTCTGGAAATCGGTACCGGCTCTGGCGGCATCGCCCATTACTTCGGCACCCACCAGCATTTGCATTGCGAAGTGACGGCCGTTGACATCTCTGATAATCGCCTTGTGCATGAAGGCTACTGTTATCAGCAGGTGCAAGGCGTGGAGTTGCCGTTCGGCAACGCCGGCTTCGATGTCGTCATCAGCAACCATGTCATCGAACATGTCGGTGATGCCGAGGCGCAGGCGCATCATCTTGCTGAGATCCGCCGCGTGATGAAGCCCGGCGGTGACGGCTACCTCGCCGTGCCCAATCGCTGGATGCTCACTGAGCCTCATTACCGCCTGATGTTCTTGAGCTGGTGGCCGCACAGCTGGCGTACACCGTATCTGCGCCTGATGCGCAAAGGTGAGTTCTACGATTGCGAGCCGATCGAAAAGTACCGGCTTGAACGCATGCTTTGTGACGCCGGGCTTGGCTACCGCAACCTGTGCATCGAGGCCATGCGCGAAACCCTTGCCATCGAGCGGCCTCAATCGATGGTCACACACATACTCGGCAAGGTGCCCGATTGGTTGTTGAAGCCGCTGCGGGGGCTCATTCCGACGCTGATCTATCGGATTGATCGGCGGTGATTGTGGCGGCCCTGCGGCCTCAGTGGCGGGGTGCAGAGGAAAGTAGGTTCTCCAGCTTGACTGCAACGTCCTCCCAGGAAGGAGGGCGTTGGTACCTGGTGCATGGGGTGGCTAGCAAGGCCAGCATGCGCTCGGCGTAGGTCTTGGGATTGCCAAGGGGAGCAAGGTGTTCGGCATGTTCGCCGAGCATCCATCGAACCGCGCCGGTTGCCGTGGCGACCACAGGGATATTGCAGGCCATTGCCTCGCACAGCTTTGCGGGGTAGCTGTAGCGGCCGAAGTGGGTGTCGGCGGTAACCACGCAGGCAAGATCGAGGGCATTGAGCAGTATGGGTAGTTCTGCATCGGGCAGATACCCGGTTGCAGTTACTCCAGGTTCGTCTAGCGCTTCGCGTGGTGGTCGGCCGCTCAGCAAGAGTTGCAGATCCGGACGGACGGCGCGCGCGCGGCGGAACGCATCGATCAGTAGCGAGGAGCCTCGGCTGGCGGACCAACTGCCCACATAGCCGACATAGGTGGCCTGTATCGGTAGGCCGAGTGCCTGTCTGCAGGCAGTTTTGTCGAGTGGTACGAACTCGGGATCGGCGGCCATTGGCAGCACTGCCGCAGGTTCGCCGGATCGGCGGTACGATTGCAATCGATCCGCCAGCTGCGGTCCGGCCGCCGTCACCAAGTCGGCACTACGCACCGCCCGGCGCCACAGCCAGTGCAGCGGAAGGTTCCACGGCATGTACGCTTCGAAGTTGTCGTAGGCGTCGACCAGCAGCCGTGAGCCGGCCCTATGCGCTAGACGCTGCGCCAGCCAGCCATACCAGGCATCCGAACAACCAACGATCCAATCAGGGCGAAAGGATTCCGCCTCTTGTTGCAATTGCGCGAACAACTCGAGCAAGCCGAGCGTGTGAATATCGCGACTGAACCAGTGCACACCGTCACGTTTTAGGTCGATGGATGGCAGACTGCGATGGCTGCAGAGCGTGACACGCACCTCATGGCCATGGGCTGCCAGTAGTGTGGGGAGGAAATGAAAGCGCCCGTAGGGACGCTCCATGAGGTCGCGTTGTTGTGGGTGGCGTTTAGCTAGAAAGAGAACGCGCATGGGTGGGGTGTGGGGGTGGTTCAAGCGTGGCGTTGTGTACCCTGCGAATTTCACAGGAAGCAGGTGAGTAAGGAATCCTATCCTTGGCAATCGTGTCGACAATACCGGCTTCTGCAGGTTGCTACTAGGCCATCAAGCCCTGTATAGGTAAGCTACGCCTCGCGTCGAGGATGACGTGGGGCGTCGAGGCGCCAAAACAATGACGCACATCAAACTTTCCATATGCATCGCCACCCGGAATCGCGCCGATTATATTGGCGAGACACTGCGCACTATCGCAGGGCAGGCGACCGATGCGGTCGAAGTCATCGTCCTCGACGGCGCCTCGACAGACGCTACGCCAGGCGTCGTCGCTGAGTTCCGAGCCACGTTTCCACGCCTGCGATATGTGCGCAAGGAGAAGAACGGTGGTGTTGACCGTGACTACGATGCCGCCGTTGTCGAAGCGCAGGGTATGTACTGCTGGTTGATGTCGGACGATGACCTACTCAAACCTGGCGCGATCGCACGCGTACTCGATGAGATCGATCACGGCTATAGCCTCATAGTTGTCAACGCGGAACTTCGCAGCCTTGACCTCAGTGAGTTAATCGACGCCAGTCGCCTTCAATTCGACGCCGATCGCACGTACGGGGCCAATGAGTTTGAACGCCTTTTCGATGAAACCTCTGCCTATCTCAGCTATATAGGCGCGGTGGTGATCCGCCGCGACGTCTGGATGGCGCGTGAGCGTGAGCCGTTCTTTGGTTCCTGCTTTATCCATGAAGGCGTGATCTTTCAGCACCCACTGCCGGGATCATCACTCGCGATTGCCGAACCGCTGATCTCCATTCGTTTCGGCAATACGCAGTGGCGCCCCAGGGAATTCGAGATCCGCATGATTCGCTGGCCGGACCTGATGGCGTCGCTGGTGGCGGTGCCGGAGAATGTGCGCCATCGTTGCTACCCGGCCGAGCCGTGGCGCAGCTTCAAAAGCCTGTTCTTCTATCGAGCAAAGGGCACCTACGATCTCGGTGACTATTGGCGTTGGGTGCGTCCGCGTGTTCACAAGTTGCGCGACCGTGCACGTGCTTTCGCTATAGCTTGCTTTCCCGGCCCGCTTGCGAACATCGCTGGTCTTCTGTACTGCCGACTGCCATATCGGGATTCCAATGTCCACCTGCTCGACATGAAGGCGAGTCGGTTCTTCTATCGCAACTGGTTCAAGAAAGCCCCGGGAAAACCATGACGAGCAACGGTGTCACCGATCCGATCCATGAAATCCATCAGTGCCGCGTTAGCGGTAGCCGTCACCTCGTGTCGGTGCTCAACCTCGGCGAGCAGTACCTGACCGGCGTGTTTCCGCGCACACCCTCGCAGCCGGTGACCTGCGGTCCTCTCGAACTGGTCTGGTGTCCCGATAGTGGACTGCTGCAGCTCAAGCATTCCTATAGCTTGGCTGAGATGTATGGTGACAACTACGGCTACCGCTCGGGCCTGAACATTTCAATGGTCGAGCATCTCACCCAGAAAGTGCGGGGGCTGGAGAGGCGGCAGCCGCTCGCCATCGGTGACTGGGTGCTGGATATTGGTAGCAACGACGGTACGCTACTGAAGGCGTATTCGACCAGCGGTATCCGTCGAGTAGGAATGGATCCCACCGCAAACAAGTTTCGCGAGTACTACCCGTCCGATATCGAGGTTGTGACGGAATTCTTCTCCGGCCCGCGCTTCCTTGAGGCCTCCGGTGGGCATCGCGCGAAGATCATCACATCGATCGCCATGTTCTACGATCTCGAGGACCCAAACGCCTTCGTGCATGACATTGCGCAAGCGCTTGCTCCCGACGGGTTGTGGCACTTCGAGCAGAGTTACATGCCCTCAATGCTGCGCACCAACGCCTACGATACCGTCTGCCACGAGCACTTGGAGTATTACTCGCTGCGCGTGATCCACGACTTGCTCGCCAGGCACGGATTGCGTATCACCAATGTGCAGATGAACAGCGTCAACGGCGGCAGTGTCGCCGTCACTGCGTGTCACGACAAGGCCGCCATCGCCGGTGACCGTTCGATTGTCGAGTGGATGCTGCAGCAGGAGGAGAACTGGGGATTGAGCACCACCAAACCCTATCGCCACTTCGAGGAACGCGTGTTCAAACACCGCGCTGATATGCAGCGGCTCATCCAGTCATTGGTCGCGGACGGCAAGCGCGTCCTCGGCTATGGCGCCTCGACGAAGGGCAATGTACTGCTGCAGTTCTGCAAACTGGGACCGGAGTTGATCCCAGCGATTGCCGAGGTGAATCCGGAAAAGTTCGGTGCCTGCACGCCGGGCACCCATATCCCGATTATCTCCGAACAGGAAGCGCATGCGATGCGGCCGGACTACTTCCTTGTCCTGCCGTGGCACTTCAAGTCGACCATCGTGCAGCGCGAAGCGAAGTATTTGGCCGCGGGCGGCAAGCTCATCTTCCCGTTGCCGGAAATCGAGATCGTGGGCGACTGATGGCGCGGGCACTCGTCATTGGTCATCGCGGCCAGGATGGGCGCATACTTTGGGACCAGCTAACCAAGCGCGGATTCTCGCTCGTCGGCGTGTCACGGCATGCGGTTGAGGTCCACGATGCCGATGAGTGCGGCCCTGCCGAGGTTGTCGACCTTGCCTCGATCAGGCGGTTAGTGGAACGCTTCCGCCCGCAACAGGTGTACTACTTGGCGGCTCACCACCATAGTTCGCAGGATTCCGGCGCTAACGAAGCAGACACCTGGCAGGACAGCTGCCGCGTGCATGTGGAGGGATTCCGCAACGTGCTTGAGTCCGTGTACGTTTCCTGTCCGGAAGCTCGCGTTTTCTACGCGTCGTCCTCGCGCGTGTTCGGAGACGCAGCGACAAGTCCACAGGACGAAAGTACGCCAATGCGCCCGACCTGCATCTATGGCGTGACGAAGGTTTCAGGGATGCTCTTGGCAGACTACTATCGCCGTACCCGAGGCTTGTTCGTCGCCTGCGGCATCCTGTTCAATCACGAATCACCGCTGCGCGGATCGCAGTTCGTTACTCAACGCGTCGTAAATGGACTTGTCGCGTTGAAGAAAGGTCTGCGCGCATCTTTTGAGATCGGCAGCCTTGATGCGCGCGTAGACTGGGGTTACGCGCCCGACTACACGCGCGCCATGTCGATGATCCTTGAAGCACAGAGACCGCAAGACTTCGTCGTGGCATCAGGGCGCAGTCACAGCGTCCGGGATCTGGTGGCGACGGCCGCACAGTATCTGGGCATCGACTGGCAAGGGCGCGTGGTGGAAACCTCCTCGATCCTGCGACGCGATGCGCAGGAACTGTGCGGCGACACCACCCGATTGCGGGAAACGACTGGATGGCACCCGAGCGTGGATTTTCGCTCGATGGTCGCAATCCTCGTCGATGGGGCGTTGGCCAGATCCGAGGGGCGTACCCTGACGACTGCTGTTCTCGATGAACTGGATGTCGGGAGGGCGGGCGCGCGTAAGACCTGACTCGCAGGCTGCGTATGTCAGGTTCAGTACTTTTTCGCAAAAATGTCGGCAATAATGCGCTTGCGAAACCACAGGAAGGGTAGGGCACTCGTGATGCTCCAGGTTGTAGCGGTTACCCATGGAAGCCATTCGACGCCCAGGTTCGGGATCGTCCACGCCTTGCACGTAAAGCACAACATCGCGAAGGTCGAGGCGGTAATTACCTGAAAGCGCATTACGCTGGCGGCGTTGAGGAAGGTTGCTAATGCGGTGCCGGCCGCCTCGAACACGCTCCAAATGGCGAAGCCGACCAGCATCGGCGTAGCGACCCCCAGTACTCGGTGTATCCAGAAGCCGGTGATCCAGTCGAAACCGATGACGATCAGCGATCCCACACCGCTGGCGAGGCACACCGCCATCACTACCGAGCGCCGAAGTGTGCGCGTGGCCCAGACGTGGTGCTCGGCTGTCAGCGCATGCCGGTAGATCGGCCAGAGCGGTGCCCACACCAGGCTCAGGCTGAGCGGGATGACCGAGAACAGGCGTTGCACGATCGCGTAGACGCCCGCTTGTGCCGGGTCACGCAGGGCCGAGATCAGTGGCAGGTCGGCCGAGAAGGCCAGTGCCGCCGCCAGCTGCATCACGAAGAACAGGAGGCCCTCGTGATGGATGCGCGCGGCGATATCGGCCTGTCGCGGCAGGTTGGCGGAAATCTGCAAGGCGGGGTCGCGTCGCAGCGAGATGGTGTTGCAGGCCGAGGCCAGCAGGGGCGTCCCCACTGCGGCCAAAGTCAGTACGGGCAATGAGCTGCCAGCGTGCGCCAGGGCGGCTACCACAACGAGGGTGAACAGCTGACCGGCCGTTTGCCAACGGAAGGCGCGTTCCCCGCGTCCCAGTCCTAATTGTACGCGGTTAGCCAGATTCAGCGGTACTGCGACCACGATCGAGAACAGCACTGCGGCCGAAGCCAGGCGGCAGTGTCCAGCCATCTCCACCGGCAGGCCGAGCAGGTGATGCCACGGCACCAACGGCAGCGCCACCAGTACGGCGAGGGCGAGCCAAGCGGCGACCTTTGCCAGCGTGCGCCGGCCTTCGCGCAGAATGATAGCCACTTCGCCAGAGGCGCCGCGCGCGTGTGCCGCGGCGACCAAGTTCATGGTGCCGTTGCCGAAACCGAAATCTAGAAAGCCGGCGAAATATACCAGCGATACCAACGTCACCCAGGCGCCGAACTCCATCGGACCGAGGTCGCTGAGTACGAATGGCACGGCAACGAACAGGTTCGCCGCGGATGCCATTTTCGCCGCCAGCGACCATGCGGCGGTATTGGCGATGCTGCGCCCGCGATGGCCTATCAGGGAGGACAGTCGTGGGATGGCCAGCTTGCGCTGCGGTGTCGAGTCCACCATCAAAACGGCTCGGTCTGGCCGGTCGCGACGTTGACCACCGGCATTCCGCGGATCGATGCCTGGCGCTGCTCGTAGGATAGGAAGTCGAGTCGGTTCGAGCGGTCACGGCTCTCGCGGTAATTGGGCTGCACGAAGGCGCGCGCGACCGGCACTTCCATGAGATCGTTGCCGAGCAGGTCGCGGCGTACGAAGTAGGCGTTGTTGCCCGCGCTGTTGCTTCCGATCAGCGCATAGCCTTTGAGGCTGGCCAGATGTGCGAGTGCGCCCAGCGAAGCGCCCGCATACTGCCCGGAATAATGTGCGGCGAAGCGCTGGAAGTCGGGTGCGTAGGGAGTCGTAATCGTGCGCTCGTCACCGAACACAGCGTTGTATTCCATGATCACGATACCGGGTGAAATGCAGTTCACCGCTTCCCACAACCAGTAGTCGTTGCCGTCGATGTCGATGTGCAGTAGTCCCACCGGTTCGTTCCCCGCCCATTTGGCGATCAGCGTGTCGGCGTTCTCACGGGTCACGAAACAGGGCTCTGCGGTCAGGCTGTAGCGCCAGAACCACCGGCGTGCGCGCAGCCGTTCGATGTTGGCGGCAGAGCCGTCCATCACGAAGCCGGACCAGTTGCGGTGGACCATCAGAAAGCGCGTGTTGGATTCGGAATAGTCCTCAACACCGAACTCGACAAAGCGCTTCGGCAGCGACGGCAGCCGGGCCACCAGCCACTGGATGATACCGTCGTCACCGAACTGCGAGTGGACCCGGAATTCCACCTCGTGTAGCGAGGCGATCCGACGCTTTTCCGCGAAATGGTCAGCTAACATCGCGCCGATCAGCTCGCGGGTACGCTCGTGCGCTTCGATACCCTGTATCCAATCGCGGATCCGACGATAGAGGGCTGTGGCCGCATTGCTGCTCATGGCGTGATCCTTTCGGCAGGATCACGCTGCGCCGCGAGAAACGCTGCATAAGTTGCTGCGATGCCCGGCTGAAGGCGGGTGCGAGCTGACCAGTCCATCGCGTTGAGCCGCGATATGTTGAGCCGCTTGCGTGGTGTGCCATCCGGCCGCGAGGGATCGAATTCCAGGCGACCGCAGAAGCCAACTGCGTCGGCGATCAGACGCGCGAGCTCGGCGATGCTGACCTCGTCGCCTGATCCGATGTTGACGATTTCCTCACTGCTGTAGCCATGCATCAATAGCATCGCAGCATCGGCGAGGTCGTCCACGTGCATGAACTCGCGCAGCGGTTGGCCGGTGCCCCATATCACGACCGCTTCGTCGCCGCGCAGCTTAGCTTCGTGAAAACGGCGAATTAGGCCGGGTAGCACGTGCGAGTCCTGCGGGTCGAAGTTGTCGCAGGGACCGTAGAGGTTCGTGGGCATCGCGCAGATCGCGTCGAAGCCGTACTGGCGACGGTAGGCTTGGCAGGTTCTCACGCCGGCGATCTTGGCGATCGCGTACCACTCGTTGGTCGGCTCCAGTGGGCCGGTCAGCAGATACTCCTCTTTGATTGGCTGCGGACAGTCGCGGGGGTAGATGCAGGAGGAACCGAGGAACAGCAACTTCTTCGCACCCTGTTTCCACGCGCTGTGGATCACGTTGGTCTGGATTGCAAGGTTGTCGCGCAGGAACTCGGCGGGGTAGGCATTGTTGGCGTGGATGCCACCCACTTTGGCGGCTGCCAGGAAAACATACTCGGGGCGCTCGGTGGCGAAAAACGCCTCCACGGCGTGCTGGTCGGTCAGGTCGAGCTCCTGCCTTGTTCGGAGGGCGAGGTTGTTGAAGCCTTCCGCCTGCAGTCTGCGGACGATTGCCGAGCCCACCATGCCGCGGTGGCCGGCAACATAGATTCTGGATGAGGTGCGTATCAGGTTCATTCGTGATGCTGCGTGATTCGGAAGCCGGACTGTTCGATCAATGCGTCTCGTCGTGCGAGGGAAAGATCCGAGGCCATCATTTCGCGCACCAAATCATCGAAGCTGGTTTTGGCAACCCAGCCGAGCTTTTCGCGTGCCCTGCCCGGGTTACCAAGCAGCGTATCCACCTCGGCCGGGCGATGGTAGCGCGGGTCGATGGCGACGATGCGTTGGCCAGCTTTTGCTGCGGAGTTGGCGGGTGCATGTACAACGACAGCTTGTTCGTCGATTCCCCTGCCGGTCCACTCAAGAGCCAAGCCCAGTTCGCGTGCAGCGCAGTTGACGAATTCACGCACGGAATGTTGTTCGCCAGTAGCGATCACGTAATCCTCAGCCTGCGATTGTTGCAACATCCGCCACTGCGCTTCCACGTAATCCCGCGCGTGCCCCCAGTCACGGCGAGCATCGAGATTGCCGAGGTACAGGCAGTCCTGCAGGCCGAGATGAATGCACGCCAGCCCGCGCGTGATTTTGCGGGTGACAAAAGTCTCTCCGCGAATGGGCGACTCGTGGTTGAACAGAATGCCGTTGCACGCATACATGCCGTAGGCTTCGCGGTAATTGACCGCGATCCAGTAGGCGTAGAGCTTCGCTACACCGTAGGGCGAGCGTGGGTGGAAGGGCGTGCGTTCGGTCTGCGGTGTTTCTGCTACCAGCCCGTAGAGCTCTGAGGTCGAGGCCTGATAGAAGCGGGTGCTGCCTTCCAGGCCAAGTATGCGGATGGCTTCCAGTAGGCGCAGTGTACCCAGAGCATCGGTGTTTGCCGTGTATTCGGGGGTCTCGAACGAGACTTGCACATGACTTTGTGCACCGAGGTTGTAAATTTCATCGGGACGCACCTGCTGGACGATGCGGATGAGGTTGGTTGAGTCGGTCAGGTCGCCATAGTGCAAGAAGAATCGACGATCAAGGTCGTGAGGGTCCTGATACAGGTGGTCGATGCGATCCGTATTGAAGGACGATGCGCGGCGTTTGATGCCGTGCACCTCGTAGCCTTTTGCCAGAAGGAACTCGGCTAGGTAGGCGCCGTCTTGCCCTGTAATTCCAGAAATGAGTGCGCGCTTCACTGGTATCCCATTGCCTCAAGGTGGCCTCAAGACAACAGTCTAAACGTTGCCTGCCCTTACGCGTAGTAACACTTTGAATCAGCCATGTGATGGGCTGCCCAATCGCATGCGTAGCGCGCCGAGTTCTTCATCCAGCCGGCCTCCAACATTCAATTTCTGCAGTCGCAGAATGGCTTGGCGAGCTTCGTCCATGCGGCCCTGTGCCGCCAGCATACGGACCAAGGTGATTTGATAGGCAGGTTCGTACGGGCTGGCCTTGATGGCTTCCTCAATCATGCGCTCGCCGAGCGCATGATCTTTTAGCACATTCCAGGCGTAGTCGCCGTAGGTAGCCAGTAGACGAGCACTGGGGTCGGGGTGTGCGAGTGATGCCATGAATGCATTCATCATGCGCTGCTGTGGGAGGTCGCAGCGGCCTTCGTGCGCGCATTGCGTCAGCGCACCCAGCGAGCTCTCATCCTGTACGCCGGGTCTGCGCGTTTGGAGCTTAGCAATCATGCTGTCCCACCAGGCATCCTTCAGTGGGAGTTTCATGCGCGCATTCATGAAAATCAGCGCCTGCTCCGGCAGGATCGATGAATTTGGCAGTGACGCGGACTTTTCCAGTGGTGTATAGGCCAGCTTGGTGAAGGGTGAGGCGGGGTCGTAGTGCGAATAGATGATGTAGGTGCGGCCCAGTTCGTATTGGGCGCGTGGTGATTGCGGCGCACGCAAGGCCAGGTCCTCGGCCAGTCGTAGGGGATTGCCCCAGACGTAAGCCGTCATAGCAGTGAGCGCGGTCCAACTCAGCAGTAGTCCGGCAAGCAGCACGTAACACGGCAGCGCGAATGGTTGACTGCGCGGAACGGCGAGTAGCGGCGTGATCGCCAACAGCAGGCCGAAGCTGGCGAAGTAATTGCGATGTTCGTAGATCAGTTCCAATGGCAGGATGGTGCCGGTGAGCAGCTGGCAGCCTAGAAACAGAGCGATGCCAAGGGCTGCCACTGGTTTGCGCGGGCGCAACCAGAGCATCAAGGCGGTCAGGGCTGTGAGGAAGACGACACTGGCCAAGGTGCTCCATGGGGACAGCAACCCGGTCGAGATACGGAAATCGTCATGGTAGAACGACAGCGCGTTTGGGGTGGGCAGCAGGGTCCATGCGACGTAATCGGTGACGATGCGTGCTTCACTCAGCAGACGCGTGCCGAGGGTGAAGTCGCGTGTCGCCCAGGCCGCCGGTTTCACCACACTCGGCAGCAACCATGCCAGGCCCATGACAAAGGGCAGGGCGAACACCACTAGGAACAGGCCGATCAGGCGAAGATCGTGGCGTCGCGAAAACCCGATATGGTGTTTTTCCTGGAGGATTGGCGCTTTCTGTGGCTGGCTGAAATGGAATAAGGCCCATTCGATCAACAACGCGTACAGGGGCAACATTACCGCGGTTTCTTTGGCCAGGATGCCGGTGGCGGTCGGTATGGTGGTGCTCGCTATGCAAAGGATGAAGCCGGTCCACTGCGCATTCCCCAAACTGGCCGGAGGCGGGGCGTGACGCAGGCCGAGCATGCGGCGGCGACCTGTTACATAGCCAAACAGCCCCATCAAGACGAACAGGTTGGCCATGCTCTCCATGCGCTGCACTACATACAGCACGGCGGTGAGGTTGATCGGAAGCAGCATCCACCCAGCGGCGATCAGCACGGCAACAAGGGGGGCATGCGGATGCTGGCGAGAAGAATCGGATCGCAGCAGTGCCAACGAGAGCAGATAGACCAGCCATCCGTTTAGCAGATGGATCAGCAGGTTGGTCAGCTTCATCCAGTAGGGATCAAGCCCGGTTGCCAGATAGTTGATGGCGAAGCTCAACGAGGCCAATGGACGCTTGAAGTCGCTGGCCGGCGAGGAAAGCGCGGCGCCGACCAGTGATGGGAAGTTGGCATCGCGTGGCTGCACCCCCTTGTTGTCGACGATGTTGGGGTAGTCGTCGAACAGGAATCCCCCAGAGAGCCCCGGCCAATAGACGATCAGGGTGATGGCGAAGGCGGCAAGCAGCGCCAGGAGACGCCACGGTGAACGGCGAAGAAAGTCCGTCAAGCTGGGGTACCTGGCTGGAGGGGATGGCTGGAAGTATTCCCGGAGCCCGCCTCGGCGTCGAGGGCGAGCTGATGCCGCAAGTGATCCAGCTCATGCGGCCAGTAGTGTTGGCGTTTGAGCACCCATTCATGCAGCCATGGCATGCCGAGACCGGGTTTCATGGCATTCCCGCTGACGGCCTCGTAATGGTCAAGCAGTTGCAGGCCGTGTGACGGGTAGCCGGCACGCCCCAGGGTCGCGGCGGCTTCGAGGGCCATGCCGGGCCGTATCTGCAGGTCGAGCGCGCGGGTGAAATCGGCTAGAGCCGCATCCGGCTGACCTTGCGCGAGCGCGATCTTGCCGCGCAGATAGGTCAGATCTTGCTGTGGCCCGGCGGCGGACAGTTTCGTATTCTTAAGCCCGGCATCGATCAGCTTTTGTAGGCCTTGTGCAGTCAACCCCGGGCATCCGCCCGACATCGCCACAGGTAGCGTGCGCTCGAACCAGTTCGCGAAGAGGGTGCCGGTATTCGGTGTGCCCTGCATGGCGAGCTGCGCTGCAGCGAGATCGGTAACTGTGATGCCGCCGGTCATGCAGCGCGCGCCGATCAGATTGAAGGCGAGTTGCACCTGGCGTGGCTGGTTTGCGAGCAGCTTTTCCAGGCGCCGTATGGCCGCTTGCGGTTGCCCGGCCTGCATCTCAATCTGTGCGGCATTGGTCTGGGCGCGTGCCGAATCGGGGTTGATCCTGGCCCACAGCAAAGCTTGGTTATGCACGTCGCCCCACAGTTCGGCGCGGGCATGGGTCATCCAGGCCAAGCCTAGCGGCAGCGCCAGCATCAGGGCGTACTTGAGCACACGCAACGTGCGCACGTCGGCCAGCCACAGGCCTAGCGGCCAGAACATCAGCAGGGCGGGCAGGTAATTGCGATGCTCGAAATAGAGCTCCAGCGGTATCGAGGTGGATTCCAGCAACTGGCCGGCGAAGTAGAACAGCACGGCCAGGGCAAGCGCGGGGCGCTGTCGGCGTTGCCACCAGGCGAACCCGATCAAGCCGAGCACGGCCAACATGGCAGGCAGGGTGGTGACTGGCCGCAGCCACGAGGTCGAGGCGACGTACTGGTCATTGAACAGTCCGCTGGAGAACGGGCGTGGCAGCCACAACAACTGCAGGTAGTCCAGCAGCACGCGCGGCTCGGTGAGCAGGCGTTGGCCGACGCTCCATGGGCGGAATCCAACCGGGCCGTCGGCAAGCGCGCCATGGAGACCGGTCCATAGCAGGTAGCCGAGGATGGCGGCTGAGGGGACGATGCCGAAGGCGAACAACGCCAGGCGATGCGCTTGTCGTGCGCCGTCGTGATGCATGGCGTGCCGTGGTGCGAGCACAACCAGCTCGATCAGCAAGGCAAGCATCGGCAGCAAGGCGCCGTTGGCCTTGGCCAGCACCCCCAATGTGGTGAAGCCTCCCAGGCCAAGTACACTCCAAGCCAGTCCTGCCAGAGTTTCGCCTTGGGTCAGTCGGTGGCGACCGTGCAGCCAAAGTAGCAGGCCGATCATGGTGCACGTGGCTGGCAGCATAGCTTCGCGCTGCACGATATACAGCGTGGTGGAAACCAGCAGCGGATGCAGCAGCCAGAGGGTGGCTCCTAGCAGCGCGGCTGTCCGTTTTTGCTTTTCATGGTTACCAAGCAGGCGACCCAACTGAGTTAGCAAGGCGTAGAGCAGGATTCCGTTGAGCAGGTGCAAGAACAAGTTGGTGCGCTTAAACGAATAGGCAGCAGCGGGCCAGTCTTGCGCATCCAGCAGGAACGTCAACAAGGTAAGTGGGCGGCCGGTGGGATCGGCGGTTCCCGAAGTGATGTAGCGCCAGAACGTGGGCCAATTTTCGACAGGACCAGTAACGCCGAGAGTGGGAAGGTTGGCGAAGTCGTCGAACAGAAAACCGCCGTGCAGGCCAGGTGAGTAAGCAACCCAAGTCGATCCCAAGCTTAACAACAGGAGCAGGGAGAGGCCAAAAAAACGACGGTGCATCGTACTTCCTGAAAAAAGAAGGGCCGCGCATGGCGGCCCTTCTAAGTTGGCGATGTGTCGCCGATTACTTACGGCACGAAGTGGGCAGATACTTCTGATCGACTGTTGACCTAGTGCAGACCCAACTGATCGAGCCGGCGGAAGTAACAGGCGAAAGTACGAAAGTCTTGGGACCGGTAGAGATCGCCTTGTTCGCCTTCGGACCGGCGAAACTAGCGGTAATGATGCCGCCTGCAACGTCAACTTGGCTGACGTACTGTCCCTTGATGCTGGCGGCCTGCGCTAAACCGATGCTGGCATTCTTGGCATTGGTTAGGTCGCCGCGGTTCGAGTAGAACTCGGCAACAGCGGTCTTGGCGCCGTCGGTCAGCACAGCGCCCTCGGACACCTGCGTGCGGATCAGATAGTCCTGGTAGGCCGGGATGGCGATGGCGGCGAGGATCGCGATGATCGCAACCACGATCATCAGTTCGATCAGGGTGAAGCCCTTCTGCATCTTCTTCATGGTGGTTCCTCTGTTCTGGTTAGCTAACCGTGTGATGCCCCCTGAGCCCCAGTCCCTTTATCCCCCTAGGCGGGAACGGACCCCATTCGCATGGTCGGAACGACCAGGAAGCTCGCGGCAAAGTCAAGCAGCATATATGCCACGTTTGCCGCAGGTGTATTCCCTCACATCTGTAGGCGCTTGGATTGTGCCCGTCGTCACGAAAGCCCGCAAGCAGTGCCGATGATGCCCTGTGGATTCAAAAATTGTGACCCATGCGCTGCGTTGCCCGGCGTGTCCCGAACAGGCCAAAAGTGACGTTGATTGTCAGTTTGTGTGTGCTATGGCGATTCGAGCCTATGGCTACCTGCGGCAGGAAGAGGGCAAGTACTTTGGGTCCAGCGTACTGGCTGAGCACGTCCAGGCGATGCTGCCGGCATGGGTGATGGGCGAAAGCAGCAGGTATATGCTGCCGCCGTTGATGTGGGTGTTGGCTTTGGTTCCCTGGTAGAGCACCTTGATGGCGCCACCCGTCACGTCCACACTGGATACGTAACTGCCCTCAATCGATCTATTTTTGGCCAGGCCCGCCGACTGGTTGTTGGGCGGGAACCGCCCGGTGTTGGAGACGAAATCCCACACTGCGGACTTGGCCCCGTCCGCCAAGCTCATACCCTCGGTGACCTGCGTCCGGATTAGGTAATCCTGATACGCCGGGATGGCGATGGCGGCCAATATCGCGATGATCGCCACGACGATCATCAGTTCGATCAAGGTGAAACCGGCAGAAATGCGCTGGTGCAACATAGAGAGCTCCCCTGTAGATGCCCCCGCTAGCAGCACGTTTTGTACCAAAGGGTGCGCAAAGCCAGGCTGGAGCTCATCCGAAAGGCGGTCGGGAGGCGGGTTGATGCGGGTAATGAGACCGAAGTCACGGAACAACGTGCGGACCCAGGCGCATCTCCACCCGATTTTCGCTGGACCGAGTAGCCATGGGCCCGGAGATGTCGATGGTTTTCTTATCGCGTCTGGCCGGATGGGTCATGAGAAGCCACGAGCTTGATTTGCCTGCCAAGTTCCTGGCCCAGGGATCTGACGAAGGTTGCAGTCAGATGTTGTGAGTCCCTGAATACGACCATGTCGCCACGTTCGGCACGGCACTGCCCGTCCGGGCAGATGGCTTCATTCAGATCCAGCACAGAGACGTTGTCGAAGCGCCTGCTGGCTTCTTGCAGCCACGCGTAGACGTCATTGCCCGACTGGCTGAATGCCGGCGCCTGGCAAGTGCCGCGTCGCAGGTGCAGCCATGGCAGCCAGTTCCTTGAAGAGAGGCAGCTGGGGCCATCGAAGGGCAGGTGCGGTGTACCCCGCAGGATGTAGATGTGGCCAGTGGAGTCGCTGACGACCTTCAGTAGCCGCGCCGTGCCCTCAGTCCATTGGGTTCGACTAAAGTTGCTCGTTTGCACCGAGCCCAGGATGACGATGTCCGGCCGCAGCCCGGCAACCTGCTGCAATGCGTTCTTGCGCCAGTTGCTGCATTCGACATAGTCCCGCCCGATTCTTGGATAGAAGATCGGCTCGTCCACCATGGGGCACGAGGACTTGGTCAAGACCAGCAGGCGCCAGCCCGGTCGGTTGAAGACCTCGGCGACGGCAGGAAACCACTGCGCACCGATACTGTCGCCCATCAGCACCGCCGTGTGCCTTGCATCGCTTGGTCCGAACGCACAAAAGCGTACTTCGTCGCTGTGATACCAGTCGTCGCAGGGCATGGAGTAAATGATGGGTGCGTCGACATGTGCCCGCGCGTAGCGTTGCTGGGCCGGGCTGTTTGCCCAGGTCGATGTGGCATTGAACCAGACGATGCACAGTACGTTGGCGGTCATCATGAGTGCGATCGCAGCCATGACCGTAACGCCCGGTCGCACGACCCATCGCGCCTGATGGCGAATGGGGGACTCGACCCAGCGGTACGACACGATGGCCAGCAAAAGAGACAGGACAACCAGCCCGGCGCGGTAGGCGGGGCTATCCATAGTAACGAGTGCGCCACCCAGCAAAAGCACTGGCCAATGCCACAGATACCAAGAGTACGAGACACGACCTACAGCTTGCAGGGGACGCCATGACAGCGCCCACGAGATGCCCTTGTTCGGTTCGCGTACGCCGACAGCGACGATCGCGGCCGCCCCAAGGGTAGGCAGCAACGAACGCCACCCCGGGTAGGCCATGTTGGCGTCGAACCACAGTGCGGCGGCGATGATCAGCCCGAATCCCAGCCAGCCGGTACAGCGGGCGATGACGGTTGTTTTGTGCTGCGTTTGGCTGTCAGTGCCGTGATTTGTTGATGGATTGACGTACAGCCATACCATCGCCCCCGCTGCGAACTGCCATGCGCGCAACGGCATCATGTAGAAGGCCATTTGTTGTGCTGTGCGGGTCAGCGCAATGCAGCACAGCAGGCTGAGGATGGCGATCGCGAGCATCGCCACCTTCAGCCGTCGCACATGATTGCCCTTGCTGCGCCATGCGCCGAAGGCCAGCAGCATCAGCGCCGGCCAGACCAGGTAGAACTGCTCCTCGACACCCAGCGACCAAGTGTGCAGGAACAGGTTGCTGGCGGCACCTGGGCTGAAATAGTCGAGTTTGGCAAAGGCAAAGTGGATGTTGCTGAACCATACCGACGCCGTGGCCGCTGCCACGGCCTGACCGCCTTGCTCGCCTGGCGCAAGCGCGACGGCGGCAAACAGACAGGTGCACAGCAACATGAGCAGCAACGCAGGCAGCAACCGACGGAGCCGGCGCGCGTAGAAGTTCGCGAACTGCAGACGGCCGGTTTTGGCGATTTCCTGCAACAGCAGGCCGGTGATCAGGTAGCCGGACAGGACGAAAAACACGTCCACGCCCACGAATCCGCCAGCAAGCCATGGAACGTTGGCATGCGCGGCCACGACCAGAAGAATGGCGATGGCCCGCAGGCCTTCGATATCGCCCCGGTAGCCGAGCCGATACTCGCGACTGTCCATGAATCCATTCCCCTGGTGTGTAACGAGGCGTGAAGGTGCCAATGATACACAACCGGTTACGGGGCTTGGATCTCTTCGTCGGGCGCGTAATCCGCGATCGTCCATGCCTTTGGTGGCCGCACTCGGCAGGGACAGAAAAACTTGCCTGAGACCGGTTTGGCGCTTACCGTCACCGCTTTGACCACCCAAGGACCACCCCATGAAACCTCTGATTGCCGCGCTGCTGCTCGCGTTGGTGGCGGCGCCCGCGATGGCGGGTGACGTCGTGGATACCAGCTTCGTCAAGGCCGAGGGGGCGCATGCCTTCAACGTACGCGACCTCGTGATGATGGATCGGGTCGGCGACCCGCAGCTGTCGCCGGACGGGCGCTACGCGGCGTTCGGCGTGCGCAGTACCGACTACGCGGCGAACAAGGGCGTCAACGCGGTCTACGTGCTGGATCTGGCCAAGGGCGGTCAGCCGGTGAAGGTGGTGGACAAGGGCGGCTCGGCGCGCTGGTCGGCGGACGGGCGCAGCCTGTATTTCGTGGCGCCGGCCAAGGGTGTGGCGCAGCTGTGGCGGGTGGATCTGGGCGGCAAGGGCGGTTTGAGCCTGGCCAAACATGCCGTGCCGGTGCAGGTCAGTCATGGCGTGCTGGATCTCGGCGGCTACAAGCTGTCGCCGGACGGCAAGCAGGTGCTGCTGTCGTACGAGGTGTTCACCGACTGCGCCACGCTGGCCTGCACGCAGCAGCGCCTCGACGCGCGCGCCAAGGACAAGGCCAGCGGCACGCTCTACGACAAGCTGTTCGTGCGGCATTGGGATACCTGGGCCGACGGTCGGCGCAACCAGCTGTTCGTGACCCGCTTCGACGGCAAGGGCCAGCTGGCCGGCGAGCCGAAGCGGCTCAGCCGTGGCATCGACGGCGACGTGCCGAGCAAGCCGTTCGGCGACGAGGGCGAGTTCGGCTTCGCGCCGGATGGCAGGACCGTGTATTTCGACGCGCGCATCGCCGGCAGCAGCGAGCCGTGGTCGACCAATTTCGACGTGTACAGCGTGCTGGCCGACGGCTCGGCCGCACCGAAGAACCTCACTGCCGAAAACAAGGCGTGGGACGCGTACCCGGTGGCCTCGCCGGACGGCAAGACGCTGTACTACCTGGCGATGAAGACGCCGGGCTTCGAGGCCGATCGTTTCGCGATCATGGCGCTGGACCTGGCCAGCGGCGCGAAGCATGAGGTGGACCCGCAGTGGGACCGCTCGCCCGGCGGCCTGGCGCTTTCCGCCGACGGCAAGACGCTGTACGCCACCGCCGACGACAACGGCCAGCACCCGCTGTTCGCGATCGACGCGGCCAGCGGCAAGGTCAGCCAGCTGGTCGGTGAGGGCACGGTGGGCGGCTTCTCGCTGGCTGCCGGCAAGCTGCTGCTGGCCCGTGACGACCTGAAGCGGCCGGCCGACGTCTACCTCGCCGCCGCCGACGGCAGCGGCCTGAAGCAGGTCACCCACTTCAATGCGGCGGACCTGAAGAACACGACGATGGGCGACGCCGAGTTCTTCACCTTCAAGGGCTGGAACAACGAGACCGTGCAGGGTTACGTGGTGAAGCCGGTCGACTACCAGTCGGACAAGACCTACCCGGTCGCGTTCATTATCCACGGCGGCCCGCAGGGCGCGATGAGCAACGGCTGGAGCTACCGCTGGAACCCGCAGACCTATGCCGGCCAGGGCTTTGCGGTGGTGACGGTGAACTTCCACGGCTCCACCGGCTACGGCCAGGCGTTCACCGACTCGATCTCCGGCGACTGGGGTGGCAAGCCGCTGGAGGACCTGAAGCTGGGCTGGAAAGCCGCGCTGGACAAGTACAGCTTCCTCGACGGCGACCGCGCCTGCGCGCTCGGCGCCAGCTACGGCGGCTACATGACCTACTGGATCGCCGGCGTGTGGAACCAGCCGTGGAAGTGCCTGGTCGACCACGACGGCGTGTTCGACACCCGCGCCATGTACTACGACACCGAGGAGCTGTGGTTCGAGGAGCGCGAGAACGGCGGCACCCAGTACGAGCACCCGGAGAACTACGAGAAGTTCAACCCGCTCGACCACGTCAAGGACTGGCGTGTGCCGATGCTGGTAGTGCACAGCGCCAAGGATTTCCGCATCCCGATCACCCAGGGCCTGGGCGCGTTCACTGCCATGCAGCGTCGCGGCATCCCCAGCCAGTTCCTGACCTTCCCCGACGAGAACCACTGGGTGCTGAAGCCGCACAACAGCGTGCAGTGGCACGACGCGGTGAACGCCTGGCTGAAGCAGTGGACGGCCAAGGACGCTCCAAAAGCCGCCTCGCATTGAGCCGGTTCGCATGATGAAAACGGCGGACTCCGGGCCGCCGTTTTTTTGCTCCTCCCCTGCGATGCAGGGGAGGGAGCACGGCTCTTGCGGTGGTGCGGGCTTTTGGTTCCTCCCCCTGCATGCAGGGGGAGGCTAGGAGGGGTAGCTCCGGGCTGGCGAGCAAGACCAAGAGCACCCCACCCCAGCC